>NZ_DKSU01000008.1:245676-609160 GCF_002472945.1 Empedobacter sp. UBA7248 | reverse complement strand
AATAGATTTTTGTTCTGTAAGCCTTAAATCTTACGTCTTATAACTTATTACTCAAAATTCAGAACTTAAAACCCACGTTAGGGATAGTAATGGAAATCCTTTTGTAGGAATTGGATTTTCTATAATAACTTCTAAATTTCTTCTACAAAAGATTGGAATGGATAGCTCGACCGAAGGGAACTCCCAAATAATTACGCTTAGCTTTATGTTTCATTAATATTTGTCCATCTGCTATAATTTTAGTACATTGAAGAATAATTTAATTTGAATAAAATTTTATTTATTCAGCAAGAGGTTTTCTATCTCTTTATATGTTGTAATCATTAGATTACGCATTCTATTCTGTTTTACACAGTTTTTATAGAAGTTTGTTTCTATATCAGGTCGTTTCAGACATAAAAATCAATTACTATCGAATGATAGTTGAGTAGTTCATATAAGTTTAATTAAAAACAATTCATGAGTTTAAAAGTAGGCATTATCGGGGCTGGACCAAGTGGTTTGGCAATGTTAAGAGCATTTGAGTCAGAAGAAAAAAAGGGTAACAAAATTCCAGAAATTAAATGTTTTGAGAAGCAAGACAACTGGGGAGGAATGTGGAACTACACTTGGCGTACAGGAGTAGGTAAATATGGAGAGCCATTGCATGGCAGTATGTATAAATATTTATGGTCGAATGGACCAAAAGAATGTTTAGAATTTGCAGATTATACATTTTCTGAACACTTTGGTCAAACAATATCTTCTTATCCACCTAGAGAAGTATTATTCGATTATATAGAAGGGAGAATTAAACAAAGTAATGCACGAAAGTACATTCAGTTTAATACCGTTGCAAGGTGGGTAGATTATGTAGAGGATAAAAAACAATTTCGCGTTGTTTTTGATGATTTAAAGAAAAATGAAACGTTCGAAGAATATTTCGATTATTTAATTGTCGGAACAGGGCATTTTTCTACACCAAATGTGCCTTATTTTAAAGGGATCGAGAATTATACAGGAAATTTAATGCATGCGCATGATTTCCGTGGAGCTGATCCATTTAGAGGTAAAGAAATTTTATTGATTGGTAGTAGTTATTCGGCAGAAGATATTGCGGTACAATGCTATAAACACGGAACTAAATCGGTCACAATTTCTTATCGTACAAATCCAATCGATTGTAAATGGCCAAATGGAATAGAAGAATTGCCTTTGGTAACACATTTTGAAGATAAGAAAGCATTTTTCAAAGACGGAACATCAAAAGAGTTTGATGCAGTAATTATGTGTACAGGTTATCAACACAAATTTCCGTTTTTGCCAGATAATTTGCGTCTAAAAACAAAAAACTGTTTGTATCCAGAAGGAATGTATAAAGGTGTAATATCAGATGTTAATGCTCAATTGTTATTTTTGGGAATGCAGGATCAATATTACACATTTAATATGTTTGATGCACAAGCATGGTTTGCACGTGATTATATTTTGGGACGAATTGATTTGCCTTCAAAACAGGATATTCAAAAAGATATTCAGAAATGGATGGATTATGAAAAACAATCGATTTCTGCTGATGATCATGTTGATTTTCAAACGGATTATTTGAAGGATTTAATTCATTTAACTGATTATCCTATGTTCGATTTGGATAAAGTTGCTAATATGTTCAAATCTTGGTTAAAAGATAAAGAAGAAAATATTTTAACTTATCGAGATAAAACTTATACCTCTGTTATGGACGAAACGAAAGCAGAAAAACATCACACAGCTTGGATGAAAGAGTTAGATGATAGTTTAGAACGCTATTTGGATGAAGATCCAATTGATGAAAAGCAATTAGAAAAAACAAATTATTATTAATATTAACAAAAAGACTAACAAATGTGTTGGTCTTTTTTTATTTTCGATTGTATATTTAAACATCGTTAAAAAAGAAAAGTGTTTATTTTTGACAGAGCACAACACAATATGATTTAATACAATAGAAATGGAGATTCAATATTTTTTCGAATTATTTGGTACACTTTTTTTTGGAATTTCGGGCGCTTTAGCAGCAGATGAAAAATCGGGTAACGATTGGTTTGGTGTAACCTTTATTGCTTTCCTAACTTCAATTGGAGGCGGTACAATACGTGATATATTACTTTCCGTTGAGATTATGTGGATAAAGGATGTTAATCTTATTTATGCAGTAGGGATTGGTGTTGTTTTAGCGGCAATTTTCTATACGCCTTTACTTAAACTTCGTAAAACATTTATGCTTTTTGATACGTTAGGGATTGCTTTGTTTACAATTGTTGGTTTAGAAAAAGCTCTAAATCTTGGAATTCATCCCGTAATTGCACCTGTAATGGGAATGTTTACTGCGGTTTTTGGATCCATTATTCGCGATATGATGTTGAATGAAGTTCCTATTATTTTCAAGAAAGAAATCTATGCATTTGCATGTCTATGTGGTGCAGTTATTTATATGATTTTATGGAAATTGGGACTTGATCGTAACATCAATTTCTTTGTTTCGGGAGCTGTAATTGTCGCAATTCGTTTGGCTGCAATTAAATACAATTTATCATTACCAAAGTTTAAAAGTCATTAATTTATAGATTCGTATCTTAGCGAACTAATTTTTTATAGATGGAAATTCAATACATTTTTGAATTATTCGGAACGGTTGTGTTCGCAATTTCTGGTGCTTTAGCTGGAGATGAAAGACAAAAACACGATTGGTTCGGAATTGCTTGCTTTGCTTTTATAACGGCTGTTGGTGGCGGAACTTTACGCGATTTATTCCTTAACAGTTATCCGTTAGTTTGGATAAATGATATGAATGTCATTTACGCAGTTTTTGCTGGAATTTTATTAGCAGGATTATTTTTTAAATATTTT
Organism: Empedobacter sp. UBA7248; assembly: GCF_002472945.1. Lineage (NCBI taxonomy): Bacteria > Pseudomonadati > Bacteroidota > Flavobacteriia > Flavobacteriales > Weeksellaceae > Empedobacter > Empedobacter sp. UBA7248. Next base: position 606,292 of record NZ_DKSU01000008.1, on the reverse strand, counting down.
TCACGATTAAGAGTAACATTAATGCTTTTCGATACATTGGGAATTGCATTATTTACAATAGTAGGTTTAGAGAAAGCACATTCTTTGGGCGCAAATGATTTTATTTCTGTGATGATGGGGATGATGACCGCTGTAATGGGGGGGATGTTGCGTGATGTTTTGATGAATAGAACGCCTACGGTTTTTGTGAAAGAAATTTATGCAATGGCATGTATTGCAGGAGGTGTGATGTATTTAATTTTTGATAATTTTGGATTAGATCGTAATATAAATTTCATCGTTTCGGGAGCTATTATCGCTGCGATTCGTATTGTGACTGTAAAATATAAGTTGTCGTTACCTAAATTTTATTAATCATGCAAAAAACACCATTTAATCAAGAAAATTGGACAGGAAGAATTGATTCTGAAGACGGAGAATTAGGATTAAGAATTCATCAAGTAATTTCTGATTACGATAAATTTGAATCATCATCCGTTCAACCAAAAGTACTTTTAGGTTTCTGTTCAGAAGAAGGTGTTGAACGAAATAAAGGACGAATTGGTGCGAAAAATTCGCCAGATTTGATTCGAAAAAGTTTAGCGAATTTGCCTTTACATTTTTCTGAAACTGATTTTATTTTCGATGCTGGAAATATTCATTGTGATGATAATAATTTAGAATTTGCGCGAGAGGAACAAATCAGTCAAGTGGATAAAATCATCCAACAAAATCATTTTCCGATTGTAATTGGTGGTGGACATGAAACAGCTTTAGGAGATTTTTTGGCTTTAGCAAAATCATACAAAAATATTGGAATTATCAATCTCGATGCACATTTTGATTTGAGAACACCAAATCCTCACTCTACTTCAGGAACTCCTTTTTACGAAATGGCTAAGTATTGCGAAGAAAATGAAATGAAGTTCAATTATATTCCAATCGGTATTCAAGAATTAGGAAATACGAAAGCATTATTTCAACGAGCAGAAAATTTAGACGTTAATTTTATTTTGGCAGATGAAGTGCATTTCAATTTGAATAAAGTGTTAGATGATTTGAAAACGATTGTTCAACAATTTGATGCGCTTTATGTTTCGTTGGATATGGATGTTTTTGATGCAGCTTATGCGCCAGGTGTAAGTGCAACGACAATTAATGGTTTGACTCCTTTTCAGGTTAAATATATTTTGAAGGTTTTGATGAACTCAAACAAAGTGAAAATCTTTGATTTGGTTGAATATAATTCGCTTTTTGATGTTGATAACTCAACAGCGAAACTCTCTGCACAAATGATTTACGAAGTTTTAAGACATTAATTCTGAAATATTTTACAATATTTTGTAACCTTTTTCAGTTATCTGCGTATACATATATAGTGGTGTTGATAAAATGCCAAAAGAAATCGATAATAATCATTAATAATAGGAGGGTTTTAGTTAAATGAGACAGCTTAAAATTACAAAGCAGGTAACAAATCGTGAAACTGCGTCGTTGGATAAATACTTACAAGAGATTGGTAAAGTAGATTTGATTACAGCGGAGGAGGAAGTAGAGTTAGCACAACGTATCAAAGCAGGAGATCGTGTTGCCTTAGAAAAATTAACAAAAGCAAACTTACGTTTCGTGGTATCTGTTGCGAAACAATATCAAAATCAAGGTTTAAGTTTACCAGATTTAATTAATGAAGGAAATTTAGGTTTGATTAAAGCAGCGCAACGTTTTGACGAAACGCGTGGTTTCAAATTTATCTCGTATGCGGTTTGGTGGATTCGTCAATCTATCTTACAAGCATTAGCAGAGCAATCTCGTATTGTACGTTTACCATTAAATAAAATTGGATCAATCAATAAAATTAATAAAGCCTATGCTTTATTAGAGCAAGAACATGAGCGTGCCCCATCTGCAGAAGAAATTTCTGAAGTTTTGGATATGTCTGAAGGTGATGTAAAAGAGTCGATGAAAAACTCTGGTCGTCACGTCTCAATGGATGCGCCATTAGTAGAAGGAGAAGATTCTAACTTATACGATGTATTAAACATTGGTGAATCTCCATCTCCAGATGTACAATTGATGATTGAGTCTTTACGTGTAGAAATTGAACGTGCATTACAAACATTAACGCCTCGTGAAGCTGATTTAATTCGTTTATACTTCGGATTAAACGGTCAACATCCAATGACGTTAGAAGAAATTGGAGAAACGTTTGATTTAACAAGAGAACGTGTTCGTCAAATTAAAGAAAAAGCAATTCGCCGTTTAAAACATACTTCAAGATCTAAGATTTTGAAAACATATATCGGACGATAAAAATAAAAAACTCCAACTAAATTTAGTTGGAGTTTTTCGTTACAATAATTTCCCGCTTAGTAAAATTGCAGCAATTGTAAAGTAAATAATCAATCCTGAAACGTCAACCAAAGTTGCGACGAAAGGCGAGGATGCTGTTGCGGGATCAAATCCAATTTTTCTCAAAATAAATGGAACTAAAGATCCAGAAAGTGTTCCCCATAAAACAATAATGATTAAAGATAAAGCAACTGTTAAAGCTACATACAACCAATATTCTCCGTAACTGTAAATACCTAATTCTTGCCAAATTAAGATCCTGATAAAGCCTACAAATCCAAGAATTGCACCTAAGATTAATCCCGAAGCAAATTCTTTTTTCATTACATACCACCAATCTTTTAATTTCAATTCGCCCAAAGCCATCGCACGAATAATCAGTGAAGCCGCTTGAGAACCAGAATTTCCACCACTCGAAATAATCAATGGAACAAATAATGCCAACACAACTGCTTTTTCGATTTCTTGGTCATAATAACTCATTGCAGAAGCAGTAAACATTTCGCCAATAAATAAGATAACCAGCCAACCTGCACGCTTTTTGATTAACTCCGCAATAGGTGTTTTAGTATACGAAACATCCAATTCTTCCATCCCTCCGAATTTCTGAATGTCTTCTGTATCACGCATTTTCATTCGATCCAAGATGTCGTCGAAGGTTACAATTCCGACTAAAACATCATTCTCTGTCACAATTGGCATCGCAGAACGATCATATTTATCAAAAACTTCTAACGCATCTTCTAAAGGAGTCGTCGTCTTGATTGAAACAAAATTATGATCGATCAAATCTTCAACTTTAGTATCTTCATCAGCCAAAAGAATTTCACCAATTTTTAAATCATCAATCAATCTATTTTTCCCATCAACAATAAAAATATACGTCAACGTTTCCGCTTTTTTTCCATATTTTTTGATGTGCGCCAAAACTTGTTTTACCGTATAATGTTCTTTTACCTGAATATAATTTGGAGTCATCAAACGCGCAATCGAATCTTCTTTGTATCCAATCAAATTCAGTGCTGTAGCACGTTCTTCAGGATTTAAAAGATTAATGGAATGTTTGATTAATTGATCTGGGAAATTTTCAAAAAGTTCTGTTCGGTCATCAGGATCAAGATTGTTCAAAACTTCAGCTAAATCTTCGTCCGTCAAACTTTTTACAATTTCGTACTGAATATCGGGCTCAAAATAGGAGAATACTTCAACTTTATCATCATTCGAAAGCGAATAAAAAGCGATATTTCTTTCCTTTACGTTCAGCGCAGTTAATTGTTCGGCAATATCTGCTGGATGTTGATTAAGCATATTATTTTCCATAAATTTGTTGTTTTTTATCCCGAGCTGCAAATTAAGTCTTTTTGAGATGAGAAGAAGTATAGATTGGCTACTTTTAAGCTAATTTTAATATAGAAAATCATGATGAACAAAGCTGATCAAAACCAAATGAAAGAATATATAAAATCTATGGATGTAGATGACAGATTCGTTGGAATTTGGTCTGGAACTGATCATGGGAAATTTTTTAAAGGAGAAACAAATAGTTGGTTGGTGAATAGAAAAGCTGACGGCACAATGACGGTTAACTTTAAGACGATTTATAGTGATGATCGTGTAACTTTCTCTGAAGACGAAGGCGTTTGGTGCACGATTGGCGACGAATATTATGAGTTTAGAGATTCTGATGAAATGGCAGATATTTACACTTATATTTTTATGTCAAAAGATTCGATTCATTTTATCATCAACGAAGAATTGAAAGACGAAGAGCCTTATAACTTTATTGATAACAGGGTTTTCTTGGATTAAAAATAATTTTGCTGAATCATTTTTTCTGTTATATTCGTATTGAATTAATTAACACTGAAAATGAAAAAACTATTATTTACTCTCTTATTATCATCTTCTCTATTTGCACAAGAAAAAGCGACAGATTTGTTTAATGCAAACATTAGTTTTATTGGAATCGGAATTCAATATGAAAAAGCTTTATCCGAAAATTTTACGGCTGTTGGATCTTTAGATTATTTAGGAGGTTTCAGATACAGCTATAGCGATTTTTATGGGAGTGATTTTGAGTATATTTTGACAACAAATATAGCTTTAGAAGGACGTTATTATTATAATTTTGACCGAAGAATTGGTAAAGGAAAAAACACCAAAAATAATTCTGGGAATTATATTGCTTTAAAAGGAACTTATACGCCAGATTGGTTAACAACGTCTAATAGTGATAATTTAGGTGTTAATCCGCAAGGTTCTATTACATTCAATTATGGATTTAAACGTTCTTTTGCTCAAAACTTTTTTTACGAGTTTTATACAGGATTAGGACTTTCTCTTTATCAAGAAACATATACAAACTATGATTTTGATAATTATACAACATTAGAAGTAAAGAGTACAAATACTGGAGTTGCTTTAGATTTAGGCTTTCGAGTTGGTTATAATTTCTAAAAAATATAAATCGTTGAGTTTTCAACGATTTTTTTATTTCATTACCTTTGCACCACAAAATACAAACAAACAACAAATAAGATTATGCCAATAGTAGCACCATCAATTTTAGCAGCCGATTTCGGGAATTTAGCAAAAGACATCGAAATGGTTAATAATTCTCAAGCCGAATGGTTTCATTTAGATGTAATGGACGGCGTTTTTGTTCCGAATATTTCTTACGGAATGCCAATTATTGAGAAAATAAATTCGTTAACAGACAAAGTTTTGGATGTACATTTAATGATTGTTGATCCAGATCGTTATATTTCAATTTTCAAACAAGTTGGCGCAGATATTTTGACTGTTCATTACGAAGCGTGTACACATTTACATCGTACAATTCAGGCCATAAAAGCAGAAGGAATGAAAGCAGGAGTGGCGCTTAATCCGCATACACCAGTATCTGTTTTAGAAGATGTGATTAATGATCTAGACTTAGTGTTAATTATGAGTGTTAATCCAGGTTTTGGAGGTCAAAAATTCATTGAGAATACATACAACAAAGTATCAAAATTGAAAAAAATGATTACAGAAGCTAATGCAAATGTGATCATCGAAATTGATGGCGGAGTTGGAGTTCAAAATGCATCAAAATTGGTAGAAGCTGGCGCAGACGCTTTAGTTGCAGGTTCGGCAGTTTTCAATGCTGAGAATCCAACAGCATATATTGCGGAATTACAAAAAGCTTAATAAATTTTTATAAAATAATTTTAAAAACTGAATCATTCTTGATTCAGTTTTTTTGTTGATGTCATTCTGAATAAAGCGTGATCGAAATGAAGAATTTTATTAGCTTGTTAAGACAAGCTCGGATTTTGTCATTTCGAGTAATTTTCGTTTCGTTAGAAAAAGAAAATTGTATCGAGAAGTAAGACGAAAATCTAAAATCTTAACTTTGTTGCATGAATTTCTCTAAAGACAACCAAAAAAAGATTTATACGATTGATGAAATCAAAGATAAAATGGCAAAATATTGTCTTTATCAAGATCGTTGTCATTGGGAAGTGGAGAAAAAACTACGCGATTTTGATTTGATTCCAGAAGCGAAAGATGAGATTCTTTTTAAGTTGATTCATTACGGATTTCTGAATGAAGAACGTTTTGTACATAGTTTTGTTCGAGGGAAGGTTAATCAAAAAATGTGGGGAAGAAATCGTCTTCGTCAAGAATTAAAAATGCGTCAAATTGATCAAAAATTAATTGAAAAAGCATTTAAGGAGGAAATTGATTTGGATAAATATTGGAATAATTTATTGCATTTAACGCAAAAAAAGTTCAATTTATTAGCTTCTGAGCGCGAATCTTTCAAGAAAATAAACAAAGTAAAAGCATATTTAGCGTACAAAGGTTACGAGTTCGATTTGATGAATGACGCTATCGAAACAGTGAAAACAAAAGAGTAATACAATTCATCCACGAAATTCGACAATTCGGTCAATAATTTTTAAAATTAAAAACGACTTCACTTAATTTTATTCCATAATAAATAAACACATTATGGAAAATTTAGTCAAAATCATTATTTACATTCACGCATTTTTCGGAGGAATTGGTTTGGTTGCCGGAACTGCTGTTATGATCATAAAAAAAGGAAATACGACACACAAAAAAGTGGGAAAAATATTTTCGATTGGTATGTTAGTCAGTTCTATTCTTTCGCTAATCATTTGTGCTTTCCCAAATCACCATAATTCTTTTCTTTTAATGATTGGTGTTTTTACGATTTATATGATTTTGATCGGAAATAGAATTCTGAATTATAAACGCAAAAATTACTCAAATAATTTAGATAAAATCATTTCTGGAACAATGTTTATCACATCTATTGTGATGATTGTTTTTGGATTACTTCCACTTTTCTCGAATCATGGAATTGGATTGTTGTATTTAATTTTTGGGTTTTTAGGCGGATTTATGTCTTATCGAGATTTTATTTTTTACAAGAATCCAGAGAATTATAAAAAATGGACAATGAATCATGTTGGAAAAATGATTGGCGCTTATATCGCATCAGTAACAGCGTTTTTGGTTGCAGGCGCTGGATTTGGAGATAATATTTATTTTTGGATTGTACCTTCAATTATAGGAACGATTTATATTTTTTCTTGGTCAAAAAAACTAAATAAAAAAGTTGCAGTGAATTGATTATCTTTAATTAAAACACTTGTATGAAGAATTTATATATTTTATTCTTATTCATTCTTTTTGTTCAATGCGAGCAACCGAGCAATCAATCTGCTAAAGGTTGGGAAAAGAAGAATGAAATAAAAGCAGATTCAGTTTTTAAAGATGAGAATGTAAATGAAGTTATTGAACAAGCTATTGATATTACAAAAAGTAATCATATACCAATTAGAACAATCTCTCTCTTTTTCGCAAAAGAAAAATTTTATTTATATATTTCTTCGACTGGACAAGACTGTTCAATAGGGAATTATTATACATTACCAATTACTATTCAAAATACAGATTATACTATTCTTTTAGATAAAAATGAAGTATTAGATGAATATATCGATATCTCAAATTTAAATTATATCCCTTTAGATAAAGAAAAAATAACATTCTGCTGTGAAATAAAAGGTTACGCTTTTCGATTTCATAAAGATGAAGAAGGAAAGTATCAATTAAGAGAGTTGGAGCATTTTTATAATTATACGGATGATTTTGTTTTAGAAGAAGATAAAAAATATTTTCCTATTCAATATGAGGAAATTCCAGAACCAGAACCATTTATTCATCCTAATGATGTAAAATAAAAAAACGAATTTCGAAACTCGAAATTCGTTTTTACTATTTCTAATATTTACCTAATTCGTTTTCAAATTCTTGCAGATAATTCGCCAAATGAAAACCATCTACAAAACCATGATTCGCCTCAACCGAAACAGGCATATACATTTTATCGTTTTGCGTATACGCTTTTCCAAAAATAATTCGCGGAATAGATTCTCCTGTTCCAAAATTACTTGGTTGCACTAATCCCGTAAATTTCGACCATGGAAATGTAGAATGACGAACCAAACCAATGGTAATTTCTTCATTTTTGATGTGCAAACCAACCGAATTTTCTACACTTTGTATTTGCTCTTGAAGTTGCGCATTAAATGCATCAAAATCTTCGGTAAAATTCATCAATGCAAAACCAAAAGTTCCGTCTTTTCTACCAATTGTTGTTCCGCAATCTAAATGATCGTACACAAAAATTTCATCATCTTCTATACGATATTTAAATTCATTAATCTTATTCTCTGCCAACATCGAGCAATGTAAATAGACTGCGAAAAAAGACAATTTATTTCCTTTGGCAAATTTGTATGCTTTAGAACATTCAACCTCCGCAACAACTCCGACATACGGATTATCCATTTTCGAGAACATATTAAAATGCTCTATACGATTCCAACCTTCAGGATTAAATTTCTGTTTCATTGCTGCAAAGTTAAAAATAGGATTTACAATTACTTCAATCTTTTTTGTTGATATGCATCACCAATTACATTCAGAGTCACGCCTAGAATAATCATAAAAATTCCTAAAGCTAAACTCAGCGAAAAATCTTCACCAAAAATCATAACACTTACAGCAACGGCAACCACAGGTTCTGATGCGCCAAGAATAGAAGTGGCTGTAGAACCAATATTTTTAATCGCATAAATCAAAGCGATGCTCGAAATAACTGTCGTAACAAACGCAAATATAAAAAAGTTGAAGGTTAATTCTAATGATGGTAAAATGAACGATTCTTTGTGAATAATCATTTTTGTTGCATAATAAAGCGTTGTAAATAGAAACGAATAAAAGCTTAATGTAAAACCTTTTATATCTCGTACTTTCGATTTGTTGACTGTCACAATATATAATCCGTAACCCAAAGCACTGATAAAAACAATTCCTAATCCGATTGGATTTAGCTCGAATTTTCCTTCTTTGAAACTTAATAAAATTACACCAGCTAATACAAAAACAATGGCTATAATGGTTGAAATTGTAATTCTTTCTTTGAAGAAAACAGCCATTATGACGGCAACAATCAACGGATAAACGAATAATAATGTGGAGGCAATTCCAGGAGTTAAATAATCATAACCTAAAAATAAAGCATCCGCTGAGATTCCGTACAATAATCCTAAAATGATTAAAAATGGAATCTGTTTCACATCTATTTTGAATGATTGTTTTTTGATGAATAAATATGTTCCGACAATTAATGCAGAAAAAAAGAATCGATAGAATAATGTGGTATCCATCGAAAAATTTGCTTGTTTTATAGGTAGGATAAATAATGGAATTAATCCATAAGAAATGGACGAAATTAGCCCAAATGCGTAACCTTTGAATTTCATTTTTAATAGAAAAAAACGAAGTTCGAATTTCGAACTTCGCATTTGATTAGTATTTATTAAAATTTATTTTCTCGTAAAATCTAAATCTTGGAAGTCATAACTGAAATCTGTTAACGGAGAAATCGCTTTCATTTTGAAACCTGTCATTTTTCCATCTTTCATTTCTGCATAAACAAAAGCATCTGCATGGAAATAACGATTGTACCATTTTACCGCAAACGTATTGTCTTTGTAAAACGACATTTCACCAGTTAATTGAGGAGAACGTTTCGATTCGAAAATGATTTTTCCATTCTTTTCATAAATCACAACATCTCCAAACCAATTGTCTTTATACGTTCCAATTACGCTTTTTACATCAAATTTGATGGCTTTATTTTTTTGATTTGCTTCAACTGTTTTCCAAACTTCATCGGTAATAACATCGGCTTCTTCCACATTTTTCTTCATCAACTCATCGTAGGTTTTTACCCAATCTGTAGAAGGATTTTTTAAGTAAAAATCTTTGATCGTATTTGAAATTGCACGGAAAGCTGCACCTGATTGTTGGTTAGTCAAAATCACAATTCCTAATTTTTCTTGAGGATAAAACATCGTTTGTGTTACAATTCCTTCCAATCCTCCAGTATGCGAAACTTCTAATTTTCCGTTCATATCCTGCAACTGCCATCCCAAACCATAAGCTTTGAATAATGAATTATAAGGCGGAGTTGTGCGATTTGGTTGTAAAGTTTGTGGTGTAATCATTTCGTTCATTTGTTTTTCAGAAATAATTTGTTTTCCGTTCACTTTTCCTTTATCCAAATTGAATTGCAACCATTTTGCAATATCATCAACATTCGAATAAATTCCTGCAGCAGCATCAAAAATGGTGTTCGTATAACGATCAATTACTTGTAATTTTCCATCAATAGGAACGTGCGGATCAATTGCATTTTTCTTGTCTTTCACTAAGCGCCAATTCGCCGCAGTATTCGTCATTCCAATTGGTTCTAACAATCTTTTTGTTACAAAATCTGTCCAAGATTGCCCCGAAACTCTTTCAATTACAACTCCTGCAATAATGTATAATAAATTATCGTAATCATATTTTACACGAAAATCTGAAACTGGTTTTAAAAACTGAATATTAGAAATAATATCTTTTGGAGTGAAATTATGTCCATCGGGCCAAACCATCAAATCTCCAGCACCCAAACCTAATCCACTGCGATGCGTTAATAAATCACGAATTGTAAATTCTTTGGTTACATAATCGTTGTACATCTTGAATTCAGGAATGTGCGTAATCACTTTATCATCCCACTTTATTTTTCCTTCATCAACCAAAATCGCCAAAGCTGCTGCTGTAAAAGCTTTTGAGTTAGAAGCAATTCCAAAATTTGTATCGGACTGAACTTTTTCTCCCGTTTTAAGCGATTTTACACCATAACCTTTCGAATGCACAATTGTGCCGTCTTTGATAACCGCAACAGATATCCCAGGAACATCAAAAGTTTTCATGGCATTTTCTGTGACTTGATCAATGGCTTGATTCGAAATATTTTGTCCAAAAGCTGTAAAAGAAGCTAATGTAATCGTTGATAAAAGTATATTTTTCATGTGTGAATTTGAATTTTCACGAAGTTAGAAATTTTTATTCATCAGCTTATAGCTTTTAGTAAAATATCAAATATAGTAGATGAATTAATTTTGAATGATTTAAAAATTTATAATAATCAAGTATAAACTAATTTACAATTAATTAAAAACGTAAATTAGTTAAAAATAATTTAATGAAAATAGCTTTCTTTTCGTCTAAGCCTTATGACAAAATTTTTTTCGAGGCTGAAAATAAAAATTACGGTTTTGAACTTAATTTTTATGAAACACATTTAGGTCCACATATCGTAAACGCAATTGAAGATGAGCAAGCAGTTTGTGTGTTTGTGAATGATAAAGTGAATCGACAAGTCATTGAAATTTTAGCAAAAAAAGGCGTTAAAATTATAGCTTTGAGATGTGCTGGTTTTAACAATGTCGATTTGGATGCTGCGAAAGAATTTGGAATTAAAGTTTGTCGCGTTCCTGCATATTCTCCTGAGGCTGTGGCAGAACATACAATGGCGATGTTGTTAACATTGAACCGAAAAACGCATAAAGCTTATAATCGTGTTCGTGAACAAAATTTTGCATTGAACGGTTTGCTTGGTTTCAATCTTTTTCAGAAGACAATTGGAATTGTAGGAACAGGGAAAATAGGAAAAGCTTTTATCAATATTGCGAAAGGTTTTGGTTGCAAAATAATTGCTTACGATTTGTATCCAGATCAAGAATTGATGAATAATGGCGTGGAATATGTTGAGCTGGATAAGTTGTTTAAAAGCTCAGATATTATTTCGTTGCATTGTCCGTTGACGCCAGAAAATCATTACATGATTAATCAAGAAACGATTGCGATGATGAAAGATGGTGTAACGATTATTAATACGAGTAGAGGAGGATTAATCAATACACATGAAGCGATTGAAGCCTTGAAAAATCATAAAATTGGTTATTTGGGAATTGATGTTTACGAGCAAGAAGAAAAATTATTCTTCAAAGATTTATCGGCAGAAATTATTCAGGATGATATGATTCAGCGATTGATGAGTTTTCCAAATGTTTTGGTCACTGCACATCAAGCTTTTTTTACACAAGAAGCTTTGGAACAAATTTCAGAAATTACGATACGAAGTATTTCAGAAATTATGGAAAAAGGCTCGACAGATGAGGTTGTGATGTTATAAATTATCTAAATGAGTGGACTTGAAACCATCATATTTTTTGAGACCAAATCCTAGAAAACGATCGAACGCAATATGAGCGGAAAATATAAATCCAATCATCAAACACCATTCAGTATGTAAAAAATAACCAATAAGAATCAATGAAATTGTCGTAAAATAATTATGAATAAAATTATAGGATATTGCGCCAATCTTATTTCCAAAAAGATAACCTAACATAAAAATATCGGGAGCAAGAAAAAGAATTGCAAACCACATCCATGATAATTTTAGTAGACCATATAAAACGATCATAAAAATTAATACAGCAAGTTGTTCTAGCTTTAGTAAGTTTTTCATGCGATTGGTATTTAGTTTACTAGTACAAATATTTTACCAATTGTTACAAAAAAAGCCACTCTATTGTGAGTGGCTTTGATAATTATTTATATCCCATTGTTTAGTGAGGAAAGAGTTTCATTAATAGAAAAATATTCAACATTGATATTTGTTGCTCCTATTTGTTTTACTCGTTCGCTATGCATTTCAGCATAATTTTGAGCATTTTCTAAAGTGTCAAATATATAAATACCTCCACTTCTTGCAGTGTCTGAATTTTCGATCCATATTTTTGAGATGAATCCTTTTTCAGTATTTATACTTTCTGCTAATGAACGAGCATTTTTTGTTAAATTTTCTCCCATCATTTGAATAGGAAAATCAAAATTTATTTGAATTAAAATCATTATTACTTTTTTATCAAAGTTCATTAAATTGTTTTAAAATATCTGTAATATTTGTTACAGTGAGTTCAAAAAAAAGAGCTACTTAAAAAAGTAGCTCTTATATAATTATATAAAAATTTTAATCATTCAATTTCAAAACAGCTAAGAAAGCAGATTGCGGAACTTCTACACGTCCAATTTGACGCATTTTCTTCTTACCAGCTTTTTGCTTTTCTAATAATTTACGTTTACGAGAAATATCACCACCGTAACATTTCGCCGTAACGTCTTTACGCAACGCTTTGATTGTTTCACGCGCAATAATTTTTGCACCAATCGCTGCCTGAATTGGAATATCAAACTGTTGACGAGGAATTAATTCGCGTAATTTCTCACACATTTTTTTACCAATATTGTAAGCATTATCAACGTGAATTAAGGCAGATAAAGCATCTACAACTTCACCATTAATCATGATATCAACTTTTACCAATTTCGAAGCTTTCATTCCAGAAGGTGCATAATCAAACGATGCATATCCTTTTGAAATAGATTTTAATCGATCATAAAAATCAAAAACAACTTCAGCCAAAGGCATATTGAAAATCATTTCTACTCTATGTTGAGTTAAATAATTTTGAGATTGTAATTCACCACGTTTTTCAATACATAAACTCATTACAGGACCTACAAATTCAGATTTTGTAATGATTGCTGCACGAATATATGGTTCTTCAACACGATTTAATCCTGATGGATCTGGTAATTCAGATGGATTATGAACCGGAATCATTTTTTCTGGATCTTTCTCCAAATATGCTTCATACGAAACGTTAGGAACAGTCGTAATTACGGTCATGTTGAACTCACGCTCTAAACGCTCCTGAATAATTTCTAAGTGTAACATTCCTAAGAATCCACAACGGAAACCGAAACCTAATGCAGCAGAAGATTCAGCCTCAAAAGTTAATGAAGCATCATTCAAACGTAACTTTTCGATAGAAGCACGCAAATCTTCGTAATCTTCTGTGTCAACTGGATAAATACCCGCGAAAACCATTGGTTTTACTTCCTCAAAACCATCAATAGCTTCGCTTGCAGGATTCTCTACTAATGTAATTGTATCTCCAACTTTTACCTCAGAAGCTTCCTTAATTCCAGAAATAATATAACCTACATCACCGGTTTTAATGACTTTCTTCTCAACTTGATTCAGTTTTAAGGTTCCAATCTCATCGGCACCATATTTTTTGTTGGTTGCCATGAATTTTACTTGATCCCCTTTTTTGATTTCTCCATTTACTACTTTATAAAAAGCTTCAATTCCTCGGAAAGGATTATAAACAGAGTCAAAAATCAAAGCTTGTAACGGTGCATCTGGATCACCAACTGGTGCAGGAACTTTTTCGATAATTGTGTGTAACAATTCTAACACACCTTCACCTGTTTTTCCACTTACACGCAAAACGTCTTCGGGATCACAACCAATCAAATCAACAATATCGTCTGTTACTTCTTCCGGATTTGCAGAAGGTAAATCGATTTTGTTCAAAACTGGAATGATTTCCAAATCATTTTCTAAAGCCAAATAAAGGTTAGAAATAGTTTGTGCTTGTATACTTTGCGCAGCATCTACAATTAACAAAGCTCCTTCACAAGCGGCAATCGAACGAGAAACCTCGTAAGAAAAATCCACGTGACCAGGAGTGTCAATTAAATTTAAAATATATTTTTCACCATCTTTTTCATATTCCATTTGGATGGCGTGCGATTTAATTGTGATTCCACGTTCGCGTTCCAAATCCATATCGTCTAAAGTTTGATTTTGTAACTCGCGATCAGAAATCGTGTTTGTTACTTGCAATAAACGATCGGCCAAGGTACTTTTACCATGGTCAATATGGGCGATAATACAGAAATTACGGATATTTTTCATATTCTATTTGTCGAATAGGCAAAAATAATCTTTTCCGTGCAGACTGCAAGTATTTTGAAAAATATTATGAATTATATTTTAATAAATTAACGAGAGTTGAAGTGAGAATAAGCAAAAAACTTTACACCTAAATCATAATAAGTAGTTTTTCCATTTTTATAATTAATCTCAATACAACTATCATTTGCAAACATGGATTTAATTTCCTTAGTTCTATAATCGTTTAAAGTTAATTTATATTCTCTGTCAAATCTCTTCGTTTCTTTTGCTTTATTTAGAAGAAAAAAAAGATAATTAGATTCAGTATTTGTAAGGTTTCGTTCAAGATTATTTTTTAAATAATTATAACTTTCTACATTAAAAAAGGGAATTGAATATGAATTATTTGTTTGTTTAAACTCAACTTTATCAATTGCTTTATGGGTATAATAAATCGCTTCTTCAATTTTAGGATTTCCAGAATCGTTTTCATTAAGAATAGATTTGTTTATAATGTTGTTTTTTATAAACAAAAGCTCTATTCCACCACCATCCATAATTGGTAGTTGCGGAGTTGTTGTGTTTGGTTGATAATATAATTGTGAATCGTGGTATTTTTGAAATAGAAAATCTACTTCTCCTTTGGTTAATTTGCCTTGATAATTTTCTAACTTTTTATTTGTAACAAATTTATTAATTATACCATTTTTATTAATTGTATAATAATCAACAAAACCTGTCATAAAGCTAATAGAACTAAAAACAATTTCATCAAAATCAACATCTTTATAAGGTGATTTCAATCTTTTTTTATTGTTTTCTAAATCTCTGTAATAGATAAAATTATCGGTTACACTATCTAAATAATACTTTTTTTGATATATTTTTGAGGTTGCATCTAATATCCAAACTTCATTTCCTTTTATTTTATAAAGTTCGAATGTTTTCAAATCTCGCTTAAAGAAAGAAAAATCTTCATCATTAGCACTTGAAATATATTCTATTGTATTATTATAAATTTTAAAATAATTTAAACCCCGAAAAAGAGGAATCTCTAGATAAGTTTCGTTTTTCTTTAGTTTAATATTTTCCTGTTCAATATCATATTGAGTATCATAAGTCCAATCTCCTTCAATATTGAATTGTGATTTTTCTTCACAAGAAATAATAAATAGAATTAAAAATAAAAAGTAGATTGATTTTCTCATATAATAATTTGATTTGTATAAATCTAAGCAATTATCTGATGGAAAAAAGTATACAATTCATCTTCTTTTACTAGACCAAATTTTTGCTTCAAACGATACTTTGTCATTCGTACACTTTTTGGTTCAATATTAAGAATAGTCGCAATTTGTTTCGTGTCTAAACCAAGATAGATATACGAACAATATTTCAAATCTAGAGGTGTTAGTTTTTGCTTAGAATGCTCGTTTAGCGTTTTGAAAAAGTTTGGATGTAATTCTTGAATTCTAAATTTAGCACTTTCAAAATCATTATCTAATAAATTTTCTTCTCGCATAACTTGTTTTAAATTGATAGAAGATTCATTCCCAATCTTATCTTTCAGATTTTTTAAAACTTGATTTTTATGTTCCAAATGTAGTTGACTAGCCAAAACTTCGTCTTGCAATTTCTGCTGTTGTAATGTTAATAACTCTTGTTCCGCCAAAATACGTGCTTGTTCTTCTTCTTGCAATTGTAATTTTAGATGTGCTTCTTGTTTTTCTGAATTAAGCTGATTTTCTCGACCAACTGAATAACGCAATTTGAAATGATAAGAACGAAACATAAAAAATGCACCGATAATTCCTATAAAAGCAAGACAGATGTATAAAATTCTTTCTTTTTGAAGACTTTTGTTTTTTGCTTCCAAATTGGTTAATTCTTCTTCTTTTCGTTCTGATTGAAATTGCGCTTCCAATTTTTTTGAAGTTTCTGCTTGATCTTGATTGTATAAATTGGTTGAATAATCAGTTGCTTTTTTCTGAAATTCAAACGCTTTTTGAAATTCTCCTTTTTGTTGATACAAATTGGCTAATTCAGTTGAATTTGCAACAAGTGCATAAAAATTCTTGATTTTTTGTGTGTGCAAAATAATATTAGCTTCTAGCAAATATTTTTCGGCAAGTTCTATCTGATTTTCTTCCTTTGCTAAACTACTCAATAATCCCAATGCGCCAGCAGAAATTTCTTGTGAATTCGGAATCGTTTTACACAATTCTATAATTTTGGAACTATTTTGCTTGATTTCATTTTTATCGTCAGTTGTTAATTTAGTGTAATTACGTTGATAATCAGCTAAATTTAGTAAAGCAATAGCATAGTTGTAGTTTGTAACTTGATTTTGATATTGTTCACTAATCTGCACCGCCTTTTTACTAGTTTTTATTAACTCATCTAAATCCTTAGAATTTTTAGATTCCATATATTTTAACGATTGTGCCACACCAAGATTTGCATAAGCAGGGACAAGAAGATTTTTGTCGGATGATAATTCGGCAAATTTCAACGATTTTTCAGCATATAGAATAGAATTTTTCGCATCATTCCAAGTCGCATGAACCGCATATAGGAGATAATTTGCTTTAGATTTTAGAATATATTCATCAGGCGTTTTTTCGAGTTGAGCAATAAATTGTAAAACCATTTTTTGACTTTTCTCAAATTCTCCAAGATTTATATAATGATAGGCTAATAGATATTTTAGATAAGCTTTTGGGAGAAATTCATTTGAATCTTTGGTGATATTTTGAATTGTATCCAATGATTTCTGCACATTCTCAAACAATTGTCGATTTTCGTACGAAACACCTCTTTGCACATAAGCTTTCACTAATTCGAGCTGATTATTTTCTTGTTTACTTAGTTTTATTTGCTCATTAATGTAGTAATCAGCTTGCTTATATTGATCGGAAGTTCTACTGAATTCTGCTAATTTATTTAGTAAATCAAATTTAGATTTTACAGAAATAGTCGATTTTTTTAATTCTGATTTTAGACTATCAGTGTATTTATTCTGAGCGAATAAAATCGTAGAATAAAAGACGAAAAAAATAGTATATAGGTAGGTGGGTAGAGTTTTCATATTTCAAAAATCGGGAAATTTTGTTTGAAATAAAAGAATTCTTCTATAAAATTTCCTGAATTATAGAAATGTATAATATTGACAATTAGACTGTTGTTTAAATCTGTAGTTAATCTGTAGTCATTGATATTTATGACTGTAGTAATAAAGTAGTAAGTCTAAATTTTTTTTTGATTTTGATTTCGAACAAATTTGTATCAGAAAATAAATCAAAACATAACCAACAAAATTATAACTATGGATAACAAAACATTATCAATCGTATCGTATATCACTATTATTGGCTGGATTATAGCTTTCGCTATAGGAAAAGATAAAGCAGATGATTTATTAAAATTTCATTTGAAACAAGCTTTAGGTTTAGCAATTTTTTCGATAATCTATCAATTTTTACTAGGAATAATTATTACAATTACAGGGATAACAATATTATCAATTTTAGGGTTAGTTGTCTTAGCATTGATGATAATTGGGATTATCAATGCTGCAAATGGCGTTAAAAAACCTTTACCAATCATAGGTTCTATGTTCGAAGATAAATTTGCATTTATTGGGTAGAACATCAAATTATTTTAAAAGGTTATTTTTCATAAATAGTTTAGGGATTTAAGTATCTTTTTCTGAATCCCTATTCTTTGGAAAATTAAAATATAACCAAATCAACCTAAGTTTAGC
The DNA here is from genome assembly GCF_002472945.1 of Empedobacter sp. UBA7248. NCBI lineage: Bacteria > Pseudomonadati > Bacteroidota > Flavobacteriia > Flavobacteriales > Weeksellaceae > Empedobacter > Empedobacter sp. UBA7248. Next base: position 587,969 of record NZ_DKSU01000008.1, on the reverse strand, counting down.
ATATTCGTTATTCCCATAATTAACGAAGTTTATATTATGTATTCAACAAAAGAGATTGTTTTTAATAATCTCTTTTGTTTTTTTATGAATTATTAAGCTATTTTTATCTTTATGAAAATCAGCATAAAATGAGGAGATTACTATTTTTTGTTATTACTTTTTTTACATTTATTCAACTTTCTGCTCAAACGACTCGAAATTTGAATTCAGAAAATTGGACTTTTCAACAAAAAGGAGATTCAAAATGGTTGAAAGCTGAGGTTCCTGGCTCTGTTCATTCTGATTTGATGTTAAATAATATCATTCCAAATCCTTACAAAGACGTTAATGATATAAAAGTGCAATGGGTAGAAAACGAAGATTGGAACTACAAAACTTCTTTTGATTTGACTGATGCTGAACGAAAAGCGCAAAATATTCAGTTAAAATTTAATGGATTGGATACCTATGCAAAAGTTTTTTTGAACGGAAAATTAATTCTCGATACGAATAATATGTTTCGAATTTGGGAAGTTTCGGTCAAAGATTTTCTGAAAGATAAAAATAATTTGCTCGAAATACAATTCAAATCGTCGTCTAATGAAGGAAAACGATTAGCAAATTTACTTCCGTATAAATTGCCAGAAGGTGAGCGTGTTTTTACTCGAAAAGCGCAATATCAGTATGGTTGGGATTGGGGATCAAGATTGGTTACTGCTGGAATATATAAACCAATCGAACTTATTTCTTGGAATAATTTTAAGCTAAATGATTTGTCTTATGAAATTGTCAAATTGGATAAAAATCAAGCGAAAGTGAATTTTAAATTCATCATTCAATCAGAGCAAAGCACAGCTATAGAAATTATTTTTAATCAGAAAAAAATTACTCAAAAATTAACCAAAGGAATTAATCATTTTTCGATTGATGAAATAATTCAAAATCCAAAATTATGGTGGCCAAATGGAATGGGCGAACAGTATTTGTACGATTATCAGTTTGAAATTAAACAAGGAAATGAACAGGTTTCTAAGCATTTGAAATTTGGTTTACGTACGATAGAATTGGTTCAAGAAAAAGATAAAGCTGGATTGAGTTTTTATTTTAAAATAAATGGAATTCCGACCTATATGAAAGGTGCAAATTATATTCCGCAAGATAATTTTGTTTCACGAGTTTCAAAAAATGATTACGAAAAGCTGATAAATAGTTCGGTTGAAGCTAATATGAATATGATTCGTATTTGGGGCGGAGGAATTTATGAGGATGATTATTTTTATGAATTATGCGACGAAAAAGGTTTATTGGTTTGGCAAGATTTTATGTACGCTTGTGCTTTTTATCCTGGTGATCAAGATTTTCTTAACAATGTAAAACAAGAAACAATTGATCAAGTGAATCGACTAAAAAATCATACTTCTATTGCGCTTTGGTGTGGAAATAATGAAATTGATGAGGCGTGGCACAATTGGGGATATCAGAAACAAATGGCTTGGTCAAAACAAGATTTGTTGAGTATTTGGAACGATTATCAAACGACTTTTCATCATATTATTCCGAATGTTTTGGATTCTATTTTACCAAAATCAGAGAACCGTTATTGGCCGTCTTCACCTTCGATTGGTTGGGGAAAAAAAGAAAGTTTAACACAAGGAGATTCACATTATTGGGGCGTTTGGTGGGGAATGGAACCATTTGAAATGTATGAGAAAAAAGTTCCACGATTCGCTTCTGAATATGGTTTTCAAGGAATGCCAACTTTAGAAACTGTAAAATCTATGTTTTCTGAAAAAGATACATTGAGTAAGAATTCTACAACAATTTTAGCGCATCAAAAACATCCAAAAGGTTGGGAAACAATCAACGAATATATGCAACGCGATTATATTGTTCCGACCGATTTTGTGCAGTATAACTACGTTTCTCAATTGTTACAAGCGCGCGGAACTCAGATTGCGATTGAGGCACATCGACGCGCAAAACCGTACAATATGGGAAGTTTGTATTGGCAACTGAATGATGTTTGGCCAGTGACTTCGTGGGCGTCTTTGGATAAATTAGGAAATTGGAAAGCGTTACATTATCAAGTGAAACGTAGTTTTGAGAATGTGCTAATTTCTGTTGAGAAAGAAGAAAATGTGTACAAAATTTATATCGTAAATGATTTATTGAAAGATTTGAAAGGAAAAGTAAAATTTTCTGTGATCGATTTTAATGGAAATAAACATTGGACTAATGATAAAGATGTAATTATTTCATTAAATTCTTCTACTAAAATAATGGAATTAACTAATGAAATTTTAAAAGGAACTTCTTCAATTAAAGCTTTTATTCGAATTGAATTTGAATCAAATGGAGAAAAATATTCGAGAAATTATTTCTTCGAAAAACCGAAAGATTTAGCTTTAACAAAACCAACAATTAAAATTAAAAAGATTAATCATAATCAATTCGAAATTTCGACAAATGTTTTGGCAAAAGATGTTTATTTATTGGACGAAAACAATCAATTTGATGATAATTTTTTTGATTTAATACCAAATGAAACTCGTATTATAACAGGAGAAAAATCAATTCAAAATCTAAAAATTTATTCGTTGTATGACACTATGAATGCTGAAAATCAATAATATTTTTATCCCTATTTTTAGTGAAATTTCACAAACGATTTGGAAATGTGAATTTTATTGACTTAAATTTGCACTGATAAAAATCATAACGTATAACAATTTAATAACGAAGAAATAAAATGTTCAAAGAAACGACATATCAGTTTTCAGCTATTGCAACAGATTTTGCAATGAGCATTCTTCGTGCTTATAAATCGTAAATAATTTACTTATTATATCAAAAGCCCGGAGGATTCTTCGGGCTTTTTCTTTTATTATTCTATTCTAGATTCAGAATAACTTCTAAAAACTTCCGAAGAAGAAATAATTAGCGCTAATTATTTCAAAACAATTATTTGCAATCAAATAATCCATGTTATGGAAGATTCAATTTTCTTTTCTACTCGTTTGCGAACAAAAAGAGCAAGGAAAAGAAGTGTAAAAACAGCAAAAGAAAAAAATGTAAGAGATAAATATAAACGTCGAAAAGAAATCTTTAAAGAGCAAAAAGCTATTCCGCTTGTTCCTTTAAAAGAGCCGTATCAAAAAGGTTTTGAGCGTTATTTTGTATTGAGAGAAGATATTAAAAAGGAAAATGAAATTGAATTTTTTACTCAAATTCTAAAGAAAATTAATACTACTCAATATGCAGAATCGCGAAAGTTTGTAAAAAAACGAAAACGAAATGGAAAGAGAATATATGTTCCGAGAATTCAAGAGTTGAAACAATTACAACCTTATGAATATTCAGGACCGCATTCAATTTTGAATGATGAAGAACGTCGATATTTTGCATGTATTCAGGTATATGATCCAAAAACAAAACGTTTCAAAGGAATTTATGAATTTCTACAACCGTGGCGTTTTCGATTGATTGTCAAACCAAACATGATTACGCATTACAAACCACTTGATATTGATTTGAAGCGCGAAGAAGCGCAAATCGATCACTTTTTTGATAAGTATAAAAATCAAGGAATCCTCTTAAAGAAAATAGTCGGAGGAGGTTATTCGTATGAACTAAAACCAAAATTTAAAAATCCTTTTACGAAAAGGAAATTTTTTAACAACAAAAATTCGGCGATAGAAATCGCTGAAATGCTGATAGAACAAGAATATCAGCTATCTAAAAGACATTAATCATGGGAAATAAAATCTCTGGAAAGGACTTTATAAAATTAGGCTTTCCAAAAAAAAATTCGATCAATATTGCAATTGGACAAATTCATCGATACAGAAAAAAAGAAAAAAAACAAACGATTCTCAACGAAGCAAAAGAAGTTTTGCTCGAACCAGAAAAGTACATTGGTCATGGAATTTGGGGAAAAGTTGCGGAAGGATTGATAAAACCAGTTGAGGTTAGATTACAAGAATTGAAAGCGACGCGTTCGCCTTTTTCGATTTTTGGAGAAAACGAAATTGATGAACAAGCAAAATTTCAATTGTATAATGCGTTGAAATTGCCAATTTCGGTAAAAGGCGCTTTGATGCCAGATGCGCATTCCGGTTATGGATTGCCGATTGGTGGCGTTTTGGCAACGGACAATGCAGTAATTCCGTATGGAGTTGGTGTGGATATTGGTTGTCGAATGAGTCTTTCAGTTTACGATTTACCAGCCAGTTTTTTGAAAGGAAAATCGCATCAATTGATTCAGATTTTGCAAGATCATACCAAATTCGGAATGTATGAAACGCATAAACAAAAAGCGGATCACGAAATTTTTGAACGTTCTATTTTTGATGAAATTCCAATCCTGAAAAGTTTAAAAACAAAAGCTTATCAACAATTGGGAACTTCGGGAGGAGGAAATCATTTTGTTGAATTTGGAATTGTGAAATTAGATGAGGTAAAACCTGAATGGAATTTGATTCCAGGTGAATATTTGGCAGTTTTATCGCATAGTGGTTCGCGCGGTTTGGGAGCAAATATTGCAAAACATTACACGTATTTGGCGGCGAAACAATGTCCGCTTCCGAAGCAAGTTCAGCATTTGGCTTGGTTGGATTTGGATACGCACGATGGGCAAGAATATTGGGCTGCGATGAATTTGGCTGGAGATTATGCCAAGGCTTGTCACGACGATATTCACCGAAGAATTGCGAAAACTTTGGGAAAACGAATCGTTTTTAACATCGAAAATCATCACAATTTTGCGTGGAAAGAAATGGTTGAAGGAACGGAACGAATTGTTCATCGCAAAGGTGCAACGCCAGCTGGAGAAGGAGTTTTAGGAATTATTCCAGGTTCGATGACCGCAAACGGTTACATTGTCGAAGGTTTGGGAAATGAATTGAGTATTAATTCGGCTTCGCATGGTGCGGGACGAAAAATGTCGCGTGCAAAATGTAAATCAACAATTACTAAAAGTTTTATGACATCGCAATTGAAAGATGCAGGAATTGAATTGATTGGCGGAAGTGTTGATGAAGCGCCATTTGCATATAAAAACATCAAAACGGTGATGAATTTGCAAACCGAATTGGTGAAAGTGTTGGGAACTTTTACGCCGAAAATTGTACGAATGGATAAATAAATGATGATGAAAAAAATTATTCAACTTACATCGGGTAGAGGTCCAGCGGAATGTAATTTTGTGGTAACTAATGTTTTTAAAAAGTTTTCGGAAGCGTGTACAAAATCAGACATTAAGTTTGACGTAATTGAAAGAGAAATTGATAAAGATTTTAATCAACTTTCGTCTGTGATTATAGAACTTGAAGGAAATGATTTAAACACGTTTCTAAAAACTTGGATTGGAACAATTTTATGGATTGGCAAAAGTCCGTACCGAAAATTTCATCAACGAAAAAATTGGTTTATTGGTTGTTTTGAATTAGAAATTCCGAAAGAAAATTCAATTAATCCAAATGAAATTGTCTATCAAACAATGCGAAGTTCTGGAAATGGTGGACAAAATGTAAACAAAGTAAATTCAGCTGTTCGTGCAACGCATCAACCAAGTGGGATTTCTGTTGTTTCGATGGATTCGCATTCGCAACATCAAAACAAAAAAATTGCAACAACTCGTTTGTTATTGAAATTACAAGAATTTGAAACCAATCAAATCAAAGATTTTGTTCAAGAAAAATGGAACAATCAAACGTCTATTGCAAGAGGAAATCCTGTGAAAATATTCAAAGGAGATAAATTTAGTGAATAAATAAAGCCGCTCATTGAGCGGCTTTATTTACTCTTTTTCATATTTTTTATAAAGAGAATTAATCGTTTCCTGAACTTGATCCAAAGAATTTACTTTTTTAGTAAAAGTTATTTTTTCTTCTTCATAAAATTCAACCAAATACTTTTTTTCCGTTTCAGAAATTTTAACGCCCCAATCAGGATTTCCATTTTTATTATATCTCAAACTTGAAAGCACTTTATTTGGACCTTCTATGAAAGATTCTTGCCCATAAAGTTTTTGAATATTATTTGATTTAAAAATTTCCGCAAATTGATTAAACAAATCATCTATTTTCATCATTCGATTATAAGCAACAGATGAATAAATCAATACAATTATTGGATTAATTTCTTTGTAAACCTTTTCGATTAAAGGATTCAAACTCTCCGAAGATATATTTTCTTCTTTGAGCAAATTGTTTTCTACTTTATAAATTGTAGTAGAATTCGGTGAACCTTTTTGTACTTCTTTATGTTGATTGTTGATAATTAATTTTCCATTTTCATCAAAAACTTCTGCAAAAATTCCATTACTTTTTTCGGTCAATTTGATTGAATTTTGCTTTTCAAAATCTTTTACCACGATTTCTTTTCCATTATAATCAAATGATAATCGATTAAAAGCATGCATTCCAAAAAGATTTAATTCAAGATAATTTACCTTTTCGTTTTTGTAACCAATTCGCAATAAAAAACCTTCATCATTATCTATAAAGTCAAAACCGTCTACAATTTTACCATTTTTGTAGACACTTTTTTGATCATATTCATAAAATTGATAATTATCTAATTGCTTCAAAAAATCAAAAGAATACTGATATTTTAGTTCGCCTTTTTCGTAAAAATCAACCAAAGGAATTTCATTCAAAATAATTTTATTGATGAAATAACCTTCATAAGGTTTTCCATTTTGAAAAATCCCAGTGTAAGAAGCTTGAGGTTTTTCTTTAATTAAAAAATTAGAATAGATAACGGATTTTAGTTGATTGTTTTGAACTATTTTTTTTGTTGTTCGCTTTTTTTCGAATTTACTTAAGTCTTTACCTGAAATTGTATCGCCTCTATGATTAATGAAAATCGTGTCTTGAGAATAGGAAAAAATTGAACTAAATAGTACAAAAAGAAAGGTTATTTTTTTCATAGTAAATGTTTTGGTTGAGGTTAAATGTAAAAAAAAACTGCTCATTTTGAGCAGTTTTAATATTACTTTTTCAAGATTGCTTGGATAATTCCTTCCAAATTTTCATTGAATTCTAGTAGTTGAGCAAAAACTTTATCATCTTTATTCAAGCCGCCATGTTTATTGTTTTTAACAAACATTGCTTTTATCGTTTCCCAACGTTCCTTTTCTTCATTGGTCATCAAACCTGCAATTTCTTTTAGGCGCAAAAGATTCGATTCTGTATCCGTTGTCAACGTTTGTGATTCGCTTTCGTAATGCGCCAAAATCGTTTCATTAATTTCTTTTTCGTTCATCATTGGAACAATTTTCGAAACTAATTTTGACATATTTCTGTACGAACCTTGCATTTTGAAAGGCGGTTCAGTTCTGTAATCATCTTGCATTGCCGCACTTGCAATATAATTTTGATTAACTTTTACGACAATATTTCTAATCTTAATTACATGTTTCAAAACCGCAATAAAATCATCAATTTCTTGTTTCAAATAATTGCCTTCCAAATCCGGAAGTTGTTCTTGATTTTCGGTTACAAAATTTGTTAACTTGTAAAAATCTGTCAAACTTTTTGAAGCAATTTTATCCAAATAAGGATTATCACCAGTTGCATTTTCAATTAAACTCATATTGAACAACGTTTCCGTATCACCAATTACATCACCCAAATTATACACATCGGCACGATTGGCTAACATATCAGGAATCTGAAATTTAGAACCGCTTTCCGTATATGGATTTCCAGCCATTACAATACAAAAACGTTTTCCACGTAAATCGTAGGTTTTACTTTCTCCTTCGAAAATTCCATCAATTTTTCGCTGTCCATCGGCTAATGAAATAAATTTCTGTAAAAATTCTGCACTCAAATGCTGTATATCATCCAAGTACAACATCACATTATCAGCCATTTCAAACGAAAGATTTATCTTTTTTAATTCTTCTCTTTCTCCAGAAGTTTTGGCTTCGATTGGATCGATTGACGTAATGTTATGTCCAATTGTTGGTCCATTTACTTTCACAAAATGTAAGCCCATCGTTTTGGCTAAATATTCCATCAAGGTCGTTTTTCCATAACCTGGCGGAGAAATTAACAACAGCATTCCCATACGAGCGGTGCGTTTGTTTTCGCCTGCTGTTCCCAATTGTTTGGCTAAATTATTTCCGATTAGAGGGAAATAAACTTCGTTGATTAATTTATTTCGAACAAATGATGTCAAAACTTTTGGTTCAAATTCTGCGATTTTTAAATCTTTTTCATACGATTTAGAAATTTCTTCTTTTAGCTTTTGGAATGATTTAAAATTTGGAACATCAATTGTTGCAAATCGTTCTAATTTCGAAATAATTTCATGATAATTTTGAGTGTAAATTCCTTCAACAATTACCGCATGATTTCCTTTCAAATCTTCAATTTTGATGACAGAATTTCCATCATTTATATAATATAGATCTTTCGAAAATAAAAGCATTGTCGCCACTTCATTCACCACATTTCTATATGACGAATAATTTTCGTTTTCATCAATAAAAGAATGAATCCAGTTCTCAATCAAATAAAATTTTTCGGTTGAAGAAAATTGTTGATCTGCAATCAATGCATTAAAATCGTCCGAATTTTTATTTTTTTCTAAATAATTTACAAATTCATTTCGAAAAGTTTCAGCTTCTTTCCTCATCGAGAAAGCTTGATATTTCGTGAAAGTTGTAAATAAATAGTGAGAAACTTTTTCTGATGAAGTTTGCGATTTATCCCATTCTGTTTCCCAATTTTCAAAAAGCGATTTTATTTCATTTAGAATATTTTCAAAACGATTTGAATTCGGGAAATTTTTCAAAATTAATTGAGCCGAATTAATCATTGCATTCAATTTTTCTTGCAAATTATTTTCTAAAGAATGCCAGAAGACTTGAGTAGTTGTACGCGTTGGTGCATCAAATTGTAAGACATCTAATTTAGAATTGACGTGTACGAATTCAGTGAAAATTCGCAACGCATCAAAATTATGCACACCTTTTATATAACCTTCCGAATAATTTTGTTCAATGATTTGATTGATAAATTTTTCAGCATCGAAATCTTTTTCATTTCTTACTAAAAAAGCTTGATAAGCCAGATATTCAGCACGATAAACCAATTGATTTTCCGAAACAAATTCTTGATTCCAAATATCTTGGTAACGATAAATTTCTTCGTTTTTAACTTTTTGATAGAAACTTGTTCCTGTCAAATGGTAAAATAATTCGTTGTTACGATTCAACAAAGTCAGCGCTAATTGCTGTGTATTAACTGTAAATTTATTTTGTCCAAGCGCAATAATATTTTGTCCATCAACAAAAAGTTCAGTTTTATCACGTAAAACGCGAAGCGTATCTTCTTGAGATTTTTTCAATAGGTTTTCAAGATTTTCGGCTTTCGAAACATCTTTCAAATCTTTTAATTCTTGAATGATTTGACGCATTTTGTCAATCATCAAATCCGAAGAATAAAACGCTAAAATTTCTTCTTTCTCAGAAAAAGTTTTGGATTTATTTTCGATGTTTTTCAAGACACGCAAACCAATTTGCTCTAATGAATTGGTGCGTTTGTTGGTTTGTTCAACCAATTGTTCGCGCTTCGAATTGAACGCTTTGATAATTTCGTCGCGTTTATCTGCAATTTTTAAAGCGAAATCATCAAAATCAGAGAATTTACTTTCTAATTCTTCAAGCTGAACAATGATTTTTGTATTGTATTCTTCCGTTTTTTCGGCAGTTGTTGATAACTCTAAAAAGTTGACCACACTTTGCTCCAACAACGTAATTTGAGCAGAAAATTCAGCAACCGCCTCCTTGCTTTTTAAGGCAGAAGTTTGACGTGTTAATTGCGCACGAACTTCGTTAAGCGAAGCAAAAATGACAGAAATTTTTTCAATAATTTTTGTCGTTTGTGTAGCGTCTTCAATTTTTAAACTGTTCAGAATGTCAATCAATAATTCTAATTCGGAAGCAATTTTAAGACACGCTTCTTCGATTACTTTAGCATCAACAACTTTTTCAATTGAAGCTACTAAATTTTTCTGTTCCGCAACCTTTTCTTCGTACGGAATCAGCGCTTCATCTAATAAAAGAAACTCAATTGTTTTCGTTGATAAATTTTCGTTGACTTCTTGTAATTGATTTTCTAATTCTTGAACGCGCTCTAAATTGATATAACGAATGGAACGTAAATCAATCACTTTTCCTTGAATTTTACGCGCTTCAGCCAAATGTTCAACCAATAAATCCAATTGATTGTACGTTGTACTATTTACCTTGAGAACGATTTCTTCAATCGATTCTTCTGTTTTTTCTAACGTTTCTTGCGCAAATTTTTTCTGAACTTGGACTTTTGCAAATTCATCAATCGCTGTATTGGCAACTGTTTTGATTTCTAACAAAGGAATCGCAAGCTCAAAGGTATCTTTGTCATTGATCCAAAAATATCCATCAACAATATTATTCGCTTTTTTTACAATGTCCTCATACAGACCTTCGTAAGAATCTTCTTTATTAATTAATTGGATAACTTCTTGAGATTCAGCCATTGCTTTTACAATGTCTTTGTTTCCAATTTTGTATAATGGATGATTTGTTTTTTCTTGATTTTCAACCAAACGCTCTACATAAGGCGTTTCCCAAATTTGAACTTGATGATGTCGCGTTGCTTCTTCTTCGGTGCGGAAATAAATTAAACTTCCGTCTTTAAAAATCGTGAAACCATTGCAAACAATAGGCGTTTCGACGTTTTGTTGAATGATATTGTACGATAAAAGAATGTATGTATTGGTTTCATCTTGATTGAAAATATACATAAAATCTTCTCCGTTTGGAGAATTTACACGACGGAAAAATTGAAAATTATCTAACTTATTTTCGAAAATATGATAGGTTCCGTTTTGTAAATAATAGCCATTCGAAAAAATCAAACCTTGATTGTCTGGCAACAAAACAGCCGCGTCCAAAAGCGCAGGAATATTGATGACTTCCTTGGTGCGAACATTGTAAATATACGCTCTAAAATCTTCTTGAAACGGTTTGATTTTAACCGCAATCAGATTTCCTAAATCGGCGTAATAATATTCAGCATCGTCTAATTGTTGATCTAAATGCGTAACTTTTTCAGTAAAAATTCCTTTTCCAGAATCTGTATTATCTTCAATTTTGAATGTAATATCGCCACCAATCGCTTCGATAAAAATTTTATCCAAAATAGAAATGTGTGGAAATTTACCTAATCGGCGATCATCAATTGACGTTTTTTGCCATTCGAAATCAAATTGATCTGCTTTTTTTACTTCGTGAATGCTGCGATCATCTTGATAAATTAATTTTCCGTCTTTGATTAACCATTTAAACGCTTTCAAATCTTGTGCGCTTTTACTGGTTTGGAAAACCATGTACAAATAATTATCTGTTCTACGAAATTTAGAAAAGATAGAATCGCGGTAATATTTATACAAATTCTGAAAATCTGTAAAGAAATTCTGATCGTTAATTAAGTCGAGAGGTTGAGGAATAAATTGATTTTCTTGAAACAGATAAATACTAAAAACATCGCTCAACTGAATGTCTGTGCGTAAACAGAAATGCACGTTGTACCCAAAAATACACAACTTATCGAACGCGATAATTCCACGTGAAATACAAGTGTTTTCTGTCGTAATTCTTTGGTTCGCACTTAATGCAAAATTGGTAGAATTGAACACCTCTTTGCGAGCATCGTTCAATTTCGTTAATCTTTCCGAAAGAAAATCTTTTTGTGTAAGAAGTCTTTTTCGGATGATTTCGTACGCGCCTGCATCAAGCGTTTCGGTAACGTTAATATTTTTTTCTTCTTGCATTAAATTAAAATCTAAAAGGTGATTAAACGTGATGATAAGAGCGATTGAAACAATAAAATTTCAATCACTCTATTATTGTTTAATGGATTAACCTATTTTTTTATTTGAAACACCTAATTGATTCGCAATTCCGAAAAGAGAATTGATAAACCCTGTGTCTTCGTTGTTTCCAGAAGCCGAAGCAGCTTGCTGTAATTTAATTAATGCCGCAGTAATTGTTAAGTTTTTGATGTCGTTTGACGAAATACCATATTTATCGGCAAGACTTCTCACTTTTCCAGCTAAATCGCTTCCACCATCTTCGTCAATCAACGCATTTTTGATATCTGTTGCATGTTTTGAATTGTCGATTAAATGATCGAAACCTTTTGCATTCGAAACTTGTTTCACAATATTTTCGAAGAACATCGTTTCTCCACCAACAATGTCAATTTTCGCAGATTTTAATGCAGTTGATAAAACCTCAGCTTGGGCTCCAGCAATATCTTTTTGAATGTTGATATGAGCCAATTCGATGTCTTTTTCTTTTTGTAATTGAAGTTTGAACTCTTCGTGCTCTTTTCCAACACCGTCCAATTTCTTCATAGCTTCTGCTTTTTCCTCGATTCCTTTCGCTTCTGCCAACGCTTTTTCACGTACAACTTCCGCTTGTGCTAAACCTTCTTTACGCAATGCTTCCGCTTTTTTCTCGATAACAGACGCTTCTACAGTTCCTTGTTTTTCTTCCGCTTCTGCTTTCGCAACCATTACTTCTGCCTCAGATAAACCAATTGCAGCTTCTTCTTTCGCTTGTGCTTCAGCAATAATTTTACGTGCTTCCGCTTCTTTTGCAGATGCTTCTTTTTTCGCTTCCGCATCAATCAATAACTCTTGTGCTTTACGTTCTGCAACTTGTTTTTGAGCATCAGCTTCGATAACTTGACGAGCAGCTTCTTGTTCTGCTGCAATTTTAGATGCTTCCGCAGCTTTTACAGTTTCGATTAAACGCTCTTCCGCTTCTTGCGATGCAGCAATAATTCCGGCTTGTTTCTGACGTTCAACTTCACGGTAAACTTCAACGTCTTTCACGCCTTGTTGCTCTTCGATCACGCCTTTTTCTAAAAGAACACGTTCTTTGATAACGCCTTGGATATTTTTCTTCTCAACTTCGATTGATCTTTCTTTATCAATCTGCGCTAAAGTCACAATTCGTTCACGTTCTGTTTGCTCTAATGCACGATCTTTTTCTACACGCTCTGTTTCGATGGCATCAGTACGAACTTTATTTTTTTCTGCGATAATAATTTGACGCAATTTATTTTCTTCTTGTACCGCCAATTGCTCTTCTGTTGTGATGCGAACAGATTCAGCTTTTAGACGTTCTTCTTCACGAACTTTTGCAATTTCTGCTTCTTCGCGTGCTTTTATATTTTCGATTTCTCGGCGTTGACGCTCTTCTTTTTCAGCTAATTGACGCTCTAATTCTAAGATTGCTTCACGCGCTTCAACGTTTTGTTTTTTGATAACTTTTTCTTCTTCACGACGAATTAAATTGGCGTTCATATTTTGTTGAGCCGTTAATTCAGTGATTTTTTTGATTCCTTCTGAATCTAAAATATTGTCTGGACTTAAAAATTGTAATTCAGTTTGTTCTAAATAATCAATTGCACAGTCATCTAAAATATATCCATTCAAATCTGTTCCGATGATATTTAAAATTTCATCTCTAAATTCACGTCGAGCTTCGTATAATTCGATAAAGTCGAATTTTTTACCAACTGTTTTTAAAGCTTCTGAGAATTTAGCTTCGAAAATACTTTTCAATGTTTCTGGTTCTGATGCTCGTTCTGTTCCTAAGTTTTGTGCAACATTGATTACATCATTCACCGATTTATTAACGCGAACAAAAAATGCAACTTTGATATCTGCACGAATGTTGTCTTTACAAATTAATCCATCATGTTGTTGACGAGCAATGTCAATTTTTTTGATCGAAATGTCCATAATTTCCATTTTATGAAAAACAGGAATTACATACATTCCTTTGTTGAAAGCAACTTGCGAACCTCCAACACCAGTACGAACGATGGCTTTTCCTTGCGGAACTTTTTTATAGAAAACGCTTAAAACGACGATAAATGCAATAAAGATGAAAACGATAACACCAACTGCTAAAAGAATAAAATTTGTCATGAGATAGTTTTTATTAGTTTTTGATTGATTTAGTGAATGATTAAGGTTAAAATTTCTTCGATAATAAACGAAGTAAGTTGAAATATTAGTGTCATAATTAGGTTAAATATTGTTTAAAGTAATGTGTTTGATGACGAAATAATAATGATTTGAAGGCGATTCGTCAGTGATAATAATGGTGTCTCCAAAATTAATTTCTTCGCCATTTTGACTTTTGATGTTAAGCGTAATAATATCTTTTTCGATTTGAAATTCAGCAGAACCTATTTTATCACCCATTATTTTAGACTTCGATTTTCCGACTCTTCCGATAAAATCCGTTTCTTCTTCCCCGTGATAGCCTAATTCAGCATAAATTTTTACAAGAGGTTTTGTAATCCAATGCATCATAAAATAAGCGATGATGAAAACTGGAATTAAAACTAAAACAGAATACAATCCTAACTTGCTTAATCCAAAAACAATCGAAGAAATAATGGTAATGACCCAACTTATGAATTTGAACAAGGTAATAATTACCATTAACGGAACTTTACCAACATTGATAAATTCTAAACATTTTGCCCAAAAACCTGGCTCGTGATGCACGTCTGCATCAGCATCGTGATGGGCATCAACATCATTGATGTCTCCGATATGAAAATCTGAATTAGTTCCAAGGTCAATTCCGTCACCAGCTAACAATTGGAACACCCAATAGACAAGAGAAAATCCCATCAAAATGGTCATGATTCCATTGGCCAATGGATTGAAAAGAAGGTCTAAAACTTCGCTCATTTAGTGTTAATTTTTAGTGTTAAAGTTGTCTCTTAAAGGTAAAATAAATTCTGTAAGTTATTCCATTATTTGACAATGGAGTAGAGGAAGTTAATTCCCAGCCTTCTGCTCCGTATTGATTCAATAATTTATCTAAATATTCTTGATCGATAGAGACTTTGAAAATTCCTTGTTCAGCTTTTATTTCGATTGTTTTGTATTCAAATTTTTGCATAAGTTTCAAAATTAAAAATGAGTTAAGTTCTATTATTTTAAGGAAATAAAACTCACTATAAAACGTGATTTATTCTTGATTTTTCGATTGGATTTTTAGCTTCAACGCTTCTAATTCATTTTGAATCAAATCTCCTTTCAAGGTTTCATTAATTTCGTCATCAGCCGTTTTCGAATTATCCGCTAAACTTCCGTAAGCTTGCGCAAGCGCTTCGTCTTCTTCTACTTTGGCTTTCATGCGTTCTAACATACTAATGGTGCTATTCGCATCAATTTTTGCCATTTGTTTGTTCACTTGTTTTGTGGCATCAGCAACTTTTACACGTGCTTTTAATGTTGTCAATTCATTTTCCCATTTATTAATGTTGAATTTTAGAACTTCGACATTTTTATGCACTTCATTTGCAGATTTTTCATGAATAATCACTTGATTTTCTAATTCAGTAATTTCTTCTAACAATTGATTCTTTAAGCCCAAAGCTTCTTTCGCTAAACTTTCGGCTTGTTCAATTGTAATTTCACTTCGTCCAGATTTTTCTAATAACAGAATTGCTTTTCGTTCGTAATCTGCCGCTTCTTCTTTCTTTTTGTCTAAGCTATTTTGCGAACGAATTGCCATCGCTTTTACCTTTGCATAGGCTTCTAATGATTGATTAAGATCATCGCGCATTTCGCGAATTCCTTGTTCAGTCATTTTAATTGGGTCTTCCATTTTTTCGACAACCGAATGTATTTCGGCTTGTCCAATTCTAAAAATACGTTTGAAAATATTCATAGTGATATTGTTTTATTGTTTAGAAAATTCGATTAATTGAGCAGAATATTCGCTCATCAATAAGCTCAAAGAGTTTAACGTTGCTTCAAATTCGTTTTGATCAAGATTCGCAATTTGAAGTGTGTAACGATAAATAACTTTGTTTCCGTCTTCTGTTATTGCAAAAGCACCATGAATGATATCGCGATTTTTCATCAACAACGCTTTTAGCATTTCCAGATTATCATTTGTAATTGTAAATAAATACAACTCGAAAATGATAACAGGTGGTGCAATTCCTACAATCAGATTTTGAACACCATCCAATAAATTTTCAATCATAAAAACACCTTCTTTTTCGTCTTTGTAACTGATGGTGTAATTGATGTTTTGAATAAAATTTTCAATCTTAGAAAAATAATTCATTTTGTTGTTATTCGTGTTTTTTGTAATTTGTTTCCATAAAATTAAACAATTTGCTAAAATAATTAGCAAATAAAAATGTTAAAATTTTAAATAATGACAAAAATAGGTGAAAATATAAAGAAATTAAGACAAGTTAAGAACTTAACTCAACAGGCTTTTGCTGATTTGTTTGAAGTTAGCAGAGGGAATATTTCATCTTATGAAGAAAAACGTGCAGAACCACGAATTGAAACGATTTCTCAAATTGCTAAATATTTTAGCATTCCAATAAGTCATTTGATCGAAAAAAACTTAACAGTTAACGAAATATTACACTTTGATAACTATTTTGAGGAAGCTGATATGTTGCGAAATGTTAAAAATTTGAGCGCGATTCCTTTTTTATCACGAGAAATTATTCAAGCAAAAAAAGAGTTGTTTTCGAACTTAGAAAATTATCCTTCAATCTATTTTCCGATTTATAATTCACATCAATTTATTGCGTTAGAATATTCTTCGAGTATAGCTTCACCTATCGATTTTACAGAAGAAGAATCGTCTATTTTATTTTTTGAGCATTTGGAAGTGGAAAATTTACATTTGGTCAATGATAAATTTGGTTTGTATTTGAATGATGATGAAATTTTTGTCGGAAAGTTTATTCAGCACGATAATCAATTGATCTTGGAATTAAATCAATGGAAACAAATTATTTTTGATGTTGAAAATATTCAACATTTTTATCAGTTTTATGCTGTTTATAAGAAGGTTTAATTTTTATAAGCAGATTGTTTTTAAATATTAGATGTTTCGAGATCGTTTCACTCGTTTAATTTAATATGAAAAGAAAATAATTTGATGTCATGTCGAGGAATCGAGACATCTCTTCTAAAAACTTATAACCTAAAACGTAAAACTTTTAAACTTTAATATAAATTTTCTTCTTGTCCAATAAATAAGCTAACCACCAAAAGAAGGCTAAGAAAATAAACGAATAAACAAATGAACCAATTTCTGGAATTCCAGGAATCTTTGCACAAATATTTTCGTAAAACCAACCCAATGGTGAAATGAATTTGATTTCTCCTTTGTCGTTTAAACCAGCTTCAATTCTGATTAAACCTAATAATCGAGGTAATAATCCGCTAAGAACAAAGATGAATAAAGGATTTTTTCCGAAAACATCAAAGAATTTCATAAAACCATTTTTTATGCCTAAAATTTCGATGAACCAAATCATTGCGCCAATTGTCAAAATAGCTAAACCAGTTGTGTTGAAAACATAAGAACTGCTCCAAATCTTTTTATTGTACGGAAAGTCCCATTGCCAAACGTAACCAATTGTCAACGCAATTGTTCCTAAAACAAATAAACCAGCTAACATTTTATATTGCGGATTGTCTGTTTTTGGTAGCGGACGATTCAGCCAATTAATATTTCCTTGTTTCTGAATATAATCACCAACCAAATACCCAAATAAAACTTGTGGAACAGTGGAAATAGTACTAAAAATTCCTTCTGGATCAAATGGGACGCCTTCTCCTTTGTAAATATGCGCTAAGCCAAGCAATTGAATATCTATTTTAGTTCCGATAAAACCTTCTAATGAATATGGATCAGAAGTTCCAAGTCCGAAAGTTAAAACCCAATAAAGTAGAAGAATCGAGCAACTTATTAATAGAACTTGTTTTTGTTTAAAATAAAAAGCAATCACTGAAGCGAAAAAATAAGCAATTGCAATTCGTTGTAAAACGCCCATAATTCGGATTCCGCTTTCTTCTGAATCTTTCCATGCTTTGAAAATAAGTTCATTATTATCCCACTTGAAAAACGGCCACCAATTGATGAATAGCCCAATTCCGAAAATTAAAATTGTTCGTTTTATTACTTTTTGCCAAAAAATCTGTTGAGGTTGTTGTTGCAATTTCGGAATCACAAAAGCCATTGCATTTCCCACAGCAAACAAAAAGAAAGGGAAAACCAAATCTGTAGGCGTGCATCCGTGCCAGCTTGCGTGTTGCAATGGTGCAAACATAAATGACCAAGTTCCTGGATTATTTACCAAAATCATCAACGCAACAGTTGCGCCACGAAAAACGTCTAATGAATAATAACGAGCTGCTTTCATCTCTTTTGTGTTAATGTTTTAAAGATATAGATTTTTTGGTAAAATGCTTTTCAAAAAGATACTAGATTATTCCTTACCTTTAATTGTCAATAACAAACAATGAATAAAATGAGAACGGAGTCTGATTTATTAGGAGAATTGCAAATTCCTGAAACGGCTTATTATGGTGTACAAACGCAACGAGCCATTAATAATTTCAAAATTTCGACGAATTATTTGTCACATTATCCCGAATTTGTAAAGGCGCTTGGTGTGGTAAAATTAGGTGCTGCGCAAGCAAATCATGAATTAGGAATTTTGTCGAAAGAATTATTTGATGCGATTTCTTTCGCTTCAAATGAGTTGATAAATGGGAAATATTTAGATCAATTTCCGATTGATATGATACAAGGTGGGGCTGGAACTTCGACGAATATGAATGCGAATGAAGTGATTGCAAATATTGCTTTGGAGCATTTAGGAAAGCAAAAAGGTGAGTATCAATTTTGTTCGCCGAATGATCATGTTAATCTTTCTCAATCTACAAATGATGCTTATCCATCTGCTTTGAAATTGGCTTTGCTTGATATGAATAAACCATTGGTTGAATCGTTAACGAATTTATATTTAGCCTTTGATAAAAAAGGAAAACAATTTAGTAATGTTATAAAAATGGGACGTACACAATTGCAAGATGCGGTTCCAATGACGCTTGGGCAAGAGTTTGAAGGTTTTGCAAATACGTTACATAAAGAAGTTGATAATCTGAATAGAATTGCGACTGAATTGTTAGTGATTAATATGGGAGCAACTGCGATTGGAACTGGATTGAATGCTGTTCCGGGTTATGCACAATTGTGTACAACTAAAATCGCAAAAATATTAAATGAAGATGTTGTCTTGGCTGATAATTTGGTAGAAGCAACTTCGGATACAAGTTCATTTGTTGATTATTCTTCAGCTTTGAAACGTCTTTGTGTGAAGTTATCAAAAATTTGTAATGATTTACGTCTGTTGACTTCAGGTCCGAGAACAGGTTTGTTTGAGATTAATTTACCTCCAAAACAACCGGGATCTTCGATTATGCCAGGGAAAGTAAATCCGGTAATTCCAGAAGTTGTCAATCAAGTTTGTTTTAAAGTAATTGGAAATGATTTATCAATAACAATGGCTGCCGAAGCTGGACAATTACAGTTAAACGTAATGGAGCCAGTGATTGGTTTCTCGATTATGGAATCGATTCAATATTTAACAAATGCGATGAATACGCTACGTGTTGAATGTGTAGATGGAATTACAGCGAATGTTGAACATTTGAAAAATGAAGTTCAAAATAGTATTGGAATTGTGACTGCGCTAAATCCGTATATTGGTTATAAAGCAAGTACAAAAATAGCGAAAGAAGCTTTAGAGACTGGTGGAAGTGTTTATCAATTGGTTTTAGATCATGGTTTGTTGTCGAAAGAACGTTTGGACGAAATCCTTGATCCTAAAAATATGCTTGGGCCACATGTGTAAAGTGTATAATGAAAAACGAAAAATGATATAGCAAAAAATTATGAGTAATGAGTTGAGAGAAAACTTAGAACTTATTACTCATAACTTAAAACTTATTAATATCCGTGTAAATTCACATCATCAGTTGGAAGTAAATCAACTTTTTTACCCATTTTTTTCTGAATGATTTTGAAATGATGCAAATCTTCTTCTGTAATCAAGCTAATTGCTTTTCCGTTTGAATTTGCACGACCTGTACGTCCAATTCTGTGCACATAATCTAAAGGCGAACGAGGTAATTCGTAATTAATAACAGTTGGCAAACCTTCGATATGAATTCCGCGTCCAATCAAATCTGTTGCAACCAAAACTTTAGCATCACCTAGTTTAAAATCTTCCAAATTATCCATTCTCGCGCCTTGGGATTTCTTACTATGAATCGCCATTGCAGAGATTTTATTCTTTTTTAATTTTTCGACCAAATTATCAGCAGTTCGTGTCGAAGAAACAAAAACCAAAACTTGTTCTAAGTTTTCAGATTTGATTAAATAACGTAAAAAAGGACCTTTTGTTTCTGCATCAACTTTGTAAGCAACTTGCTCGATTTGTTCTAAATCAATTTCTTGCTTTTTGATTTCAACAACAATCGGATCAATGTTTAATGTAGATTTTATTTCATCAATTTTATCGTTCAAAGTTGCAGAAAAAAGAATCGATTGTTTCTTTTTCGGAATACTTTTCAAAATTCGGTTCATTTCATCTCCAAATCCTAATTGAAACATTTTGTCCGCTTCATCAATCACCAAATATTGCAATTGATCTAATGATAAAGCATTATGATCCATCAAGTCCAATAAACGACCAGGTGTTGCAATCAAAATTTCTGTACCATACAAATTTTTCATCTGCGGATTAATCGAAGTTCCTCCATACACCGCTTGTGTTTGTACTTCACGACGTAAAGCAGTTTGTAATCCTTCAAAAGTTTGTTCAATTTGAACTGCTAATTCACGTGTAGGAACTAAAATTAATGCTTTTATGTTACGAGATTTTTCGTACGATTGATGCTGAATTTTTTGTAACAAAGGAGCAACAAAACACAAGGTTTTTCCAGAACCGGTTTTTGCAATTCCCATCACATCTTTTCCTTTTAAAATAGATGGAATTGTTTCGGTTTGAATTTCAAAAGGTTTTAAAAATCCAAGTTTTGTAATTGCTTTTGATAAATATGGTGATAATCCTAAATTTTCGAATGACATAAATTGATATAAGGTTGCAAAGGTAGAGATTAAATATCAATACATAATGTTAGAATTTTAATATGATTTTATTCATGATAGATTTCAAGATTTTGGTTTGAATGTTGATAATTAAATGATACCAAACCAATTAATCAACAAATGAAAAAGATATCATTAACCTTAGGGTTAATTGTAGCTAATGCTTTTAGCTACGCGCAAGTTGGTATAAATACCTCTACTCCTGATCCTAGTGCAATTCTCGAAATGAAAGATTCGAATAAAGGACTTCTTATACCTCGAGTAAAATTAACAGGAAAGTCAGATCTTACTACTATTTCTAATCCTGCAAATGGATTATTAGTTTACAATCTTACGGATGGTAATAACAATACTACAACTACAACATCTGATGATGTATATGCAAACAACTTTTATTATTATTCTGCTTCTACAAATAGTTGGAATTTATTGATTAATCAATCCAAATTAGAAGAGTCTGTAGATAAATTAGGGGTTCCTAAATTGTTGTTAATTGCAAGTTTTATAAGTAAATCAGTATCTAATAATAATACAGATTATTTAAGTGCAGCTCTGGGTACTACTACTAATAATATTCGTCAAATGTATTTTAAAAATAAGGTTTACGAAAAAGTAGTAAATTCATATGATGTTTCTAATTCTACTTTCACAGCGCCTTATAATGGTTATTATCAAATAGAAGCAAATACATTATTAAAAAGTAATCAAGCACAACCGACAAGTAATTTTGTAAGGTTAGGAATTAGTAAACCATTTACAGGTGTTGAACCATCTACTTATCTTAATAATACTTTTGCTTTTTTGAATCAGCCTCTTAATCCAGTTGTTACAGTTGATGATCCATTGAGTGTTCATGTAACTGGGGTTATTTACATGAATAAGAATGAGAAAATAATGGTATTATCACGTTATATAACGCCTGGTACAAGTGGAAACAGTTATTCAGCTGATATTGAAACACCTTATGGAATTAATAGAAATGATTCTAACACTTTGACAATTACTTATTTTCCAACACTATAATTATTTATAAAATGAAATTTGTATTATCCTTTTTAGGAATAATAGTTCTTAGTAATGTATTAAGTGCTCAAATTGGTATTAATACGCTAGACCCTGACAAAAGTTCTGCACTTGATATTTATAGTTCAAATAAAGGTATATTGATTCCCAGAGTATCATTAACAGGTATTAACGATACTACAACTGTAAAAAATCCTGCGCAATCTTTATTAGTATATAATTTATCTAATGGAAATAATGGAACAACTGATGATACATCTGATGATGTAAGAGCAAATGAGTTGTATTATTTTTATGATGGAAAATGGAATCAGATTGTAAATCAATCCGATTTAGATAATAGTATAACTAAGGTTAGTCTAAACAAGTTGATAACTTTAGCAAACATGAAATCGAGTGGTAATGATAATTCTTTTGTAAGTTCAGATTTAGGAAATAACATAAGGATATTTATTTTTGATAACAAAGTATCAGATAATTTAAATGCATACAATTCAACAACTGGAGAGTTTACAGCGCCTTATACAGGTTTCTATATGTTTAATATTAATACAATTTTAAAACCTTGGCGTAGAAGTGGCGATAATACAGTAAGAGTGCTAGCTATTGGTTTAGCAAAATCATATACTAGTACGTTTCCTACTTCAGGCTTAACAAATGCCAATTTTTATACACAGAAAGAATTTATAGATCCTGCTACAGGTCCTAATTTTATAACTTATATGAGTATGAAGAATATTATATATATGACGGCTGGTTCTAAAACTGTTGCTTTAGTTAAGAATGTAACCCCGGGTTCAACTGTTGATACGTATCAATATAATTTAAATGTGGAAATAAACTCATATAATAGAGTTTTAGCAAACTCAATGTCTATTATTTTCTTAGGAACGGATTAATTTCTATATACTATTTTTGATAAAATCTAGCTGAAATAAATTCTTTCTATTTTAAGTGGATTTTATCATTTAGATAAGTATAATGTTCTGTTAAATTAGAAAAACTTTCGGAATAAAACTTTAATTTTCTCTTTTAGCTTAATAAAACTATCGTTAACTTTGATTCTTATGAAAAAAGATCAGTCTAAGATAATTCGTGAGCAAGCGCCAAGATCAGCTACTCGCGAGCATTCGGTTCCATTATATTTAACATCAAGTTTTATTTTTGATAGTGCAGAACAAGGTCGTGCAATTTTTGCGGAAGAAGAGCAAGGAATGGTTTATTCGCGTTATGCAAATCCAAATACAACAGAGTTTATTAATCGCGTTTGTGCGTTAGAAAAAGCTGATGCTGGTTTGGCTTTTGCATCGGGAATGGCGGCTGTTTTTGCGTCATTTGCATCGTACATCAAAAGTGGAGATCATATTGTGTCAAGTTGTGCAATTTTTGGTTCTACGCATCAATTAATTACGCAATTGTTTCCGCGTTGGGGTGTAACCTATACATATGTAGAAACGCCAAATATCGAAGATTGGGAAAAAGCAATTCAACCAAATACGAAAATTGTTTTCTTAGAATCTCCTTCAAATCCGGGATTAGAATTATTTGATTTAGAAGCTTTGGCAAAATTGAAAGAAAAACATCCTCATGTTATTTTTGCAATAGACAATTGTTTCGCAACACCATATTTACAACAACCTTTGCAATTTGGATTTGATTTATCTATTCATTCTGCAACAAAATATATGGACGGACAAGGTCGCGTTTTGGGTGGAGTAGTTGTAGGGAATGAAGAATTAATCAACGAAATGATGTTTTTTATTCGTCATACAGGTCCAGCGATGTCTGCTTTTAATGCGTGGACAATTTCTAAAAGTTTAGAAACGTTGCCACTTCGTATGGATCGTCATTGCGAAAATGCGTTGGCGTTGGCAGAAGCTTTGGAAAATCATCCTGAAATTGCAGATGTAAAATATCCATTTTTACCATCGCATCCTCAATATGAGTTGGCGAAAAAGCAAATGAAAGGCGGTGGTGGAATCGTAACATTTGAAGTGAAAGGAGGAAAAGAGCGTGCTTTCAAATTTATTGATGCATTAGAAATGATTTTATATACGTCAAATTTAGGAGATTCAAGATCGATTGCAACGCATCCAGCGACTACAACTCACGCAAAATTATCAGATGCAGAACGTGCAGATTTAGGAATTATGCCAGGTTCTATCCGTTTATCAGTAGGCTTGGAAGATAAAGCAGATATTATCGAAGATATTTTGCAAGCATTAGAAAAAACTAAAATTTAATAAGCTGATTACTTGTTGATTATGTATAATTATTAAAAATTTATTCATTTCAGCACGGACTTTGCATTGTTTAAATGAAAGTTTAGAATATGAAGAAGTTTTTAATTTTTGGTTTTGCGTTGTTTACAATGTCAAGTTACGCGCAAAACAGACCAAATGATGGGAATAATAGAAATGTCGATGTTTTAATTGAACGATCAGACTATTATGAGATATCATCAAGTCAAAAAAATAAAATAATAGCCTTAAAAAAACAAGCAAGTAAAGATTTCGAAAGAGTTGGAAGAGATCGCAATTTATCTGGTTACGAAAAAGGTAGAAGAAACAGAGAGATTTCTTACAATTTACAACGTGATATTGATAAAATCTTAAATGATAATCAACGTTACAAATGGTCAAATTCTCATCGTGACGATTATTACAAAGATAGAATTGATAATCGATTAGAGCGTTTAGAAGACGAATATGAAAGAGATATCAAGCGAATAGAACGTAATTATTCTTACGATAAAAATTTGATGAAACGTAAAAAAGAAATCAGAAAGTCTCAATATAAACGAGATAAAGAGCGTTTGAAAAATGTGAAAGATTATTATTAAAATAAAAGGATCCAATAATTTATGGATCCTTTATTTTTTATATTGATTTGATAAAATTTTCTACCTGTTCCTCTGGCGTTATCCAAGAAGTAACCAATCTAATTGCAGAATTTTGATCATCAATTTTTTGCCAAATATAAAACTCAAAATCTTGTTGTAGTTTTTCGATAATTGAATTTGGTAAAATAGGGAAAATTTGATTGGAAGATGGTTCTGTCAAAAAGTAGTGACCTTTTGCTGAAATAGCATTTGCTAATTTTTCTGCCATTTGATTCGCGTGTTTTCCCATCTCGAAAAATAAATCATCTCTAAACATTTCCGAAAACTGAATTCCAATCAAACGTCCTTTCGCTAACATACCGCCTTTTTGCTTGATATGATAACGGAAATCTTCATCCAATTTCAAATTATTTATCACAATTGCTTCACCTAAAAGTGCACCATTTTTAGTCCCACCAATGTAAAAAACATCTGTGAAATTCGCCATATCTTCTAAGCTTAAATCACATTTAGAAGAAGTTAAAGCAGAAGCTAAACGCGCGCCATCAACGAAAAGATATAAATTATTTTCTTGGCAAAAATGATAAAGCTCTTGTAATTCCTTTTTCGAATAAACACTGCCAACTTCCGTAGAATTAGAAATATAAACCAATTTTGGCTTTACCATATGCTCGTCCGTGTGCGTGGCAAGAACAACCGAAATTTGCTCAGGAGTTATTTTTCCATTATCCGTCACAATGGTGTTTACTTTATGCCCTGTTGCTTCTATCGCGCCAGTTTCGTGAACAGCAATATGCCCACTTTCTGCTGCAATTACAGATTCGTGTGGTTTTAGAATAGAAGAAATTACAATTAAATTGGCTTGTGTTCCACCAGAAACAAAATGAATTGCAGCATCTTTTTTCAGATATTTTTTGATTAATTCTCTTGCTTCATTGCAAAATTCATCTTCGCCATAACCAATTGTTTGTTCTAAATTTGTATCGATTAATCGTTGCAAAATTGCTGGGTGAGCGCCTTCGCTATAATCATTTTTAAAGCTATATTTTTTCAAAATTGAAATCTTAAATTTTGAGAATAAAAGTAGGAGTTTTCCTAATTCTTTCCTATTTTACTATCTATTTTTACCAATTATTTAAACTGAATTATGAAGATTTTAGTCGTAGAAGATGAAATAAAATTGCAAGAAACGATTGTTGAGTTTTTAGAAAAAGAAAAGATGATTGTCGAAACTGCGGATAATTATCAGCAAGCTTTGGATAAAATAATTTCGTTCGATTATGATTGCATTTTGTTAGATATGATGTTGCCAGACGGCGATGGAATGTCTTTGTTAAAGGAATTAAAGAATCTTCATAAAGAAACTTCGGTGATTATTTTGTCGGCAAAAGATTCGGTTGATGATAAAGTAGAAGGATTATTGGTTGGCGCGGATGATTATTTGGCGAAACCATTTCATTTTGCTGAATTATTGGCTCGAATTAAAGTTGCTTTGCGCAAAAATCTACAAAAAGGAGAAGATATTTTGAGTTATAAAAATATTCAAATTTTTCCCGAAGATCGTTTGGTTAAAGTAAATAATATCGAACTGAAATTGAACAGAAAGGAATACGATTTGCTGTATTATTTTATGTTGAGACCCGAACGTGTTTTTCAGAAAACGACTTTAGCAGAAAGTGTTTGGGGAGATCATATTGAACTGTCAGATAATTTAGATTTTATTTATTCGCAAATAAAAAATCTAAGAAAAAAAATGAAAGAAGCGAATTCTGAAGCTGATTTACAGGCGGTTTATGGGATTGGTTATAAGTTGATTTAACATGAAAATATCACTAAAAAATTATACATTTCGTTACCTTACATTTTGGTTACTTATCGTTATTGCGATTTGGGCATTTCTTTTTCATTCCTTGATTTTGGATGAAGTTTATGATAATGTAGATGACGGGTTGAAGAATCAAAAAATTGAGATTATTCGAGAAGCTTATCGCGATCCGAATTTATTAAATACAACTGAATTTGGATTAAGTCAATTCAAAATTACTAAAGTTGATCCAAGTAAATATGATGAAAGAAATCACTTTTCGAATGAGTTAATTTACATGGGATACGATGATGATATGGAGCCTTATCGTATATTGAGAACTGGTTTTTATGACAAAGAAAATCATCCATATTCATTAGAAATTAGAACGTCAACCGTTGAAGAAGATGAATTGATTTATGATTTGTCTCTTTCTTTGATTGCGTTATACTTTTTTATCTTGATAAGTATATTGTTGATAAATCATTTTGGATTGAAAAAAGCCTTCAAACCTTTTGGACAGATTATTTCTCAATTAAGAAAATATGAAGTAGGAAATAACGAAAAGCCAAAACTTGTCGAAACGAATGTGAAAGAATTTTCTTATTTACAAAAAGAAATTGAGCGAATGATTAATCGAAATGATGAGGTTTTTAACTCGCAAAAATTATTCATCGAAAATGCTTCGCACGAATTGCAAACGCCTTTGACAATTGCACTAAATAAACTTGATTTGCTAATAGAAAATTCAGATTTAAAAGAAAAAGAAGTGATGAGTTTAGTAGAAACCAAGCAAACACTTTGGCGAATGGTGAATCTAAATAAATCGTTGTTAATGTTGTCTCGAATCGAAAATAATCAATACAAAAATAATGTTGAAGTTAATTTTACAACTTTGACAAAAGATTTGATTGAAGATTATGAAGATATTTTAGAAGCAGAAGAAATTAAATTAGAAACGAATTTTAAAGCAGATTTTATTCTTGATTTTAATATCGATTTGGCTCGAATTTTAATTTCAAATTTGATTAGAAATGCGATCAAACATAATAGTGAAGAGAAAATTATTAAGATAGAAAGTGATTCAAATCAATTTATAATTTCGAATACAGGAAAAAACGCAACGTTGGATTCGAATCTTATTTTTAGTCGTTTTTATAAACAAGGTACAAGCGATGGTAATAATGGACTGGGACTTTCGATTGTAGACACGATTATCAAAAATCAACAAAATCTAAAGTTAGATTACAATTATGAGTTTCCTTTTCATCAATTTATTCTGAAAAAATAAATTATTCCCAAATCTTTCCTAATTCACTTTGCAACTTTGTCTTATAATTATAAAATCAAACAAAATGAAAAAGTTTTTAAGTGTTATCATGTTAAGTGCAACGTTGATTTCTTTTGCTCAAGATAAAGCGATAAAATATAACCAAGTTCCAAAAACAGGACAGCAATTTATCAATAAATATTTTGGAGCAAAACAAGTTGGTTCTGTGATGTTGGACGACGATTATTTTTCGAAAGAATATAAAGTGTATTTGGCAAATGGAACAAAAGTAGAATTTGACGGAGACGGAGCTTGGAAAGAAGTTGATGGAAAACGAAATGCTATTCCAACAGGATTTATTCCAGCTAAAATTTCGAATTATGTGAAAAGAAGTTTTCCGAATACTACAATCACAAAAATTGAAAGAGATCGAAAAGAAATTGAAGTAAAATTGAATAATGGACTTGAATTAAAATTTGATAAAAATGGAAATTTCAAGAAAATTGATGATTAGTAAAAAATATATTCAGACAAAAACTCCAACTAAATTTTAGTTGGAGTTTTTTATTCTATTTATCTCGGCTTTCTAACATTGGCACAAATTTGAAATCTCCAAATTCGTAATGCTCAAATTGATTTTCTGATAATCGTATAATCACAATCATTCGTTGTGATTGTTCACCAACTGGAATTACCATTATTCCGCCAATATTCAATTGTTTTTTTAATTCTTCCGGAATTTCTGGCGCACCCGCTGTTACAATAATTTTATCAAAAGGAGCAAAAGAAGGTAAACCTTTGTAGCCATCTCCATACGTTTGATAACGTGGCTCGAAATTTATTTTTTTCAACATGATTTTCGAGAAATCAAACAAATCTTTTTGTCTTTCAATCGTAAAAACTTCAACACCCAAAGCAACCAAAACCGCAGTTTGATAACCAGAACCAGTTCCGATTTCTAAGACTTTTTCATTTGGCTGAATGTCCAATAATTGTGTCTGAAAAGCAACTGTAAACGGATGCGAAATTGTTTGTCCAGCAGCAATGGGAAACGCTTCGTCGCGATAAGCGAATTCCGTAAAAGCACTATCCAAAAACAAATGTCGTGGCACTAAATTAATAGCTTCCAGCACGTTTTCATCTTCAATTCCTTTCGAGCGCAACAAATCAACCAACATTTTGCGTCGTCCTCTGTGTTTAAAATCGTCTAGAGACATATTCCAAAATTTTTACAAAAATGCATTAAATACAACTTATTCTCATTAATTTTAACGGCAAAATCTACCAAATGTTAAAAGTAGGAGTGATCGGTGCTGGGCACCTTGGAAAAATCCATTTAAAGTTATTAAATCAATCGGAAAGATACGAATTAATTGGCTTCTTTGATTCTTTTGAAGAAAATGGAAAGAAAGTTGAAGCTGAATTTGGGTATAAATATTTTAGTTCGATGGACGAATTAATTGATGCTGTTGATGTTGTTGATATTGTGACACCAACGTTATCACATTATGAAGTTGCATTGAAAGTGATCGAAAAAAATAAACATTTTTTCATCGAAAAACCAGTTACGCATACCTTAGAAGAGGCAGATCATTTGTTGAAATTGACAAATGAAAAAGGTTTGAAAGCGCAAGTTGGACACGTAGAGCGTTTCAATCCTGCATTTACAGCGGCTGCGCCTTTTATCGAAGAACCATTGTTTATAGAAACGCACCGTTTGGCAGAATTTAATCCGCGCGGAACAGATGTTCCTGTTGTGTTGGATTTGATGATTCATGATTTAGATGTGATTTTATCGATTGTAAAATCAGAAATTAAATCAATTCATTCGTCTGGAGTTTCAGTAATTAGTGATACGCCTGATATTGCAAATGCTAGAATTGAGTTTGAGAATGGTTGTGTGGTTAATGTTTCGACAAGTAGAATGTCAATGAAAAATATGCGAAAAATGCGTGTTTTTCAACGAAATGCGTATATTTCAATTGATTTCTTGACGAAAAAGACTGAAATTATTAAAATGCACAAAGCGCCAGAAAATCCAAGCGAATTTGCAATGATTTTGGAAAATGATAAAGGAGATCGTAGAGAAATTTGTTTCGAACATCCTGAAGTTTTACCAAATAATGCAATTTTGGATGAATTAGAAAGCTTTGCAGATTCTATTGTAAATAATTCGCCAATCAAAGTTTCGTTACAAGATGGACGAAATGCCTTGAAAGTTGCATTGGAGATTATTGCTTATTTTGAAAAAGAGCAACAAGTCATCAAAAATCAAACAATCGAGAAAGAATAATCGAAGTACGAACTTCGAACTTCGAATCTCGAAAAAAATAAATAATAAAAACAAACATACAAAAAGATGAAAAACATTACAGTTATTGGAGCTGGAACGATGGGTAACGGAATTGCTCACGTTTTCGCACAATCAGGATTTACAGTGAATTTGGTTGACGTTTCTCAAGATAGTTTAGAGCGTGGATTGAAAACAATCGCTGGAAATTTGGAGCGCATGATCGCCAAAGAAAAAATTACAGAAGCTGATAAAACAGCAACTTTAAATAATATTACAACATTTACAGATACTGCTGAAGCGGTGAAAAATGCGGATTTAGTTGTAGAAGCTGCGACAGAAAATTTAGATTTGAAATTGAAAATCTTCAAACAAATTGATGAAGCTGCGCCTGCAAATGCAATTTTAGCGTCAAATACTTCTTCTATTTCGATTACAAAAATTGCGTCTGTTACAAGTCGGCCAAAACAAGTGATTGGAATGCATTTTATGAATCCAGTTCCGATGATGAAATTGGTCGAAATTATTCGTGGTTACGATACAACAGACGAAGTAACGAAAGCGATTATGGAAATGTCAGAAAAATTAGGGAAAGTTCCAGTTGAAGTGAATGATTATCCTGGTTTTATCGCCAATCGTATTTTAATGCCAATGATTAACGAAGCAATTTATTCTTTATACGAAGGTGTTGCGGGCGTAAAAGAAATTGACGAAGTAATGAAATTAGGTATGGCTCATCCAATGGGACCATTACAATTAGCTGATTTTATTGGTTTAGATGTTTGTTTATCAATCTTAGAAGTATTGTACGATGGTTTCAAAAATCCTAAATACGCGCCTTGTCCATTGTTAGTAAACATGGTAACAGCAGGTAAAAAAGGAGTGAAATCTGGAGAAGGATTCTATGATTATTCTGAATCGAAGAAAGCAGAAAAATTAGCTGCTCAGTTTGCAAAGTAATTTATTTTACACAAAATAGTCAAAACAAAAAGCGTTACTTTTCGGGTAACGCTTTTTATTTTGAAAACTATTTTGATTACTTAATTGCTGCTAAAGCGTGTGTGTAATCTGGTTCTTGTCCAATTTCAGGAACTTGCTCTGTGTAAGCAACTTCTCCATTTGGATTAATCACCACAACTGCGCGAGAAAATAATCCATTTAATGGTCCATCAACCATTTTTACGCCATAAGCATTTGCAAACTCTTCATTTTTGAAATCAGATAAAGTCACTACATTATCCAAACCTTCGGCAGCACAAAAACGAGATAAAGCGAAAGGTAAATCTTTCGAAATACATAACACAACTGTATTTGCAGCAGAAGAAACTTCTTTGTTGAAAGTTCGTACAGATTGCGCACAAACACCAGTGTCAACACTTGGAAAAATATTTAAAACAACATTTTTTCCAGCATAATCAGCCAATGTTTTGTCGCTTAAATCGCCTGCTGTTAAAGCAAAACTTGGGGCTTTTTCACCAACTGTTGGTAAATCTCCGCCTGTATGAATAGGATTTCCTTTGAATGTAATTTCAGCCATAATTTTTTATTTTATTCTTAGATTTTTAATGATTAAAAGTAACAAAATTCTACGGAGAAAAAAGTATCTTCGCAATAATAAATTGTTACATTACAAATAACACACAAATATTATGCAACTTTCAAAGCGTTTACAGAATTTGAAACCATCTGCAACTATTGCAATGTCTGCGAAAGCAAGAGAATTAAAATCACAGGGAATCGATGTGATTAGTTTAAGTATTGGAGAACCAGATTTCAATACACCAGATTTTATTAAGGAGGCAGCTAAAAAAGCTATCGACGATAATTATTCAGGATATCCTCCAATTGCAGGGTATGCAGATTTGAAGGAAACGATTTGTAAGAAGTTTAAACGTGATAACAATATTGAATATACAGCAAATCAAGTTGTTGTTTCTACAGGAGCAAAACAATCTATTTATAATGTTTTACAAGCAATTGTAGATGAAGGAACAGAAGTGATTATTCCAACACCTTATTGGGTTTCTTATTCAGATATTGTAGAATTATCAGGAGGAACGCCAGTTTTTGTGGAAGGAACTTTAGAAGCTGATTTCAAAATTACACCAGCACAATTAGAGGCTGCAATTACAGATAAAACACGCGCTATTATTTATTCATCTCCTTGTAATCCATCAGGATCAGTTTACACAAGAGAAGAATTGAAAGGTTTGGCTGAGGTTTTAGCAAAATATCCAGATGTAATTATTATTTCGGACGAAATTTATGAGCACATTGTTTATGGAGAAAAAAATGTTTCGATAGCATCTTTCCCAGAAGTTTATAACCAAACGGTAACAGTTAACGGTTTAGCAAAAGCATTCGCGATGACAGGTTGGAGAATCGGTTTCATTGGAGCGCCAGCTTGGTTAGCAAAAGCATGCGAAACATTACAAGGGCAAGTGACTTCGGGAGCAACATCTATTGCGCAACGTGCAGCAATTACGGCTTTAGAAGCAGATCCAAGTTCTGTTCAATACATGGTTGATGCGTTTGCAGAACGTCGTGAATTGATGTTAGGTTGGGCAAGAGAAATTCCAACGTTCAAAGTAAATGAACCAAAAGGAGCTTTCTATTTATTCCCAGATGTTACGGCAACTTTTGGAAATACGTACAATGGTGTTACAATTAACAATGCAAATGATTTGGCTTTATATTTATTAGAGCACGCGCAAGTTGCGGTTGTTTCTGGTTCGGCTTTCGGATCTAAAAATTGTATTCGTATTTCTTATGCTGCGTCTGTAGAAGAGTTGAAAGAAGCAATGACACGTATCAAAAATGCTTTAGCGTAAGTAGAAAAGCAGATAAAATATCAAAATCCTCAAGTTTTGCTTGAGGATTTTTTTGTGGATGATATTTTCTTCAAAAAAATGTGATTTTAATTTTAATGAAATTCAATTGATTAGCCTATTTAAGCGACTTTTTATTGAAAATATTTCAAAAAAGATTTGTTTTAATCGAAAATAACCTCTTATATTTGCACCACTAAAAACAAGGCGAGGTAGCTCAGATGGTTAGAGCGCAGGATTCATAACCCTGAGGTCGGCAGTTCGATTCTGCTCTTCGCTACAACTTCAAAAGACAAATTCATTATTGAATTTGTCTTTTTTTTATGAATTGAAATTAGCCAGAGTAGAATATACTTTTGGTTCTCTTTTTATGTCCATTTCAACTAATAATTTTTCCCATTCTAAAGCGTATTGCTTTTTTAATTGAATAGTTATAAAATCTTCAAAAGAAATATTTTTCCAAACTTCATAAACTAGAATTTCATTTTTGTTATGTTCATTTTGATGAATGCTAGCTTTCACAAAGTTTTCTTCATTTTTGTGAAGTTGATGAAATAGATTGATCAATTCTTGTAAAAATCTGTCTTTGTTTTTTTCTTCTGTTTCAAATTTTATGATTAATGTAAATTGCTCCATTTGTTGTTACTTTTTCGGCAAACCTACAATATCCTTGTTTATTTTTGTAACTAAGTATAGATAATATACAGTAACAAAAAGTAAACAAAGTAACTTATGGATAAAGTTTTTTCAAAAGACGAATGTTTTTCTCATGTAAAGTCCGTGAATGATGCGATGTATGTGTTGAGTGGGAAATGGAAAATACCCGTTTTGGCATCTATATGCTACAATAAAAAAAGAAGATTTTCTGAAATATTAAAAGATCTTGAAGGAATATCTAACAAAATGTTGAGCAAAGAGCTAAAAGAGTTAGAGATAAATAAACTTGTTACCAGAGAAATTATAAGTACAAGACCAATTACAATTGAGTACAAGTTGACTGATCATGGAAAAAAATTAACGAATGTTATAAGTCTTTTATCTAGCTGGGGAGTTGAACATCGAAATTTAATTATTAAAGATTAAGCTTAAAAGTTGAATGAATTTTGATGAGCTTGATATCAATCCTATCTTTTTTATTATCAATAAATATTATTGGACTTCTGATGATAATCATCGATTAATCTGTTCAAATTCATTAAATTTGCATTCAATTTAGTAACGTTCTAAATAAAATTCAAAAAAATGATTCAAACAGATATAGTTATAATCGGAGCTGGGCCAACTGGTCTTTTTGCCGTTTTCGAAGCAGGTTTATTAAAAATGAGATGTCATATTATTGATGCTCTTCCTCAGCCTGGAGGGCAATTGACAGAATTGTATCCCAAAAAACCAATTTTTGATATTCCTGGTTATCCTTCTGTAGGTGCAGGTGAATTGATTGATAATTTGATGGAGCAAATTAAACAATTTGAGCCAGGTTTTACATTAAATGAACAAGCTGCAACAATTGATAAGCAAGAAGACGGAACTTTTATTGTAACAACAAATAAAGGAACGCAAGTACAAGGAAAAGCGATTGCGATTGCTGGAGGTCTTGGATCTTTTGAGCCTCGTAAACCAATTATCGAAAACATCGAAGCATACGAAGAGAACGGAGTAGAGTATTTTGTAAAAAATCCTGAATTGTTCCGTGATAAAAAAATCGTTATTGCTGGTGGTGGAGATTCTGCTTTGGATTGGTCTATTTTCTTGACAGAAGTTGCTGCAGAAGTTACGTTAGTACACAGAAGAAATGAGTTCCGTGGAGCGTTAGATTCTGTTGATAAAGTAATTGAGTTGAAAAAAGCTGGAAAAATTAATTTAATTACTCCAGCCGAAATTACTGGAATCAAAGGTGATGGAAAAGTAGAAAGTTTGGTAATCGAAAAAGGTGAAGAAACTTTTGAACTTGAAACAGATTATTTTATTCCATTGTTTGGTCTTTCTCCAAAATTAGGTCCTATTGCAAATTGGGGATTGGAAATAGAGAAAAATGCCATCAAAGTAAATAATGCATTAGATTATCAAACAAATATTGAAGGGATTTATGCAATTGGTGACGTAAATACGTATCCAGGAAAATTAAAGTTGATTTTATGTGGTTTTCATGAAGCAACGTTAATGTGTCAGTCTGTTTACAATAGAATGAATCCTGGGAAAAAATTTGTCTTGAAATACACAACTGTTTCTGGTGTTGATGGTTTCGACGGGACAAGAAAAGAAGCTGAAAAAGCGGTTGTCAAAGCTATTGACTAATTTTAACAAAATAAATAGAAATATTTTTTAAACCTTTTACGTTTTGCGTAAAAGGTTTTTGTGTTTTTATAAACGTCAATTAAAATCATCTTATTAAATTTAGGTCTCATCGAAAACTCACACAGAAAAATTTTTTATGAGAA
The DNA here is from genome assembly GCF_002472945.1 of Empedobacter sp. UBA7248. Lineage (NCBI taxonomy): Bacteria > Pseudomonadati > Bacteroidota > Flavobacteriia > Flavobacteriales > Weeksellaceae > Empedobacter > Empedobacter sp. UBA7248. Next base: position 552,461 of record NZ_DKSU01000008.1, on the reverse strand, counting down.
AGAATTACTTTAAAATGTTAAAGGATAAACGCATCATTTTAGCGTTAACTTTTCCATTTTTATTTACGCTTACCAATGCGCAGCAAACTTCAAAAAAAATTCAAACGACACAACAGGTTGTAAAAAAAAATGTTAAGGCGCAACAAATCAATTCAACAACAATAGAAATTATTAATGAAGATAATCAACGCACAACGTTTGATTTCTATGGAAATAATATTTTTAGGTTGTTTAAAGATATTCATGGCGGAATTATTCGTGATCCACAAGCGAAGCCAGAAGCTCAAATTTTAGTTAATCAGCCAAGAAAGAAGGTTGAGAATTTAAACTTAAAAGATACTTCTTCAGAAATTAAAATTTCGACAGATGAAATCGAAATTTCAATTAACAAAGCCACTTCATTATTTACCATTTACAACAAAAAAGAAAATCGAGTTGTTGTACAAGAAGTAAAACCAGCTGATTTTGAAGAAAAAACAGTTTCATTCTTTTTGAAAGAAGATCCGCAAGAATATTTTTATGGAGGAGGAGTTCAGAATGGACGTTTTTCACATAAAGGAAAAATCATTTCAATCGAAAATCAAAATAGTTGGACAGATGGTGGCGTTGCTTCGCCAACACCTTTTTATTGGTCGACGAATGGTTATGGTTTGATGTGGTATACGTTCAAGAAAGGAAAGTACGATTTTGGAGCAAAGGAAAAAGGTATAGTTGAATTATCGCATGATGAAAATTATTTGGATGTTTTCTTTATGTTAAATAATCAGCCAAAAGCATTATTAAATGATTTTTACCAATTAACTGGAAATCCAGTTTTGTTACCAAAATTTGGTTTTTATCAAGGTCATTTAAATGCTTATAACCGTGATTATTGGAAAGAAGACGAAAACGGAATTCTTTTCGAAGATGGAAAAAAATACAAGGAAAGTCAGAAAGATACAAACGGAATCAAAGAATCGTTGAATGGCGAATTAGGAAATAACTACCAATTTTCTGCTCGCGCGGTAGTCGATCGTTACAAAAAACATGATATGCCGTTAGGTTGGGTTCTTCCTAATGACGGTTATGGAGCTGGGTATGGACAAACTTCTACACTTGACGGAAATATTCAGAATCTGAAATCTTTTGGAGAATATGCACGCAAAAATGGTGTTGAAATAGGATTGTGGACACAATCAGATTTGCATCCAAAAGATAGTGTTTCTGCATTGTTGCAAAGAGATATTGTAAAAGAAGTACGAGATGCAGGTGTTCGTGTTTTGAAGACTGATGTAGCTTGGGTTGGATACGGATATTCTTTCGGATTAAATGGTGTTGCAGATGTTGGTCATATTATGCCTTATTATGGAAATATGGCACGTCCGTTCATTATTTCGCTTGATGGTTGGGCTGGTACGCAGCGTTTTGCTTCAATTTGGTCAGGAGATCAAACAGGTGGCGTTTGGGAATACATTCGTTTTCATATTCCAACGTATATCGGTTCTGGTTTGTCTGGGCAACCAAATATTACATCAGATGTAGATGGAATTTTTGGTGGAAAAAATATTCCAGTTAATGTGAGAGATTTCCAATGGAAAACCTTTACGCCAATGCAATTGAACATGGATGGTTGGGGTAGAAACGAAAAATATCCGCAAGCAATGGGAGAACCAGCAACTTCGATTAATCGTTTTTACTTGAAATTGAAATCAGAATTGATGCCTTATGCATATTCGGTTGCGAAAGAATCTGTAGATGGTTTACCACAAATTCGTGCGATGTTTTTAGAATATCCAAATGAATATACATTAGGAACTTCTACACAATATCAATATTTATATGGCTCAAACTTTTTGATTGCCCCAATTTATCAAGCGACTAAATCTGATGAGAAAGGAAATGATTTGCGAAATGGAATCTATTTGCCAGAAGGTTTGTGGGTTGATTATTTAACTGGTTATCAATTTGAAGGAAATCAGATCATTAATAATTTTGATTCTCCGCTTTGGAAATTGCCAATTTTTGTAAAACGAGGAGCGATTATTCCGATGACAAATCCGAATAACAATGTGCACGAAATCAATCAAAATCATCGTATTTATGAAATTTATCCTTACGGAAATTCAACATTTACAGAATATGATGATGATGGAACAACAGAAGCTTACAAAGCGAATGAAGGTGTAACAACATTGATTTCGCAAGATTTGGTAGGAAATAAAGCTCAAATTATTGTTCAGCCTAGTGTTGGATCGTATAAAAATTTTGTCAAAGAAAAATCGACAGAATTTAGAATTAATACAACTTCAAAACCTTCAAAAATAGAAGTGAAAGTTGGAAATAAAAAGGTGAAATTAACAGAAGTAAATTCAATTAAAGAGCTAGAATCGAAATCGAATGTTTTCTTCTATGATGCAAAACCTAATTTGAATCAATTTTCGACTGCAAATTCTGAGTTTGCAAAAGTTGAAATGATTAAAAATCCAGTTTTAAGAATTAATCTTGAAAAAGTTGATGTAACGAATTCAGCAAATCAAATTGTTGTTAATCTTTCTGGATACGAATATAATCCTGCAAATGAATTCTTGAAAAATGCGGGAAAATTAAATGTTCCTCAACAAGTTCAGGTAGAAGAAAAAGATAGAAAAGCTTATACATTGACGCCAAGTTGGAATAAAATTGATAATGCAGATTATTACGAAATTGAATTTGAAGGCAGAAAATATTCAACAATCAAAGACAACTCGTTGTTATTTGAAAACTTGAAAGCTGATTCTCCTTACGAGTTTAAAGTAAGAGCTGTAAATAAAGATGGAGTTTCTGATTGGGTTAATTTGAAAGCCATTACGAAAACAGATCCATTGTTGTATGCAATTCGTGGATTGAGCGGAGAATTATCTGTAGAAAGTCAACCAGGAGAAACAATCAAAGCATTATTTGATTACGATGAAGGAAATATGTGGCATACGAAATGGGGACAAAAAGCGATTCCATTTGAGTTGATGATTGATCTGAATTCTGTCAATCAATTGGATAAATTACAATATTTACCAAGAATTAGCGGAGGAAATGGAAATGTCTTGAAAGGAACTATTTATAGCGGAATGAGTAAAGATGACATGACGGAAGCTGGTAAATTTGAATGGAAAAATACAGATGATGTAAAAGAATTCAAGTTCGATAAGCAACCAACTGCACGTTATGTGAAGTTTGTGATTGATGATGCTGTTGGCGGGTTTGGTTCTGGTCGCGAGTTGTATGTGTTCAAAGTTCCAGGTTCAGAAAGTTATATTCCAGGTGATATCAACAATGATAGATTGGTTGATGCAAATGATTTGACTTCTTACACAAATTATACAGGACTGCGTTTAGGTGATAGTGATTTCGAAGGTTATGTGAGCAAAGGAGATGTGAACAAAAATAACTTGATTGATGCGTTTGATATTTCTAATGTAGGTGTGTGTATGCGAGGAGGAGTAAGCAAAGATAAGATTGAAAAAGTAGATGGAAACATCACAATTTCAACAGCAAAACAAGCTTATTCGGAAGGCGAAACAATTGAAATTAAAGTAAAAGGAGTAGGTCTGAAATCTGTAAATGCGTTAAGTTTTGCGTTACCTTACAATCAAGCAGATTATGAATTTGTAAGTATTGAGCCAATTAATATGAAAGAAATGGAGAATTTGACAAATGATCGTTTACATACAAACGGTTCAAAATCGTTGTATCCAACTTTTGTAAATATTGGTAAAAAACCTTTCGTAGAAGGAACTGTAGATTTATTTGTAATCAAATTGAAAACAAAGAAAAATATAAAATTCAACTTGAAACCAATCGATGGTTATTTAGTTGATAAAAATCTAAATTCTAAACAATTGTTTAAATAAGATTTGATTTTACTAATGTAAAAAGCGACACTTAAAAAAGTGTCGCTTTTGTTTTTTTATTCACATTCACAAGGTTCTCTACTTCGTCTTTTGGCTTCATTATCCCAAAAAGGGTAAAATTTTAATCCAAAATAAAAGTTCGCAGAAGTTAATTTTTTCTGTTTGAAAACGATTGGAATTGCATTATCACTGCCCAAAATTAGAGGGCCAATTCTTACATATCCACCAAATGTTACATTTTCATAATCATAGATAGACAGGGAAGGGCCAATTCCAAATCCATCTTTTTGGATAGTATAAGAAGTTTGTAACACATTTATACGTTTCAAACTATTTTCGAAAACTGGAATTCGTTGCATCCAATTGAAATTTAAGTAATGATTTTCAATAATTTTTTTACTCAGATTAAGATGTAAACTTGTTGGTAAACCGATCGAAAAATTATTTCCAGTTTTAGATTTCGTCTCATCACCATAAACTTCTTTGCTCAAAAGTCCTAAATATTGATCAACACTTTCAAATTCAACTCCATCTAAATTTGGATTATTACGAAGTTGAACTCTTTGCGAAGGATTGTAGAAATGATGGTTATCGCCTCTGAATTTTACTAATCCAACATCTAATAAATTTGCCGAAAATTTGAAATCATATAATTCATCATTCGCTCTTCTGTTCACAAAAGAAATTCCTAAATCTATTCCAACTCCATTTCCTCTATTTCGTAAAACATATTTATCTCGATCAAAATCATAATTGGTAGAATATCCTGCTTTTATATCATAATTTGACGCATAAATATTTGCATCAGGATTGTCGATTGTACTTGTTATAGTTGGTTCAGCTTCTAATTTTATCGTGTTTTTACTCTTGATATACGCGCCATCTAAACCCATAAGATATTTAATATTTGCCCCAATAATAACTTCAGAAGTATTAGTTGTATACAAATTTGTCGCAACATTTAAGCCTAATTCAGCCCAATTCATTGCATTTGTCTTTGTAGGTTCAAACATATAATTTTTTGGTTCTATTTCATTCTGATTACTAAAACGAAAATAATTATCTAAATCTTTAATAGAACCTTGTGTACGAAGTCGGGTGAAAATTCCAAGACGATAAGTTTGATTATTAATTTTCTTTTTAAAAGAAACGGAAGGTCCCATAAGATCATTTTCCAAATGATAAGAAATCGTATTTCTAGTTGCGAAATCTAATATATTAGAATGCGTTTCACCTCTTATTCCAGCTTTTATATTTGCTGATTTTGTTTCACCTTTTATTAAACCTAATACGTTTTGATCGGATATGTAAGCGTAATCATTTCTGAATAAAATATCCTCAGAAATAATATTAACATCCCATTTGTTCGGGTTAAAATATGAAGTTGTCGGAGAAAAAACACTACCGTTAATCCCGCTATATTGATCATTACTAAAAGATAAAATATTTTGTCCAAAAGTAAATCCTGAACAAAAAATAACGGTTAATAGAAGTCTTTTCAAATGATGAAATTTTTATTAAAAATAAGAAAAATCAATCGAAATAAATTACGGTTTTCCGTATAAAAATAAAAGAGTTTCAATTTGAAACTCTTTTTTATAAAATTAAATTTTAATCGCCATCAATTAATCTTCCTAAACCTCCTAAAATAGAACCTTCACCTTGTGAAGAACCGCCTGCAGAAGGTGCATGAGCAATAATGCGATCAGCCAATCGACTAAAAGGTAAAGACTGAATATACACAACTCCTGGACCTCTCAAAGTAGCAAAGAAAACACCTTCTCCTCCGAAAAATGTATTTTTAATTCCGCCTATAAATTCGATGTCGTAATGAACAGATTCTTCGAAACCAACAATACAACCTGTATCAACTTTTAAGACTTCGCCAGCTTGTAAAACTCGACGATGCAATGTTCCGCCAGCATGAATGAATGCCATTCCGTCGCCTTCTAATTTTTGCATAATGAAACCTTCTCCTCCAAAAAGTCCAGTTCCTAACTTTCGATTAAATTCAATTCCAACCGAAACTCCTTTTGCAGCACAAAGAAAAGCATCTTTCTGACAAATAAATTTTCCATTTACTTCTGGTAAATCAATCGGAACAATTTTTCCTGGATATGGCGCAGCAAAAGAAGCTTTCTTTTTTCCTTGTCCGTAATTTGTGTACGAAGTCATAAACAAACCTTCACCAGTTAACATTCGTTTTCCAGCATTTAATAATTTTCCGAAAAGTCCACCTGTTTGTTGAGAACCATCGCCAAAAATCGTTTCCATTTTTATACCATCATCCATCATCATAAAACTTCCTGCTTCTGCTACAACAGTTTCTTGTGGATCTAATTCAATTTCGACAAATTGCATTTCTTCGCCGTAAATTTTATAATCTATTTCGTGTGCATTCATTTTTTAATTTTACCAATTAGTAGACAAAATTCATGATTCGTAACAGTTCTTATTTAAAATTAGTATTAAATATGAACCAATGAGGCATATTCTTTTTTTGAAAGTAAACAATCCGTATTTTTGTGTAACTTGAAAAAGTATTATGGCAGATATTAAAATTACAATTATAGATAGAGAAGGTGTTTCGCACGAAGTTGACGCACCTACTGATATGAATATGAATATTATGGAGCTTGTGCGTGCATACGAATTAGCACCAGAAGGAACCATTGGTATTTGTGGTGGAATGGCGATGTGTGCCTCTTGTCAATGTTATGTATTGACACCAGAAATTCAATTACCAGAAATGACACCTGATGAAGATGCAATGTTAGCAGAGGCTTTTAATGTGAAAGATAATTCTCGTTTAGGTTGTCAGTTACATCTTTCGGATGAAATGGATGGATTGGTTGTTGAATTAGCGCCAGAATATTAAATTTTTAGTTTTACGTGGTGCGTTATTAGTTCTACGTTACAATTTTTTTATTATCGTTTAGCGTAACGTTTAGCGTAATACTTAAAACTTATTAAATGAATCAATTAGATAAAAGACTTTTTTTGTTAGATGCCTATGCCTTAATTTTTAGAGGATATTATGCATTTATCAAAAATCCACGAATCAACTCAAAAGGTTTCAATACATCGGCAATTATGGGATTCACAAATTCCTTGTTTGATGTTATTCGCCGTGAACAACCAACGCATTTAGCAGTTGTTTTTGATGTTGGTCAAGCAACAGTTCGTACGGTGGATTTTCCTGAATATAAAGCAAATCGTGATGAAACGCCAGAAGCGATTCGTCAAGGTGTTCCGTATATTCAAGATATTTTACGCGCGTTAAAAATTCCAGTGCTTTTTGCCGAAGGTTATGAAGCAGATGATGTGATTGGAACTTTGGCTCAAAAAGCCGAAAAAGCTGGTTATACAACCTATATGGTAACGCCTGATAAGGATTTTGCGCAATTGGTAACGGACAAAATTAAGATGTATCGTCCTGCTGCAAACGGAAAAGGTGTTGAGATTTGGGGGATTGAAGAAGTCAAAGAAAAATTTGAGATCGATGATCCAATTCAAGTGATTGATTATCTTGGAATGATGGGTGACGCTGTCGATAATATTCCAGGTTTACCAGGTGTTGGAGCGAAAACGGCGAGTAAATATCTGAAAGAATTTGGTTCGATGGAAGGACTTTTAGCGAATACAGATAAGTTAAAAGGAAAAGCCAAAGAAAAGATTGAAGAGAATAAAGAGCTTGGAATTCTTTCGAAAAAATTAGCTACAATTATTACAGATGCGCCAGTTGAATTTGATGAAGAAGATTTGACGGTTTGTCCACCAGATATTGAAAAAGTTACTGAACTTTTCACGGAGTTAGAGTTCCGTAGAATGTTAGAAACGGTTTACAGAATTTATGGTTTGGATGCTTCTGGAATTATTAAAGAAGCGCAAGAAGAAATTTCAATTGCGAGTCAAGAAAATTCTTCACAATCAGCTCAGCAATCTTTGTTTGATTTTACGTCAGATGAAGAGATTATTCCTCAAAATTCTGCGTTTACAGATATTTCAACAACGAATCATTTGTATCAATTAATCGATACAAAAAAAGGTCGTGAAATTTTATTACGAAATATTCTAAAACAAAAAGAAGTGACGTTTGATACGGAAACAACTTCTTTGGACGCTTTAGAAGCTGAATTGGTTGGAATTTCATTTTCTTGGGAAAAAGGAAAAGGATATTATGTGCCTTTTTCAACAGATTTCGAAGAAACAAAAACAATTATCAACGAGTTTAAACCATTTTTTGAAGATGAATCAATTTCGAAAATTGGTCAAAATTTAAAATATGATATCAAAGTTTTAAACAAATATGACATTGTTGTTCTAGGTCAAAATTTTGATACGATGATTGCGCATTATTTGATTAATCCAGATATGCGTCACAATATGGATGTATTATCAGAAACATATTTGAGTTATCAACCCGTTTCAATCGAAAGTTTGATTGGGAAAAAAGGAAAAAATCAAAAGAATTTCCGTGATGTTCCGTTAATGGAGCAAACCGAATATGGCGTAGAAGATTCTGATGTTACAAATCAATTGAAAAATCTTTTCGAACCAGAATTAATCAAAGCAAATACACACAAATTATTCACTGATCTTGAAATGCCATTGATGCAGGTTTTAGCTGATATGGAATTGGAAGGAGTTAATTTGGATGTTCCGTTTTTGAAAGAACTTTCGGTAAAACACGAAGCGAAATTAAGAGAATTAGAAGCAAAAATTCAGGAAGATGCAGGCGAAGAATTTAACCTTAATTCGCCAAAACAATTGGGAGAAATCTTGTTTGATAAATTACAATTAGATCCAAAAGCAAAGAAAACCAAAACTGGACAATACGCAACAGGAGAAGAAGTTTTATCAAAACTGAAAGATAAACATCCAATTATCAATGATATTTTAGAGTATCGCCAATTACAAAAATTAAAATCGACTTATATTGATGCATTGCCAGAATTAGTTAATCCAAAAACTGGTCGTGTGCATACAACATATGCGCAAACGGTTGCTGCAACGGGACGTTTGTCATCTGTAAATCCGAATTTGCAAAACATTCCGATTCGTTCGGAAGCTGGACAGCAGATTCGTAAAGCCTTTGTTGCGCGAGATGAAAATCATGTGATTATTTCTGCCGATTATTCACAAATTGAATTACGTTTGATTGCGCAAATGTCACAAGATCCTGCAATGGTAGAAGCTTTCAAACATGGAGAAGATATTCACGCTTCTACGGCAGCAAAAGTTTTCAATGTTGCGTTGGATGAGGTGACGCGTGAACAAAGAAGTCAGGCAAAAACGGTGAATTTCGGAATTATTTATGGTGTTTCGGCTTTTGGTTTAGCAGATCAGGCGAATATTTCGCGTAAAGAAGCCAAAGCATTGATTGATGCCTATTACGAAACGTATCCAACGTTGAAAGCATATATCGAAAAACAAGTTGAGATCGCTCGTGATCAAGGTTTTGTAGAAACGTTGATGGGGCGTCGTCGTTATTTGAAAGATATTAATTCGAGAAATGCAGTTGTTCGTTCGCATGCAGAGCGAAATGCAGTGAATGCGCCAATACAGGGAACTGCGGCAGATATCGTTAAAATGGCAATGATTCAAATTCAGAAAGAATTGAAGAAAAATTATCAAACCAAAATGATTTTGCAAGTACATGATGAGTTAATTTTTGATGCTCCAAAAGATGAGGTAGAAAAAGTTTCTGAATTAATCAAATCGACTATGGAAGCGGCAATGCAAATGGATGTTCCGTTAATTGCAGAAGTCGGAGTAGGAGCAAATTGGTTAGAAGCACACTAAAATTTTAACTATTACAATATTTTATAAACGCCACTCGAAGAGTGGCGTTTTTTTGTTAAAATATATTTAAAACTTCATGATTCACAAATTCTTAACAGTTTTAAAATATATCTTTATCGTAAATCATTTTAAAACTATATGAAAAAACTATTTTACTTATTTATCTTTTTTGCTATTTCGGTGAATGCGCAAATTGTGAATTTAAAAATCACAGATTTTTCGGATAATTTGCCATTGGATGATGCGGATATTTATTTCAAGAATTCGACAAAGAATTTTGTTTCGGATCAGCAAGGAAAAGCGATTATTGATTTGAGTAATGTTTTGCAAACGGATGAATTAATTGTTTCGAAAAAAGATTATCAAGATGCCATTTTGAAAGTTTCGGATTTAAAATCTGAACTCAGTATCAAACTCGAAAAAGTATCCGAAGTTGAACTGAAAGAAGCTTTTGTTACGAATTTAAAAGCAGAAGATATTTTGCAGAAAGTGATTGATAATTATGATAAGAATTTCAATGTTGAACAATATTATTTCTTAGTGAACTTTCAGCAAGATTTTTTATTTAATAAAAATGAAAGGGATTTTATTGATGCCGATTTACAATTCAAATTTAAACGTGGAGATTTGAAAATTAAGTCGAAAGGAATTGTAAACAACGAAATAAAAAGTGGACGCGAGCAAAGTACACATATAAGTTTAGTTTGGTATTTGAAAAGTATTTATTTAAAAGATGTTTATCTTCAGTCAATTGTGGAGAAATTAAAAGAGAAGTCATTTTTAGAAATTGATTTAACGATGACAAAATATGCAGATTCTTTTGTTTATGAAATTCATTTAAAAACAAATTCAACGGATTATTATCTAACTATTGATAAAAAGTCATTTGCTGTGGTAGAATTTTCTTTTATATCTTATAATCGTGTTAAAGAAGTTTCTCCGAATAATTTTTTACGTGATGCAAAAGTTGTTTATAAATATCGACCACACAATGGAAATTGGGTGTTGAAAGAAACGTCTGCAATTTGGAACACGACTTATGAAAAAGATGATGAAAAAACAGATTTGGATATGAATTTTAGTATCATTGTGAATGATTATAGTCTAAAACCTTTCCCAGAATTCAACAAATCGGTAAACGAGAAAATGGATATTCGTAGAAGCTTTAAATAACCAATGATGAAAAAACTATTTTACTTATTTATACTTTTTGCTATTTCGGTAAATGCGCAAATTGTGAATTTAAAAGTTACCGATTTTGCAACTAATTTACCTTTGGATGATGCAGATATTTATTTCAAGAATTCGACAAAGAATTTTGTTTCGGATCAGCAAGGAAAAGCGATTATTGATTTGAGTAATGTTTTGCAAACAGATGAATTAATTGTTTCGAAAAAAGATTATCAAGATGCCGTTTTGAAAGTTTCGGATTTGAAATCTGAACTCAATATTAAACTTGAAAAAGTTTCGGAAGTAGGACTGAAAGAAGCGTTCATTACAAACCTAAAAGCAGAAGATATTTTGCAGAAAGTGATTGATAATTATGACAAGAATTTTAATACCGAACAACATTTTTATAAAGTGAATTTTACGCTTGATGCTGTTATAGATTCAGTGAATAGAGATTTATTTGATGCTGATTTACAGTTTAGATTCAAAAAAGATCAAGTGAAAATACATTCTAATAACCTAATAAATAAACGAATTATTGGAGAAGGGGTACATCAAAAGGCGAGTTATAGGATGATGCATTATTTCAATGATATTTCACTTTTGAGACTTATAAAAGATATGCAGTTAAAACTTTTAGGAAAAGTATATGATCAGGAGAAAGTTTTAATCTCGAAGTATGCCGATAGATATATGTATGATGTTGAGTTTAAAAATTCTGGAATGAATGTTACAAATAGTTTTTTGATTGATAAAGTAACTTTTGCAATTGTTGAGCATAAAGTAACGCAAGAGAATCGATATAATGAAGAGGAAGGAACGATGATGAATTTCAATGAAGTGGTTTATAAATACAGACCTTATCAAAACAAATGGATTTTAAAAGAAAGTTATAGAAAATGGAATACGACTTATTTAGAAGCAGACAAAAGTCAGCATACAAATGACGTAAAAGTAATTCTTGAAGTTAAAGATTTCAGTACGCAACCTTTCGCTGAATTTAATAAATCGGTGAATGAGAAAATGGATATTCGTAGAAGCTTTAAATAAAAAAATCCAAGAAAATTAATTCTTGGATTTTATATTTTATTCAGCTTTTGGTTTGCGAACCACAGGTAAAATTTCACCTTTTTCTAAGCAATATTTTTGAACATCTTCCGAAGGGATTTGTTTTGTGTAATCTACTTTTTCGACGATAAAACCTACGTCTTCCAAACGTTTGTAATAATCTAAACCATAAACACGAACGTGATCATATTGTCCAAATTTTTCTTTACGTTCTTCTTTTGTTGTAACCGTTGGATCTTCGTACGTCACATCTCGTTGATATGAAATTGGAACTTGCAAAATTCCCCAACCTCCAGGTTTCATAACACGAAATAACTCGCTCATAGCTTTGTGATCGTCAGGAATATGTTCCAAAACGTGATTACAAAAAATGATGTCAAATGTATCATCACCAAAAGGTAAATCGCAAATATCAGCTTTTACATCTGCCAAAGGCGATTCGATATCACTTGTGATGTATTCTAAGTTCTTCATCGCACGAAAACGCTTGATAAAAGATTGCTCTGGCGCAATGTGCAAAACTTTTGCTTTTTCGGTAAAAAAAGACGTTTCATTTTTTAGGTATAACCACATCAAACGATGTCTTTCTAATGAAAAAGTTCCGGGAGAAAGTACATTATCACGCTGTTTTTCGTAACCATAAGGCAACAAACTGTAATAACCTTGTCCATCAATTGGATCTACAAAACGATTACCTTTCATAAACCAAACTAAAACTGGACGAACGATATAACTACCTTGAATCAACAATGGACGAGGTAGAATATTCATGATTTTTTTTAAAAGCTTTTTCACAAAAGTTTTTTAGGGTTTGAATAAAAATGGTTTTTCTTCATCAGATTCGATACCTAACGCATCGTAAATAAACTGATAAGTTGACAATAATTTTGGTTCGCCATCTACCACACAAACATCATGTTCGAAGTGAGCCGAATATTTATCGTCACGCGTTGTAACCGTCCAACCATCTGGATGAAAGAAAACTTTTTCAGTCCCCATATTTACCATTGGTTCGATGGCTAACACCATTCCTTCTTCAATTTTTTTACCAGATCCACGACGCCCATAATTCGGAACTTGTGGTTCTTCGTGCATTTTACGACCTAATCCGTGTCCAACTAATTCACGAACGATTCCGTAACCTTCTTTTTCACAGTATTGTTGAATTGCAAAACCAATATCACCTACGCGATTACCTTTTTTCATTTGTTCAATTCCTTTGAACATCGATTCTTTCGTAATGCGTAATAATTTTTCGGTTTCAGCATCTACTTCACCAACTGCAAATGTATAAGCGTGATCTCCGTAAAAATCATTCATATAAACACCACAATCTACCGAAACAATATCTCCTTCGTTAAGTGGTTCGTCGTTTGGAATTCCATGAACAACTTGTTGATTTGGCGAAATACAAAGGTTTTTAGGGAAATCATACATTCCTAAAAATGCTGGATATCCACCATTGTCGCGAATAAATTCACCTCCTAATTTATCTAAATGATTGGTTGTAACACCAGGCACTACTTCTTTGGCTAACATACCCAAGGTTTTTGAAACCAATTGAGCACTTAGGTACATTAGTTCTAATTCTTCTTTACTTTTTAAATGTATCATAATCCGAAAAATCCTCTTTTCTTTTTCTTCTCAGGAGCCTTTTGCCCATTTGCGTGAACACTTAATTCAATCTTTTTTGTAATGATTTGATAAACGTCACTCCAACCTGGGAAACCTCCTAAATTTCTGTCGTCGATAAAGATATCGGCATTTATTTTTCGACTTTGTGTATTTTTGTCAAAATCCTCTCCGTCAAAACTATTGTTGATGGCATAAAACTCAATACCGTTTTGTTTACAAAACTCAACTGCTTCGTCTAAATATTTACCACTACGATAAGTCCATAAAGTAAGGCGATATCCGTCGTTTTGTAATTGTTTTAATGTTTCGAAAGCGAAGATTTTAGCTTTTCCAATTTCTGGATATTTATCATCTACTACAGTTCCGTCAAAGTCAACAGCAATAATTTTATTAATCATATTTGTAAGTATTTTAAAGTTATTTAGGTTATTTTTTTTGAACAATAATATTTCCAGTCATTTCGGTTGGAATTTCAATTCCCATCAAAGTTAAGATAGTTGGCGCAATATCTCCAAGTTTACCATGCTCAACATTCCATTCAATATCTTTCTGAGCCAAAATAAATGGAACAGGATTCGTTGTATGTTGCGTATTCGGAGATCCGTCTTCATTCATCATAAAATCTGAATTTCCGTGATCGGCCAAAATCACCACATTGTAACTATGTTCTAAAGCCGCATTTACAATTTTTTCTGCACAAGAATCTACCACTTCAGCAGCTTTTATCGCCGCAGACATTACACCTGTATGACCAACCATATCCGTGTTTGCGAAATTTAAACAAATAAAATCAGCTGATTCTTTTTCAATTTCAGGAACAATTGCAGTTGTAATATCATAAGCCGCCATTTCTGGTTTCAAATCATAAGTCGCAACATCTCTTGGCGAAGCACATAAAATACGAGATTCACCAACGAAAGGTTCTTCGCGACCACCATTGAAGAAAAATGTTACGTGCGGATATTTTTCAGTTTCAGCAATACGAATTTGTTTACGACCAGCATTTGCAATAACTTCTCCTAATGTATTCACAATGTTTTTCTCATCAAAAATTACCGCAACTCCAGTATATGTAGCATCATATTCTGTCAATGTGATATATTTTAGATTTAATTTATGCATTCCAAATTCTGGATAATCATGTTGTGTTAAAACTTCTGTGATCTCACGTCCACGATCAGTTCTAAAATTGAAACAAATCACGACATCATCATTCTCGATTTTAGCTTTTGGTTGACCATTTTCATCCGTTACAATAATCGGTTTGATGAATTCATCTGTCACGCCTTCATTATAAGATGCACGAATTGCTTCTAATGGATTTGTTGTTGTTTCACCAACTGCATTTACCATTGCATCGTACGCTAATTTCACACGTTCCCAACGTTTATCACGATCCATTGCATAATAACGACCAGTTATCGAAGCAATTTCTCCTGTTGATTTTGACATGTGATTCATCAATTCTGTGATAAATTCTTCACCAGATTTCGGATCAGTATCGCGACCATCAGTGAAAGCATGTACAAAAACATTTTGTTGTAAACCTGATTGATTTGCTGCATCTAACAAACCTTTCAAATGATTGATATGCGAGTGTACACCACCATCAGAAACTAAACCGATGAAATGTACTTTTTTGTTATTCTCTAAAGCATATTGAAAAGCATCTTTTAAGATTGGTTCGTTTTGTAACGTTCCGTTTTCAACTGCCATATTGATTCGAACTAAGTTTTGGAAAACCACACGTCCAGCACCCAAATTCATGTGTCCAACTTCCGAATTCCCCATTTGTCCTTCTGGTAAACCAACGGCTAAACCAAACGTATCCAATGTAGAATGTGGAAATTTTTTGAAACAGCTATCTATAAAAGGTGTATTTGCTTGCGCGATTGCAGAAACAGCAGGGTTTGGTCCAATTCCCCATCCGTCCAAAATCATTAATATTGCTTTATTGTTCATTTTTCTTGTAATAATTAAGCCCAAAGATAAGCATTCCTTGGGCTGAAAGTTTATTTTTTGTATGGTTTAATTTGCGACTTCACTGATGAATTTGATACGCATCAAACGTAATTCTTCTTCATCATAATCGTCACCAAATTCATCTAACAATGATGACATTGAGTCAGAATCTGAGTCCATCAAGAATTCATAAATTTCCTCTTGTTGGTCTTCGTCCAAAACTTCGTCAATGTAATAATTGATATTCAATTTTGTTCCTTGATAAACGATACTTTCCATTTCTGAAAGCAAATCGCTCATCGTCATATTTTTTGCTTCCGCAACATCTTCAAGATTTAACTTTCTATCTGTCGATTGAATGATATAAACTTTGTGACTCGATTTGTCCGCAACTTGTTTAATCACCATATCTTCAGGGCGAATAATGTCGTTGTCTTTTACATATTGCGCAATAAAATCTACAAATTCTTTCCCGAATTTCTGAGCTTTTCCTTCTCCAACTCCAAACACATTTGTTAACTCCTTAACAGTTGTTGGATATTGCATTGTCATATCATCTAAACTCGAATCTTGGAAAACTGCAAAAGGTGGAATTTGATGTTTTTTAGAGATTTTTTTACGTAAATCTTTCAATTGTTTCAATAAAACATCATCAAAAGCAATAGGAGCAGAAGACGTTTCTTCTTTGTCGAAGCTACCTTCTGATAATAATTTTTTGAAATCAATATCTTCGGCAATTTCAAAAGAAGTTGGTTTGCTGATGAAATCTTTTCCTGCTTTGGTAATTTTTAAAACACCATACGATTCGATTTCTTTCTCTAATAAATTACGAACAATTAATTGACGTAAAATAGATTTCCAATAATAATCTTCTTTCGCTTTTCCAATTCCAAAGAAATCTTCAGAGCTCAAATTATATGATTTTGTAATCGAAGTTTCTTTACCAACGATAACGTTTACAAGATCATTTAATTTTAATTTTTGATTTGTTTTCTGAACAACATTTAATGCAATTACGGCATCATCTTTTGCCTCAATCATTTTTTTAGGATTGCGCATATTGTCGTCCATATTTGCACCTTCACCGTTTTTGTCGTCAAATTCTTCTCCAAAATAATGCAACAAAAATTTACGACGCGACATCGAAGTTTCTGCATACGCCACAACCTCAGAAAGTAATTGCATTCCAACCTCGCGTTCTGCAACAGGTTTACTTGCTAAGAATTTTTCTAACTTTTCGATATCTTTATAATCATAGAAAGCAATACAAATACCTTCACCGCCGTCGCGACCTGCACGACCAGTTTCTTGGTAATAACTTTCTAACGATTTTGGCATATCGTAATGCATCACAAAACGTACATCTGGCTTGTCAATTCCCATTCCGAAAGCAATTGTAGCGACCACGACACTAGCATCTTCCATCAAAAACATATCTTGATGTTTACTACGTGTTTTGGCGTCTAAACCTGCATGGTAAGGAATAGCGTTGATTCCGTTTACTTGTAAAAGTTGGGTAATTTCTTCAACTTTTTTACGACTCAAGCAATAAATGACACCAGATTTACCATCGTTTTGTTTGATAAATTTGATGATTTGTTTGTCTTGATCAACCTTTGGACGGATTTCGTAAAATAAATTCGTACGATTAAAAGAATCTTTAAAAACTTTGGCGCTTTGCATTCCCAAAGTTTTCTGAATATCTTCTTGTACTTTTGGTGTTGCTGTTGCTGTTAAAGCAATAATTGGCGCATCACCAATTTTGTTGATAATCGCTTTTAGATTACGATATTCTGGTCGAAAATCGTGTCCCCATTCAGAAATACAGTGCGCTTCATCAATCGCAAAAAAAGAAATTTTCACCGATTTAAAAAAATCGATGTATTCTTCTTTTGTCAAAGATTCGGGCGCAACGTACAACATTTTAGTTACTCCATCTTTAATATCTGTCATAACTGTTTTTGTTTCTGACTTATTTAAAGATGAGTTTAATACGTGGGCAATTCCATCATTTTCAGAAATTCCACGTATAGCGTCTACTTGATTCTTCATCAGCGCGATTAAAGGGGATACAATAATCGCAACTCCATCTGACATTAATGCCGGTAATTGATAACATAAAGACTTACCTCCTCCAGTTGGCATCAAAACAAATACATCTTCTTTATTTAGTAAGCTTGTAATGATTTCGTGCTGCTGTCCTTTAAATTGGTCGAAACCAAAATATTTTTTTAGGTAAGATGTTAAGTTTTTCGAAGTGGCTTCCATCTACACAAAAGACTAAAATTAATATTATAAATTAAATAGTTCCTATATTTGATAACTCTTAAATATACACATAAATTTTATATGATTTATATATAATTGAGTGTAAATAAAAAAGGAGAGTAAAAGTACGAAAAATTTTAAAAATAGACAATAGAAATTTTATTGTGGGAAATTCAGAATTAATACAAATAGCGCAAGGTGTTTTTCGAGAAGAAATTCAAGCGCTGGAAGCAATAGCTTCTCGTATTAGCGAGTCTTTTGTTGATGCGGTAAATGCGATATATAACACGAAAGGAAAGTTGGTAGTTGTTGGAGTAGGAAAGAGTGCACATATTGCAAATAAAATTGTAGCAACGTTAAATTCTACCGGAACTCCAAGTCAATTTTTGCATGCGACGGAAGCCATTCATGGCGATTTGGGTCTTGTAAGACCAGAAGATGTAGTGATTTGCATCTCGAAAAGTGGAAATACGCCAGAGATTACTTACTTGGCTCCGATTCTTAAACGATATGCTTCGGTTTTGATTGGATTGACATCAAATTTGAAATCAGAATTAGCAAAAAATTCAGATATTGTTTTGGATGTTAATATTGATAAAGAAGCTTGTCCAGTAAATTTGGCACCAACAACTTCTACAACGGCTCAATTGGTAATGGGTGATGCTTTGGCAGTTGCTTTGATGAAATTGAGAGCGTTTACACAAAACGATTTTGCAAAATATCATCCAGGTGGAGCATTAGGAAAACGATTATTGTGGACAGTAGAAAATATTGTTGATCCAGAAAGAAAACCTTTTGTACATCCAGATTCTTCGATTACAGAAGTCATTAATTCATTAACATCAGGTCGTCATGGAATTACAGTTGTGATTGATCATGATAAAATTGTTGGTGTGATAACAGACGGAGATTTGCGCCGAATGTTATTAAATAATGAAACTTTTGCACATTTAACAGCGAAAGATATTGCTTCAATGAATCCGAAAACAATTCAAAAAACTGAAAAAGCAAGAGAAGCTTTAGCGATTCTTCGTCACAACAGTATTGGACAATTGGTGGTGGTTGATGAAGAAAATCATTATTATGGAATTTTGGATATTCACTCAATTTTAAACGAAGGAATCGAATAAGCGTATGGCAGATAATACAAAATCGAGTATGTCATTTTTGGCTCATATTGGTGAGTTGAGAGGACATTTGGTTCGTTCTATTTTATCAATTGTGATTACATCTATTGTAGTCGCTATTTATTGGGACGAATTGGTGGAACATGTAATTATGGCTCCATTAAAATCAACTTTTCCTACGTTTGATATTTTTAATCAATTTGGTGAATTAACAGGTTTCGGAAAAATTTATACCGAATCATTTGACATTTCGAAAGAATTGACCAACCTTAATCCATCAGGACAAATTACTTCACAGTTTTTTGCAGTAATTGTGTGTGGCGTAATTATCGCAATTCCTTATATTATTTTTGAAATTTGGCGATTTGTAAAACCAGCACTGAAAGAAGCTGAACGAAAATATGCAGGATTTACCATCTTTGCTGTTTCTTTTTTCTTTGTGACAGGAGTACTATTTAGTTACTACATGTTGCTGCCATTGTGTACGCAATTCTTATTTACTTACGATCCTTTTGGTGTAGGAAATACATGGACATTGCCAAGTTATATCGATTTATTTGTTCAATTATTATTATCGATGGGAGTCATGTTTTTGATGCCAGTTTTCGTTTACTTTTTAACGAGTATTGGAATCTTAACACCAAAATTCTTGAAAGAATACCGTAAACACGCATTTATCGTTGTATTAGTGATTGCAGCTGCGATTACACCAAACGATGTGTACAGTATGATTTTAGTTACAATTCCTCTTTGGTTATTGTACGAACTAAGTGTATTGGTTTCAAATTCAGTTTATAAAAAACAATTGAAAGCGAAAAGTAACGACTTAGTAAAGAATTAACAATGTTATGCTTGCATAATAAAATAAATTAGTTATTTTTACATAAAAGAAAAAGTAAACACAAAATTATGAAGATATTAGTTTGTATTAGTAGTGTACCAGATACTACAGCAAAAATCAACTTCACAGCTGACGGAAAATCATTTGACAAAAATGGCGTTCAGTTCGTTATTAACCCGCACGACGAATTTAGTTTAAACAAAGCAGTAGAGTTACAAGAAAAACAAGGCGCTACTGTTACAATTTTAACTGTTGGAGATGCAACTGTAGATCCAGTTATGCGTAAAGCTTTAGCAATTGGTGCGAATGATGGAATTCGTATTGATGCTGATGCTCGTGATGATTTCTTTGTTGCTACACAAATCGCAAAAGCTGCTAAAGATGGTGGTTTCGATTTAGTATTGACAGGAAAAGAATCAATTGATTACAACGGAGGTTCTGTACCAGGATTAGTTGCAGCAATTTTAGATTATGGTTTTGTAAACGGATGTATCGGTCTTGATGTAGAAGGTTCTTCTGCAAAAGCTGTTCGCGAAATTGACGGAGGAAAAGAAACTGTAGAAGTTGCTTTACCAGCTGTTATCGCAGGACAAAAAGGATTGGTTGACGAAGCTGCATTAAGAATTCCTAACATGCGTGGAATTATGCAAGCGCGTACAAAACAAATCGCAGTTGTAGCACCAGAAGCGACAGAAACTAAAGTTGAAGTTGTTGGTTATGTAAAACCTGCTGAAAGAGGTAATGTAACATTAATCGACAAAGACAATGTAGCAGAATTGGTAAGATTATTACACGAAGAAGCTAAAGTAATCTAATTATTCACCTAAAAAGAAATTAAAAAATGGCAATTTTTGTATACGCAGAGTCACACGACGGAAAATATAAAAAAGCAGGATTAGAAGCAGTTTCTTATGCAAAAGCTACAGCTGATGTTGCTGGAGATACTGTTACAGCAATCGTTTTTGGAAATGCTGCTGCTGACGAATTATATAAATATGGAGCATCTAAAGTAGTTAAAGTTGAGAATGCGGCTTTAGCAAAATTTGATGCAAATTCTTACGCAAAAGCTTTGGCTGAAGTTGCTCAAGGAGATGTTGTAGTTTTACCATCAACAAACGAAGGAGCGACTATAGCACCAGTTTTAGCATACAAAACAGGAGCATCTTTAGTAACAAATGTAGAAAAAGCTCCAACAGCAGTTTCTCCATTCACAGTTGCACGTAAAGCATTCTCAGGGAAAGGAGTAGAAACTGTTGCAGTTTCAGGAAAAGTTGTAGTTACAGTTTTACAAAACGCATTCGGAGCAAAAGAAAATGTAGTTTCAGGTTCAGAAGAATCAGCTTCAGTATCAGTTTCTGATGCAGATGCTAAAGTAAAAGTTGTTTCAACAGAAATGGCTTCTTCTGATAAAATCGATTTGAAAGAAGCGGATATTGTTGTTTCTGCAGGTCGTGGAATGAAAGGTCCAGAAAACTGGGGAATGATCGAAGATTTAGCAAAAGTTTTAGGAGCTGCTACAGCGTCATCTAAACCAGTTGCTGATATCGGTTGGAGACCTCATGCTGAGCACGTAGGACAAACAGGAAAAGCAATTGCGCCAAATTTGTATATCGCAGTTGGTATTTCAGGAGCTATTCAGCACTTAGCTGGAGTTAACGGATCTAAAACAATTGTTGTCATCAACAATGATCCAGAAGCGCCTTTCTTCAAAGCAGCAGATTACGGAATCGTAGGAGATGCTTTTGAGATTGTTCCTAAATTAACTGAAGAGTTAAAAAAATATAAAGGTCAAGCTTAATCATTTTAAGATTATAAATTCAATCCGAATCATTTAGGTGGTTCGGATTTTTTTTATTCATTAAAAAAAGATTAAATATTCATCAGTTTTTCATAGATTTACACCCAAATGGACAATTTAATTAGATTAAATATTAAAGGAATTTCTTACAGTCAAACTCAGACTGGCGCATATGCGTTGATTCTTGAGGAAAATGTAGGAGGAAGAAAGTTACCTATTATTATTGGGAGCTTCGAAGCGCAATCAATCGCATTAGCTTTAGAGAAAGATATTAATCCACCTCGTCCATTAACACACGATTTGTTTATTTCATTAGGAAAAGAATTTCAATTGAATGTTGATTCTATTTATATTTATAAATTAGAAGATGGCGTTTTCTATTCGAATATTGTTTTTGTGAATGACGATGGACAACGTGCCGAAATTGATTCGAGAACTTCTGATGCAATTGCGTTGGCTGTTCGTTTCAATGCACCTATCTATGCCTATGATAATGTTGTAGAAAAAGCTGGAATTCATTTGGACGTTATTGAAGAAGAAGAAAATATACGTCGCGCAGCAAATAACTTCGAAGATGATTTGGATATCTTGGCTGGTTTGGAAAATGATTTGTCTGATATCAACGAATATGAAGGTTGGACAAAATCTGAACTTGAAACTGAGATGGAAAAAGCTGTGAAGAATGAAGATTACGAATTGGCAGCTCGCCTTCGTGATCAAATCGATAACATGGGAAACTAATAACTATTTCAAATAATTATGTCTGTAAAGCTTAGACTTACAATCATGAGTTTCCTTGAGTTTGCGGTATGGGGAGCATACCTAACCTCTATGGGAAATTACTTAGGATCAGTTGGCTTAGGTCCAAAAATTGGTCTTTTTTACGCGATGCAAGGTATTGTGTCGATTTTTATGCCCGCAATAATGGGTATTGTAGCGGATAGATGGATTCCTGTACAACGTTTGTTGGGATTGAATCATTTATTAGCTGCGATTTTTATGTTTGCAGCAGGTTATTACGGAATGACAGCTGGAAACGATGTAGATTTCACAACAATCTTCGCACTTTATTCGGTTAGTGTGGCGTTCTTTATGCCAACAATCGCCCTTTCTAACTCAACAGCCTACACAATTTTAAAACAAAATAATTTAGACACAATCAAATCCTTTCCACCAATCAGAACGTTTGGTACAGTAGGTTTTATTGTTGCTATGTTATTTGTTAATTTCTCTGGATTTAAAGATGGTGTTTTTGGATTTAACTTTTCAAGTGATCCAACATTCGTAAGTTTTCAATCCAATTATTTTCAATTTTTTGTGTCAGGAGTTTTAGGAGTTGTATTATTTTTATACAGTTTCTTATTACCTAATTGTCCAGTTAACAAAAGTTCTGAAAAACAATCTATTTCTGATGCATTTGGTTTAAAAGCTTTTGCATTATTCAAAGATAGAAAAATGGCAATTTTCTTTATCTTTTCGATGCTTTTGGGTGTTTCGTTACAAATTACAAATGGTTATGCAAATCCATTTATCACAACGTTTAAAGATATTCCAGAATATGCCAATACGTGGGGAGCAAGTAATGCAAATGCCTTAATTTCGTTGTCTCAAGTTTCAGAAACATTGTGTATTTTATTAATTCCTTTTGTGTTAAAACGATTTGGAATCAAAATCGTGATGTTGATGGCAATGGTAGGTTGGGTCTTGCGTTTCGGATTATTTGGATTAGGAGATCCAGGATCTGGCGTTTGGATGTTTATCTTATCAATGATTGTTTATGGAATCGCTTTCGATTTCTTCAACGTATCAGGTTCATTGTATGTAGACAAAGAAACAAACGAAGAAATTCGTTCTTCTGCACAAGGAGTTTTTATGATGATGACAAATGGTTTCGGAGCAACTATCGGAATGTTAATTGCGCAATACATCGTGAATCATTTAGTGTATAGTCAAACTGATTTGACATTGCAATTAGAAGGATGGAGACATTCTTGGTTCATCTTTGCAGGTTACGCATTAGTCGTTACGGTATTGTTCGCAATTGTGTTCAAATACAAACATAATCCAGACGAAGTACAAGATGTTAAGCATTAAGTTGTTAAATTAATAAAATATAAAAGCAAGAATTTTAGTTCTTGCTTTTTTTGTATATCTTTATAAAATCTAAACAAAACGTTAAAATTTAAAAATTACATTTATGAATGACCAACCAAATGAAGGATTGAAACAATTTGAAAATGGAACTCCTCCAGATAATAATTTAGTTTGGGCGATATTATCTACAGTTTTATGTTGTTTACCATTAGGGATTGTATCTATTATTAAAGCAACAAGTGTAAATACATTATGGGCTCAAGGACAATATGATGCAGCGAGACAAGCTGCCGCAGATGCGAAGAAATTTGCGATTTGGGGTGCTGCTGCTAGTGCAATAGGAATAGTACTTTATATTTTATTTGTTGTTGTATTGGGAGTTGGTAGTGCGGCTTTAGGAAATAGTGGTTACTAAAAAAAATAGAATTATAATAAAATTATGCTCCATCTTATTTTTAGGTGGAGCATTTATTTATTACTTTTTTTTCAATAATCCTTCAGATAAAGGAACTGTATTTCTACGCTGTCCTTCTAACTTTATTTTTGGTATAAATTGTCCTGGATGTGGTTCTCAGCGAGCAATACATCATTTATTACATTTTGAGATTTTAGAAGCGTTAAGATTTAATGCTTTACTTACAATTATGTTTCCGTTTATTATTTATATAACACTAATTTGGTTGTATAATTTTATATTCGAAAAACAAATTAGAATCAAATTATTTTATAATAATAAGTTTGTTTGGACATTATTTTTTCTAGTAATTGTTTATGGAATTATTCGAAATATAAATGTTTATCCTTTTACATTAATTACTCCTCAGTAATTTTTTTATACGTCACAAACGAGTAAGCATATGGATGCTTTTCATCTTTTTTGAAATCTTCTCGCTCAACTTCTTCCCATTCGTCCGAGTCAATTTCTGGAAAATAAGTGTCTCCATCAAATTCGTGATGAACTTCTGTGATGTACAAAACATCTGTAAATTCCATCGCTTGTTTATAAATATTTCCACCACCGATAATGTAAATATCATCGTCAATTTTTTTCGCAGCTTCTATTGCTTTTGGTAAAGAAGAAGCAATTTCGATACCTTCTGCATTCCAATTCTGATCTCTTGTCACAACAATATTGGTACGATTTGGTAAAGGTCTACCCAATGATTCGAACGTTTTTCGTCCCATAATAATAGGATGTCCAGAAGTTATACTTTTGAAATGCTTCAAATCATTTGGTAAATGCCAAATCAAATCGTTTTTTGCACCAATTACGTTGTTGCTTGCTTTTGCTACTACAATGTTTATCATAAGTTATAAGGTAAAAAAAGCTATCCTCTTGCAAGGATAGCTTAACAAATATAATAATTTTAACGAATTATTTCATTTTATTTATTGCATCTTGTAATTGCTCCACTTGTTTTGCAATAGATGCAGATTTAATTGTTTTTGCAGCATTCGTTTTCACTTGCAACGCTTTTTCAGCCATCATTTTTATAGCTTGGCTTGCCTGCGGATTTTGCTCTTTCAAGTATGGATAATAGCGCGAATATGTTTTAGCAATTTCTGCCGTTGCATCTGGTGTGTCATTGTTCATAATCCAATTGAAAGCTTGTTCGGCAATTTTTCCTTTTTCTGGATCTTGGAATTTTACGAATTCATACATCGCAGCAGATTCAGAAATTAAAGAAGCTTTATCCAATTGATTATTTTTAATCCAAGTCGGAACTAATGCCATTGCTAAATCTGGCGAACCTTTAATTACTTCATTATCAAGATTAGTTGTTAAATCATTAATTTTTGAAGGATTATTTTTTAAGATTCCTGTTAATGAAGCTCCTTGAACACTAAACGACGGACTTTTTGAAGCTTTCTCGAAAATTGTTGCATCATAAATATTGGCATCATTCAAAGCACTTAAAGCAGCTGCTTGTACCAATGTTTTAGGATCGTTAGAAGCCAATTGTTTTAATTTTGATGAAGCTTTATCTACAATCGTTTTTGATTTTGTATCTAATTTATGAATCGCATAAATTCTTAATCCATCAAATGAATCATCTAACGCATTAATTAACGCATCAGCCGCTTTTGGATTAGTTGCTTGCGCATTTGCCATTGCTTCAATCGCTAATAAACGCGTTGTGTAATTTCCTTTTCCAGCTTTGTATTGCGCAATAAAATCTTCAACAGGTTTTTTATCGTCGATATCTGCTAATAAAACTTGATCCGCATTTGGAATAACGACATCAGGTTTTTGGTTTGAAGCAAATTCGAAAACAGTTTCGGCTTGTTTTGGAACCCAAACTTGTTGACGTGTTGTTTTTCCGTTTTCGACAATATCAATTGCAAAAGGGAATTCAAATAATTTTGAAGCATCTTGACGAACAACAACTTTTACTTTTTTATTAGCTGAAGAATAGTCTGAAACAATGGTTAATTTTGGATGACCATTTTCGTAATACCATTGATTGAAAAACCAGTTCAAATCACGACCAGAAACTTCTTCCAAAGCCAAGCGTAATTGTGCAGATTCAGCTTTTCCGTATTCGTTATCTTTCAAATATTTGTTCAAACCTTTGAAGAAAGCATCATCTCCTAAGAAATTTCTCAACATATGTAAGATTATTCCACCTTTATTGTAAGAAACGCCATCAAACATGTCTTCACGAGAATTGTAATGAACTCGAACCAAATTTTTCGTTGGTCCATCGCCTTGTTTGTAGCCAAACATTTCGTTGTAACGATGCTCGTCCGCCTTTTCTTTTCCGTATTTATATTCGAACCATAAATATTCAGAATAATTAGCAAAAGATTCATTCACCGTTAAATTTCCCCAACTTTCTGCCGTTACTAAATCTCCAAACCAGTGGTGAAATAATTCGTGGGCAATCACATATTCAGCCGTATTTTCATCAACTAATTGACCAGCTTTCTGCTGAACACCATCATGGAATAAAGAAGCTGTTGTGTTTTCCATTGCTCCAGAAACATATTCGCGAGCTGTCATTTGTGCATATTTGTCCCAAGGATAAGGATAGTTTAATTTATCAGAAAAGAACTGAATCATTTCTGGCGTGTTACCAAAAATTTGCTTCGCAACATCTTTATATTCTGGTTCTACGTAATAATCAACATTGATGTTTTTCCATTTATCATTGATGACTGCGTAATCTCCAATCCCGAAAAAGAATAAATATGGCGCATGTTTTTTATCGAATTTCCAATAATCCGTTTTTGTTCCATCCGAATTTTTCTTCGAAGATTTCATCGTTCCATTTGATAATGAAACATATTTATCAGGATATGTTAAAGTGATTTCTTGCGATGTTTTTTGATTTGTTTTATCAATTGTCGGGAACCAACAAGAAGAAGATTCTGTTTCGCCTTGTGTCCAAATTTGAGTTGGATAATTTGGTCGATCACCTTTTGAATTGATAAAATAAACACCTTTTGCATCGTTTATCGCCGCACTTCCTTCCTGTTTTACTTCGTTAGGACGCGCTGTATACTTGATATAAAGCGTATATTCTTGATCTTTTTTGTATTCTTTATCCAAATCGATGACCAATTGTAAATCATCGTATTTATAATTTAATTTCTTTTTTGTTGCACCATTTACCAAGGCAACTTCGCTAATCAACATTGCTTTTGCGTCTAACGTAACTTTGTTTGTTGCATAGAAATGTGGTTTCAACGTAATCCAAGCTTCACCCAAAACGTGCTCTTTTGCATAATCAAATTTAAGATCTAATTTGGTATGAACAAGATTGTTGATTCGTTCTGCCTCCGCACGATAAATATCTAATTTATTCGTTTGATTTTCGTTGTAACTCGGAGGTGGCGTCATTACTTGCGCATAAGTAAGACTTGATATAATAAAGGCTGATGAAAGCCAAAGAATGCGTTTTTTCATTGTAAAATTTTATTTCTATTGGTTGATAATTTTCTCGAAAAGTTACAAAAAAAGCCTCCAATTTGGAGACTTTAAGTATATTTTATGATTAAATCGCTACAATTCCTTTTATATGCGGGTGAGCTTGATAATTTTCTAATTCGAAATCTTCGTATGTAAAATCAAAAATGTCTTTTACATTCGGATTGATTTTCATTGTTGGTAATGGAAAAGGTTCGCGCGTTAATTGTAATTCAACTTGTTCGAAATGATTTTTGTAAATGTGCGCATCTCCAAACGTATGAACAAAATCGCCAACTTCTAACTCACAAACTTGCGCAACCATCATCTGTAATAATGCGTACGACGCAATATTGAATGGAACACCTAAGAAAATATCTGCACTACGTTGGTACAATTGCAACGATAATTTTCCATCATTCACATAAAACTGAAAAAATGCGTGACAAGGCGCTAAAGCCATTTGATCTAATTCACCAACATTCCAAGCAGAAACTATTATTCTACGCGAATCGGGATTATTTTTTATTTGATCAATCGCAACTTTAATTTGGTCAACAACTTCTCCATTTGGTTTTCCCCATGAACGCCATTGATGCCCATAAACAGGACCTAAATCACCATTTTCATCGGCCCATTCGTTCCAAATTCTAACGCCGTTATCTGTTAAATATTTGATGTTGGTATCACCTTTCAAAAACCACAACAATTCGTAGATAATCGATTTTAAATGTAATTTTTTAGTCGTCACCAAAGGGAAGCCTTCCGACAAATCGAAACGCATTTGGTAACCAAAAATACTTTTCGTTCCCGTTCCTGTTCTGTCTTCTTTAAAAGCGCCTTCTGCCAAAACCTTTTTACATAAATCGTGATATTGTTGCATTTTGAGTATATTTAACCTTTCAAATTTAGTGAATTTTTTTAGAATGAAAATTAGTTTAATTCTTACAATTTTAGTGCTTTTTATGTTTTTTGCTTCATATAGCAAATCAGATTTTGGACGAAAAATTGCGCAACATTTTTATTTTCAAACCTTATTTAATGTTGTTTTGGTGGTTGTTTTTGTGTCAAAAATCATTCATCTCAAACTAAATTTAATCTCAATGATTTCGCTAATTGTCATTGGTTGCATGTTGTATATGAGCTTTCCAAATTATTTACAACAATTGAGAAGAAGGATTGGTAAATAGTTACGTATAATTTTTTTATCTTTGCATTTATGAAAAACGAAGCAGGAATTTTTGGTTTAAGACCAGTAATAGAAGCGATTGAAGCAGGGAAAACAATCGACAAAATTTTTATTCAAAAAGGTTTACAAGGAGAAATTTTTTCAGAATTGAGAAAATTAATCACTGAATATGAAATTCCTGTAAGTTATGTGCCTTTAGAAAAACTAAATCGTTTTACTGGAAAAAATCACCAAGGTGTCTACGCATTCGTTTCTCCAATCGAATTTGATTCAATCGAAAATGTATTACCTCAAATTTGGGAACAAGGAAAAACGCCTTTTATTTTGATTTTAGATCGTGTTTCTGATGTTCGTAATTTTGGAGCAATCGCTCGTACAGCAGAATGTGTTGGTGTTGACGCGATTATTATTCCAGCAAAAGGTTCGGCTTCTGTAAATGCAGATGCGATCAAAACTTCGACAGGAGCATTGTATAATATTCCGGTTTGTAAAGAAGGAAATTTAGTGAATGTTATTAAATATTTACAATCGGCAGGAATCTCAATTTTTAGTGCTTCTGAAAAATCAGCAGAATTTATTTACGATGCGGATTTCTCTGTTCCTGCAGCTATTGTGATGGGAAGTGAGGAAGATGGAGTTTCGGATTCTATTATTAAAATTTCAGATAAAATTATTAAATTGCCTATGGCTGGACAAACTGCTTCATTGAATGTTTCGGTTGCGGCTGGAGCGATTTTGTACGAAGCTGTTCGCCAAAGAATGTTACAAGATTTATTTTAAAAACATATAACGATGACCTATTCTACTTTTATTGGATTTTTGTTGATTGCGATTAGTATTGCAATGTATTATTTTACGAATTTGGATATTTCGAGATTATTTTCGGATAAAGAATTTTTGGTAGGAATTACCGGAGGTGCTGGTATCGGATTTATTTTGGGAGGATTTTTAGGCTGGCTTTATAAATACAAAGCGGTGAATAAAGCAAATGCAGAAATAGCAAACGAAGAAAAACGTAAAGTTGCAGAACAAAAAGCACAAGAAGCTGCTGCGAAAGAGCAAGCAAAATTGGATACACAAAAAGAAAAAGATGAATCAGGTTTATTGTAAAAGATAAATTAGATAAAATAAAAAAACGGTCGAAAATTAATTTTCGACCGTTTTTTTATGTTGCATTTCTTGGTAATAAAAACAAGGAACTAAAATCAATAAAAACATGGGCTGAATGAGAAATCTTCTCACATAAAAGAAAACCATTTCGCCTGATGAAAATTGTGTCGAAATCAAATAATTATAGATTGGTAAAAGAATAATTAATCCGATAATCATTATAATGATAGAGAATTTAACGTAACTTTTTTTCCAAAAAATAAACCAAACAATCAATACAGTTAATAATGTGTTGATAAGATAACGAACCATCAAACTTGCGTTTAATTTCGCTAAATCAATTTCAGGAAATTTTGAATGTCCAATTCTATGAAAATATTGTAGAAAAGGATCATAAAATAAAACATCTTCAAATTTTCGAACTAATATCAATCCAAAAACAAGTAAAATAGCAATTGCGTAACGTAAATATTTATTTGGCATTTTGCTTATTGTATTTTGTTACAAAAAATTTGATCCAAACAATCCAAAGAATCACGATTGAACCATAAATAATTGCCGGAAACAAGTAATCATGTGCCATTTTCCCATATTCTGCGTGGTATCTAAAAATATAATTTAGCAACATAATTCTCGAAATATTCATCACAAAAAGAATCGCTAAACCAGACAAAATAAACAAAAAAGTTTGCTTGAAATTTGTGTAAAAAGCAACGATAAACGAAATGAAAATGATCAGAATAGAAATTGCATTACAACCTTCATTTACAATAGATGCAACTTGTCCATCTACAACCAAACGCATCCAAGGTTGATTTTCTGCAATATTAGAAAAAGTAAAAAAACCACATTTATTCAAGCCAAAAGCTGTTATATCTGATGTTAATTTTGTAAACGGATCAGGGTTATTGTGCGGTAAATATTGATCCAAATATAATTTATAAGCTAAACTTAAAATAATGTAAGTTCCTAAAAAACGTGCAAGGAATAACAATAATGGTTTAAATTCTTTCATTAGGTTAAAAAATCTTGAACAAATATAAATGAAAAACGTCAACTTTTGATTAAGTTATGATTAATCAATAAATTTGCTTTTTTAGAAGTAACAAAATGCAAGATTTACATAAACGCGTTGATGTCATAATTGATAGCGCAATTTCTACGGAAGACAGACTACAAAAGATTTGTCAATTGTTGAGTGATGAAGTTGAATACTACAATTGGGTGGGATTTTATTTCAAGAATGGAGATAAAAACGAGTTAAAACTTGGTCCTTATGTTGGAGCGGCAACCGATCATACAATAATTCCTTATGGTAAAGGAATTTGTGGACAAGTGGCAGAATCTAACGAAACTTTTGTTGTGCCAGACGTTTATGCACAAGATAATTATTTGGCTTGTTCAATCGAAACGAAAGCTGAAATTGTTGTTCCAATTTTCAAAAATGGAGAAAATATTGGTCAAATTGATATCGATTCTCACAAAATTAATCCGTTTACAGAAGACGATACAAAGTTGTTAGATTACGTTTGTCAGCGAGT
Organism: Empedobacter sp. UBA7248; assembly: GCF_002472945.1. Lineage (NCBI taxonomy): Bacteria > Pseudomonadati > Bacteroidota > Flavobacteriia > Flavobacteriales > Weeksellaceae > Empedobacter > Empedobacter sp. UBA7248. The sequence goes on along the minus strand of NZ_DKSU01000008.1, from coordinate 521,077 downwards.
TTCAGAAATTATTTAAGCAATGATTGATTTAATTTTAAAATATTTTCCTGACTTAACGGAAAAACAAATTGAGCAATTTTCGAAAGTTGGTGATTTGTACAAAGAATGGAACGATCAAATCAATGTTGTTTCTCGAAAAGATATCGACGAAATTTATACGAATCATATTTTACATTCGTTAGCGATTGCAAAAGTAATGGAGTTTGCAGATGGTTCTTCTGTTCTGGATGTAGGAACTGGCGGAGGTTTACCAGGAATTCCGTTGGCAATTTTGTTTCCGAATGTTCAGTTTCATTTGGTAGATTCTATCGGGAAAAAAATCAAGGTTGTAAAAGGTGTGGCTGATGGTTTAGGTTTGACGAATGTAAAAGCTGAACAGAAGCGTGCCGAAGAGTTGACAGATAAATATGATTTTGTTGTTTCTCGTGCGGTAACAGCAATGCCAAGATTTGCGGAATGGATTCGCGGGAAATTCAAAAAAGAAGCGATTAATCCTTTTCCAAATGGTTTGTTATACCTAAAAGGAGGCGATTTGACAGAAGAATTAGCAGGTTTTCCAAATGCAGTTTTATTTGATATTCAAAACTTTTTTGACGAAGATTTTTTCGAAACGAAAAAAGTCGTTTACCTAGAAAAGAAAGATATTTAATTTATAGAAATTATATACTTCAAAACCGAAATCAATTTGATTTCGGTTTTTTATTTTAACAATTATTGAATTAATCCAAAAAATGATGTTTAAAACGTTATTTTATCCAATACTTTAAGTTCTTTTTAAGAGGTTTTCTCGTCAAAATTCACTATATTTGTTTGTTTTAAAAAGTTAGAGACATATTATGAGTAATAACACATATACGGCGGATAATATCCAAGCGTTAGAAGGAATGGAGCACGTACGTCTTCGTCCATCGATGTACATTGGTGACGTCGGAGTTAGAGGATTACACCACTTAGTTTACGAGGTTGTTGATAACTCTATTGATGAAGCTTTAGCAGGATACTGTGATACAATCAAGGTAACAATTTTAGAAGGAAACTCGATTCGTGTAGAAGATAACGGACGTGGTATTCCTGTCGACTTACATAAAAAAGAAGGAAAATCTGCATTAGAAGTTGTAATGACGAAAATTGGTGCAGGAGGTAAGTTTGATAAAGATACGTACAAAGTTTCTGGAGGTTTGCACGGTGTTGGAGTTTCGTGTGTTAATGCACTTTCTAACCATTTATCGGCAGAAGTTTTCAAGAACGGAAAACAATATATTCAGGAATATTCGAAAGGGAAACCTTTGTATGATGTAAAAGAAGTTGGAACGACTGATAAAAGTGGTACAACAGTTACTTTTACGCCAGATGATACAATTTTTCAAGAAGTACAAACATATAACTATTCTACTTTAGCAAATCGTTTGCGCGAGTTAGCATTCTTGAACAAAGGAATCAATATTGTATTGGTTGATGAACGCGAAAAAGATGCTGAAGGAAATCCTGTAACAGAAACTTTTCATTCTGAAGAAGGTTTGAAAGAATTTGTTGAGTTTATCGACGGTAGCCGCGAATCTATCATGGACAAAGTAATCTTCATGGAAGGTGAACGTGATGGAATTCCAGTTGAGGTTGCAATGAGATACAACACATCGTACAACGAAAATGTACATTCGTATGTAAATAACATCAATACACACGAAGGTGGAACACATTTATCTGGTTTCCGTCGTGCATTGACACGTACATTGAAAAAATATGCTGAAGAAAACTTTAATCTTGCAAAAGAAAAAGTTGAAATTGTTGGAGATGACTTCCGCGAAGGATTAACAGCAGTTATTTCGGTAAAAGTAATGGAGCCTCAATTCGAAGGTCAAACAAAAACAAAATTAGGAAACTCTGAGGTTTCTCCTGCGGTTGATAAAATTGTGGCAGAAATGTTAACGAATTTCTTAGAAGAGAATCCAACAGAAGCAAAACAAATTGTTGATAAAGTAATTTTAGCAGCAAAAGCTCGTCAGGCAGCAAAGAAAGCTCGTGAAATGGTACAACGCAAAAACCCAATGGGAGGAAGCGGATTGCCAGGGAAATTAGCGGATTGTTCTTCTCGCAAACCGGAAGAATCTGAGTTATTCTTAGTCGAGGGAGATTCTGCCGGAGGAACGGCAAAACAAGGTCGTGATCGTCATTTTCAAGCAATTTTACCATTGCGTGGTAAGATTTTGAATGTAGAGAAAGCGATGGCGCACAAAGTTTTGGACAACGAAGAGATTAAAAATATTTATACAGCTTTAGGTGTAACAATCGGAACTGAAGAAGATTCTAAAGCACTTAATATTGCAAAATTACGTTATCACAAGGTTGTAATTATGACCGATGCCGATGTCGACGGTTCTCACATTGCGACATTAATTTTGACATTCTTCTTCCGTTACATGAAAGAATTGATTGAGCAAGGACATATTTATATTGCAACGCCACCTTTATATTTGATCAAAAAAGGAGCGAAAGCAGAATATGCTTGGGACGAAAAAGATCGTGAACGTTTAACTGCAGAATTCTCTACAGATGGTTCTGGTAAAGGAGTTACAATTCAACGATACAAAGGTCTTGGGGAAATGAACGCGGAGCAATTATGGGATACAACACTTAATCCAGAACACAGAACGTTGCGTAAAGTGACGATTGACAATGCGACAGAAGCAGATCGCGTGTTCTCTATGTTGATGGGTGATGATGTACCGCCTCGTCGTGAGTTTATCGAGAAAAATGCACACTATGCAAAAATTGATGTTTAATCGATTTTGAATGATATAAAACGAAAAATCCAGCCGAAAAGCTGGATTTTTTGTTTTATTTTATGAATCTTATAAAAAATGTTACTCAGAAATAATCAAAGTTGTCGGGACATTGGAAATCCAAATGCTTTTCGTTTCGATTAAGTTTTTCCAACTTTCCATACTAATCATCATCAAATCCATTTCATCCAAAAACTCTTTATCTAGTTGTTGTTTGTACGAAAGACTAATATGATTTGGAGCAATATTTTCGATACTACGAATAATTTCTTTTACTTCTGAATGACGTTTTGTGTAACCGCTCACGTCTACAATAATAATTTGAGATTCGCTATTCGAGATTAAACGTTGTGCATATTTCAGTAAATCAGCATCTTTATTTCCGAAAAGAGGAAGAAAAACTTTCTCAGCTTTTGTGAAATTTTTGTCCAAAACAATTCCAACAGGAACGGTTGATTTGTTCAATAATTGTTTCGTTCTTTCGTTGAAAATTGAATGATCAAACATGTTTTCTTTTCCAGTAACTTGACCTATTAAAATATCTGGATCGATGATTTTTGTCGTAAATCCTAAAATATTTCCTAACAACGAACCCGAATAAATAGAATTTCTTACACCCATCAACATCAAATCGTAATCACCTTTTTGCGCAACATCGATTGTCTCAAAAACCATATCTGTAGAGACTTTGAACATGGTTGTTACATCTTGGTGTAACTCTTCGGAAACCTCAATAATCGGTTCGAAAATTTCTGCTTCTCTATCCTCAAGATTGAAATGTTGCACTTCGCTACTTTTCATCACATGAATTGCAGAAACAAGTGAATTTTCGTCTTGTTTTTTGATAAAGCTATTAGCTATTCGTAATAATTCAGCACCTTTTTCGGGTGTTTGAAAATCAATTAATATTTTATATTTCTGACTTTGACTAATTTCAGAAAGTTCATTTTCTGTTTTTTGTTTGCGGAAAATCCAATTGATTAAATCCAAAGCTGGACCTGTCATAAAAGTTGTGACCAAAGCCATTATCACCATCATAGCGAAAACTTCTGGTGTTAAAACCCCTAAATCATATCCAATGTTTAGCACAACTAATTCCATCAAACCTCGTGTATTCATCAAGGCTCCAATGGTCAAACTATCTTTCCAATTTTGTCCTACAAATTTAGCGGCGACCGCACTTCCGACAAATTTTCCTGTTACAGCAACCAAAATAATCAATCCCGCTGTTTGCCATAAATGTGGACTATCTAATAATCCAATTTGTGTTCTTAAACCTGTAAAAACAAAGAACAGCGGAAGTAATAAAACTAATGAAACATCTTCTATTTTTTCGATGAATAAATTTCTGAATTTTACATTTTCAGGCATAATTGTTCCAGCTAAAAAAGCTCCAAATAATGCATGAATTCCAATGATTTCGCTTAAGTATGAAGAAATAATTAAGACCAAGAAAAAGATTCCTATGATAGGTTTTGTAAGCGTTGTTTTACTCGAATGTACGTCTGCAATGCGTTTTAGAAAAGGGCGAACGAAACGAACCATTGCGATAACGTAAACAATTGCTAGTAAAATAACATATAATGAACTGACGAATGATCCAGCTTTTACGATGGCGATAACAGCAGCTAATAAACACCAAGCCGTGATATCGTCGGCAGCAGCGCAAGTAATTACAATAGATCCTAAACGGGTTTTGCTAATTCCGCGTTCTTGTACAATACGAGCCAAAACGGGAAAGGCTGTAATACTCATCGAAATTCCGATAAAAAGGGCAAATGATAAAAAGTTAATTCCTTCTGGTGCGAATTCCATATAAATTAATCCAGCCAAAGCTAAACCAAGTGTAAATGGAATAATGATACTTGCATGGCTAATAACTATGGCGTCTTGTGCATTTTTCTTTAGCACTTTCAGGTCTAATTCCATCCCGATAACATACATGAATAGGATCAAACCTATCTGACTGATAAATTCTAAGTTTCCTAACGATTCTTTTGGGAAAAGACCTCCGAAAAATTCTGGGAAATGCATGCCAATAAAAGAAGGGCCAAGGAAAATACCCGCAATAATTTCTCCAATTACAGTTGGTTGTCCAATTTTATTAAAAATCCATCCAAAAACTCTTGCGGTAAATATAATGGTCACAATTTGTGCCAATAAAATAGCAAGCGGGTGTCCAATATTATGTGTTATACTGTTGATAAAGTCATTGAAGTAATTGCTTCCGTTTGCAGCGTGAACAACATGTTTCCCAGCTTCCATTTCTTCTGCTCTTATCACAATAAAATACATCATGATTGAACAAAGTAAAATGGTTACGATATAAAAAATTGAATTTCTTGTCGATTTTTTCATGGCGTTAATTTTCAACAAAAGTCAGAAATTAATTTACAGAAAAATATCAATATTTTTTAAACTTGAGTAAAATGTAATGAAATGGATTTTTTTTGTAATCAAATTGAAATTTGAGCAATAAAATTAGCTTTGTAAACTTCGCTTAATACCAAATTGATTTCTTTATTCTCTTTTGATAAAACATCTAAAGTGACGTTGTCTGAGTGGAAATATTTGATATGATGTAAGCTGATTATTTCTCGTTTATTGATACGAACAAAATCTTTTTCGGGTAACATTTCTGATAATGCATCGAGTGTGATATTTTTCAAAATCAAGAATGATAAATCTTGATAATAAACCACTTTATCACGGCTGTCAACGGTAGAAGTTGTAATGTATAAAATCTGATTAAACTGCAACAAAATTTTTCCTTTATCCGAATTTAATTGCACAAAATTACTTGGTGTCGAAAAACTATTTTGCAAACGTTTTTTTACTTTGTCAACAGCTTGTTGTAAACGCTCTTTTTTGATTGGTTTTTGAATATAATCTGTCGCATCTAAATCAAAAGCATCAACAGCATATTCCTTATAAGCAGTAGAAAAAATAAACGGTTTTTCTTTTAATAAATTAGCGATTTGTAAACCATTTATTTTAGGCATTTCGATGTCTAAAATACAAAAGTCAAAATCAAGATTTTCGATTTCGTTAATGAATAATTCAGGATCAACATAAGCTTTCACAACTTCGATGTCCTCCATTTGTTCACACAACATTTTTAGGTATTTTAACCCAAGAATTTCGTCGTCAATTAGTATGCATTTTAGTGTAAAACTCATGTAGATTTATTTTTAAGTTGGCTACAAAAATATCTTGTTCAATAGTTTTAGAAAGTGAAAAATCGTCGCCGTAAACCATTTTCAAGCGATGTTCTAATGATTGACTTCCATGTCCACCAGTTTCTTTTTTCAAACTATTTTTTGGAGAGATTTTATTCATTACCTGAATTTGAAATGATTTATTATTCAGTTCAAGCAAAATTTTTATGAATGAATTGGCTTGTTGAAAATCGGTATGTTTGAAAGCATTTTCAATAAAATCAATACTTAATAAAGGTAAAATAATTTTTTCTTGATAATAAGGTGAAGTTTCATCAATTTTTGTTTTAACTTGAAAATCAAATAAAGGCGAAACTTTTACTTTATTAATTTCAATAAAGTTTTTAGTGAAATCTATTTCATCTTTTATCGTCACAAAATTGTCTTTGCTTTCGTACAGAATATAATCCAATACATTTGCCAATTTATCAATCGTATAATAGGTTTGATAAGCATTTGACTGAATAGAATTAAGTATGTTTTTGAATAAATGAGGATTAAGTTTCGCTTCGTAAGATTCTAATTTTAACTCATCAACTTTTGTTGATAAATTGTCTAAACGTTGCGTTTGTTCATGACTTATTTTTTTCTCAGATTTTAATGAATGGATTAAATAAGTAATCATAATGATTAGAAAAATAATCAATGCAATAATGAGATAAAGTAATATTGTAGGAAGTTGAATCATGTGTTAAATTCTAATTCAAAGATAGAATATTTTGTGAATAAAAAATCCAGAAAGTAGAACCTTCTGGATTTTTAGAAATATTGTGAAAGAAATGATTAAGCGTAATATTTTGCTTTTAATTCTTTTACTTTTGGATCATCTAAGAATTCATCATACGTCATATAACGATCGATGATTCCGTTTGGCGTTAACTCGATAATACGGTTACAAGTTGTTTGAATCAATTCGTGGTCATGAGAACCCATTAAAATTGTTCCTTTGAAATTAACCAAAGAGTTATTTAATGCTGTAATCGATTCTAAGTCTAAGTGACCTGTTGGTTCATCTAACAATAATACGTTAGCGCGTAATAACATCATACGAGAGAACATACAACGCATTTTTTCACCTCCTGATAAAACAGAAGATTTTTTAAGCGCTTCGTCTCCTGAGAATAACATTTTTCCTAAGAAACCACGCATAAATTCTTCGTGACGTTCATCGTCTGATTCTGTATATTGACGTAACCAATCAACCAAGTTGATATCTTCTTTGAAGAAATCTGTATTATCTAAAGGTAAATATGCTTGTGTTGTTGTAATTCCCCAAGTGAAATCTCCAGAATCTGGTTGAGCTTTTCCTGAAAGAATCTCAAAAAATTGAGAAACCGCTTTCGAGTTGCGAGAGAAAATACCAATTTTATCACCTTTTTTCAAGTTGATGTTCGCATCTTTAAATAAAACTTCTCCATCTACAGAAGCAGATAAATTGTTTACTTCTAAGATTTGATCACCAGCCTCACGAGATTGTTCCCAGATAAGTGCTGGATATCGACGAGAAGAAGGTTTGATATCTTCGATATTTAATTTCTCGATCATTTTTTTACGAGAAGTCGTTTGTTTTGCTTTAGCAACGTTAGAAGAGAAACGAGCAATGAAATCTTGTAATTCCTTTTTCTTTTCCTCTGCTTTTTTATTCTGTTGAGCACGTTGTTTTGCAGCTAACTGAGAAGATTCGTACCAGAATGTGTAGTTACCAGAATATAGGTTTAATTTAGAGAAATCTAAATCACAAATATGAGTACAAACCGCGTCTAAGAAGTGACGGTCGTGCGATACAACGATTACAGTATTCTCGAAATTACCTAAGAAATCCTCTAACCATTGAATTGTATTAACGTCCAATTCGTTGGTAGGCTCATCTAAGATTAATACGTCAGGATTTCCAAATAAAGCTTGTGCAATCAAAATACGAACTTTCGCTTTATTATCTAAATCTCCCATTAATGTATAATGCATATCCGAATCGATTCCTACATTAGATAATAATGTAGCAGCATCAGATTCTGCATTCCATCCGTTCATTTCTTCATAAACGACACCTAATTCTCCTGCTTTGATGCCATCTTCTTCAGAAAAATCAGGTTTAGCATATAAAGCATCCATACGTTCTTTAATATCGTATAATACTTTATTTCCACGTAAAACAGTATCCAATACTGTATATTCGTCATATTTGAAGTGATTCTGTTCTAAAACAGACATACGTTTTCCTTTTTCAAGACTAACTTGTCCTGAAGTTGGATCGATTTCACCTGATAATATTTTTAAGAAAGTAGATTTTCCTGCTCCATTGGCACCAATTATCCCGTAACAGTTGCCATTTGTAAATTTTATATTAACTTCGTCGAAAAGTACACGCTTGCCGAATTGAAGCGATAAATTAGAAACATTTAACATAATTTTTGGTATGATGTTTGTTTGACCTTCCGGCAAAGTTACAAATTTTAATTGGAATAAAATAAAGTGCAGAAAGAAGTTACGATTAAGAATAAACGTGCAAGGTTTGAGTATGAATTATTAGATTCTTACGAAGCCGGCATCCAATTATTTGGGACTGAAATAAAATCTATCCGAATGGGAAAAGCTTCGATTACTGAAAGTTTTTGTCAAATGAAGGATGGAGAACTCTATATTGTCAATATGTTTATTGACGAATATGATTGGGGAACATACTTTAATCATAAAACAAGACGAGACAGAAAACTTTTATTACAAAAATCTGAGTTGCGAAAATTAGAACGCAAAACGAAAGAGACAGGATTGACGATTGTAGCAACCACGCTGTTTATAAACAATAAAGGGTTGGCAAAATTGAAGATATATTTGGCAAAAGGGAAGAAACTTTTTGACAAAAGAAACACAATAAAAGGAAAAGATTTGAAAAGAGATTTGGATAGAATGATAAAGAATTCTTAAATTTGTCTTATAATTGTATGAAAATTAAGTAAAATTTAATATATTTAAAACGCTAAATATTTGATAATGAAAAAGTTTAATCTATTATTATCTGCAGTAGTATTATTCCTAGCGGGTAATTCTTTTGTAGATGCTCAGAATTCTAAGAATCCTTGGGCAATTACAGTTGGTGCTCACGCAGTTGATCACAACTCGATCACTGGACCATTCAACCAGTTTTTCAAAACAGATAATTGGGATATCGTTCCTCCTTTATCTAAATTATCTATTATCCGTAACTTAAACAGATCTTTTGATGTTGATTTAACTGCTTCTGTAGGTGAAGTTGATAACAACAGATTACGTGTTAAAGATGAATTATTCATCAATGCTGGTTTAGGTTTACGTTATAAGTTAGCTAATGGTTACATCTTAAAAGAAGATTCTTGGTTTGATCCATATATCCGTGTAGGTGCTGGTTACCACAGATACGATTACACAGGATTACAATTCCCATTAACAGCTTACTATGGTAACGAGAATGGGGGTACTTACCAATTGACAGAAGTAGAAGATTTAGAGAAAAATCATTTTGTTGCTTCTTTAGGAGGTGGTATTAACTTTTGGGTTACTAAAAACTTCGGTTTAAACATTGCTTCTGATTACAACTGGTTACCAGCTTACGGAGGAAACAACTATTTCGATTTCTTCCAACACACAGTAGGTGTTACTTTCCGTTTCGGAAAACAAGATAGAGATAACGATGGTATTCCTGATGACGAAGATGCATGTCCAGATACTCCAGGTATTGCTACAGGAGATCCTGCTACAAACGGATGTCCAGATACTGACGGAGACGGAATCTTTGATAAAGATGATGCTTGTCCAAACGAACCAGGTTTAGCTGAATTCCAAGGTTGTCCAGATACAGATGGTGATGGTGTTCCAGATAAAGATGATGCTTGTCCTACAGTAGCAGGTCCAGTAGAAAATAATGGATGTCCTTGGCCAGATACAGATGGTGATGGAATCTTAGATAAAGATGATGCTTGTCCAAACGAATATGGTTTAGCTGAATTCCAAGGTTGTCCAGATACTGACGGAGATGGTATTCCAGATAAAGATGATGCTTGTCCAACAGTAAAAGGACCAAAAGAAAATAATGGATGTCCTTGGACAGAAGTTCACGTAGCAAAACGTTTATCTAATATTTTATTCGAATACAACTCTGATAAAATTGTTCCTTCTTCTTACGAAGATGTACGTGTAGCAGCTCAAATTTTAAATTCTGATGATTTAAAAGCGAAAAACTTCTACATTGACGGACATGCTGATCAAAGAGGTAAAGATGCTTACAACAAAACATTATCTTTAAAACGTGCTCAAGCATTAGTTAATATTTTAGCTGAAAGAGGTGGAGTTGATAAAGCTCGTTTAACTGCTCGTGGTTTAGGAAAAACTCAATTGTTATGTACTGAAAACACAGAAGAGTGTTACCAAAGAAACAGACGTGTTGAAGTATTACCTAGAACAGCGGTAGTTACTGAAACTAAAGTTGTAAAACCAGCTACAAAAAAGAAAAAATAATTCTTTGAATAGCTTACAATAGAAATAGCCACCTCATTGAGGTGGCTATTTTATTTTTATGAAATAAGGATTAATTATTTTTTTCTAAAAACCAATATAATGATACAACCAGCTGTAAAAATTGATAATAGATAGCCAATCCAAGAAAGTAACGGCATGTCCAAAATCATTGGACGAACAGTAGTGTTAGCAAGCATACTTGCTCCAATTCCAAAAGCTAAAGTAAGTATTGCTAAAACTAGTTTATTAATACTGTCTTTTATTAATTTCTGAATATTATCTATTTGATCAATCTTGAAGTTTAAAGCCAATTTATCATTGTTTACTTTTTCAATTAATTTCAAGGTGTCTTCTGGCAAATCGTTGATTAAATCCTGAATATCTTTGAAATTATCAATTGCTTTTTTACTCAAATATTTTGGATGAAATTTTTGTCGAGCTAATTTTACGGCATATGGACGCATTGAACGTTGCACATTAAGATCAGCGTGTAATTGTTGTCCAATCCCTTCTATAAGCGCAATTCCGCGTAGTAAAATATAAACATATTCGGGTAATAAAACATGATTTCGCTGTAGAATATTGTTGAATTTCTTGATGATAATTTGTACTTCTATCGTATCAACTGTATTGTATTCTAAATAATCAAAAATATCTGCAATATCACGTTCTAATTGTTTTTCGTTTTCGATATAATGTTTAATCGCCATTTTTTTGAGTGAACGAACAATTCGTTTCGGATTTTTTAATCCAAAATCAATTACAACATTTTCTAAAGCTTCTTTTTCGTTGATGGCTAGAATTCCCATCGAACCAAAATCTATAAAAGCTAAACGTCCATCTTTTAAAATAAAAATATTTCCGGGATGTGGATCAGCATGGAAAAATCCATCATCAAGTAATTGTTTCAAATAAATATCAAAACCTTTCTGTACGATTTTTTTTGGATCAAGTCCCAAAGCTTCTAATTGCTCAACATCGTTTACTTTAAAACCTTCGATAAATTCCATACAAAGAAAATTATTGTTGGAATAATCTTCATATGTTTTCGGAACATAAACATCTTTACTCTTCTCAAAGTTTTTTCTGAAACGTTCGATGTTCTGAAATTCATTGGTTAATGAAAGTTCTTTCAGAATTGAATTTTCAAATGATTTTTCAATTTCAGAAATGAATAATTTTTGAAGTTTCTCATATTTTTTTTCCAAAAAATGAACAATATCCCGAATCAGGGCTAAATCGGACTCAATTATTTTCTGAATATTAGATCGTTTTACTTTGAAAACAACTTTTTCTCCATTCAATAAAGTTGCGCGATAAACTTGCGAAATACTTGCTGCTGCAAAAGGTTGTTCTTCTATAAAAAGAAAATGCTCGTCAGGCTCAATTCCAAATTCGTCTCTAATTTTTTGTTTGATGTCAATTTCTTCTGGAGGAACATTGTCTTGTAATTTTTTTAATTCTTCTACCAAAGATTCAGGAACCAAATCTTTTCGATTACTCAATAATTGTCCAAATTTTATATAAGTAGGACCAAGTTCTTCCAAAGCCATTCGGAAACGTTGATTGAATGATTGGCTGAAAAATTCGTTGTTTTGGTCAGAATGAAACAAATCATTTCCGCGAGAAAGAATTTCTTCGAAACCATATTTAGAAACGACTTTTACGATTTTAGAAAATCGTTTTATTTTCTTTAGACTATCCATAAAGTTGAGATTCGATTACAAGTTACGAATAAACAAGAGTGTAATTCGTTTATAAAATCTTAAATTTCTTTGAGTTGAATCTAAAATTATTCCAAATATTAAAATATAATTGTTTATCTTTGCACTCGCTAAAATGGTTTAGGAATCAAGCGATTAATTATTAAGTTAAACATCTCTCGGTCATTTATTTGCATTTGAAGATTCCGAAATAAAATAGATTGAGATACAAATTTTTAGAATTATGTCTAAAGAAACAAAACAAGAGGAAGTACAAGAAGTTGTATTAAACACTCCAGTATTAGATGCGTCTGCAAATGCAAACGTAGCGCCAGAATCATTTGATTGGGAATCTTTCGAATCAGGATTAAACGAAGAAGATCGTAAAGAAAAAGCTGAATTAGAGCAAATGTACGATACAACTTTAGAAGACTTACATGAGAATGAAGTATTCAAAGGACAAGTTGTACGTATTACAGATAAAGAAGCTATCGTTGACATCAACTTCAAATCAGAAGGTGTTATTTCATTAAACGAATTCCGTTACAACTCAGACTTGAAAGTTGGGGATATCGTTGAAGTAATGGTTGATCAACGTGAAGATAAAAATGGACAATTAATTTTATCTCACAAAAAAGCTCGTACATTAAATGCATGGGATGCTGTTAACAAAGCACACGATTCTCAAGAAATCGTTAACGGTTACATCAAAGCTCGTACTAAAGGTGGTATGATCGTTGACGTATTCGGAATTGAAGCTTTCTTACCAGGTTCTCAAATCGATGTTAAACCAATTCGTGATTACGAACAATTCGTAGGAAAAACTATGGAGTTCAAAGTTGTTAAAATCAACCCAGAATTCAAAAACGTAGTAGTTTCTCACAAAGCGTTAATCGAGGCTGATATCGAAGTTCAGAAAAAAGAAATTGTTGCTCAATTAGAGAAAGGACAAGTATTAGAAGGTGAAGTTAAAAACATCACATCTTACGGTGTATTCGTAGACTTAGGAGGTGTTGACGGTTTAATCCACATCACTGACTTATCTTGGTCTCGTATCAACCACCCATCTGAAATCTTAGAAGATGGACAAAAAATCAACGTTGTAATCTTAGATTTCGACGAAGATAAATCTCGTATCCAATTAGGTATTAAACAATTAGAAGCTCACCCATGGGATGCTTTAGATGCTGATATCAAAGTTGGTGATAAAGTTAAAGGAAAAGTAGTTGTTTTAGCTGACTACGGTGCATTCGTTGAGGTTGCTCCAGGTGTAGAAGGTTTAATCCACGTTTCTGAAATGTCATGGTCTACTCACTTACGTTCTGCTCAAGATTTCGTAAAAGTAGGTGATGAGGTTGAAGCAGTAGTTTTAACTTTAGATAGAGAAGAAAGAAAAATGTCTTTAGGTATCAAACAATTAACTCCAGATCCTTGGACAGATATTACAACTAAATACCCAGTAGGTTCTACTCACAAAGGTAAAGTTCGTAACTTCACTAACTTCGGTGTATTCGTAGAATTAGAAGAAGGTGTTGACGGATTGATCTACATCTCTGACTTATCTTGGACTAAGAAAATCAAACACCCATCAGAATTCTGTGCAGTTGATGATATTTTAGACGTAGTAGTGTTAGAATTAGACGTAGAAGCTCGTCGTTTATCTTTAGGTCACAAACAATTAACTGAAAACCCATGGGATCAGTACGAAGCTAAATATGCTGTAGGTACTACTCACACAGGTGTTGCAGTTGACGTTTTTGATAAAGGTGCTACAGTACAATTCGAAGATGCTGACGTTGAAGCTTTTGCTCCAGCTCGTACATTAGAGAAAGAAGACGGATCTCGTATCAAAAAAGGTGAAGAAACATCTTTCAAAGTTATCGAGTTCAACAAAGAATTCCGTCGTGTAGTAGTTTCTCACACAGCAACTTTCCGTGAGGAAGAAGTTAAAGCTGAGAGATCATCTAACAACAATAACAACAATTCATCTAACACAATCGAAACTTCTACTTTAGGAGATATCGATTCATTAGCAGAATTGAAAAAGAAAATGGAAGAAGGAGGAAACTAATTCTCTAACCGAAATTTTTTAAAATAATAGAAAGGCTACTCATTTTTGAGTAGCCTTTTCTTTTGAATAATGATGTTGTTTTATAGAATTAAAATGAATTTAATTTACAGTTTAAAATAATATCAAGAATAAGATACAATTTTTGATATATTTTTTGAATATTATTCAAAATAGTCTTAATTTTGCAGTCGAAATGGAAAAGATAGAATTTAATTTAGATGCTACTGATTTGAAAATCATGCGATTAATGCAAGATAATGCACGTATTAACAATGCAGACATCGCAAGAGAATTGGGAATGGCACCTTCTGGAATATTAGAACGTGTGAAAAAGCTTGAAAATAAGCAAGTTATTTTGGCTTATCACGCAAAAATAAATCCAGTGGCAGTTGGACAAAAATTACTTTCGTATATGTTTATCAAAACCGTAGATATTATCGGTGATGAAACAGTAGGAAGACAACTTGCCGAAATTCCAGAAGTTTTAGAGGTTCATGATATTGCTGGAGAAGATGGTTATCTAATCAAAGTGAGAACTTCTGATAACGAAGGTTTGGTAGAATTGATGCGCAAACATTTGAGTAAAATTGGCGGAATAACTTCTACGCGTACAACTATAGTTTTACAAACAATAAAAGAAGAACAAAATATCGTTATACCAACGATTTAAAAAATAGAGATTGAATGAAAGGGAATCAACCAAGTAAGTGGCTGATTATTGCAGCGTATTTCGTGGTTTATGTAGTTTGGGGATCAACTTATTTTTTTATAGATAAGGCTTTGCATGGTTTTAGTCCGTTTATTTTGGGTTCGTTTCGCTTTATTGCGGCGAGCACAATGTTGATGGGATATTGTAAACTGAAAGGTTACACGCTGTGGGATAAACAAATTGTGAAACAATGTATGTTTACAGGGTTTATGTTGTTGTTTATTGATATGGCTGGGATTATTTGGTCTGAACAATTTTTACCAAGTGGAATTGTTGCAATTATGGCAGCATCGGCAGCAATTTGGTTTATTGTGTTAGATAAACCGAAATGGAAACAAAATTTTTCAAGTATTCCTACGATTTTAGGCGTTCTGTTAGGCTTTGTTGGCGTTTTGATGTTGTTTTATGAACAAACAACCACTGTGCATGCAGATGCAGATCAACAATTCTTAAATATGATTGGGTTGATTGTTCTTATCTTTTGTTCGATTGCTTGGACGTTAGGTTCTTTGTATTCAAAATATGTAACAGAAAAGCAGAAAAAAGAAGTTACGAAACCAAAAGAGGATTTGAACATTATGGTCAAAACGGCTTGGCAAATGATTACTGCTGGAGTTTTGTTTAATACAGTTGCAATTTTCAATGGAGAATATGCTAATTTCAATTTTGCGAATGTAGCGACAGAAGATTGGTTGGCAATGGCTTATTTAACAACTTTTGGCTCTATTCTTGCTTTCGGATCATATGTTTGGTTGTTGCAATATCGTCCAGCTGTGGAAGTTTCTACATATGCGTATGTAAACCCTATTGTAGCCGTTGCATTGAGTTATTTTTTTACAGATGATGTCGTAACTCATTTGCAAATTTACGGTTTGGCAGTAATTTTGTTCAGTGTTTTATTAATGAACTGGAATCTTTATAAAAACACAAAATTAGTTCAGAAAATTCTGCATTTTGTTTCTCGTAAACATTATGCGCATTAAATATTATGATGATTATTAATAAGAAAGCTTCTCGATCCCGAGAAGCTTTTTTTTGTTTTATTTAGTTTTAAAATTTACGATTAGTTCGTTATTATCTAATTTTAAAGCATATCCGTCTTCTGATTTGAAACCATTTGAAATTACAAATTCATATTCTTTAGTTGGAATTAATTCCAAACTTAAAACGAATGTAGTATTATTGTTATAGAAATTAGCTTTTGTAATCTTAGGACTATACTCTTTTCCTTTTTTTGAGAATTGTATTGAATATTCTTTTGGATTCATTGGTTTAGAAAATGTAATTCTAAATTCTTTGATAGATGAATCTACATTTGTTGAACCATTTTCGAAAGGTTCAATTTTTACGATATAAGGTTGTTTTTTTTCGTATTCTTTTAATAATCGATTTTTATCAAAACCTTCTTCATAAAAACCAGATTTTCGAAGAAAATTTTCAACTGCTTTTTCATCTTGATAATTCAGTTCTATAATATCTTTTATCGCTTGTTTTTTATTTTTAGCTTGATTATAATATGATTTACATATTTCATATCCAATAAAATATCCCAAATCAGCAGCTTTACCCTTTTGTCCTCCATTGTATAACCAATTTGAAAAATCATCTACAAACATCTCTTCTTTAAATTGTTTTTTCAATTCATCGAAATGTTGTTTTCCATAAAAAATATATTGTTTTTCGATTGGTTCTCCTAATACAAGTTCTGTAATAAAATCGCACGAACCTTCTTTTAATGTATGATGTAATAATGAGTTGTTTTCATTTGGTTTTTGTTGCGTGTGTACATATTCATGAATATTTAGTGAAATAATATTATCAAGTGATTGCTTCGCAAAAACATTTTTTAGCCAATTATTTTCAAATTCTGAAACATCTGTTTTTGGAGTTCCTGTTGCAATTTCAGCACCAACTAAAACCATATTTTCATATAAAGTTCCACCCGAGCGTAAACCTCCAATTGTAAAATACATTTCACCTTCTTTTAGTTCTGGATATAGTTTTTTGAGTTTTTTTACAGCTTTAGTTAACTCTTTTGTTTTATTCTTTATGGTAAGTGTATTTGGTCTTACTGAATTCCAAAATTTAGGATAACTATCAATAAGTTTAACGTAAATAGTGTCACTATAATCTCTTACTTTCATAAAAGTTTTTAAACCTTTTGTTCCTTTGTCGATGTATAAAGTGTTGATAAACTTTATTTTTTGAGAATAATCATTTGTTGATTGAATACTATCATAAGCGACCCAAAAATTATCAATATCTGATATGTAGATATTTTTTGAATTCGTTTTTTGCCCAAATCCAATACTTGAAATGATAAAGAGTACAAGAACTAACGTTTTATTTCGCATATAGTGTTTATTATAAGACTACAATATAACGAAAAGGTTACAGAACGATACAAAAAAAAAGCAGCTCTTTTCAGAACTGCTTTTGTATATATTGGATAAATTATCTTTTACAATTTAGTGCATTTTACAATTTCCAAACCATATTGTGTAGTATGCGGTTCTTCTAAAGTACGTGTAATCAAATTCATTTTTTGGATGCCTAAATCTTTGATGATTTGAGAACCAATTCCGTGATCTTTTTCATCGGCTGGTAAAACACCTGATTTTGATTTTCCTTCAGAAAAACTTTTGAAAATCTCTAATTTTTGTTCAATCAACTCAGAACTTTGAATGTTATTAATAAAAATCACAACACCTCTTTCTTCTTCGTTGATGATGTTCATCGTTTTTTCTAACAATGGTGTTTCACCGTTTTGTAAAGCGCTAAACAAATCATAATAGCTATTTGTTGATTTTACACGAACTGGAACTACATCATCTTTTGTCCATTTTCCTTTTTTCAAAGCGAAGTGAACTTGATTATTTGTTGTTTGTTGATAAGCGATTAATTCATATTCTCCGAATCTTGTTTTTGCTGGAAATTGCTCGATACGTTTTACTAATGATTCGTTTTCTAATCGGTAAGCAATCAAATCTTCAATCGAAACAATTTTAAGATCAAATTTCTTTGCAATCTCTAACAATTCTGGCAAACGAGCCATTTCTCCATCTTCTTTCAAAATTTCGACAATACATCCAGCAGGATAATGTCCCGCCATGCGCGCTAAATCAACAGCAGCTTCTGTATGTCCCATACGAACCAAAACTCCACCATCTTTTGCAATTAATGGGAAAATATGACCTGGTTTTCCTAAATCATCTGGATTTGTATTTTCGTCAATTAAAGCTTGAATAGTTTTAGAACGATCCGAAGCCGAAATTCCTGTCGTACATCCGTGACCTTGTAAATCTACAGAAACAGTAAAATTAGTTTCGTAAATAGCCGTATTGTGTCCAACCATAAGGTCCAAACCTAATGCTTTACATCTTTGTTGTGTAAGTGGCGTACAAACCAATCCGCGTCCATGCGTAACCATAAAGTTGATGACTTCTGGCGTTGCAAATTCGGCAATACATAGGAAATCTCCTTCATTTTCACGATCTTCATCGTCAACTACAATGATAACTTTTCCTTGTTTTAAATCTTCTAAAGCTTCTTCAATTGTGTTTAATTGAGATGATCTATTTTCCATTGTTTTATGTTATTGATAACGAGAATGCTCCTCGTTTTTGTTTGTTTTCTTAAACTTATTAAAGTATTTTACAATTGGATCAACGTAAATACTGATGTCAAATAATCCAGAATCTTGATTGGCTTTGTAACTAAACAAAATAGAGAAAGGAAGTGCGATAATATTCGCTGCCCAAGCAGCAAAAGTTGGATCTAATTTTCCGTTTTTCGCCATATTTTCTGCCGAGAAATTAAGGATAAAATAAATAACGAAAATGATAATTGATATGACAACTGGCATTCCGATTCCTCCTTTTTTTACGATTGCACCTAATGATGACCCAATCAAAAAGAAAATAATACACGTAACTGCATACGAGAAATTTCGTTGGTAATGAATATTTACTTTTGAATATAACTTTTCTCTGTTTACAATTTCTTGTTCAGAAAATGTCATATTTTCTTGATCACGATTTACCATCTGTACAGCTTGATTAAGCACTCGATCTTGTTCTTGACGATTGCGCTTTTTCAAGTCAAAAATCATATTTGTTTTAACAGAATCTATTTCTTTCATTTTGTAGAAATAGTAATAATTCTGATTAAACATATTCGTTTTCAGATCTTTGTAATACTTCTTGTAATCTGTGTTTAATGAATCGATAAGATGTCTTAAACCTTTTCCGTCCAAGTATTTGTAAGAGTTTCCTGGGTCTTCGTCTTTACCAGAATTTAGAATATCTGAAATGTCAATATAATAGTTTAATGTATCAAATTTTGTATATTGATTTTCTTGACGTTTGCGTTGATCAAAGTTTTTATTTTTGATGTTATCAGTATAAGCAATTCCATCAAAAAGTTCCATTTTTAGATAATGATTATCGTTTTTGTCTGGTGCAAGATTTCCTCTTTTAGAAATAATTGTCATCGTATTTTCACCAAAAGGTGCATTTTGATGCACAAAAACGTCTTCTAATTTTTCTGAATTTTCGCCCGAAACTTTATTAATTTTCATTTGAAATCCGGGAACAGTTTCGATAAAAACACCTTCTTTCATACTTACCGTTGGTTTGGTCTGTAAGATATTGTAGTACATTGTTCGCGCTTTTTGTTGGGAATAAGGCATTGCTTTGTCTCCGAAAAAATACAATCCGACAGACATTAAAGCGACTAACGTAAACAATGGAGCAAGGATTCTGGTAAGTGAAATTCCAGATGCTTTCATTGCAGCTAATTCGTATCGTTCTCCAAAACCTCCCATGGTCATAATAGAACCCAAAAGGATTGTAAGCGGTAATACAAGCTGAATAACGTTAATTCCTAACCAAAAAAGTAATTCGGTAATAGTGTACCATTCTAAACCTTTTCCAACAAATTTTTCCATTTGTTGCCATGCAAATTGCACGATAAAGATGAAAAATAGAACACTAAATATGAAAAAAAATGGACCTAAAAAGGTCTTGATTATATACCAGTCAAGTTTTTTTAACATTGATTATAATTGAGTAATCATATAGCCTTGCGACTTATATTTCTTTTGGTCAAAGTTAAAGTAACTTTTGTGAATAAGTAAATTTTGAACGTAATCTTTTACAACGATTGATGTTGTGTCGCCATTTTTACCATATTCCTTGTAATCGTAGATTTCATTATTCGCAGTATTCACTCCCAAAACCGAATATTTGATTGTAGAAGTTTTAGTTGGCGTTAATTTTATATACTGAATTGTTTTTCCTCCAACGGTTTTTTTATCTGTTAAAGTGTAGCTGAAATCAGTACGATAAGTGTTCAAAACTTTAGTTGGTGTTAAGAAATCATCTGTGTTAGATGCATCAGAAATAGTGACTTCTTTGTCATCTTTTGCAATTGTATATAATTTAGTTCCTGTAAAAATTTGGTTAATATCACCTACATTCAAGTTAAATTTTTGCTTCATTGCAAAAACTTCTCCTGAACGACTTGTTGATTTTCCATTTGCATTATGGCTAAAATCAAATTTGATGTAATACGAGTTTGCGTTGGTATATTTAGCGTAAACTTTGTCTAAGATTTGTTTTGCTGATTGAGCGTTTAATGTTCCAACCCCTACTAATAAGAGTATGAAAGAATAGATTATCTTTTTCATACAATTTAATTTCTATCTGTTTTTAATAAATTTTAGTTCAAATTATTCAACAACTGTTCCAAACTCATATCATCTTGTATCAACACTTGTCTTGCTTTACTACCTTCGAAAGGACCAACAATTCCAGCAGCTTCCAATTGGTCAATCAATCGTCCAGCGCGGTTATATCCTAATTTTAATTTTCGTTGTAATAAAGACGCGGAACCTTGTTGATTCATTACAATTAGTCTTGCAGCATCTTCAAAAAGTACATCACGATCAGATAAATCAATATCTAAATTAGAACCACCTTCTTCGCCAACATATTCTGGTAAATGCATTGCATCTGGATAACCACGTTGTTCTCCAATAAATTCGGTAATTTTATCCACTTCTGGTGTATCCACAAATGCACATTGTAAACGTACTAATTCGTTTCCAGTTGTGTACAACATATCACCTTTACCAATTAATTGATCGGCTCCTTGCGAATCTAAAATCGTTCTCGAATCGATTTTTGACGTTACACGGAAAGCGACACGACCAGGGAAATTGGCTTTAATTGTTCCTGTAATCACATTTACAGACGGACGTTGAGTTGCAACAATCAAGTGAATACCAACGGCACGAGCCAACTGAGCCAAACGAGCAATAGGTAATTCAACTTCTTTACCAGCTGTCATAATCAAATCTGCAAACTCATCCACGATTAATACAATATACGGTAAGAATCTATGACCTGCTTCTGGATTTAACTTACGTTGTTTAAATTTCGCGTTATATTCTTTGATATTTCGAACGAAAGCATTTTTCAATAATTCGTAACGATCATCCATTTCAATACAAAGTGAATTTAACGTGTTAATTACTTTTGTATTATCTGTGATAATTGCTTCTTCCGAATCTGGCAATTTTGCTAAATAATGACGCTCTATTTTAGAATATAAAGTAAGTTCAACTTTCTTCGGATCGACCATCACAAATTTTAATTCAGATGGATGTTTTTTATAGATTAACGAAGCGATAATTGCATTCAAACCAACAGATTTACCTTGTCCAGTTGCACCAGCCATCAACAAGTGAGGCATTTTTGCTAAATCGGCAACAAAGGTTTCGTTCGTAATTGTTTTCCCGAAAGCAATTGGCAATTCCATATCAGCATTTTGGAACTTTTGCGAAGCAATAACCGAATGCATAGAAACCATCGAAGGATTAGAATTTGGAACCTCGATACCAATCGTTCCTTTTCCAGGAATCGGCGCAATAATACGAATACCAAGTGCAGCCAAACTTAAAGCAATATCGTCCTCAAGATTTTTGATTTTAGAAATACGAACACCAGCTTTTGGTACAATTTCGTATAACGTAACTGTAGGACCAATTGTTGCTGAAATTTCATCGATTCCGATTCCGTAGTTTCCTAAGGTTTCGACAATTCTATTTTTATTTGTTTCTAATTCTTTTTGATCAATTAACGTATTTCCGTTGTCATATTTTTTTAACAATGAAATAGGAGGGAATTGATAATTTGGTAAATCTAAACGTTGATTGTATTCACCTTGCTCTTGCACCAATCGAGCAGAAGTCGTTTCAAATTCTTCTTCTTCATCAACTTGTTGAACTTTTAATTCTAATCCATTTTCAGAATAATTTTGAGTTGGTTGAGCAGGTTGAATTTCTGTTTCGAAATTTTGTTCATCATTAATTGATAAAAAATCTACTTGATTATTTTCTTCCTCATCATCAGCCAAATCTTCAACCACTAATTCTGTAATATTAAGAGGTGTTTCTTCGATTATTTCTTCTTCTTTTGGTTGATTAATTTTAAATTCTTGATGAAATGCTTCGTTTGGATTTACTTTATGAGATTGAATTGCTTCTTTCTCTTGTTGTTCTATTAATTCTAATTCTTGCGATAAACTATCTTCTTGTTGCTTTTCGGCATCTTGATTGAATTTATTTATCTTTTCTTGTTCTTCTTTTTCTTTGCGTTTTCTTAATTCAAGCTGTTCTCTCTTGATTTTTTCTTGCTCTTTTTCTATACGCTCAATTTCTTTTTGTTTCGCACGTTCTTCCATTTTTTCTTGGATAGATTGATACGTCATTCGGAAATGAATCACACAATAAATCAACAAACTAACGAAAAGCAATAAAATTACACCCCATTTACCAATAAAGCTATTTAGGAAATCATTAATTTCAAATCCCATTACGCCAGAAAGCATGTGTTGAGTTGGTAAAATGCAACCAAAAAATACTGGCAACCAAATCATGAAGAAAATGCTTTGATAAAGCGTTGTGAAAGGTTTAATTTTTTTCCAATTTGTAGCCACTTTAATTCCCAAAAGAATAAAGAAAACTGGGACAAAAAATGAAACGATTCCGATTCCTTGCAAAATGAATGTTTCGCCTAATAATGC
The DNA here is from genome assembly GCF_002472945.1 of Empedobacter sp. UBA7248. Taxonomy (NCBI): domain Bacteria; kingdom Pseudomonadati; phylum Bacteroidota; class Flavobacteriia; order Flavobacteriales; family Weeksellaceae; genus Empedobacter; species Empedobacter sp. UBA7248. Next base: position 498,017 of record NZ_DKSU01000008.1, on the reverse strand, counting down.
GCCAAACTTCCCGAAAATATTTTCGGCGGTTTGATTTTTATCTAATAAATCAGAGATTTGGCTCTGATCCATAAAACCATTAAAAAAATAAGAGATAAACGAAGCTAATAGTAATAAACCGATTACTAAAAACAGTATACCTATAATTGTTTTGACGATTTGTTTTTTAGGAGTTTTTGGTGCTTCCTGCGTGTTTTTTATAGCCATTTTAAGGTTGAGTATAATTGAGGCAAAAATAATAAATCTTTGACAGACGAATCTAACGAAAAGTATTTAAATTTACTAAAATCGTAATCAATTTTAACTCAATTTGCTATCTATTATTGATTATTATTAGAAATGATTTATAAAAAATAAAAAACTGAGTTAGATATTGTATCTAACTCAGTTTTGAATATTTGATTATTTAGTCTGTTTTTTTTGCTTAATCATTTTTGAAATGATCCATTTGACGTTTGGCTTCTGCACGAATTAGATTTAATTCTATTTCAGATTCTTTCTTAATTTTTTCAAGACTTTCTTCCATCGATTGTTTCAAGGCATCAATATCTTTTTTGAGTTCTAATGATTTTCTCTTGTTAAAACGTTCTAGATAATAACCTGCAGCAGCGATGACAACCGAAACAATAATTCCCATCACAACCAATAAATAATTCAAAGTTCGATGAAATTCCTCCATTCCTTCTTTATGAAAATTGATAATATCAGCGACATTTTGCTTGCTTAATTCTAAATTATCTTCTTTCAAATCAAGTTCTCTTAGCTTAGAATCAATTTTATTTTCATACAATTCTATCTTAGCATCTATAACCTCACTTTTCGAAATAGTTTGTTGTCCGTAATTATTTATTGATAGTAGTAAAATAAAAACTATAAAAGTAAACTTCATCTTAATCGTGTTAATTTTAAACAATGTACTAATATAGTAAAATATAACGATAATTTCTTTCTGATTAATTTTTCCAAACTAAATTTCCTTTATGCGCTAAAGCTAAAACAGGCGACATTCTCGCAACCGCTTCGGCAGAACAACTTGCATCAATCAAAACGATATCAGCTTCATCACCAACCTTTGGCCATTGTTGATTTCCTTTGTTGTCTAATGGCGTAATGTTTTTTGTGGCAAAACCTAAATTTCTCGATAAATCATATTCAGTTTCTAACCCATATAATTCTGAAATCAAATTTGCTTTTTGCAACATATTCCCCGTTCCAAACGTGCTCCAATAATCTTGTACATTATCATTACCGATTAAAACTTCAACACCATTTTTTACCAAAGCAGGAATTGGCATGGCGACTTTATTGCGGAAAGGAACAGAAGAAACAATTCCAACTTTTGCTTCGGCTAATTTCTCTGCAATTTCTTGTTCCTCACTTTTTGATAAATGTGCTAAAGCAAAGGCATGACTTACATATGTTTTTCCTTTTAATTGAGGATTTTTTATCGTTAATTCAGCTAAATATTCAATTGTACGCATTCCTTCTTTTCCTGAGTCGTGCAAATGAATATCGATTCCTTTATTATTATCCAAAGCCAATTGAACCGTAAAATCGATTGCTTTTTCGATGTTTTTATCGATACTGAAAGGATCTAATCCACCAACAAAAGCAACGCTTTTTAATTGTGCAGCTTCCTTCATCAATGGAGCAGAATCGGTATAATACAAACCGTGTTGGGGAAAAGCAACCAACTCGGCACTGAATGTTTCCTTTTTATTTTCTAAGGCTTTTTCTAAATTTTCTAAAGATTTTAGCCCAGAAGTTGTATCGACATTGAAATGAGTACGCGCGAAAGTAGTTCCGTAATGTTGTAATAAATTGATTAATTGCTCGCCACGCTCAATTGAAGTATTTAACAATTCTGGAATAATTTCTTGTTCATAAGCAATCATATCTGCAACAGTTCTGCGTTTTGGCGAAAGCGCTTGCCAAGGTAAACCGTACAATGTTTTGTCCAGATGCACATGCATATCCTTGAAAGCTGGCAACATTAGCAATCCTTTTGCATCAATAGCATCTGTTAATTGTGGATTGTTTGTACTTACTTTTGTTATTTTACCATCTTTTATTTCAACCGAAAATAAATCGGTTTTTGTTCCAATAATTCCAGATTCATCTTCAATAAAACCTGTTTCTAATCGTACATTTTTTAAAGTATAATCTCCTTTAGCTTTTGCTATATAATTTGTTTGCATGATGATTTATGATTTAATAATGGCTACAATTTCTTTATAACCTCTTTGTTGCGCATGTTGCAAAGGTGTTACTCCATCAGAATCTGGAATATCCATTTTTGCACCTGCATCTTTTAATATCTGAACAATTTGTTGATATTTTTTGCTACCGTTACCCAAAACAATGGCTTCCATTAATCCTGTCCAACCCAAACGATTCACATGATCTACAGGATAATTTTTGGTATTGGCTAATAATCGTACCGTTTCTACATGTCCGCGCTCACAAGCAGGTATCAATGCAGAACCATTGTAGCGATTAAATACATCAAAACGAGCACCATGATCTAAAAATAATTGAACCAATTCTGTTTGTCCACTTGCGCCTGCATATAAAAAAGGACTATCTTGATTATCGGCTTGCTGATTAACATCTGCGTCATGTTTTAACAATAATTTTGCGATTTCGATATTCGAATTATTAGTTGCAATTAATAATAATGAACGTTTACTATTATCAGTCGAATTAACATCTGCGCCATTTGCCAATAAGTTTTTAACAGATTGTAAATCGTTGTTTTTAACTGCTTTTACAATATCTTTTTCATTCATAATTTCTATCTTCGAATCCTCTGTTGGAGTTGAATGACATGCTGTAACCGTTGTCATCATAAGCATTAAAATTAAAACTGATTTCATAATGATTTATAGTTTGAATGAGTTGAAATGGCGAAGTTTTGAATTTAATAGACAATATTTCCTTTTACGATTAATGAACGAACTGGCGACATTCTCGAAACCGCTTCTGCAGAACAACTCGCATCAATCAAGATAATATTCGCCTCATCACCAACTTTTGGCCATTGTTGTACGCCTTTATCATTTAAAGGTATTGGTCCTGCGGTTGCTAGTTTCAACATTCTTGATAATCCAAATTCAGAACTTTGTCCGTATAATTGTGCTGCAAGATTTGCTTTCTGTAAAACACTTCCTGTTCCAAATGTATTCCAATAATCCACAATGCTGTCGTTTCCAGTTAGTACTGTTACACCGTGTTTCAATAAAGTTGGAATTGGCATAACTAAACTACCAAAAGGAATAGTAGATACAATTCCAATTTTCGCTGCGCCTAACTGTTCAGCAATAGCTTCTTGTTTTGATTTATCTAAAGTCGCTAAAGCAAAAGCGTGACTTACATATGTTTTTCCTTTTAATTGTGGATTTTCGTTTACTTTTTTGATTAAATAATCTATTGTATCGTGACCAGATTTTCCTGATTCGTGCAAGTGAATATCGATTCCTTTGTTATGATCTAACGCTAATTGAATTGTTGCATCCATTGTTTTCTCGATTGCGCCATCAACATTTGTAGGATCTAAACCTCCAATAAAATCGATGTTCATTTTAGCTGTTTCTTTCATATATGACATCGAATCGGTGTAGAATAACCCGTGTTGAGGAAAAGCAACCAATTCAGCTCCAAATGAATCTTTTTTGTTCGCCAAAGCAATTTCTAAATTTTTCAATGAATCTAATTTAGAAGTTGGTTCGATGTTCACATGACTACGCGCAAAACCTGTTCCATACGATTGTAATAATTCAATCAGTTTTTCTGCTTTGTAGGTAGATTTTTTCAACATTTCAGGCAAAACTTTTTGCTCCAATTCAATCATTCCTTTGATTCCTCCAGAGCGACGAATCGCGCGCCATCTATCTGCATACAAGGTTTTGTCTAAGTGAATGTGCATATCTTTGAAAGATGGTAACATCAACAAGCCTTTTGCATCGATAGCTTTTGCATTCGATTGATTTGGGTTGATTTTTTTGATTTTTCCGTTTGAAATTTCAATTGTAAAAAGTTCTGTTTTTGTTCCAATGATTTCATCGTTTTCATATTCGAAACCTGTTTCTAAACGAACGTTTTTTAACATGAAATTTCCTGGTTTTGTAAGATTTGTCTTATCTAATTGAAAATCTGGTGCAGCTTGTAAAAATCCTGGTAAGAAAGAAAATCCTGCTAATCCTAAAGCTGAATTTTTAAGAAAATCTTTACGTGATATATTGTTATTCATTGTGTTCAAATTTATTGTAGCTAAATTACAATGAATCAAAACAAATGGTTAGTATAATAACTTCTAAAACTTGTAAGATTTATAAATGATTACAGATTTCGAAATTCTGATGGAGTAATATTGGTTTGAGCTTTGAAAAAGTTCGAAAAATAGGCGTGATCAGTAAAACCTAAGTCAAAAGAAATTTCTTTGATGGATAAATCTCCCGATTTTAAAAGTCGTTTCGCTTCGATAATAATTCGTTGTTGAATAAGTTGTGTTGCCGAAACTTTCAGATGTTTTTTGCATAAGATATTCAGATAATTAGCCGAAATATGTAGTTTCTCTGCGTAAAAAACAACCGATTTTTCTTCCTTGTAAAATTCATCAATCAACATATTAAATTTCGCTAATCTCGGATTGGATTGATAAACTTTAAATTCTGTAAAAATTTGTTCAGCTTCTTTACTCACAATTGCCGCAATAACTGCTGCACGAGCGTTAATCAAATGAACCAATGAGTTTTCAGATTTTAATTCTTCTTTTATGGCATTGAATTCATACATCAATTTCGAGAAAGCTTCGTCCGATAATTTTATAACTGGATGATTTTGATAATTAGTAAATGAAAAGCGAAAATAAGGCGCGAATTGTTCGAAAAATGAACGTTCTGTCATCAATTGATAACCAATTGTTCCATCATTTATTTGCCATTTATGCATCTGCCCAGGAAACAAAATATGAATTTCTTTGTCATCGATTGGATAATCTTTCGAATCAATATTATGCGTTCCAGAAGCTTTATCGAAAAGAATAATCACAAAAAAATCGTGCTTGTGAGGTTTATCTATATGTCGTTCGCCATGCAATTCATTAAACAACAATTCGTCGCGACCAGCTAATTGTCCTTTTCGAAAACTTTGTATACTGATAATAGGTACTGAATCTTGGTTTTCTGAATTTTGCATAAAATAAAAATGTGTTCAACAATCAAATGAATTGTTAGAGATATTACTTTTTTTGACTTGTGTAATTTATAAATAAAAATAGAATTAATTGATGAGGTTTGAAAGAATTTTTATTAGAAACTTAAAACTATTATATTTGCATTTGTATGGAAAATTTTGTTGTTTCAGCCAGAAAATATCGCCCGCTAAATTTTGAAGATGTAGTTGGACAAGCGTCTATTACGAATACTTTGGAGCAAGCGATAAAGTCAAATCAATTGCCACAAGCTCTTTTATTTTGTGGACCAAGAGGTGTTGGAAAAACAACATGTGCTCGAATTTTAGCGCGTAAAATCAACGAAGAAAATGGAGTAGAAGGCGATCAAGATTTTGCTTTCAATATTTTTGAGTTGGATGCAGCATCTAATAATTCGGTTGATGATATCAGAAATTTAATTGATCAAGTGCGTATAGTTCCTCAAATTGGGAAATATCGTGTCTACATTATTGATGAGGTTCATATGTTGTCAACAGCGGCTTTCAATGCGTTTTTGAAAACGTTAGAAGAGCCACCAGCGCATGCAATTTTTATTTTGGCAACTACAGAAAAACATAAAATTATTCCTACGATTCTTTCTCGTTGTCAGATTTATGATTTCAAACGAATTGGAGTTGAAGATATCAAAGGACATTTGAAAAATGTTGCTGAAAAAGAGCAAGTAACTTTTGAAGATGATGCATTGCATTTGATTGCTCAAAAAGCTGATGGTGCCTTACGCGATTCATTGTCAATCTTTGATAGAATGGCAACTTTTACGAATAAAAATTTGACTTATTCTTCTGTTGCAGAAAACTTGAATGTATTAGATTACGATTACTATTTCAAGATGACAGATGCGTGTTTGGAAAATGATATTCCGCAAGCGATGTTGCAACTGAATGATATTTTGAACAAAGGTTTTGATGCTCATTTATTTATTTGTGGTTTGGGCGCTCATTTCCGAGATTTATTGATGGCGAAAACAGCTAATACAGTAAGTTTGTTGGAAGTTGGTGAGCGTATAAAAGCAAAATATCTGGAACATGCGCAAAAATGTTCGGCAACGTTTTTATTTGGTGCAATCGAAATTTGTAATGAAGCAGATTTAAACTACAAATCGAGTAAGAATCCACGTTTAACAGTTGAAATTGCTTTGATGCAATTGGCTTCTTTAACGGCAGAAGAAAACGGGCTTAAAAAAAAAAGTATAGGATAGTTCCGCCAACGTTTTATTTTTCTGAACAACAAACTTCTAAAATTGAAGTTCCTCAAGTTCAGCAAAATAATTCTATTCCACAAAATGGACAAACTCCACAGCAGGTAAATACGCAACATGCTAAAACTTCGATTTCAGAAGAAGTCAAAGAATATACGCGTGCTTCAAAACCAATTAGAACAAATGGTAATTCGTCGTTTAGTCTTAAAATGGCTTTGCCTGGGGCAAAAGTTGAAGAACATCAGGAAGAGATTTTACGAAATGATTTACCTCGAGAAAAGTTTACATTGGATCAAGTAAAAGAAGGCTGGAAAAGATTTTTGGATCGATTAAAAATCGAACATAATATTCCGTCTTATAACGCTTTGATGACAACAGAACTTGGTTTGGAAGGTGATGAAATTATTTTCGAATTTACTTCGCATTCATCAGAACAAGAGTTTGAGGAATACCGCGATCGAATTAGAAATAGTTTGAGAGCATTCCTTAAGAATCACTATTTTAGTATTCAGATTAAGTTTTCTGAGAAGGAAGCAACGAATCATATCTTATCAAACAAAGAGAAATTTGAGAAATTATCAGATAAAAACCCGATTTTGTTAAAATTAAAAGAAGAATTTGGTTTAGATTTGTATGATTAATGAAAGTTTCTTATTAAACTTGCAATAAATTTTTATAAATAATGAAAAAAGTTCTTTTAGGGATTTTTGTTGTTGCGTCGTTAGTGTCTTGTAACAAAGGAAAATCTGTAGACAAATTAGAAAGCGAAGATCAAAAAGCTTCTTATGCTTTCGGAACTGGTCTTGGTGAGCAAATCAAAGGTCTTGGAGGACGTTTAGTTGAAACTGATAGTATCAACTACGATCAATTAGAAAAAGGGATCCGCGATTACTTAAAAGCAGGTAAAGAAGGTAGAGAATCTTACGCGATTGGTCAACAAGTTGGTCAGCAAATTGAGACGGTTATTAACCAACAACAATTAGATCAAATGGACAAGGATATCATTGTTCAAGGGATTATGGATGTTGTACGTCACAAAAAATTGTTGATTACACAAGAAGCGGGAATGGGAATTTTAGATACGTATGCAAAAAATCACCAACAAAACTTGGTTAAGAAAAATGCAGACGAGTCTAAAAAATTGGTAGACGAGAAGAAAAAAGCTTCTGGTGCTAAAACAACTGCTTCTGGATTAGTTTATGTTGTAGAAAAAGAAGGAACAGGTGCTAAACCAAACATTAATAGTATTGTTAAAGTAAAATATACTGGTAAAATTTTAGCTACTGGTAAAACTTTTGATAGTACAGATAAAAACCCTGAAGCTAAAGGAGGTGTAGAATTTCCTTTAAATCAAGTTATTCCAGGATGGTCAGAAGGTTTACAATTAATGTCTAAAGGATCAAAATACAAATTCTATATTCCTGCTAACTTAGGTTACGGTGAAATGGGAGCTCCTGGAGGACAAATTGGACCAAACCAAGCATTAGAGTTCGAAGTAGAATTAGTAGACTTTAAAGAAGGTCAACCAGCTCCACAAGGACAACCAGGTGCACAAGGAGGACAAGGTTTATCTGAAGAGCAAATCAAAGAATTACAAAAACAATTCGAAGCTCAAGCACAACAAGGTAAATAATCATTGATTAGATATAACAAAAAATTCCACTCAATTGAGTGGAATTTTTTTATGGATTAATTTTTAAATTATTTCAAATATTTAAAAATTTGATTTGCTTCTACAGAACCTTTTTTGATGGTAACAAGATTTTGATCCTTGTCGAATAAATAAAATGTAGGAATAGAAGTTGGTTGAAATGTTGGACCAAATTCGTAATTAGAATCATATAATAATTCTACATTTTTATTATTTACAAAATTAGGTGCATGCTCTTTTAAGAAAGGGATAGCATCTTTCGCTTCGTATTCAGAAACTAAAATAATTTGAGTATTTTTTAAATGTTCTTCGTAATTATTGCTGTAATGATTCAAGGCTAATTGACAGTGAATACATGTTGGCGAATACAAAACGATCAACGTTTGTTTTCCTTTTTTGATGTCTTTTGAACTGAAAATTCCTTCGGATTGCATTTTAACGAAAGAAAATTCTGGAATAGATTTTAGCGTATTTTCTGTTTGTGCAAATGTAAAAATCGAACAAAAGAATATAAATAAAGCAGTAATTTTTGTTTTCATGTTTTTAAGAAAAATTTTGACGGAAGTTAGTCAATTCTATCCAAAATAAAAACGACAGTTTATAAAACTGTCGTTTTCCTATTAAATAAATGCTAAAAATATGTTTAACTCTGAGAAAATTAGAATTTAAATACTACTTGTCCAGCCATGTTAAATGGATCGATTTGGTTGATGTAACCTCCTCTGTAGTATGAGTTGTATCCAATTTCGTCTGTAATATTATTGAAGAATAAACGGAAGTCAAATTTACGAGTAGAATATCCAATTTGCGCATTAAGCGTTGTATATTCAGGCATCATAAATGGTTTTACACCAGGAGTAGTGTTATGAATAATTGTTTTCTTCGTGTATTCATTTACAGGTCTTTCTCCGACATAGTATGCTCCCACAGATAATGATATTCCGTCAACAAATGTATTTGTATTTTGGAATTTGTATTGAACCCATGCGTTTGCAGTATGTTTTGGAGCATTCATTGGAGCAGAACCATCCATGTAAGCAGGTGAGTGCTCATATTGTGCGTCTAAATATGCGTAACCTAATAAAACTTGAACATTTGGTAATGGACGACCAGAAATATCTAACTCAACTCCTTGACGTTTTAAATTACCTGCTAAACCATATAAGTTTTCTCCTGTAATAGGATCAACTGCATTAGTTTCATCTGCATTATATATTGTGTAAGAAAGATTTTTATTATTCATGTTAAAATACGTGATGTTAGCGCGTAATCTATCATTGAACCAAGATGTTTTAACACCTGTTTCGAACTGATTAGTTTTAGAAGAACCTACACGTCCACCATTTTCTAATAAGTTCATTGCAGATCGTAAACTTGTACTAGTAGTCCATGAAGCAAAAAGATTTACACTTTTTGTTGGGGAAACCATTAATCCAATCATTGGATCAACTGCATTATCATGGTTACTGATTGAATACGAATAACGTAAAGATCCGATTACTTTAATGAAATCTTTATAAGATAAATGTTGTTGAGTCATGAACCCATAATAATAGTTATATGTTGGGGTTCCAAAAGATCCTAATTCTAAATTTTTAAGTAAATCCGAAGATAGACTTACATTATTTTGAATATCTTCAAAGATATTTGCTTGAGGTAAATAATAGACTTTTTTATCTTTTCCATCTTGATCTTTTATAGTATAAAAAGTGATACCTGCAGCACTTCTTGATGTACTTCTATCATAAGAATAATCATATCCAACTTGCCATGACCATTTGAAGTCACTAAAGTTAAAATCTTTTCCCATTAAATCAGCTTGAATAGCTGTACTTCTATCATCATTATATGATCTACCTAATGTACGATCTAATAAATTTAAATTCTTTTTATCACTTTTTACTAGAGCAGTTGCTGTGTTGTCATTTGTAAAATAAGAACCAAAATAAGCTACACGAAAGTTAATTTTATCAGTAATTTGACGATTAACCCAAGCAGAATATGTTAAATTTTCCATTTTGGTTTTATCGTACTGAGTACCTAGAAATTTATGTCCCATATCAAATAGAGCTTCTGTATCATCTGCTGCTAAATTAACAGTACCACGATCAGGAACACCATTTAAATTTAAATAATCCATTTGTACCACAACTTCTGTTTTATCATCTGGTCGCCATGCAAAAGAAGGATTTATATAATGTCTTTTTGTTTCAATTACATCTCTATAGCTTTCACCATATTGATATGCTCCATTCAAACGAAAAGCAAATTTCTTATTATTATCTAATACTTGTTGCATATCAAAAGTTGCTCTAACATTGTTCCAACTTCCATAACGTAAACCTACTTCTTTTTCGTTATTGAATCGAGGAGTTTTTGTGACAATATTGATCACACCACCAGCAGAACCTAATCCTGTAGCAATACCTTGTGTAATAGAGGCTGCACCTTTTATAACTTGAATAGATTCCACTCCTTGCATATCACTTATTGCAGAAGCTGTACGGAAATCAGAGTCCATACGAACACCATTTTTTAAGACTGGAGTTCCTCTATATCCACGAATAGACATAGATTCTTTATAACCACCATAGTTTCCAAATAATGTAACACCTGGGACATTACGAGCAGCATCCGTAATAGTAAGAGCCCCTTGTTCTTCAATTAATTTTTCTGAAATTGTAGAAATTGATTGAACTTGATCTTGAGGATTCCCTGGAAAACGTGTAATCATTTCTAATCCACGTTGTTTTTTTGCTCTATCTCCAAAGATTTCTACTTCTTGTAGATTACTTACTGTATCTTTTTTTTCTTTTTCTTGTGCGAAGGCAGCAGAAAAACTTAGTATAGTAAGTGTAGCTAGTAAAAGTTTATTCCTTTTCATATGTTATATATATTTATTCTAAATAAAATTAATAGCGCAAATTTAATTAGACTTAGTATAAATAAAAAAAAGAAATCGACTGATAGATATCATCTATCAGTCGATTTTGTTAAATATTTTAAGAAAATGTATGTTTACTCGAAAAAAGAGAAGTGTACGTTTCCGTATTTTTTGTGTTGAACAAAGTTTGGATGCTCTTCAAAAGAAATGCTTGAAGGATGTTCTAAAACAAAATTTCCACCTTCTTCTAACCATTGATTGTCGATAACCAAATTTGGGATTTTTTTGTAAGTTTCTACATCCAAATCGTAAGGAGGATCAGCAAAAACAATATCAAATTTCTTGATAGGTTGTTTGTTCAAATATTTAATGACATCACTTTTTACAGTCGAGATAATATCATCTAATTTTAATTGTTTCGCTGTTTCGTCCAAAAATTTTACACAACCATAGAAATTATCAACCGAAGTTACTTTTTTTGCTCCACGCGAAGCAAACTCTAATGAAATACTTCCTATTCCAGAGAATAAATCTAAAACGGTAATTTCGTCGAAATACCATTCGTTGTTTAAGATATTAAATAAAGCTTCTTTCGCGAAGTCTGTTGTTGGGCGCACCGGCAAGTTAGTTGGTGCTGTGATTCTTTTTCCTTTTAATGTTCCTGAAATGATTCGCATTCGAATAATTTATATAATGTAAAATATTGCCCAAGTTGTTTGTCTGCTTCGTTAAACGAAATATGACGTACATATTTTTGTAAAGTTTCGTAATAATATGGCGAATTCATGATGTCACCAAAAGCATACAACGAAACGGTATTTGGGCTAATATTTAATTGATTTAATGTATACAAAATGTAAAACAAAAAGTCTTCTTTGGTTTTTGTTTCAAATAGATTATAAAAAATAAATTCTCCATTGCTTAACACACAAACTTCTAATTTTTGATGCATTAAATTGATATAAATTTCATCGTTTTTAGAATTAATCATTCCATAATCTACCAAGAATTTGCCCGAATGATACAAACGCGCATTTTGCAAATTCGGTAACGAAAGCAAAATATCTTTTAGCGGATAATGAATATTGTAGATAATTGAAGCATCTACATTTTCCAAAGGACAATCGATTGCTAATTTTACAGGACTATAGTTAGAAAGTGATAACAATTCCTCGAAAGGTTTGTGTGTAAACTGATTTGGAACAACATTTACAGTTGTCGACAAAAAACAAATATGCACATAATCATATTCTTGCAATAAAGTCAAATTAGAACGCAATTCATGTTCAATCTCAATTTCCGTTTTGTTAAGATTTGTAAAATCTACCGAATAGTCATATACATCCGAGTACGAAGTCGTTTCTCCGTCGGTTGTTTTGGTAATATAACTAAGCATATCGTGAGATAGTAAAATCGCTAACGAACGTTGAGTTGTTTTTGACATAAATTTTTCTTTATCCTTGAATTTTTAACTCGCTGATTAAGATGTATATTAATCCTAATGAAATCAAAAATAACAAAATTTTGAAAGCAATCTTCATACAGAAAATTTATTTTAGCAAAGATACTATAATTATTTTGTTGATTAAAGAAGCATTTCAGCCGAATCTATTTTAAATTTACAGAAATTTGAAATTAAAAATTGTGAAAAAAATAGCCGTAATTCCAGCTCGTTATGCAGCAACACGTTTTCCAGGTAAATTGATGCAACAATTGGGCAATAAAACTGTGATAAGAATGACTTACGAAAATGTTGTTGCAACTGATTTGTTTGACGATGTTTTTGTGGTGACAGATTCTGATTTAATTTTTGATGAAATTGTTTCGCACAATGGAAAAGCAATTATGAGTATCAAAGATCACGAAACAGGAAGTGATAGAATTGCAGAAGCTATACAAGATATAGAATGTGATATTATCTTGAATGTGCAAGGCGATGAACCATTTGTGAACGAAAAAGCTTTGGCAGATATTTTATCCTCTTTTGATGGTGAATTTGGAAAAACTGTAGATGTGGCGACTTTAAAAGAATCCATTACAAAAGAAAAAGATATTAACAATCCTAATTTTGTGAAAGTGGTCACTGATATCAATGATTTTGCGCTTTATTTTTCGCGTTCATCAATTCCATTTGCACGTGAAACTAATTTTACACCAAATTATTTTCGTCATTTAGGGATTTATGCATTTAGAAAAGAAGCCTTGTTGAAGTTTTCAACACTTGAAATGCGTCAAAATGAGCGTTCAGAAAAATTAGAACAATTACGTTATTTGGAATACGGAATGAAGATTAAAGTAATTGAAACCGAATCGATAGGAGTTGGAATTGATACACCAGAAGATTTAGAACGTGCAAAAAAGTACTTATCCACTATTGTTAAAAAATAATCTTTAAACTTTTTATGATTTATATTTGCCCTAAAATCAGCTATACTTGACGTGGAAATGAAATAATTAAGTTAATTAATACTTAAAAAATTATTTCGGTATGAATGTTGTTGTAAAATGGAGTAAATAAGTAAAATAGTGATTATGAGTGATTCATGGAAAGAATACGAAGCAGAAGGATTAATTGAAAAAAGATCCTTTTTAGTTTCAAAAGATGGTCTTGTAAAAAAATTATACACAGGACAAGATAAATACAAAATCTTAGAAGGAGCGATTAACAACGGTTATCGTGCTATTTGGGTAACAAAAGCAGACGGAAAACGTACAGCTAAATATGTACATAAAATGGTTGCCGAAACTTTTTTACCAAATAAAGACAATAAAGAATATGTAGTGCATTTGGATCATAACAAATTAAACAACGCAATGGATAATTTGAAATGGGCAACATTGGACGAATGGAAAGAGCACAACAAGGATTTATTTAGAATGATGAAAGGACGTTCTCGTTTAGACAGTATTCCAAATAGCAAGTTGACAGAAGCACAAGTTATTCGTCTAAAAAAGAAATTAATTGATCCAAATAGAAAAACAAAAATTTCTACACTAGCAAAACAATTTAATATTTCTCAAGGTCAGGTTTACCGTATCTTAAGAGGTGAAAATTGGGCTCATATAGAAGTTAAAAAAGACTAAAAGACAATATTTCTTTACAGAACTTTAAATTAGTTTTTATATCTTGTTCGACAGATTGTTAAAAATTAAAAAAGTTCTTATGTCGAAATTGACGTTTAGCGCGCTTATGATTTCATTATTTTCTGTGACTACATTTGCACAAAATGCAGAGAAAATAATTGAAACTCATATTCAAAAAACAGGAGGTGAAGCAGCTTGGAATAATTTGAACAGTATTATCCTAAAAGGAGAAGCCATTATAAATGTTGGAGATTCTTATCCAATGATTGTTTATCATCAACGCCCTTACAACAAAAAAGTAGTGTTTGTGATGAATGGAAAAGAAATCTTGAACGAAGGATATGATGGTAGAATGGGATGGACATACAGCGAAGTTGCGAAGAAAAATGTAGCTGTAAAAGATTATAAACCAGACTCTTTTGACTCTGATGTATTGAAATATAAACAAAAAGGATTTAAGGTAAAATACTTAGGTATAGATAAATACGATCAAAATAATAGTTGTTATAAAATCGAATTAACAAAAAATGCGAATTCAACAGTTTATTGTTTTGACAAAAATTCTTACGAAATTGTAATGGAGAAAAATAAAGATGAAACACTTTATTACTCTAATTTCAAAAATTACAATGGATTATCTTTCGCTACCAAAGTTGTGGGAAAACCTACAGAGGGAGGAGAATATGTCATCAAATTTAATGACATAAAAATCAACCCAGCAATAGATAAGAAAAATTTTAAATTCTAAATATATAAAAAGTGGTTCATCAAGGATCACTTTTTTATTTCTGTTGATTTATACTGCTTAGGTAGTATAAGTTTTTTACTTTTGTACTCTGAATGAAGAAATTAAAATATGGCTTTAGACTCTATATTTGATCAAAATAAAAAATACGAGAAGAGCTTTTTTCTAAGATTATTAGAGAAAGCAAGAAAAGATTATCCAGATTCAATTTCTTTTATAGATGATCTAATTTCTAAACTTCAAAATAACCCTACATATCGATTAATTTTTCGCGAAGAACTTCAAAATACATTCGGGAAAATCAATTTCGTTAGCTATTTAGTAGATAGTGGAATTCATCTGGAAGATAATTTATTATCCATTTTTCGAAAGAAAATAATGGATTCTCTTTTACCAGATATTGAAGATAATAATGAATTAACTTCTGTGGTAAATGAGATTTTTTATAATTCGAAAAACTTATCAGCAATCCGAATTATTCCAAGAGATCGTTGGCGAAAATTTTTCGAAGTATTGTATCAAGATATCGAACCAGATAATTTTAAAGGAAACGTTAATAATATTCAGAATCAGCTTTTACAAGCAATTTCTATTTTGACGGTTCGTATTACTGGTGGGTTTTCGGACAAAGAAATGATGCGTTACAGTAACGAGGTTAATTATCTTGATAATCCATTCTCTAAACTTTCGATGCAGATTAGTAACATTATCGAAAATCCGCAAGCTGGATTTGATATGTTAGAGATTAAAGAAAGTATTTCTAAATGTAAACATTTGTTAAATGATATTTTAACGCAAAAAGATTACAAAGGAATTTCATTGAAAGTTGCATCAAAAATCAATCGTTTGCAACAACAATTGGTTCGTCTACAAACAATTTTAAATAGTTATAATGAACTAAGATTACACGGAATAATTTCTTTCTATAGTCTTGCAACAAAGAAATGGGTTGAATTTTATGCACCAAAGAATTTTATGAGTAATCAGTTAGGTTCTACGGTTTATTTAATCACTTTCTTAGTGACTTATCATAATGGTAAAACGGGAGAAAAGTATATTACGCAGACAGCTAAAGAGTATAATAAGATGTTTTGGACAGCTTGTGGAGGTGGTTTTATCGTTTCATTTTTGTGTTTTATTAAAACGGGAATTGGAAATATACATGATACATCGCCACTGTTTAAAGCGTTTTTCTTTAGTATTAATTACGCTGTTGGTTTCTGTACGATTTATTTGACACATATGACACTTGCTACAAAACAGCCTTCTATGACAGCGGCTCGTTTAGCTCGTTCGCTTGTGCCAACTTCTGGATCTGAACTGAATGTGAAAGATTTTACAACTTTATTTGCGCAATTAGTAAGAAGCCAAATGATTGCTTTTTTAGGAAATGTTGTTGCTGGTTTTGTTGTTTCATTAGGAATATTTTATTTACTGAACGAAATCTTAGGATTAGAAGTTTTAAAATATTCTAAAGCTTATCATTATTGGGAAGAAGTGGTGACAATGGATTGGCATATTTTTTACTTCGGAGCAATTGCTGGAGTCTTCTTATTCCTTTCAGGATTAATTTCGGGAATTACAATTAATAATCAACGTTTTCATAATATTCCAGAACGTATTTATAATCACCCAATTTTGAAGAAATCATTTTCAGAACGTAGAAGAAGAAGAATTTCGAATTGGTTTGAGAAAAATATGGGAGGGGTTGTCGGTAATGTTGCATTCGGTTTTATGATGGGATGTGCTTTTTTGATTGGTGATTTTACTGGTCAACCTTTCGATATTCGACACATTACTTTCGTTTCAGGAAACTTCGCGATTGGTATTGGAGGAATGGGCTATCATTTTGATATTGGACCAATGATTATTGGTTTTATTGCAATTTTTATGGTAGGTTGGAGCAACTTCTTAGTTAGTTTTATCTTATCATTATTAATGGCAATGCGATCTAATAATATTCCTTTTTATAAGATTTTTACGATGATTTCACATACATTAAAAGCATTTTTCCGAAATCCATTACCATTTTTTATTCCGCCTTTATGGACAAAAAATAAAGAAGAAGCTTAGTTAGAAATGGAAACAAACTTAGAAAAACAATTACGTTACGATAAAGCTTATCTTAAAATGGCTTTTGAATGGGCGAATCTATCCTATTGCGAACGCAAAAAAGTTGGTGCAATTATTGTTAAAAATCGAATGATTATTTCTGATGGTTACAATGGTACGCCAAGTGGTTTTGAGAACAAATGCGAGGATGAAGAGGGGAATACAAAATGGCATGTTTTGCACGCTGAAGCAAATGCAATTCTAAAATGTGCAACTTCTACACAATCTGCAGAAGGAGCGACATTGTATATCACTCTTTCGCCTTGTACAGATTGTAGTAAACTTATTTTGCAAGCAGGTATAAAGCGCATCGTTTACATTCAACAATACAAAGACCTTTCTGGGTTAGAGTTTTTAGAAAAATCAGGAATTACAATTCGACAAATTACAGAAGAAGAATTATACAGTTAACATTTCAATGAGAAGTTTTTTCAAGGTTATTAATATCGTATTAGTTGTGATGATTATTTTCTTAATCGGTTTTATGGTTGGGAAAAAATACGACTTTGCGTTCGATGAAAACAAGGATATTGTAGGTTTGCAATATTCGGATAACGAACAAAAAATTCGTCGATTAGTTTCTTTGATTGACAATGAATATGTGAACGATGTTAATTCGGATAGTTTGGTTGATGATGCGATTCATTATATGGTTGCCAAGCTAGATCCACATAGTACATATATCGACAAAGCTTCTGTACAAAAGGCAGAAGAACAATTGAAAGGTGAATTTGTTGGAATTGGAATTCAATTTCGCACAATGAACGACACCATTGTTGTTGAACGTACTTTACCTGGAACGAAAAATTATGGCAAACTAGAATTTGGAGATCAATTAGTTGCTGCAGACAATCAATCTTTGGTTGCAAAAGATAATAAAACAATAGAAGGTTTATTGAAAGGGAAGAAAGGATCGGAAGTTAAACTATCTGTTATTCGCGATCAAAAACCAATTTCTGTTACGCTAAATCGTACTATTGTACCAATTCCTACGGTTACTGGAAAACATATGTTAACGAAAGATATTGGTTATCTTAAATTGACTCGTTTTTCAGAAAATTCTGCAAATGAAGTTCACGAAGGTTTGCAAAATTTATTGGATCAAGGAATGAAAACTTTGGTGTTCGATTTACGTGGAAATCCAGGTGGAATCATGCATATTGCAGAAGAAATAGCTGATGAATTCTTAACAAAAAACGAATTGATTGTTTACACACAAGACAAACAAAAACGTAAAAAATATATTTACGCTACAAATAGAGGTCTTTTCGAGCAAGGAAAAATTTACGTCTTAATGGATGAAAATTCTGCTTCCTCGAGTGAGATTGTTGCGGGTGCTTTACAAGATTATGGACGTGGAATTATTGTTGGTCGTCGTTCGTTTGGTAAAGGTTTGGTGCAACGCGAAATTAGTTTAGGAGATGGTACTAAGGTACGTTTGACTGTTGCAAATTATTACACGCCTTCTGGTCGATCTATTCAAAAACCTTTCGATAAAAAAACGGCAAAATACAGTGACGATTTATACAAACGATTAAAATCGGGTGAATTATATAGTAAAGATTCAATTAAAATTAATAAAGACTTAGAGTTTACAGCGCCTTCAGGTAAAAAAGTCTACGGTGGTGGTGGAATTATTCCTGATGAGTTTGTTGCATTAGATACAAATTCGGTTTCGAATTGGTTGTATTATAATCAAGATGCAAATTATTTTAATGATTTTTTATTCAAGAAAATTTATTCAATTCACGATTTTTTCATGTTTCATAACGAAGCAATTTATCTGAAATATTTCAGTGCTGGAATGTATAGAAATGAGTTTTTAGGTGTTTTAGGAATTCCTTCAAATGAGTTTAACCCTGTTTTTTCAACAACTGTTGATAACTACATGAAAGCCACAATTGCTGGAACTTTATATGGTTCGCGTGCATTTTATCAAGTTTGGATGCCCGAAGATGAAATGATAAAGCGTATTTTTGAACTTGAAAAAATAACGAAGTAAATGCTGTGGAAAGATGCTTTGTATGACTATCAAATGTATCTGAAATTAGAAAAAAGAGTTTCTGCTAATACAATTGAAGGTTATCTACGCGATATTCAAAAATTAATTAATTATTCTGATAAACAACCTTTAGATTATTCGCAAGATGATTTGAGGGATTTTGTACACGATTTTGCGTCGAGCGAATATAGCGTGCGTTCGCAAGCTCGTGTTATTTCTGGCTTGAAAAGCTTTTTTGGATACTTACAACTCGAAGATTTTAGAGAAGATAATCCAACTTCTTTGCTCGAAACACCAAAAATTGGAATGAAACTTCCTGATGTACTTTCTGAAAAAGAAATTGATAAAATGATTGAAGTAATTGATTTATCAAAACCAGAAGGACAGCGCAATCGTGCGATTATAGAAGTGCTTTATGGCTGTGGTTTGCGTGTTTCGGAATTGATAAATCTCAAAATTTCTGATCTTTTTTTTGATGATGGTTTTATTCGTGTCATTGGAAAAGGAAACAAACAAAGACTGGTTCCGATTAGCGATTATACGATAAAATATATTAACTTGTACAAAGAAAGTATTCGTATTCATCTTCCTATACAAGCTGGTTTCGAAGATTTTTTGTTCTTAAATAGACGAGGTAAAAATCTTACACGTGTGATGATTTTTACAATCGTAAAAGAATTATCGATAATTGCTGGAGTAAAAAAAACAATTAGTCCACATACGTTTCGCCATTCTTTTGCGACTCATTTATTGAAAAATGGAGCAGATCTTCGTGCTATTCAGTTGATGTTGGGACACGAAAGTATTACGACGACTGAAATTTATACGCATGTTGATCAAGAATTTATTCGAGATGCGATTATCAAATTTCATCCAAGAAATAAATAGAAAATTGTCATTCCGAATGAAGCGATTGTGAAATTGAAGAATCTTTTTTAGTTATAGATTTCTCGATGAAAATAGTCATTCTGAACTCGTTTCAGAATCACACTTGTTTGATGAGATGCTGAAATAAATTCAGCATGACATGACGGATACTCAAAATAAATAATAATCATTAACCTAAAAAGATGATAAAATCGTTTAAATTTTGTCCAAATTGTGGACATTCTATCGATCATTTTGATTTTAGAAAAATGTCGTGTAAAAATTGTGATTTGGTTTATTATCAAAATGTGGCAGCTGCTGTTGCGGTTATTCTAAAAAAAGAAGATAAAATTCTTTTTACAGTTCGAAATAGAGAACCAAAGAAAGGAATGTTGGATTTGGCTGGAGGTTTTACAGATCCAAATGAATCGGCAGAAAGAACGTGTCAACGAGAGATTGAGGAAGAATTAGGAATTAAAATTCCATTAGAGAATTTCAACTATTTTTTATCTCAACCCAATACATATGAGTACAAAGAAGTTCCATATAAAACGTGTGATTTAGCATTTATTGCAGATTTTCCTGATGAAGAAATTACTCTTGAAAAAGATGAAATTGAAGAAGTAAAGTGGGTTTCTATCAACGAAATTAATTTAGATGAAATAGGTTTTGATTCGTTGAGAAAAGTGGTGGAAATTTATATTAAAAATCAATAAAAATGAATTCTGATTCTTTTCCAATATTGAATTCTGAACGATTGCTTTTTCGACAAATTGTTCAAGAAGATATTCATGATATTTTTAAAGGCTTATCGCATCCAGAAGTGATAAAATATTATGGAGTAAGTTATAAAACTTTAGAAGAAACTCAGGAACAAATTGATTGGTACAAAGGATTAGAAGAAAACGAAACAGGAATTTATTGGGCGATCTGTTCTGTTGATAACTCTACTTTTTACGGAGTTGGAGGTTTGAATAATTTAGATAAAAAGAACAAAAAAGCTGAAATTGGATTCTGGTTATTGCCTGATTTTTGGAACAAAGGATTTATGAAAGAAGCATTTCCTCTTATTTGTGATTTTGCTTATAATTCGTTGAATTTGCATAGAATAGAAGGTTATGTTGATTCGAGAAATATAACTTGTAAAAAAGCAATCGAAAAAATGGGCTTCATTTTTGAAGGTTCTATGAGGGATTGTGAAATAAAAGATAATCAATTTCTTAGTGTAGATATCTATTCGAAATTGAAAACTGATTAATAAAATTTATTATGAAAAAAATACTTTTACTAAGTGCGTTATTTTTAACAATTGTTTCATGTAGCACGCAAAATATAGCTGTAGATTATGAACGAGATTTTGATTTTGAAACAAATAGAACATATTCTTTTACGCAAACAGGAAATTTAGGTTTGAATGATTTAGATTCTGCCAGATTATATTCGTCGATTGAAAAAGGAATGTTGTACAGAGGTTTTCAGAAATCGAATGATGGAATTTTAACAGTAGATGTGAAGCCGGAAGAGTTTGTTTCAAAACAACAGAATTCTAATGTTGGAATTGGAATGGGAACGGGCGGTTATGGTTTTGGAGGTGGAGTTTCGGTTGGAATTCCGATTATGTCTCAAAAATTAAATCAAAATTATACGATTTCGATGAAGGATGAGGGAAGATTAGTTTGGGAAGGAACCTTGAAAATTCAAATGCCCTTGAAAGCTTCTCCGGAAGTTCGTGCAGCGAATATTCAGAAAGGTGTAACGAAATTGTTGCAAAAATTTCCACCTAAAAAGAAATAATAGAAAAGCCTTGATAAAATAACTTAGCAAGGCTTTTTTTATTTTTTATAATTTGAAAATTAATTCGTTTTCTTCTGATTGTTGAAGTTTAGATTTTTGTAAAAGTTTCAATGTTTCAGGTTGATTTGCATTTGCTTTAGCAGCAATTTTATCTAATTTCAATTCATTTTTTGCATAATCTACAATGGCGTTTAGAACTTCTGTTCCGTAACCTTTGTTCTGAAATTTGCGTTTCAAACGAATGTTAATAACTGCGCCGTATTTCGTTTGACGCAAACCTCCCCAACCAACAAATCGTCCGCTTTTTTTCTCGTGAACACCCCAAAGACCAAAACCATGTTCTTGGTAATGTTTCTCCATATTTTCGATAAAAAACTTCGCTTCGTCTTCAGATTTATACGGTTTTTCGTTGACGATTTTCATCAATTCTTTGTCAGAATTTAATTGAAATAATTCGAATGCATCAATCTCAAAAAACTCTCGTAAGACCAAACTTTTTGTTTCGCAAATAACTTTCATTAAAACTTTTTAGTTGTTGCAAAGTTACTTCGATTTGGAGAATAAAAAAAGTCTTACATTTTGGAGAAAGACTTTTTATTGCTTATTTTTTTGTTCCAGTTTTTGCTGGAGTTGTTGTTTTAGGAGGCGTAGCTGTTGCTTCCGAAACCTTTTGATTAATCTCTTGTGTTAAGATTTGTCTTTTTAGATTGAAGATTTCTGTATCTTTTTGATCAATCTTAGCGTCCAAGTCTTTTACTTTTTGAGTCAAATCGGTAACTTGTTTTTCTTTTTCATTCAATTGAGTATAGAAAAGTTTCGATTTTTCTCCAGAACTATTCAAAGCAGAATATAATTCTTGCAAATTAGTATCGTGCTCTTTTTGAGCCATTCTAATCATAGATTGTGCATTCGACAAAGCTGTATCTTTGATGTATAATTCGCTTTTTGTTTTTGCTAAATCTTTTTCAAGATTCTCTATTTTCAAATTTGCTAATGTCAATTCTTTAGATGTATTCGATTGATCGTCTAAAGCTTTGTAATAGTTAGCTTCCAATTCTTGGTGTTGTTTCTGAGGAACGCAACTTGCAATAGCAAAAAGAGCGAAACAACAAAGTACAATTTTTTTCATTTATATAATCTTAAACGTCTAATTCTAATAAAACAGGACAATGATCTGAGTGCTTCGCATCTGGTAAAATTGTCGCACGTGTCATATTTTTTTCTAATGTATTACTCACCATATTGTAATCGATTCTCCAACCTTTGTTGTTATTGCGCGCATTTGCACGGTAAGACCACCACGAATAATGATGAGGTTCTTTTACAAAATAACGAAAAGAATCAATCATATTACATTCATCAAGAAAAGCAGTCATCCATTCTCTTTCGACAGGTAAAAAACCAGAAACTTTTGCATTACGAACAGGATCGTGAATATCAATTGCTTCGTGACAAATGTTATAATCGCCACAAATTACAATGTTTGGATGAGAGATTTTAAGTTCTTTGATATAATCTTTAAAATCTTCGCAAAATTGTAATTTAAAATCTAATCGATCAATATTTGTTCCACTTGGCAAATACAAACTAATTACAGAAACATTGTCAAAATCAAGTCTCAAAACGCGACCTTCTCTGTCAATATAATCTATTCCAGTTCCTATTTGTACATGATTTGGTTTTATTTTCGAGAAGATAGCCACTCCGCTGTATCCTTTTTTTTCTGCTGCATGCCAATAAATGTGATAACCCAATTCCTCAAAAGGCTTTGTGTCCACTTGTTCTTGCATAGCTTTTGTTTCTTGAATACATAAAACATCTGGTTGCGCAGCTTCTAACCATTCAACCAAACCTTTTGTCATCGCAGCGCGAATTCCATTTACATTGTAACTGATGATTTTCATAGTTAGCGAAATTACTAAATATTTATGACGGATTGATTTAGAATGATAAATAAAGTGAATATTTTTTGTAACTTTTTAGAAGTTAATGCGTCTATATAATAAAAGACATCTATATGAAATACATTTTTCTTCCAATTTTAATATTCAGTTCGTTAGGATTTGCGAGTTGTTCGGTTGATTTAAATTCTAAATCACCAGCTTCTAATTATTTAGATCGAGTAGAAGCGAGTAGTAATACAGTTACGGAAACACGTAAAGTTGCTTCTTTTGAAGGAATTGACGTAAGTAGCGCAATAAGTGTTACAGTTGAGGATGGTAATTATAATGGTCAAATTTCTGTTGAAGCGCCAGATAATATTATGAATAGAATCACGACTGAAGTGAAGAATGGTGTTTTGGTGATGAAAATTAATGGAACAGTAAATTTGAAAAATTCTTCTATTAAAATTAAATTCTCACATCAAAAATTACGTTCATTTAATCTTTCTGGAGCAACGAATGTAACGGTTTTACCAACGCAAAAAGTAGAAAAAATGGCGGTTGATTTATCAGGAGCAAGTAATTTGAAATTAGACGTTGTTTCTAACTCTATTTCGGTTGATAATTCTGGTGCATCAAGTATGAAAATTTCTGGAAATGTACAGGATTTAAATATTTCGGTTTCGGGAGCTTCTTCATTTGTTGGAAAAGAATTGAAAGCTGCAAATGTAGTTGTTGATTGTTCAGGAGCAAGTTCTACAACAGTTTGGGCTGTGAACAGTTTGACTGCTGATAGTTCTGGAGCGAGTTCTGTTCGTTATGTAGACGAAAATGGTTTGAAAACTAAAGTGAGCACTTCTGGAATGTCTTCTATTAAAAGAATAAACTAATAGTTTTTGTTTAAAACTATATTACGTTAATATTTAGTACTACAAAAAAAATCGGATGAAATTCATCCGATTTTTTTAATATCTATTTTTTTTTATTTATTAGAATTGCCAACCTAATGTCAATAAGAATAAATTGTTGTCTAATTTAACTTTTGGAGCATAAGTATTAGGTAAAGAAACAAATTCATTATTAGTATTAATATAATATGATCCTCCAATCAACTGTTGATATTTTTGCGTTTGATATTGATAAGCTGCATCTATATAGAATCCACCAAAATCATATCCTAAACCAAAACTTGCACGATTAATATCTCCTTGAAATGCTTTCGATAAAACAGCTGCATTTGTCACAACATTGTTTTCGTTCGCAATATCCATCGTAAAATCTTTGTAAGGAGAAGTTATATAATTATAACCCGCTCTTACTTTGAAACGATCTACACGGTATTCCGCACCAACTCTAACTTCACTTGAATTTTTTACAACATCATTGATGAAATTATTATCTCCATTAAAATATTGTGTAGGCTTTAGTTTCGTGTCATTGTTCATGTGGTACGTATAATCAGCACCAAGTGATAAATTTTTACCAACAACAAAACCTAAACTTCCTACAAGGCGACCGCCACGAGTCATATCGTAATCAGAAGAATACATATAATAAGAATCTACGGCAGTTTTATCGCTGTTAAAATTAGCTGAGTAAAAATCTTTAGAAATATTGTACCAAACTGGAGAATGATAAGCCGCACCTAAACGTACATTGTGATTCACTTTATAAATAGCACCTAAAGAGAAAGAAAATCCTTGCCCAATTTCATTATATGGAGCTCCATCTGCATTGTATACGTAAGTTTTTCCATTGTTGTCATCACGTTCTGCGTATTGTTCGTAACCTGAATAGTTTGTTTCGTGGAAGTTTAATCCAAATCCTAAATAAACTTTGTCGTCATAGCTTGTTCCTAAATTAACAGAAAATTTAGATTTGTATCCATCTATATCTTTGATGTAGCCATTGAAAGTTCCGTCTGGATCAGCAAATTTAATTCCTTCATTTGTTCCAATTGATGAATAATTGTCTAAACGCTGATTAAGATAAGCGACACCAACTGTGAAACGATTCCATTTTGAAGCTTCATTTGCAAAAACAAAAGTTCCTCCAAATTGTTGGAAATCAAAATTACTTTCAGATTCTTTGATATTAGTTCCGAAATTAGTTTTGTTACTAAAAGTAGAAACACCAGCTGTTACTTGTACGTCAGAGTTAATTGCTACTCCTAATCCAGCAGGATTTTGCTCGACAGAAGTAATATCACTTCCTAATGCACCAACAGCTCCACCAACACCAATATATTTAGCATTTCCGCTGTTAATATCTTGCGAATATAAATTTATAGCATTTGTAGAATACTGAGTTTCGTACCCTTTGTTCTGTTGTGCAAAAGCCAATGTACCAGCTAAGGTACAAAGGCTTAATAATATTTTTTTCATTTATATATGATCTAAATCTAGTTATCTTCTTCCTCCACCACGAGAACCTCCGCCTCCTGTGCTACTTCCGCGAGAACCACCTCCCATGCTTCCGCTACTCATACTGCTACCTCTACTTGGAGAAGGTGTTGAATATGATGAGCGAGAATTGTTCATGCTATTTGTTCTGTCATAGCTTCTTGTTGGTTGTTGATATTGTTGCGCTTCGCGAGTCGGTCTTGTGTTGTAAGTAGGCTGTTGTGTTTGTGCTGGTCTTACTTCACGAGTTGGACGTGTGTTATTCATTTGTCCTTGATCAACAGAAGGTCTTACTTCTCTTGTAGGACGAGTTCCGTTAATTTGACTTTGGTCTACACTTGGTCTTACTTCACGAGTTGGACGTGTATTATTCATTTGTCCTTGATCAACAGTAGGTCTAACTTCTCTTGTAGGACGAGTTCCGTTAATTTGACTTTGATCTGTACCTGGTCTTACTTCGCGAGTTGGACGTGTTGTATTGTTAATTGTATTATCACGAGTTGGTCTTAAACCTGTAGAGATTTGGTTGTTTCTACCATTTAAGCTTCCAACAGGACGAGTAGAATTAATCGTGTTATTTAAACGACCACCGTTTCTGTAACCTGGTTGAGAATAAATTCCTCTTGGACGATTGTATCCATAGCCATAATAACCAGGATATCCGTAACCCCAACCGTTATTCCATCCGTAGTAACCTCCATAATATCCACCATAGTAAGGTCTATTCCAACCCCAACCATAATATCCATTATACCATGGATCGTTCCATCCCCATCCGAATGAAATACCAAATCCATTTCCGTACCATCCACCATACCAAGGATTGTAATATCCCCAACGATATGGATTATAGAAACCTCCCCATCCGTAGTTATACCAAGGATAGTTGTTCCAGATATTAATTTCTACACCATCATTACGTCCCCAATCGTATGTGTTACCACTTGAATAAGAAAGTGTAAAATCATTATTGTTAAAATAGTTCCAACTATTCCAACCATTATAATTTACTTTAACTTTGGTTGCTGATTTAGATTGAGTATTATCATTTGTACTATCAACATCATCTTGGTAATAAAATTGTTCTGCTCCATTTCCTTCTGCATCAAAGTATGGACTACCAATTTTTATTTCCCCTTGATTTTCTTGTTCTCCTTGCTCGTTACCATATTGTGGTTGAGCTTGTTGATAGGTTTTATCTGTTTTCGGATTATAGTAAACTCCGTCGCTTTCGTAACCACTTGGTTGATAAGTCGAACAAGATGAAATTCCTAATGCAGCCACAAGAATTAATGTAGTTGCAGAAATTTTATTAGAAATTTTATAAACTTTGTTCATAATTATAAATTTACATCGTTTGTAATAATTAAATTTGCATAAATTTAAAGGCAATTTTTATGCCAAGTAAAGATACAAAACTTATCAACAAATATAAAAGATTATGGCAAAATTAACAACTCGTGCTGAGGATTATTCTAAGTGGTACAATGAGCTTGTTGTAAAAGCAAATTTAGCTGAGAATTCGAAGGTTAGAGGGTGTATGGTGATCAAACCATATGGCTATGCTATTTGGGAAAAACTACAAGCAGAATTAGACAAAAGATTTAAAGAAACAGGTCATCAAAATGCTTATTTCCCCTTATTTGTTCCTAAAAGTTTATTCGAAGCCGAAGAAAAAAACGCAGAAGGTTTTGCAAAAGAATGTGCAGTTGTAACGCATTATCGATTGAAAAATGATCCTGATAATAAAGGAAAATTAATTGTAGATCCAGAAGCAAAATTAGAAGAAGAATTAATTGTTCGTCCAACTTCAGAAGCAATTATTTGGAGTACATACAAAGGTTGGATTCAGTCGTATCGCGATTTACCAATTTTGATTAATCAATGGGCAAATGTTGTGCGTTGGGAAATGCGTACGCGTTTGTTTTTGAGAACTGCCGAGTTTTTATGGCAAGAAGGACATACGGCTCACGAAACAAAAGATGAAGCAATTGCGGAAGCGCAACAAATGCAAGAAGTATATGCAGATGTTGTAGAGAATTTTATGGCAATTCCAGTTGTAAAAGGAAGAAAGTCAGATTCTGAGCGTTTTGCGGGTGCAGATGATACCTATACAATTGAAGCGTTGATGCAAGATGGAAAAGCCTTACAAGCGGGAACTTCTCACTTTTTAGGGCAAAACTTCGCAAAAGCTTTTGATGTTAAATTCGCTAGCAAAGAAGGAAAACAAGAATATGTTTGGGCAACTTCTTGGGGAGTTTCTACACGTTTGATGGGTGCATTAATTATGACGCATTCTGATGATTTAGGATTAGTTTTACCTCCAAAATTAGCACCAATTCAGGTTGTAGTTGTTCCAATTTATAAAACAGAAGAACAATTAGAAGAAATTCGTCAAGTGGTGGATAAATTTTCGTCTGAATTGAAATCGAAAGGAATTTCGATCAAATTTGATGATGATGATAAAACGAAACCAGGTTGGAAATTTGCTGAATACGAATTGAAAGGTGTTCCTGTACGAATAGCAATTGGACCAAAAGATTTAGAAAAAGGTCATGTTGAGGTTGCTCGTCGTGATACATTAGAAAAACAATTTATTGCGTTGGATAATGTGTCAACTGAAGTAGAGAAATTGTTAGAAGATATTCAAACTAATTTATTCCAAAAAGCGTCAGATTTTAGAGATACTCATACAACAGAAGCTACAACTTTTGAAGAGTTCAAAGATATTATCGAAAATAAAGGTGGTTTTGTTTCAGCTTTATGGGACGGAACAGAAGAAACAGAAGAAGCGGTAAAAAATGCGACGAAAGCAACAATTCGTTGTATTCCTCAAGCTTTTGAAACGCCTACAGAAGGAGTAGATGTTTTTTCTGGAAAACCTGCAAAATACAGAGTTTTATATGCAAAAGCATATTAAGAAATAAAGTACGTCAAATAAAAAAGGAGCTATTAATTAGCTCCTTTTTTATTTTGATGTTTTTTGGCGTGCAATTCTTTCAATGTCGCTTTTTGTTCTGGTGTAAAAACAGCATTGATTTCATTATTTTTTTAAAAACACTATAAATAATATTGTATTTACCAATAATCTTCTAGAAAATGAAAATATGGAGGAAAATATAGTTCAAAAGAAAAAGAGTAAAATAAAGGTAATTAGTAAATAAGTTGTGTTTTTATTTTATTTATATTAACATTTTATTTAGATTTGTATAATCTAATACTTTGCTATTCAATATGATTAAAAATATACTGTTTTTAGTTGTTGTGTTATTTTTAACATATACAACTTCTGCG
Organism: Empedobacter sp. UBA7248; assembly: GCF_002472945.1. Taxonomy (NCBI): domain Bacteria; kingdom Pseudomonadati; phylum Bacteroidota; class Flavobacteriia; order Flavobacteriales; family Weeksellaceae; genus Empedobacter; species Empedobacter sp. UBA7248. Next base: position 468,868 of record NZ_DKSU01000008.1, on the reverse strand, counting down.
CAAAATTACAATCCTGTAGTCAATTATAATATTAATGGAACTCCAATAAATGGTTTAAAGATCAAAACAAACCTTCCTTTTACAAATAGTTCTCAAATGCCAACCATTATAATTGAAGGCTATGCGTATGGTCAAGCTTCAACTATAGGAGTTATTCTTAATTACTATATTTTTAATGGGGAATTTATTAATTACTCTATTTCTTCATTTGGTGGATATTTGCCAAATATTTCTTTAGCTCAAGAAAATGGAAAAGTCATTATTTATATTAATGAAAAAACATATTTTTCACGCTTTTCAATAAGAGCTTTTGCTCAAGGAATGTCTGGTGATATTGCTAATAATTATGTAAATTGGAATATTGTAGATGAGCCTTTAATAGGTTCTAATATTGTTAATTTAAACTATAAAAACTCATTCCGCCAAGTAGATTTTAGTAATGGAATTATTACTAAAGAAGGAAAAATAGGTATTGGCACTAAAAACCCAGACGAATTATTATCTGTAAAAGGTAAAATTCATGCAAATGAAGTAAAAGTTGATTTAGCTGTCCCTGCAGATTATGTTTTTCAAAAATACTATACTGGAAATTCTTCATTAAATGCATCTTACCAATTTAAATCTTTGGAAGAAATTAAATCATTTACAGAACAACATCATCATTTACCCGATTTACCTTCTGCAAATGAGATTCAGCAAACAGGCTTGTCTTTAGGGGAAATGAATAACCTTTTACTTCAGAAAATAGAAGAATTAACACTACATTTAATTGAACAAAACGAAGAAATAAAAAAACTGAAGCAATCAATAAAAAATAATAAATAGTTTATGAAACAAATCTACTTTTTCATATACTTATTGCTAAGTATATTCGCTTTTGGTCAATATGCACCAAGTGAATTTATAACTTCTGTTACATTTCCTTCAAATTATCAAAAAGGAGATTATATTGAGTTTGTCTCAGTTGATCCAATTAATGCTTCTTCTTCTGGATATTTTGAAATTTCAATCTCATATACAAGAGGAAATATTGCGGCAGCAGCTACATTTTTAACATCGACATCTCATGCTAATTATGATAAATGGAGAGAAGCAAGTATTATAAATGCAAATGATTATACGGGGTATAATAATAGAAATTTTACTATTGACATTAATGGAGGTAAAAATATTATTAGGATAAGAGCTATAAATACTTTAGGAATTGATACACCATTAAAAATTGATATTAAAATTCGATCAATTAATATAAATGCAGATTGGCAAGTTTTAAATAATACTGGAAAAGATTCTTCTATTATTCCTCTACAACCTACAACAGATGAATGGACATTGTATGTAGGTAATTTAAGATCAGATGATAATGCTTCAATTGCTATTAAAGCAATTTCTAACGGTAATGTTGGGATAGGAACGTCTAATCCTAAAAACAAATTAGATGTCAATGGAACTGTACATGCTAAAGAAGTAAAAATAGATATGGACGGTTGGGCAGATTATGTTTTCAAGAAAGAGTATGATTTACCAACACTACAAGAAGTTGAAATGCATATCCAAGAAAAAGGTCATTTACCAAATATTCCTTCTGAAAAAGAAGTTCTTGAAAATGGTATTTCTGTTGGTGAAACTCAAAAGCTACTTCTTCAGAAAATAGAAGAGCTGACGCTTTATATCATTGAGCAAAATAAAAAACTAAAAAAGCAACAAGAAGAAATTAATCTTCTTAAACAAAAGTAATATGCGAAAATTCTACTTTTTAATTTTAATATGTACATCAATATTATCTAATGCTCAATCTTATAAACAAAAAGAGTTTAGAGTAAATTTTCCTAATGGAGTACCTAATCAAGCTGTTGATGTATTATTAGGTAACAGCTATTTGAATGGATGGATAGAGGTAAATATCTCTGGAACATATTCTAATGAAAATAGTGTAGGTATAATTAGAAAGAACTTTCAAGTAGGTATGAATCCCTCTAATGGTGTATGGAATTCTACTACTTCAAGAATTATTGAAGCTGAAGGTCTTTTAGTAAATAATATATATGTTGGTGATATTGTTTGGGACAATACAATAAATCAATATAAGCTAACTATTTTTCATACTAAATCTTCAGGAAATCCATATAGCATACATGTTACACAACATAGTTATACTGATGCTATTATAGATCAAGCAAACTTAAGCGCTGTGTATACAAATTATTTTCAAGGAATTCAAAAACATTCTGTTTATTATAATAATGCAATAGGTATAGGAGTCAAAGATCCTAAAAATATGTTAGACGTCAATGGAACAGTACATGCCAAAGAAGTAAAAGTTGATATGGATGGTTGGGCTGATTATGTATTCAAGGAAAAGTATGACTTACTAACACTGCAAGAAGTTGAAAAACATATCCAAGAAAAAGGTCATCTTCCGAATATTCCTTCTGAAAAAGAAGTTCTTGAAAATGGTATTTCTGTTGGAGAGACTCAAAAGCTTCTTCTTCAAAAAATTGAAGAACTGACGCTTTATATTATTGAACAGGATAAACGAATTAAAGAACTTGAAACAAAAAAATAATATGAAAAAAATTATAATCTCTTTACTATTCTTTCCTTTTGGAATTTTATATGCTCAACAGTTATTTAATCAAAATGTTGGAATAAAAGTCTCTACAGCTAAATCAACTTTGGATGTTCAAAATAGAATACTTATAGATTACAATGCTCCTATTTATGGAACTAAAATTTTATCAACACCTGAAAATGGTGGAGGTTGGGCTAGAGGATATTATTTTGGAGCTGATAACGATCTGAATGTGAATTTTGGAGGGTTAGGTGCATTTGGAGGCCCAAATACTTTAAACTATCTTTTTATTGGTAATGCTTATAATACGCCAACAATTAAAATTTTTCCTGAAACAAAATTAACAACTTTTCAAGGTAATGTAGGAATTGGCACAACTAATCCAGATGCAAAATTAGCTGTAAAAGGGAATATTCATGCTAACGAAGTAAAAGTAGATTTAGCTGTTCCTGCAGACTATGTTTTTCAAAAATATTATTCTGGGAGTTCTACTTTAAATCCATCTTATCAATTCAGATCTCTAAATGAGATTAAATCTTTCACTGAACAACATCATCATTTACCAGATTTACCTTCTGCTAAAGAAATTCAAGAAAATGGATTGAAGTTAGGTGAAATGAATAATCTTTTACTTCAAAAAATAGAAGAATTAACGCTTCATTTGATTGAACAGAATGAAAAAATATCTAAACAAGACGAAAAAATAGACCAATTAACTAAAGAAATAAATCAATTAAAACAGCAAATAAGATGAAAAAATTAATACTTCCTCTATTATTTTTTCCGATAGGATTAATTTATGCACAAAACTCTACGAAACTAATAATAAGAGACACAAGATCCATTAATGATTTACCAAACGCAAAATATTCGGGAATTGAAGCAGAATTTAAGTATCGAAATATTATTGGTGTACCTGGTTTAGGTAATTATTCTGCTAATCTTACAATTTCTCCTTGGAATGATAAAGATAATTCAGGAGGAGAAAATCATCAACTAAATTTTAATCAAGGTGGTATTTTCTACCGAAAAGCTTTACCGTTAGCAACAGAATGGGGAGCGTGGCAGCAATTAATTTTAGCTAATAATAATGGTAATGTTGGTATTGGAACTAATAACCCTGATGCTAAATTAGCTGTAAAAGGGAATATTCATGCTAACGAAGTAAAAGTAGATTTAGCTGTTCCTGCAGACTATGTTTTTCAGAAATATTATACAGGTAAATCTAGTTTAAATTCTACTTATCACTTCAGAACTCTAAATGAGATTAAATCTTTCACTGAACAACATCATCATTTACCAGATTTACCTTCTGCTAAAGAAATACAAGAAAATGGATTGAAGTTAGGTGAAATGAATAATCTTTTACTTCAAAAAATTGAAGAATTAACGCTTCATTTAATTGAACAAAATTCTAAAATCGACCAATTAACTCAAGAAATTAACCAATTAAAACAGAACTAATATGAGAAAAACTCTATTTTTTATTCTAACCATAATTTCATTTAGTTCAGTTTTGGCTCAAAAAACAATTACTGGTAATCAAAATCCTAGTCTAATTGTATATGATGAACAGTCCATTACTTTCACAAATGGAACACATATAAAAGCAACTAGTCAATCTAAATTTCATGCTTATATTGATAAAGTGTATACAAAAGATCCTTTAAATTTTAATTATGATATTTCTGGAAATCAAATAAAACGATATCTTAATATTACTATTACTTCTATTCCAAAAACAAGTTCGCCTAATATGACTTCTTTTGATAAAATAGAAATAGTACAAGAATCTATCAAAGAAATCGAAACAATTTTTCAGGTATATCCAAATCCAACACAAGGTCCTTTGAATATTAAATGGAATACAACTGAAGGTGTTCAAGATATTCAACTCTACAACTTAGCTGGTCAAGAAGTTAAAAATTATCAGGTAAATAAATTATCTAATAATATTGAAATGAATATTTCAAATGTCCCTTCTGGTATTTATGTATTACGATTTATAACAACAAAAGGAGAAGTTATATCTAGAAAAATTATTAAAAAATAACTCTATTAATCTTATAATTTATGAGTAAAAAAATATACTTTTTATTAAGTCTTATATTTGGTTGTTTTAATGTTATTCACGCTCAAACAATTAACTTTCAAGACACAAAAGGAGAATTAACTGTAGATGGTTCTGGAGCTGCTAATTATAAAGTTCCTATAGCTCTTCCTCCCGGAATTAAAGATGTTGCACCACAAATAGCCTTGACTTATTCTAGCTCTGGTAGTAATGGGATTGCGGGTTATGGATGGAATATTGTTGGAATATCTGCTATCAATAGGGTTGGTACTAGAATTGATTTAGATGGAGGAATTGACCCTGTTGATTTTGATGAAAATGATCAGTTTTCTTTAGAAGGTCAAAGACTAATCAAATTAGGAAATAATCAATTTGGAACTGAAAATTTTTCAAATATGAAAATTAGTGCCATAGATAATGAAAACAATCCTACTTCTTTTCGAATTGATTTTCCTGATGGCTCTATTGCATATTACGGCAATACTAGTGATTCAAAAAGTTTTTCAGAATATTTAATCAAAAAGTGGATTGATATTAACGGAAACTATGTGAAATATGAATATATAAAAGATAACAATGTTACATATATCTCGAAAATTATTTGGGGTGAGAATGAAAGAAAAGCAACAAACTATCAAAATACAATAGAATTTAACTACAAAGAAAAGTTACGTCGTGATATAGGTTTTATAAATGGTAACAAATTAATCAATAGTAAGATCTTAGATTATATTAATGTTACAACTGGAGGTTCTTTATTTAAAAAGTATCAGTTGTATCATACTCAAAATGAATTAAATTATCAATTTGTAGAAAAAATTCAAGAATTTAATCAAGTTGGGGAAGGGGCAAATCCTATTGTTTTTAATTATGAAAAATCTGAAAACGGGTATATTGCTTTTGGTCAACCATATTTAGCTACGACATCAAATAAACTTTCTAAGGTAAAGGTTAGTGGTGATTTCGATGGAAACGGAGAGGTTGATTTTATTTCAAATAACGAATTATATCTAAACCCGATAAATAATAATAACTGGGAAGCTAAAGCATTAGGTTACGATTATAATACACTTCTTGAGGATCCTATTGTAACTCTAGATGGAGACAAGAAACTTCAACAAAATTCTATAGCTCGTTTATTAAAAGATAAAAACTCTTTAACGATTGAAAGTCTTAGTTACAAAAATTCATTAGCTAAAATTACTACTGACTTTTCTAAACGAATGGAGTTAAAAACAACTGATGATCCTTCTCTTTTTGAGCCAAACTCATATCAACGTGGAAATTATGTAAGTTGTGATTTTGCAGGTGAAGAGCCTGTAATTAATCCTAAATATAAAGAGAGTGCTCAAACATTAATCGGAGATTTTAATGGTGATGGTTTATCTGAAGTAATAATCACTCATTTCGAAAAAGAATATCATGCTGAAGAAACGACAGTTTGTGAAGATTATGGAGCATATCCTCATTTTTTTAAAGATAATGTTTCTTTTTATGGTGATAAGAAAACTTATATGTTAAGTTTAAATCCAAAGGAATCAAGTAATTTTAATACAAACGGTTTTATTGAGATTGATAATAATATCAATCTATCTGATGCTTACGTTTTTGATTTTGATGGAGATGGAAAAGATGATATAATTTCGATCACGTATAATGGATCATATAGTGTAAAAACGTTTAATTATAAAACAGTTAATAATAAAGTATCAATTGAAACAATAACCTTGGCTACTGGGATTTTTCCAGAAGTTTCTGTTGCTAATAAAACTAAATCTGGGATTGTTTGGGGAGATTTTAATGGTGATGGAAGAGCTGATCTGATGATTCCTTATAGTGATGGAAATTCTAACTGGAGCATGTATCTTTCTAAAGGCAATTCTTTTGAAAAATATACGTATGAAAACTTTGAATTATTTCAACCAACTTGGAGTGGGCCTCCTACTATAAATAGAGTAAAACTAAGACAATATAGATCCATTGATATTAATAAAGATGGGAAAAGTGATTTCTTGATGAATGAATATGAAACTCTTCAAGTTTCTCCAGGAAATAGAAATGGAAGAGGGCATTTATATTTAAAACAAAATTTAGGTGTAGACTCAACTGGTAAAGTAATATTTGGATCAAACGAGCATACTCAAGTTAATTCTGACTACGGTTATCACACTCAAGATCATGAGCATATGCATTTTTTAATTGGAGAATTTGGTAGTAATCAAAATTCATATGGATATGCTTTTATCCAAGGAAACCAAATATGGAAAGGAGGGTATAAAAAAGATCAAAGTAAAGATGCTAGAATTGTAAAAGTTAATGAATCTAATGGAACAATTACGACAGATATTGTTTATGAACCTCTTAAACCTAATGCTTCAAATGGAGATTTAGGTAATGCTAATGGAACTTATTACTCTTCCTTCACGGAAAAGTTTCCTTATGTAGAAATTAAACAATTCCCTTCTTTGTATGTTGTTAAGGAGTTGAAATTAAATGCGTTAGGTAAAAGTAAAAAAAGATTATACAAATATTTTGGTTTAACAAGTCACTCTCAAGGGTTAGGTATACTAGGTTTTAAAAAAGTAGCTCAATCAAGCTGGATTGTAGATGGTATTAATAATACTACACCTGTTTGGACTGTTTCTCAAATGGATCCAAGTAAACGTGGGGCTACCTCTGTTTCATGGGCGTTTTCTGGTACGAATATAAATTTAATAGATTCTTACTCTGATAATAATTTATTGAGTAAAACAACTAATAATTACATCTATTCTAGTTTATCTGACAAACGATTTATCTTACTTCCTCAATCTACTATTGAAAATGATTTTATTTCTGGTGTAACTTCTAAAACAGAAAATACATACGATAACTATTATAATGTAGCGACTACCACTGAAACAAAAACCGCGAATGGTCAAACATTTAAATCAACAACAACTAATACAGTAGAGAATTTACCTAATTTATCGTCTTATATTATTGGTCGTTTAATTAAAGAAGTTAATAAAGTTGATGCTTATGGTGATTCTTATACATCTCAAAAGGAATATACATATGATAATAATAATAATATTTCTAAAACAAAAGTTACTGTACAAAACGAGGGTATACAGATTGTTGATTATACGTATGACACATATGGTAATGTTTTAACAATTACAGATAATGGAAAACAATTGTCTGGATTAGCAGAACGTATAGCTGTTAGAAAAATCGAAAATATATATGATCCGAATGGGCGTTTTGTCATTAAGAAAAAAGATATTGAAGGATATGAAACTAATTTAGAATATAATTTACTAGGACAGGTTACAAAAGAAACAGATAAATTTGGAGCTGTAACTTCTACTGAATATGATAATTGGGGAAAACTTTTGAAAGTTACATTAAGTGGTTCAAGTACAACACCTCTTATTACTCAATATCAATATAATCGTGATAATAATGGATGGAATATCGTCTCTTTTAATGATCAAACAAAAGCTTATAAAGCACAATATTTTGATGCTGTAGGGAATAATGTTAAAAATACAATCAAAGGATTCTCTGATGGACAATATATTTCTACATCTACTGAATATGATTTTTTAGGAAGAAAATTAAGAGAAAGTCAACCTTATTTTAGCTCTCCTTCTCAATGGAGAACATATGAATATGATCATCTATTACGCCCAATTAGAATTGTAAGTCATACAGGGTTAATTCTTACAAATAGTTACAATGGTCTTAGTGCAACAACAGTTGAAGGAGTTCGTTCTAAAAAAATAACGAAAGATGCTGTAGGTAACACTGCCCAGTTAGTTGATAATGGAACAGAAACGATTAATTATACTTATAACCCTAATGGTACTGTAAAAACAACAACGTATGGTTCTCATGTTATCACAACAGGGTATGATGTATGGGGAAGACGTACTTCCTTATTAGATCCATCTGTTAGCTCAACACCTTATACGTATTCTTTTACTGCATTTGATGAAACAAAAGAAGAAAAAATGCCTGAAGGGACTACAACATATAAGTATAATGCTGTAGGAAAAATAACAGAAAAAACGACAACTGGTAAATCGAATATTTCGATTAAATATACCTATGATGACGCTAAAAAAGGTGTATTAAGTAAAGAATACGGAACAAATGAAGGAAATAGTTTCTCGAATGATATTACCTATGATAATTTTTATAGAATTGCTGGTAAAAATGAAGTAACTCCTAGATTTGTTTTTGGAAAACAATTTGTTTATGATGAGTTTGGACGTATCATGAATTCTGAATCATGGACAATGACAAATAATAAGCGTGTTCAAACAGTTATTCTAAATCATCAATACAACCAATACAATGGTGAATTAAATCTTCTATTGGATATTTCTAAAGGAGTTGGAAAGGTTGTTTGGAAAGCTAACGCTAAAAATGAAAGAGGTCAAACGCTTAATGCAACATTAGGAGGATTAATTACTGTTGAAAATACCTATGATGCTTATGGTAATATTACCAATATTAATAATAAAAAAGGTAATGATTGGTTATATAATGTAAATTATGAATATCAAGTTGATCGTGGTTTACTAACCAAACGTACAGATTCTCATTTTGCTTGGGAAGAAAATTTCACTTATGATACTTTCGATCGTTTAACATCATGGTCTTCTCCTAATGGGACTAATTATAATACCTATTTAACAGATGGTCGTATTGATGTAAATAATCAAGTTGGAAAGTATGCCTATAATTCCACAGCGAAATATAAAAAACAATCTATTCAGTTAAATGCTCCAGGTAACGATTATTACTCTCGAAGAAAACAACAAGAAATTACCTATGATGCTTTTAAACGTCCTTTATCTATTTCTGAACAAGGAAGAGGAAATGTAGACTTTCAATATGGTATAAATGGAGGAAGATATTATGCCCTAAAACAAGATTTGTTAGCCAGTAAAACAACAGAGAAATACTATTCTCAAGATGGCACAATGGATATTTCTGTCGATCAAAATGGCAATACAAAAATTATAAATTATATATCTTCTCCATACGACACTCCATTTATTTATGTTACAGAACTAAATTCTGCTTTAATCACAACCAAGGAAGGATATCATTACTTAGCACGTGATTTCCAAGGTTCGGTTATGGCTATTTACGATGCAAATGCAAATGTTGTAGAACGTCGTTTATTTGATCCTTGGGGAAATATTGTAAAAGTACAAGACGCAAATGGAAATATCACAGAAGGTGAAAATGCTAAACTTATTTTCTTAGATCGTGGGTATACAGGTCACGAGCATTTTTCTGAAGTAGGTATTATTCACATGAATGGACGTATTTACGATCCCGTTCTGAAACAATTTTTAAGTCCAGATAATTTTATACAAGATTCTGAAAATTCTCAAAGTTATAACCGCTATGGGTATGCATGGAATAATCCTCTAAAATATTGTGACCCATCTGGTGAAGTATTCATTATTGCTGGTTCTGTTGCCTTAGGATCTATGGTTATTGGAGCTATTATTGGAGGAGTTATTTATACAGGCCTTTCATTATATTATGGTGATTTTAGTTGGGGTGGACTTTTTAAAAATATAGTTATAGGAGCTGTAAGTGGTTACATATCAGGGGGAATAAGTTCTACTCTTCAAGGAATTTCAACTTCAGCAACTCAAGCAGGAACTTCCGCAGCTAAAATTAGCTTAGGTCTAAAAGCTTTGAAATTAGGTTTAACTTCTTTTACTCAAGCTACTATACAAGGTATATCTGGAGGTAATCCTAGTCAAAGTTTATTTAATAATATGATTGGGAGTGTTGTTGGAGGTTTTGTAAATTTTGGTTCTTCTAACATTGGTATGATATTATCTGGTGCAATTTCTGGTGGGATAACTTCAGAATTAACAGGTGGCAACTTTTGGGAAGGTGCAGCAATAGGTCTTACTATTAGTAGTCTTAATTATGCATTTAACGATATAAAAAGTCCAAAAAAAACTTCTAATAATTCAGTAGAAAAAGAATCTTCTACTTCTGGAACAGAAATTATAAATCCTAATGCTAGTCAAACAATAGGTGCAAAAGCTGTTAGAATATTAGGAGCTATGATTGCTTATGATTCTAGTAAGACAGTATTAGGAAAATCCCTACAAATTTTGAGTCATTTTACTTGGGAACTACCGCAACAAATTTTCGGACTATTGACAGCGCAGTTTACAAACCTTATTGGAGGTATTGAAAATGTTCATAGATTTAGTAATGGATCTGTTTTATTAGAAAGTAAATATTTAATGTTTGACGTTGGTTTTACAATGGGGAATTTAATGACTGTAGGTATAAATTCGTCTTCAGAAGTCATTAAACATGAATATGGTCACTATATACAGAGTAGAAGATTTGGACCATTATGGACACTTGGTTTTGGAATTCCTAGTATTTTAAATGCATGGATTAATGGAGGAGAGGATACATTAGAATTATATGAACAAAAATTTTACACAGAAGGTAATGCAGGTGCATTAGGAAGAAAATATTGGTAAATATGAAAAAACATATTGTTTTACTTAGTTTTTTATTATCTATTATAAGCTGTTATCCTGGATATAACGTTTATATTATAAATAACACTAATTCTAAAATTGAATTACAAACCTATCCATCAATAGAAAAAAGGATAGGAATAAAACAAGGCATTTCCTATAATAAAATTAATTCTAAAAAAATAAATGGAATAGATAATTTTGAGGAAGGAATCTACAACTTAAATCCAAATGATAGTATTTTTTTATTTGGAAATAGAGGTTCACTAGGGAATTATTTGCCCTTTAATTCTGTTAAAATAAAAAAATATGATACTTTAGAAATAAAAAATTCTAATCTTTTAGATAATATTAATTATAAAAAAGGGCATAAATATTATATTGTAATAAGGTAATGTTTTAGAAGTGTTGTTATTTCATAATACATTAATTACAAGTAAATAAATTCTTAATACCATAAAAGGCAAACAAATGTTTGCCTTTTATTATTTTATAAAATTCTCTCAAATTATATCATTTAACGTAAAAAATATTACACCTAAATAAAGCTGTGTTTTAACCTATCTTCTTCGATAATCCTTCGACCGTTGTTCGACTGTTGTTCGACAAAACAATCTTTTTCTCGAACCATTGTCGAAGGACACTCGAACAAACCCCGAAGAAATAGGCTATTTTACTATTATAAAATATAGACGACAAAATAAGAGGTATACCTTGTTGTGTAAAGTGTTTTTGGAATGTGCAATAATGTAAGTTAGTATTCTATAGATAGTAAGATTTGCTTCTACTTTATAGCATTATTATTTCTCATACGTTAATAATGGAATGTAAAAAGAGTTTTATCTACTAAAATAAAATTAAAAACTGCAAGACAATTGGCAGAAGTTAAATAAATAAAGGCTCTTATTGGAGCCTTTATGATTTTGTATAATTATTAAATGATTTGTCATCGAAAAATGAACTTAAACTTATATTAAGTATACGGCATAAATTTTTAATAGTATATATAGTTAATCCATCCTCATTGTTCAAATTTGTCCATTTATTAATAGCTTGGCGATCTTTATCAGATAAATTAGCTAAATCTGATTTTGATATTTTCTTTTTTTCTAAAATAGTTAAAAACCTTCTTTTTATAGTATCTCTTAACTCTTTATCTTCATTACTTAACTTAGGCATGAGACAATTTTAAGAGTTTATTAAAAAATTATTGTAAACTATTTGGTTTACATTTTTTTTGTTTATACATTTGAATAAATAAAAGAATATCAATTATTTAAAAATAAAAGTAATTATTACTTTTTCTCTTGTATTAGAAAACTGGCACTTTTCACTAAAAGGAACAAGAAAAATAAGTAGTTTTGCTCACGACCTAGGCGTGAGCTCACTTATTGTTCCTTTGGGTATGCCAGTACCTCTAATACATTAAGATGAGTTCCACGCCTTTTTTGTTTTTGGTCGTTTCTTCCATAACAATAGCATTGGACTTCATACAATATACTTGGTTTAATTCCTCTACAAATCAAGTAAAATACTCTCTCTAAAAATATGTGTTTCGGATAAAGAAATGCACAGACGGTTATTAGATTCTACTAGAATTGTAAGATGTTTTTAAGTATTAAGTAAAATGTAAAAAGTATTATGTATTCAGATTAAGGATGAGGTTTTGAGATAAGTTCAGAATGACAACGAGATGAGGTTCTGAACATAATTACGATAATAAGAAAATGATTAGTAGTTCATTATTTTATTACATTCATTTTTTATTCATGAGTTATTATTATTTCAAATGAATTCATATGCCCTACGGGGAACCTTGATGAAAAAACATTTGAGATTAAGAATTTGAAATTAAAAGGAGAAGCTCCAGTGGAGCTTAGGTAAAAATTGTTACAAGTTGATTAATAATTATATGTTCATTTTTATTCATGAGTTATTATTGTTTTCATATGAATTCATATGCCCTTCGGGGAAGTCTTGACACAAAAACGAACCAAAAAAGTCAAGTCTGTGCTTACAAGTCGGTCAATAATGGCTACTCGCTAAATGCTTTAGAACATTCGCATGTGAAATGCGAAGAGTAAATCATTTTTGACGCTCACTACGCCGAATTGACGCTCGACTTTTGAGTAATGACGGTTTCTAAATTCGTTGTTATAAATGGATTTGAGTATTGAAAAAGAATTAAGAAAATGTCATATGATTTGGAGGCGAGTGTCAAAAAGTTGAAAGTCATGGTTAAAATGTTTTACTGTTTGCGTAGCAAATGATTTAAAACATTGAATGGCTGAAACTTAATTTGACCGTCGAAAATCAAAGACAAGTCTTTTTTCGTTAGTTTTTTTGACTAAAAAAAGTGACAAAATATTCTTTGATACCTCGAGATGACATATTAGATGCAACTCTGCACTTCGAGAGTTTCAGTGACCATATTAAGTAGGACAGAAAAGATTTCTCACCACATAGGTACATAGAACTGGATGTTGAAAATAAAGAGCAATAGAGAAGATAAATCTTTATAACAGAGTAAGGAGATAGCTATGTTTCAGTTTACTGAACTATGGAATCTCTAAAATAAAAAAAGGGAGAATGCCTATGTTTCTATTGTGGTTAGAAAAGTTTAGGATGCGATTCTGATACAAGCTCAGAATGACGAAATCCTTTGTTAAAAGTGAATTTGATTATTAATAAGAATAAAGACGTAAAGCGTTGGACGTTGAGTGTATAACGTAAAAAAATACCCTCCCTTTCCCAAAAACAAAGTTGGCGCGATGTACTGGAAAAGGAGTGGCTTTTAAAACTAATGTTGAATTAAAAAAATATGAAAAACTATATTCATTCATTTTTGTCTTGACACAAAAACGAACCAAAAAAGTCAAGACTGCGATTTTCGACGTTCAATAACCATTTCACACACTAAAAAGATTAAATGATTCGCATACGCTCACTAATCTTTTTTACGCTTGTTTCAATGGATTGAAACTCGTCTGCAAATCGTATGTCAGCTTTAAAATTCGTTGTTAAAGTGAATTTGAATGTTAATAAGATTAAAAACGTTAAGCGTAAAAAAACAAAAACCCTTTTCCTAAAAACAAAGTTGGCGCGATGTACTGGAAAAGGAGTGGCTTTTAAAACTAATGTTGATTTTTAAAAACGATGTTAAAACGTAGAACGTCATACGTATCACGTAAAACATAAATAAACCACCCTTATTATGCTAGAAAAAGAATTTGAATTATTAAAAAAAGGTGATTCTACTGCTTTCGAACATATTTATATCAGATATCATAAACGTATCTTTTGGTTTGGTAAACAAATAATTACGGATGAATTTGTTGTGGAATGTTTGTTACAAGATGTGTTTCTGAAACTTTGGGAATATCGTGAGAAAATAGAATCTCCTGATCATATCTTTTTCTTTTTGAGATATGTTATGAAATACAGTTGCTATTCGCATTATGCTAAACCGAAGAATAAGTTTTTTGCAATGGTAAACTCGCTAGAGAGTTATGAGAATTATCAAAGTTATTTAGCTAGATATGATCCTGCTGATAATATTGAAAACCTGAACGAACAAGAAACACAACAGCACTATTTTGATGAAATTATAAAAGTATTACCCCTATTAAGTACTGAAAGAAAACATTTGATAGAACTCTGTTTAAAACATGGATTTCAGTATAAAGTGATTGCTAAAGCAATGGGAAGAGGAATCACTGAAACGAGTAATGAAATAAAACATGCTATAGCGGATCTTAAGAAGATTTTAAGTCTTCAAGATAAGTTGGTAAGTAAAACCAAAACAGTCTCGACTATAGAGAAGCAAGATCAAATATCTGAAACACAATCATTGATTTTAAAACTTCGATGTGAGCATAAACAATCTTTTGCCAATATCGCTGAAGAATTACAATTGTCTCAGAAAGAAGTGCACAACGAATTTATAGTCGCTTATAAATTTACCCAACAAAATAAAGTTCAATCCCTAAACTATTGACGATGGAAAAATCTACTTTAATACTCACTCGAAAAATACGGTTAATCGTTGATTTACCAACTCAAGAAGAACGTAAAGAGGCATTAGACAAGCTTTATAGATGGCGAAACAGATGTTATAGAGCCGCTAATTTGATCGTTTCTCATTTGTATATACAAGGGATGGTGAAAGAGTTTTTGTATCTCTCAGAAGGGGTTGTACATAAGTTAGTTGATGAAAAGAAAGATGAAACTGGAATCTTACAACGTTCGCGAATAAATACCACTTATCACGTGATATCAAATCGTTTTAAAGGTGAAATTCCGATGAATATATTAACTTGTTTAAATAGTAGACTCCACAGTTTATACAACAAAGATTCTCAAAGATATTGGAAAGGAGAAGCTTCGTTAAAAAACTTCAAACGGGATATGGCATTTCCTTTTGGAGCAGAAAGTATTAGTAAATTATCTTATCATCCCGAGAAAAAAAGTTTTTGTTTTCGGTTGTTTCAACTTCCATTCAAAACCTACTTAGGAAAAGATTTTACAGGTAATAAAAAACTACTGGAACAAGTAGTAAATGGTGAAATTAAACTTTGTACGTCGCAAATAAAAATAGAAAAAGGTAAAATATTTTGGTTAGCTGTTGTAGAAATTGAAAAAGAAAAAAATCAATTACAACCAGATATTATTGCAGAAGTTTCCTTGTCATTAGAATATCCGTTGGTTGTAAAAATAGGTAGATCTCAGCTAACCATTGGTAGCAAAGAAGAATTTTTGTACAGAAGATTAGCGATACAAGCTTCTCGTAAAAGAATACTAGAAGGAGTGCCTTATTGCAAAGGAGGGAAAGGAAAAGCAAGAAAATTAAAAATAGCAAAAAAATTAAAAAATACAGAGAGTAAATATGTTCATCATCGGCTACATGTTTACAGTAGAATGTTAATTGATTTTTGCGTTGAAAAAAAAGCAGGAACGATAGTTATTCTAGATCAAGAAGAAAAAATAGAAATAGCAAAAGAAAAAAGATTTGTCCTAAGAAACTGGAGTTATTATGAACTCATTAATAAAATAAAATACAAAGCTGATAAAGCAGGTATTGAGCTTATAACAGCTTAAACCATAATTTTAGAGGGTGATTTGTACACCCATAGGGTGAGGTAATTGTTAAAACTCACTAAATGTTAATAATATATACAAACGGGGGAATTTTTTAAATTTTATTGAAACTTGCTAGATACTCCCAATATAAAGGCAAGATAAAGGCAACATAGTGGCAGTAGAATGTATGCAATTATTTTTCTAACTTAGAATTGTGATGGTAATATAGTTGCTTTATACAAAAGCATAAACGTATTAAGTTACAATAATTATTAAAATAAAAAAAGGAGCTATTAATTAGCTCCTTTTCTATTTTGATGTTTTTTGGCGTGCAATTCTTTCAATGTTGCTTTTTGTTCTGGTGTAAAAACAGCATTAATTTCATTAAACTCTTTTTGACGAACTTCTTTCATTTTCTTTTTCAATTCAATTTTTTCGTCTTTGTAGCTGTCCTCAATTTGTTTGATTTTGATGACTTGAGCATCTGTCAAGTTCAAATCTTTTTTTAATTGTTGTAATTTCTGCTCTCTTGATCCTTCATTTCTGTCTTGCGCTGAAGCAGTTGTTAAAGTGAAAGCAATTAATCCTAATCCTACATATTTATAAAATGCTGTTCTCATAATTATCAACTTTTTTGTTTTATTTACTCTTAAGACTTCAAAAAAATAAAAAGGTTTAAAACGATAAATGTTAAAGTTTTTCGGTTATGATGAAATCTTTTAAAAGATGTAACATTTGAGACGAATTATCGACCAATATTTTTTGAAATTATTTTTGAAATCGATTAAACCTTTTCCAAAAAGGATTGTCAAACAAGTTGTAAAATTATAAAACTACAAAACGAAAAATTAAACAAATGAGGTTAAGAAGTTTATTTGCTTTGATTTTTATTTGTGTTTGTGCAGGATTGAATGCGCAAGAGCTTTTAAAAATTAAAGGGAAAGTCTTATCAAGTGAAAACAAGCCTGTAGAATACACTACAATATCGCTTGAAAGCTCGGAAGATGGAGTTGTGGCAGAAGCGGCAACAGATGCAAAAGGAGAATTTACAGTAGAAGCAAAGGCTGGGCAATATGTTATTGTGATTGAGCCATTGGGATACGATGTAATAGAAAAACAGATTAATTTAGAATCAGCTTTAGATTTAGGAACTTTTACTGTAAAAACGACGCAAACAGTTTCGTTAGGAGCAGCAGTTGTTACAGCGGAAAAGCCTATTTATAAAGTAGAATTGGACAAGAAAGTATATGATATGGCGAATGATCCAATGTCGCAAGGTCAAACATTGTCTGATGCTTTAGCAAATGTACCATCGGTTTCTGTTGATGCGGAAGGAAATGTTTCGTTGAGAGGAAATGATAATGTAAAGTTCTTGATTGATGGAAAACCTTCGGGAATGTTAGGAGTTTCTGATGTAGCAGAAGCGTTAAAAAATATTCCGGCCGAAAATGTAGAGCGTATCGAATTGGTGACAAACCCTTCTGCACGTTACGAGGCTTCTGGTTCTGCAGGGATTATCAATATTGTTTTAAAGAAAGGTTCTAATACAGGTTTTAATGGTTCTGTAACGTTAAATGGAGGAATTCCTAAAATGGTTGGAGGAAACGTCAACTTAAATTACAAAACAAAAAAATATAACATTTTTACAACTTTAGGTTCTCGTTTTATGGACAGAGAAGGTGAAGGTTCTGCTTTTATGACAAGTTATAATGAAGGAACGGATGTTGTAAAACAATATAGATCAACTAATCGTGATAATAATAGAATTCGTAGAAATTATAACATTCGTTTGGGTGGAGAATATTATTTAGATGATAAAAATACAATAGGTTTATCTGCAGGTTATCGTTATAACAATGGAAATAACAATGCTTTAGTTGATTATAATTATTTTGATAATGCAATGACTTTCTTGAAGAATGAATATAATCTTCAGAAAGAGAAAGAAATCGAAAATAACTTTGATTTAGATTTTAATTACAAACACGAGTTTGATAAAAAAGGTCATGAATTTGTATTCACAGGACGTTTTTCATCTCAAAAAGAAGACGAAGATGGTTTTGTTAATGGTTTGACAAAAGTATTAGACAAAACAACTGGTAACTATAAAGATGAAATTACAAATCGTATTACTGATAATTTAGAAGATCAGAAAAATGTTGTGTTAACAGCAGATTATGTTCGTCCAATTGGTGAAAAAGGAAAATTTGAATTAGGTGCTCGTGCAGATTTTAGTGATACGAAAACTAATAACAAAACATTCTTTTTAACTGACGCTGGAGATTATGAAGAAGATAGTAGATTCTTTGCGAATGTAGATAATCAACAAAATGTATTTGCAGCTTATACACAATATGGAAATGCAATTGGAGAAAAATTTCAGTACTTCGCAGGTTTACGTTTGGAGAGTTCTGATATGAAAATTAAAAACTACACAAGTGGAGAAAATATTTCAAAAAAATATACAGATTTATTTCCAACATTAACGTTGAATTATAAGTTTACTGAGAAAAACGAATTACAATTAAGTTATTCTCGTCGTGTTCGTCGTCCAATGGGATTCATGTTAATGCCTTTCTTTTCTGCAACAGATGATAGAAATGTAAGAAATGGTAATCCAGATCTTAATCCTACTTATACAAATTCATACGAGTTAGCTTATATCACAACTGTAGGAAAGTTGATGGTGACGCCAAGTTTATTTTACCAAAGAACAACTGATATGATTAATCAGTTTCAACGTAAAAATTATAACGATAACGGAGATGATGTATTTATTACAAAACCAATCAATGTTGGTGATGAAGATCGTTATGGTTTAGATTTAACAGCGACTTACAAACCAGCTAAATGGTGGAGTTTGATGTTCAATGTAAACTTATTTGGATACAATAGAACAGGTTTCTACGAAGAAACAAACGTTGTAAAAGATCCTGTAACAGGAGTAGAAAGTACAAAAGTAGATACGCAAGATTTTTCTGGAGATGGATTTAGTTCTCGTGGACGTTTGTCATCTAACTTTACATTACCTGCAGATTTCAAAATTCAGGTTGCTGGAAATTATATGGGAAGTATAAAAACAGCTCAACAAAAAACAGAAGATAACTTGTCAATGGATTTCTCTTTATCAAAAGATTTGTTCAAGAAACAAGCTACATTATCTTTAAATATTCGTGACGTGTTCAATTCAAGAAAAAGAGAATCTACGACTTATGGAGCAGATTACACAAATTACGAAAGTATGCGTTGGATGAAACGTTCATTAAATTTATCATTTACATATCGTTTTAAGAAAACAAACGAAAGAGAAAAGAATAAACAACAACGCCCTGACGGTGAAGAAATGGGAGGTGGAGAAGAAATGCAAATGCAAACTCAAACGCCTTCTTAATGAATTAGTTTGAAAATAATCGATAAAAAAAGGTTCGCAATTTGCGAACCTTTTTTGTTTTATTAATTGTTTGAAAAATGATTATTTGTTTTTTAACAAATCACGAATTTCAGCCAATAATTCTTCTTGCGTTGGACCAACTGGAGCTGGTTCTTCAGCAGGAGCTTCTTTTTTCAATTTGTTAATTCCTTTAATCATTACGAATAAAGCAAATGCAACAACTATAAAAGAAATAGCAGCAGCTAAAAAGCTACCATATTTAATTGCAGTCCCCGGTATTACTAATGCAGCTAAATTTTCAGCGTTAATAGCTTTTAAGGCTGGATTTAAAATGGCTGGCGTAATGATATCTTCAACTAAAGAAGTAACAATTTTACCAAAGGCACCACCGATAACTACACCGACAGCTAAATCTACTACGTTACCTTTTACTGCAAACTCTTTAAATTCTTTAAAAAATCCCATAAGTTTAAAATTTATTTCTAAGTTTATAATAATTCTAAGGTTGATTGGTATCTAATCTATTTTTAGAAGAGATAAATAAGTATAAACCGATTAACATAAAAGGAATACTTAAGATTTGACCGTTGTTTAATCCTATATTCAACATTTGAGCAACTGCTTCTTCACCTTGATTTTCTTTATAGAACTCAACAACAAATCGTATTAAAAATAATAAAAATAAGAATACGCCTAACAAGGCTCCTAAATATTTTCTCTTGTCTGTTTTGTTATACATATAAAGCATGATAATTCCTAAGATAACATACCCTATCGCTTCATAAATTTGAGCTGGATGGCGAGGAATTACTTCTCCGTAACCCAAACTTTGTTGATGAAATTTTACAGCCCAAGGCAATTCTGATGCCTTTCCTACAATTTCTGAGTTGTAAAAGTTTCCAATTCGAACCGCAGCTCCACCAAAAGGAACAACAACAGCCATACGGTCTAATAGCCACAATACATTGCGATGCAAATATTTTCTACTAAATAAATAGGAAGTTAAAATGACACCCAATGCCGCCCCGTGACTTGCAAGTCCACTAAATCCTACAAATTCGTAATCTTGTAATAGACCAAAGAAAGCACTTTGTCCTGGTGAATGTTGTACAGGTAAGAAAACTTCGATTGGTCGTTCGATAAACGCTGCAGGATCATAAAAAATATATTCTCCAAGTCTTGCACCTACAATTGCTCCAATAAATGTGTAAAGGAATAAAGGATCAAGTAATTCTTTTTTCTGATTTTCTTTCTTGAAAATGTTCGACATCAAATACCAACCTACGACAAAGGCAACTATCCAACATAAACTGTAAATATGTACTTTGAATCCTGCTATTTCAAATAAATAAGGTTTTGGATCCCAATCGATAAACGAAATTAAGTTAATCATTAATTTTTCTTTTTAGGTACAGGGTCGTATCCATGTCCTCCCCAAGGATGACAGCGACCAATTCTTTTTGTTCCGAGCCACAAACCTTTCAGCAAACCATGTTCTTTTAACGCCTCTATCATATACGAAGAGCAAGTTGGTTGAAATCTACAATTGCTTCCCATCCAAGGAGAAATTGCTAATTGATAAAATCTTACCAACAGAATAAATGGTGTAACCAAAATTTTGTTCATCTCGCAAAGTTAATCAATAACCGAAATAAAAAAGAATCAATCTAAAAAGTTTATGCTTTTGCAGATTGATTCTCTATACGATACGTGCTTAACGCAGATTATTTTTTAGTATAACTCGCTGGATCTAATGCTTTGTAAGACCAGTTTTGTAAAAATTCTAACACAACTTTCGGATCGTGTCCTTTCACTTCTTTGCTTTCAAGATAAGCCGAATTTTGTGTGTGAATTAAATTTCCTTTCTCATCTAAAATTACAAAAACAGGAAACCCAAAACGCTCTGGATGTTTCAATGCAGCTAACGTTTCTTCGTTTTTATTTTTTGGAGAATAATTTACATGAACTACTTCATAATTATTCGCGATATAGTCTTTTACTTCTTGGTTTTCTTTCGTCAATTTATCAAACATCACACACCAAGCGCACCAATTACCACCAATTTGCAATAAAACGTGTTTCTTTTCAGCAGAAGCTTTTTGCACCGCATTCGCAATATCTACTTTCGGATTTGCTTCTTCGCTATAAATTTTTGGTTTTTCTGTTTGTTGACCAAATGCAAAACTTAATGATAAAATCATTAAGCTAAAAAACATAGTTAATTTTTTCATTTCAAATTCTAAATATTAAGTCGAATTTACAATAAAAAATTATGCCGAAAACGTTTTTCTACGAATTAATAATCGTGTAGTATAAATTTAGTTTTTCTTGAACCGAATTTATTTCATTATTTTTTTCGTTTTGATTAAATTGATTAATCATATTGATAGAGAATTTTGATTCAAATTCTAAACGATCCAATTCAATTTCATAAAAATTAATTTGATGATGAATTTGCGTGAAATAATAATTCACCAATTCAACATACATCAATCTAAGTTCTTGATTAACTCTGATAAATTCGACAAATTCTTGCAATTCGACCAAAAACTCAATCATTTGTTTATTGATTTCTGATTGTTTATCTTTTAGTTCAATCTTTTTCAAATAATCAGTTGATAAAGCAATTTTATCACCCAAAAGTTGGTGCTTTCTTGTTAAAATTAAAGCACATTCTAACGCTTTCTTCATCATTTTAATTTTTATTCTAACACAAAGAAAATAAATCTAAATGCCAAAATATGTCGTCCAAAAAATCATTCATTTTGACAAAACATTCCCTAACTTTGAAATCTAAACAAGATTTTATGAATGCGCCTTTAGCTGAAAGAATGCGTCCAAAAACGCTTGAAGAATACATTAATCAAAAGCATTTGGTGGGCGAAAACGGACCAATAAAAATGATGTTGCAACATGATATGATTGCTTCGATGATTTTTTGGGGACCGCCAGGAACAGGAAAAACGACATTAGCTCAATTAATTTCTGAATTGACTGATCGACCTTTTTATACGTTGAGCGCTATAAATTCTGGTGTGAAAGAAGTGCGTGAAGTAATTGAAAAAGCAAAGAATCAAAATTTGTTTTCGGGAACAAAAAATCCGATTTTATTTATAGATGAAATTCATCGTTTCAATAAATCACAGCAAGACAGTTTGTTGGGAGCAGTAGAAACTGGTTTGGTGACTTTGATTGGAGCAACAACCGAAAATCCAAGTTTCGAAGTTGTGCCAGCTTTGCTTTCGCGTGCGCAAGTTTATGTATTGAAACATCTCGAAAAAGAAGATTTAGTTGATTTAATAGAACGAGCTATAGAAAAAGATACAGTTTTATCTAAATTAAATATTGAATTAGTTGAAACAAATGCATTATTAAGATATTCGGGTGGTGATGCAAGAAAACTGTTGAATGGTTTGGAGTTGGTGATTAATAGTTTTTCTCCAACAGATAAAATCATCATCAACGATGAAATTGTACATGAACGTATTCAGCAAAATTTAGCGCGTTATGATAAAACGGGTGAACAGCATTACGATATTATTTCGGCTTTTATCAAATCGATTCGTGGTTCAGATCCGAATGGAGCGGTTTATTGGTTGGCTCGAATGATTGAAGGTGGTGAAGATTTGAAATTTATTGCGCGACGAATGTTGATTTCGGCTTCTGAAGATGTGGGAAATGCAAATCCAACTGCAATGATTTTGGCGAATAATACATTTCAAGCTGTTTCGGTGATTGGTTATCCAGAATCTCGTATTTTATTGAGCCAATGTGCGGTTTATTTGGCGAATTCTCCAAAAAGTAATGCGACTTATTTAGCGATTGGTAAAGCGCAACAAATCGTTAAACAAACGGGCGATTTACCTGTTCCGTTGCATTTACGAAACGCACCAACTAAGTTGATGAAAGATTTGGATTATGGAAAAGAATATAAATATTCGCACGATTTTCCAGGAAATTTTGCTGAGCAAGAATTTTTACCAAATGAAATTTCGGGGACGACTTTTTATGAGCCAGGAAATAATAAGCGAGAGCAAGTGGATAAACAATCGCTCAATCAAAAGTGGAAGGGAAAGTATGGGTACTAAAATTAAAAATCCCAGTTAATCATTTGTTAACTGAGATTTTAAGGTTTGGTTGATTTTTTTGGTTTAGATTGGTTTATATGATAATAGGTTGGTAATTGTATATATACAAGGTTTGTGCCAAAACTTAATAAAAAGTAAAAAATTGATTAAAAAAAAGAAAAAATTAAACTTTTTCGATCTAAAAAAGAGATTTATATTTATAAAATAAAGAAAATGAAACAAATACAAATTATAAACGGACCTAATTTAAATTTACTTGGCGTTCGCGAACCAGAAATTTATGGAACACAAACTTTCGAAGATTTTTTTGAACATGAATTGAGAAAGCAATTTCCAGAAGTTTCGTTGCATTATTTTCAATCAAATCACGAAGGAGATATTATTGATAAATTGCACGAAATAGGTTTTAAATATGACGGAATTATCTTGAATGCTGGTGCGTATACGCATTATTCGTATGCGATTGCAGATGCGATAAAAGCGATTACGACGAAAGTAATAGAAGTTCATATTTCGGATATTTATGCGCGCGAAGATTTCAGAAAAAATAGTGTAACAGGTGAAAGTTGTCTAAAAATTATTTCAGGAAAAGGTTTACCAGGTTATGTTGAAGCTGTGAATGATTTTGTGAAATAATTAATAATCATTATCTTAACAAGATTAAAATCTATTACCTATGAAGAAAATTATTTTAGGATTAATCTTTGGATTAACCATTGTTAGCTGTAATTCGAAAGCTGATAAACACAATGCAGAGCAAAAAGCTCAGGCAATGACGGCTTGTGAACAAGCGGCAATAACACCAGGGATATCTGCGGCTAAAAAAGAACTGATTACAAAATATTGTGACTGTTCGACAGATAAAATGATGGATGAATTTACGTATACAGAAATGATGCAAATGAATAATCCAACACCTGAATTACAAGAACGATTAATGAAATTAATAGAACCTTGTATCAATGATTTGAAAACAAAATCTGCTGAATTAGGAGAGTAATAAACAAAAAAGTCGGAACTATGTTCCGACTTTATTAATATTCTTTTTTGTATTGTTCTTTCTTAAACTCGTCTACAAGATGTTCGTTCAAACTATCAATGTAGCCTAAGATTTCTAATTTACCAATTTTACTCGAAGCCGAACTTGTAAATATTTTTGGTAATTCTTCCCAAGTTTTTAATAACTCGTTTTTGTAGTGATTCAAGTTTTTTTGCATTTGTGTACTCGTTAGTTTATCTAATTTTGTAAACACAATCGCAAACGGAATTTGTTTGTTTCCTAACCATTCCATAAACTGTAAATCTATTTTTTGAGGCGTGTGTCGAGAATCAATCAATAAAAAAACATTTACTAAGTTTTTACGAAACTCAATGTAATCATAAATCATTTTATTGAAACCACCACGGACACCTTTTGGTGCTTTAGCAAAACCATAACCTGGTAAATCGGCTAAATACCAAGTATCATCCATTTCGAATGTATTAATCAATTGAGTTTTACCTGGTGTTGCAGAAGTTTTAGCTAATGCTTTTTTATCTGCTAACATATTGATTAATGACGATTTTCCAACATTAGAACGCCCAATAAATGCGTATTCTGGTTTGAAAGGATCTGGACAATCTGTATATTTTTGCGAACTTTTTACGAATTCAGCTTTTTTAATCATAATTATGCTTTAGTGGCTGGATCTAATTGTTTTTCGATTAGCCATTTGTATAAAATTTCGTTGAATAATTCAGGGTGTTCCATCATTGGAGCGTGCCCGCATTTATCAATCCAAAATAAAGAAGCGTCTGGTAATTCTTCTTCAAATTCTATTGCAACTTCTGGTGGAGTTACATTATCTTGTTTTCCCCAAATCAAACAAACAGGCATTTTGATGTCTTTTAAATCATCTTTCATGTTAGATTTGATTGCATCTCTTGCGATATATAAAGTTTTGATAGCTTTATTTCTGTCATTTACAGTGTCAAAAACATCATCTACAATTTCTTTTGTCGCGATAGCAGGATCGTAAAAAACTTCACGCGTTTTACGTTCTACATATTCGTAATTACCACGTTTTGGGTAAGTTTCTCCAAAAGATTTTTCGTACAAACCAGAACTTCCTGTTAAACAAAGTGCTTTTACATATTCTGGATGTCTGTGACAAACCATCAAACCAATATGTCCTCCTAAAGAATTTCCAACTAAAATAGCTGGTTCTTTAACGACTTCTTCAATAAAATTTGCAACATGTTTTGCAATATTTTTGATATTAGTATTGATGACAGATAAAGAATATAATGGCAATTCTGGTGCGAAAACCTTATATCCTCTTTGTGCATAATAATTTGTAAGTGAGCTGAAATTGCTAAGTTCACCCATTAATCCATGAAGCAAAACAATTGGTTGTCCCTCTCCTTCTTCTATGTAAGAGAACTTATCTTTTTTCTTTAAGCTAAAAAACATTTACTCGATATTAAGTCGACAAATTTAATTAATTATATTTTTTATTTCGTGGTTTATATGAAAAACTTTAACAATCCATATTAATCACTTATCAAAACAAGGTCTATATAAACATTATTTCTCATTTTATACATGGGGTTTGCGTTAGAAAAAACATAACTATCTGATACTAAATTTTAAATTGTTGATAACTATTTCAATAAAAGTGGTAAAAAATGGTAATTTGTGGTAATATTTTCTTTATTTTTGGAAAAATTCTATCATGAATTCATTAATTGGAACATATGAGTGTAAGGTAGATACAAAGGGTAGGCTCCCAATACCAGCGGGTTTGAAGAAACAACTTGCTGAATGTTTGGAAGATGGCTTTGTGTTGAAAAGATCTGTGTTTCAAAATTGTTTAGAACTGCATCCAATGAAAGAATGGGAAAAAGTGATGAATGATTTGAATAAATTGAATCGATTTGTGAAGAAAAACAATGATTTTATTAGAATTTTTACGGCTGGATTAAAAATTGTCGAAGTTGATGCAAATGGAAGGCTACAGATTTCAAAAGATTTAGTGAAATTTGCAGAAATTAATAAAGAAGTCGTTCTAAATTCTTCTGTAAACATGATCGAGATTTGGGATAAAGACAAATATGAAGAGTCGATTAATGTAGATGATTTAGATTTTGCTTCTTTGGCAGAAGATGTAATGGGAAATTTAGGAGAAGATGAGTGAATATCATAATCCAGTATTATTAAAAGATAGTGTTGATGCGTTAATTATTAACGAATCAGGTATATATGTAGATTGTACGTTCGGGGGTGGAGGACACTCACGTGAAATATTAAGCCGTTTGGATCAAAATGGAAAATTATTTTCATTTGATCAAGATGTAGATGCAGTTCGTAATAAAATTGATGATGATCGATTTGAGTTAGTTGAGCAAAATTTTAGATTCTTGAAAAATAATTTAAGATTTCGTGGAATAAAGCAAGTTGACGGTGTTTTGGGTGATCTGGGAGTTTCTTCTCATCAGTTTGATACACCAGAACGTGGTTTTTCGACTCGCTTTGATGGAGAATTGGATATGCGAATGAATCAGAATGCAAAATTATCTGCCAAAACAATTATTAACGAATACGAAGAAGAAGATCTTGCGCGTGTTTTTTATGATTTTGGGGAATTGCAAGGTTCGTATCGTTTAGCGAGAGAAGTTGTAAAAGCAAGAGCGGATAAACAAATCAATACAATTGATGAGTTGAAGCAAATTTTTTCATTCATTCCAAAAATGAAAGAAAATAAATTTTTCGCTCAAATGTTTCAAGCGTTACGCATCGAGGCAAATGATGAAATGGCAGCATTGAAAGAGATGTTGACGCAATGTGGAGAAGTTATAAAACCAGGAGGTCGCTTGGTGATTATTTCTTATCATTCGTTAGAAGATCGCTTAACAAAACGCTACATGAAAAACGGAATGTTTGAGGGAGAACCAGAACGTGATGTTTTTGGAAATTGGTCGGCGCCTTTCAAACCTTTACAATCAAAGGTGATTGTGCCAACGCAAGAAGAAATTAATGAAAATCCAAGAGCGCGTAGTGCGAAAATGCGTATTGCGGTTCGTAATGAGGATTAATAAATAGGAATGGCAAAAAAGAAAAAAATATTACCAGAGAAAAAAACTTTTACAGGTTTGTTGAGAGGTGAGTTTTTAATCAAAACTGGCTCAGAACAAAACTGGAAGTTTATGTTGTATCTGGTGGGTTTGGCTTTTTTGAGTATTTCGAGTTCGCATTTAGTTGATCGAAAAGTGGTTCGAATCGCTGAATTGCAAGATAAAGTAGAAGATTTAAAATCTCAATATACAGATAAGCATCGCGATTTGATGCGTATGCAATTAGAAACGGAAATTTTGGAGCGTACGGCAGTGTATGGTTTGAAAATTCCAGATAAACAACCTTATTATATAGTAGACAAAGTTTATGACGAAGTCAGCGAAAAATAAAAACAATATTGTCATCAAAGGATGGGTATTTGCCGGCGCGCTTGCGATTTGGGCCATCTTTATTATTGTTTTTATGTTTCGAATTAATATTGTAGAAGGGGTTGAATTAGAGCGTTTTGCTGAAAAGAATAATTTTAGATTAGATACTGTTACGGCGGAGCGTGGTAATTTATATGCTTCTAATGGCGCATTAATGGCTACAACTGTTACAAAACACAATGTTTATGTGGATTTGACGGTGATCAAAGATGAATTATTCAAAACAGAAATGCATAATCTTGCCGATTCTTTAGGTAAGATGTTTACAAAATCTCCCTCTTATTTTTACGACAAATTTTCTACAGAACGTAAAAAGAAGAACCGTTACATGATGTTGGTGAAAGATTTGGATTATGAGCAATATCAACGTATCAGAAAATTTCCAATCTTTAACAAAGGTCAAAACAAAGGTGGATTTATTCATGAAACTGAGTCAAAACGAGAATTAATTGTTCAAGATATTGGTGTTCGTACAATTGGTTACGATGATCAACGCGGGAAAGTTGGATTAGAAGGAGCTTATTCTGACTTATTAAGCGGTATTGAAGGTCGTCGTTGGGAGCAATTTATGGGACGTGGTAAATGGAAGCCAATGAAAAGTTGGGAGCAAGAACCTCAAGCGGGTTCATCTGTTTACACAACAATAGATGCTGATTTGCAAATGGTTGCTTATGATGCTTTGTATAAACAACTTTCTGAATTTGAAGCGCAACACGGAAGTGTAGTTGTGATGGAAGTTCAGACAGGGAAAGTTCGCGCAATTGTAAATTTATCTCGCAAAAAAGACGGAACATATATCGACGATTATAACTATGCGGTTGGTGAAGCTGCAGAACCAGGATCTACTTTCAAAACAGTTTCATTGCTTGCGGCAATGGATGATGGTTTTATCAATAAAAATTCGACAGTAGAAACGGGAGGTGGAAGTTATAAATTCTATGGTCGTACGATTACAGATACACACGGTTATGGAACATTGACTGTAGATGGCGTGATGAAAAAATCGTCTAACATTGGTACAGCTAAAATTATAAATAAATATTACGGAGAAAACCCGAAAGCTTTCTTCAAAAAAATGGATAAATGGCATATGACTTCGCCTCTTGGAGTAGATATTCTTGGAGAAGGAAGTCCAATTATGCACCGTCCAGATAGTAAATCTTGGAGTAATATTACGTTACCTGTAATGGGTTATGGCTATGGTTTACAGTTAACTCCAATTCAAATTGTGACTTTTTACAACGCAGTGGCAAATAATGGTAAAATGTTGAAACCATTATTTATGGATAAAATCACGCGTAAAGGTGAACCTGATAAAGTTTTCGAACCTGTTGTTTTAGTAGATCAACTAACTTCTTTGGAAAATGTAAAACAGATGCAAGAAATGCTACGTGGAGCAGTAGAACAAGGAACGGGACGGATTATTAGTAATAGTAATTACGATATTGCTGGTAAAACTGGTACTGCTCGTGTTGATTATTGGAAACGAGATGGTAAAGGAATGCAATATCGTGCTTCATTTGCAGGATATTTTCCAGCAGAAAAACCAAAGTATTCTTGTATCGTAGTTGTGCACAAACCAAATACGGCCAAAGGGTTTTATGGTGGTAGTGTAACTGCTCCGGTTTTTAAGAAAATTGCTGATTGGGTATATTCAAAAACTCCCATACCTTTGCCACGCGATTTAGTAAAAAAGAACGCGGTGAAAGAGTTTAAAAAAGGAGATGATATTAATGTTAGTAATTCTAAAAATATAGTGCCAAATGTTACTGGTCATACAGGGTCTAAAGCAATTCCGGTATTAGAAAATTTAGGATTAGATGTACAATATTCAGGGTTTGGAAAAGTAACAAATCAATCCATTCCTGCGGGAACAAGATTTAAGAAGGGTGAGACAATTTATTTAATGTTGAAAGGATGAGAAATTTAGTTGATTTATTATATAAAGTTTCCATCTCAGAAACGATTGGTTCAACAAAAGTTGAAATCAATAATATTCAATTTGATTCAAGAAAAGTATCAAACGAAGATGTTTTTGTCGCTGTAAATGGAGTTACAGTTGACGGTCATCAGTATATAGAAAAAGCGATTGGTTTAGGTGCTAAAGCAATTGTTTGTGAAGTTTTGCCAGAAAATTTAGTTGAAGGAGTAACGTATGTGAAAGTTGAAAATTCAACGATTGCATTAGGAATTTTAGCTTCTAATTTTTATGGAAATCCAACAAAAGATTTAAAACTTGTTGGAGTTACAGGTACGAATGGAAAAACAACAACGACAACTTTGTTGTACGAATTGTTTACAAAATTAGGTTATGCTTGTGCATTAATTTCGACGATTAAAATTGTGATTGATGGTGAAGTGATTCCGTCTACGCATACAACGCCAGATATTTTGACATTGAACAAAATGTTTCGCGAAGCGGTAGATAGAGGATGCGAATTTGCTTTTATGGAAGTTTCTTCGCACGGAATTCACCAAAATAGAATTGCTGGTTTGCATTTCGAAGTGGCTGGATTTACGAATATCACACACGATCATTTAGATTATCACAAAACGTTTGCAAATTATCTTGCAGCAAAAAAGAAATTCTTTGACGATTTGCCAAAAACGTCTACGGCAATTTCGAATGCAGATGATAAAAATGGAAAAGTAATGCTTCAGAATACAGTTGCAACGAAAAAATTGTATGCGCTAAAAACTGATGCAGATTTTAAAGGAAAAATTATTGAACATCAATTTGATGGAATGCAATTAGAATTCAATGGAAAAGAATTCTGGACATCATTAATTGGTCAATTCAATGCATATAATTTATTATTAGTTTTTGGTGTGGCGTCAATTTTAGGACAAGATGAATTAGAAGTTCTAAAAGCATTGAGCACACTTGGAAATGTTGATGGTCGTTTTCAAACATTTAAAACAGAATCAGGAATTATCGTAATCGTAGATTATGCACATACACCTGATGCATTAGAAAATGTTTTGGATACAATAGAAGGAATTCGTACCAAAAACGAAAAACTAATAACAGTTGTAGGTTGTGGTGGAGATCGCGATAAAACCAAACGTCCAGAAATGGCGGATATAGCGAGCGAAAAATCTAATCTTGCCATTTTTACATCAGATAATCCAAGAACCGAAGATGCAGAAGAAATTCTTCGCGAAATGGAAGTTGGTATAAAAGCGCAATTTTATAATCGCACCTTGAAGATTACTGATCGAAAAGAAGCTATAAAAACAGCACTTAAAATGGCCGAACCAAAAGATATTATTTTGATTGCGGGAAAAGGTCACGAGACGTATCAAGAAATTAACGGAGTAAGAACACATTTTTCTGATGTAGAAGTTGCATCAGAATTGAGTAAAATATTGAACAAATAAAGAATGTTATACTATTTATTTGATTATTTAGAAGGTATCCATTTTCCAGGAGCGCGTATGTTTCAATACACGTCTTTCCGCGCGGGAATGGCAATTTTATTGGCAATGTTCATCAGTTTGTTTTACGGAAAACGAATCATCAGTTATTTACGTAAAGAACAAATGGGCGAAATTGTTCGTGATTTAGGTTTAAAAGGACAAATCGAAAAAGCAGGAACGCCAACAATGGGTGGTTTAATCATCATTTTGGCAACATTAATTCCTACTTTACTTTTTGCGAGATTAGATAATATTTACATTATCATTTTGTTGGTTTCAACAATTTGGTTGGGTGTGATTGGTTTTTTAGACGATTACATCAAAGTTTTTAGAAAAAACAAAGAAGGTTTACAAGGTAAATTTAAAATTTTAGGACAAGTAGGTCTTGGAGTTGTTGTTGGATTAATGCTTTATTTCAGTCCAACAGTTACCGTAAAACATCAAGAAAATAGAGTGAAAACGCCTGTAGGAACAGAACAAACAGAATACAGTCGACAAATAAAATTTGGTCCAGAAGAAAAAACGTTGGAAACAACAATGCCTTTCGTGAAAGGAAATGAATTCAACTATTCTGATATTTTATTTTGGATGGATGCGCAAGATCGACCAACATGGGCGGTTGCAGCGATTTTTATTTTTGCAGTAATTTTTATCATTACAGCAGTTTCGAATGGAGCAAATTTAACAGATGGAATCGACGGTTTAGCAGCAGGTAGTTCGGCTGTGATTATGGCGGCAATCTCGATGTTTGTTTTCGTTTCCGGAAATTTAATGTTCGCCGATTACCTGAACATTATGTTTATTCCGCGTTCAGAAGAAGTCTTGATTTTCTGTGGAGCTTTCCTTGGAGGTTTGATAGGGTTTATTTGGTACAATACCTATCCAGCTCAAGTGTTCATGGGTGATACAGGAAGTTTAACAATCGGAGGAATTATTGCTGTTTTAGCAATTATCGTTCGTAAAGAATTGTTACTACCAATTTTGTGCGGAATATTTTTCGCAGAAAGTTTATCAGTAATGTTACAAGTGTCTTATTTCAAGTACACGAAAAAGAAATTTGGTGAAGGTCGCAGAATCTTTTTGATGTCTCCTCTACATCACCATTTTCAGAAGTTAGGTTATCACGAAAGTAAAATCGTGGTGCGTGCAATTATCATCGGAATCATTTTAGCGGTAATTAGTATTATTACCTTAAAGATTAGATAAAAAATGAAAAGATTAGTCGTTTTAGGAGGAGGAGAAAGTGGCGTAGGAACAGCTATTCTTGCGAAGAAAGAAAACTTTGATGTTTTTCTTTCGGACATGGGACAAATAAAAGACAAGTATAAACAACTTTTGGAGGAGCACGGAATTGCTTATGAAGAAGGTCAGCACACAGAAGAATTAATTCTGAATGCCGATGAAGTAATGAAAAGTCCAGGTATTCCAAAAAAAGCAGCGCTAATTCAGAAATTAGAAGAAAAAGGAATTTCAATTATTTCTGAAATTGAATTTGCGTCTCGTTATACAGATGCAAAAATTATTGCGATTACAGGATCTAATGGAAAAACAACAACAACAAGTTTGATGTTCCATATCCTAAAGCAAGCTGGATTAAATGTAGGATTAGGTGGTAACATCGGAAAAAGTTTTGCTAAATCTGTAGCAGAAGACAACTTCGATTATTATGTATTAGAAGTAAGTAGTTTTCAGTTAGATGATATCAAAACAGATTTCAAACCGTATGTTGCAATTTTGTTGAACATTACACCAGATCATTTAGACCAATACAATTATCAGTTTGATTTGTATGCAAAGGCTAAATTCAGAATTACTGAAAACCAAGATGAAAACGATTATTTTATCTACAATTTGGATGATCCAAAAACAATGGAGATGATTGATCAGATTGATATTCGCTCTCATCGCAAACCGTTCACAATGATGGATGCAACAAATGAAGCATACGCAAACAATGAATTGTTCCGTGTGAACGATTCGAATGGTGATTTTACAATGTTAGTGAATGATTTAGGATTAATTGGAAAACACAATGTTTCTAACTCATTGGCTGCGGCTGTAGCTGCAAAAATTATTGATATTAATAATGAGGAGCTTAAAAAGAGTTTATCAGATTTCAAATCTGTTGAACATCGTTTAGAGCCTGTTTTGACAATTGGAGGAATTGATTTTATCAACGATTCTAAAGCAACAAATGTGAATGCAACATATTTTGCTTTGGAAAGTATGACAAAGCCAGTTGTTTGGATTGTTGGAGGAACTGATAAAGGAAACGATTACAACGAAGTTTTACCTTTCGTGAAAAAGAAAGTGAAAGCAATTGTTTGTTTGGGTGTTGATAACGCAAAAATTGTTGATTTTTTCAGTCCATATATCGATACAATTGTTGAGACAAATACAATGAAAGATTGTGTAGAGCAATCATATAAATTAGCAACAAAAGGAGAAACGGTTCTTTTGTCACCAGCTTGTGCAAGTTTCGATTTGTTCAATGGATACGAAGATCGTGGAGATCAATTTAAAGAAAACGTACGCAAATTATAATAATACAACCAACCAATGTCTAACATCGTACAAAAATATTTTAAAGGCGATAAACCGCTTTGGGCTTTCATTTTATTGTTAGCACTATTTTCGTTTTTACCTGTTTATTCAGCAAGTTCTAACTTGGTGTATACGGTAGGATCGGGTACTATTTTTGGGCATTTAGGTAAACACGCTGTGATTTTATTAATTGGTTTATTTATCATTTATGGATTACAACGTATTGATTATCGTTGGTTTGGTTTGTTTGCTTTAACAGCTGTTGTTATACTTTCTGGAGTTTTGGCAATAACACTTGTACAAGGACAGACCATTGGAGGTGCGAATGCTGCACGTTGGTTAACGATTCCGGGAACTGGAATTGGTATTCAGCCTTCGATGATTGCTTCGCAAGCGTTGTTGATTTATATAGCTCGTTATTTAACAAAAAATAGAGACAAAGAATATACGTGGAAAAATACAGCAGTTCCATTATTCTTACCAATTATTGTAATTGTAGGATTAATCTTTCCTTCTAATGGTTCAACAGCGTTGATGTTAGCTGGAATGTGCGGAATATTGTTGATTATTGGAGGATTTCCATTCAAATATTTATTTACAATTGCCGGGGTAGGTTTAATACTTGGTGGCGGATTTGTGTGGATGGCTTTATCTCGACCAGATTTAGTAACAAATTCTCGTGTGCACACATGGATGTCACGTATCGAGAAATTTAATGATGATTCTGGATTAGAAAGTTATCAAGTTTTACACGCAAAAGCTGCAATTGCAAGAGGATTGAATGAAATGGCTGGACCAGGAAAAAGTGTTTTCAAACAAACTTTACCTCAGTCATCATCCGATTTTATCTTCGCGATTATTGTAGAAGAATATGGTGCAATTGGTGCGATCTTATTAATCGGAATTTTCCTTCTGATTTTAATACGGATTTGTATCATCGCATCGAAAATTCATACTGTTTTTGGTACGCTACTTGTATTTGCAGTGGGCTTACCAATTATTATACAAGCAATGGTAAACATGGCTGTAGCGGTTAATTTAATTCCAGTAACAGGGCAACCATTGCCAATGATTAGTTACGGAGGAACATCCATTTGGATGACATGTATTTCGTTCGGAATAATTTTGAGTGTAAGTACTCAGATTAAATCGCAAGAAGAATTAGAACAAGATAGAAAAGTATTAAGTGAAGAATACATCGAAGACATCGCCTAAAGTTTTAATAAGCGGCGGAGGAACAGGTGGACATATTTATCCAGCCATTGCAATTGCAGACGAAATTAAAAGACGTTTGCCAGATGCACAAATTTTGTTCGTTGGAGCAGAAGGAAGAATGGAAATGGAAAAAGTGCCAAAAGTTGGGTATGACATAAAAGGTTTACCAATTTCTGGATTTGATAGAAGTAGCATGAAAGCGAATTTAAAGTTCCCTTTCAAATTGATAAAAAGCTTAAGTCTTGCAAAAAAAATCTACAAAGATTTTCAGCCAGATTTAGCTGTTGGTACAGGAGGTTATGCAAGTGGACCAATGTTGTGGGTCGCAGGAAGCAAAAATGTTCCGATTTTATTACAAGAACAAAATTCGTTTCCAGGAGTTACTAACAAAATTTTGAAAAATAAAGCGGCTGCAATTTGTACAGCTTACGAAGGAATTTCACAGTTTCCACAAGAAAAAGTGCATTACACAGGAAACCCTATTCGTGCTGAGATTTTTCAAAATTTACCGTCAAAGGCAGAAGCAATTTCAGCTTTTGGATTAGATCCTGAAAAACCAACTATTTTATCGGTTGGTGGTTCTCAAGGATCAAGAGCAATGAACAATGCTTGGTTAGAAAACCTTGACGAATTTGTTGCAAGTGGCGTTCAATTGATTTGGCAAACAGGAAAGTTAGATTATCAAAAAATCAAAAATTTGGTTGGCGATAAATATCCAACGATTCATGTAACCGAATTTATTTACAACATGAAAGATGCGTATGCAGCTTCGGATATGATTGTTTCTCGTGCAGGAGCAATGGCAATTTCGGAATTGTGTATTGTTGGAAAAGCAACTATTTTGCTTCCATTGCCAACAGCGGCAGAAGATCATCAAACCAAAAATGCGCAAGCATTGGTTGAGAAAGATGCAGCGATTATGGTGAAAGATGCAGATGCAAAACAAAATTTAGTCAAAGAAGTAATTACTTTGGCGAACAATGAAGAATTAAAAAATAAATTATCTCAAAACATTAAGCAATTAGGGAAACCGAACGCGACGAAAGAGATTGTAGATATATTATTGAATTTATTATAATGAATATTTTAGATAAAACATATTATTATTTCATAGGTGCTGGAGGAATCGGAATGAGTGCTTTGGAACGTTTCTTCAAGTCAATCGGAAAAGAAGTTGCTGGTTATGACAAAACGCAAACCGAGTTAACAACTGAATTGATTGCTGAAGGAATTGATATTCATTTCGAAGATAACATCGAGTTAATTCCAGCAGGAATTAATGCAGAAAATACGTTGGTAATTTATACGCCAGCGATACCAAAAGATCATTCAGAACTAAATTATTTTTTAGTGAATGATTTTAAGGTCATGAAGCGTTCAGAAGTGTTAGGTGAAATTACCAAACATACATACAATATTGGTGTTGCGGGAACTCACGGAAAAACAACGACTTCGTCTATTTTAGGACATATCCTAAAAGTTGCGAATGTAGAATGTACAGCTTTTTTAGGTGGTATTGCAGAGAATTACGATTCGAATATTATCCTAAATGGATCTAAATATACAGTTGCAGAAGCCGATGAGTTTGACCGTTCTTTCTTACGTCTTTCTCCAAAATTAGCGATTATCACAAGTGATGATGCTGATCATTTGGATATTTATGGAGAGCGTGATGAAGTGAAAAAATCATTTCAAGAGTTTGCAGCAATTGTCGAAGAAAAATTATTTGTTCACAAAGGTTTGCCTTTCGAAGGAGCTTTTACATATGGAGTGGATTTGGACGCAGATTACGATGCACACAATGTAAGAATTATTGACGGACATTATGTGTTTGATGTAAAAACGCCAAATGGATCTTTGACAGATGTCGGAATTTTATTACCTGGGCATCACAATATGGAAAATGCGGTTGCGGCTTTGGCTGTTGCTGATTATATGGGTGTTCCACATGATAAAATTAAAGAAGCTTTATCAACTTTTGTTGGAGTTAAAAGACGTTTTAATCGTTTCGAAGCAAATGGAAAAATTTACATCGACGATTATGCACATCACCCAACAGAATTGAATGCAGCAATTCGTTCAGTTGGTGAACTTTATCCAGGTAAAAAAGTGTTGGGAGTATTTCAGCCTCACTTATTTACGCGTACAAGAGATTTCGCAGAAGAATTTGGACAAAGTTTATCGCAGTTAGATAGTTTGATTTTATTAGACATTTATCCTGCCAGAGAGTTACCAATCGAAGGAATTACTTCAAATTGGTTGCTAGAAAAGGTGAATTTAAATGAAAAAATAGTATCTTCATTAGAAGATAGTTTAGCAAACATCAAAAAACAAGATTTTGATGTATTATTGACTGTGGGAGCAGGAAATATTGATACAATTGTTAAACCAATAAAAGAGTGGTTAAGTGAAGCGTAAATTGAAAATCATAAAAGTGATTTTTGGAGTTGCCTTGCTAATCGGTTTGATTAGTTTTACGGTAATTAAGAATGCTTCGCGTACAGTGAATAAAATTGACGTGGCGTTTGTTCAGCCAGTTGATAATTATTTTATTAATGATGAATCGATAAGAGAAATTATCAACAAAGATGGAAAAGACATTCTAAAACAATCTCTAAGAGAAGTGAATGTAAAAGAAATCGAACAAAAAGTAAGTGAGAGTCCTTTTGTGGATTCTGTACAAGTAAGTAAAGATATCAACGGACATTTACGACTTGACATTAAAGCAAACTCAGCAGTAGCAAGAATAAAGACGCTGAAAAATGAATTTTATTTGACAACAAAAGGCGAAAAAATGCCTTTATCTAAATTAAATTCAGCAGATGTAATCTTAGTTTCTGGTGATGTAAAACCGAATGAATATGAGGATTTGAGTAAATTTGTTCAAGCTTTGAAAGCAGACGATTTATTAAAAAATCATATCATAGCAATTCAAAAAGTGGGACAACGTTCTTTTAATTTAATTGTAAACACAGGAAACTATTATATAGAATTAGGAACTTTAAACAACTTTGAACAGAAGTTACATAATCTAAAATTATTCTATAATCAATACATTGATTTTATAGGAACTGAAGATTATGAAAAATTGAGCTTGAAATTTGTAAACCAAGTTGTAGCAACCAAACGAATAAAAAATGGAGAACAATAGTAAGATTGCAGTTGGCTTAGACATAGGGACTACAAAGATTGTAGCGCTTGTCGGACGAAAAAATGAGAACGGAAAAATCGAAATTCTTGGACACGGACAAGCAAAAAGCTTAGGTGTACACAGAGGTGTTGTAAATAATATTACACAAACCATTAACTCGATAAAAGAGGCAATTGATAAGGCTGAAAGATCATCTGGTGTCAAAATTACTGATGTTACTGTTGGTATTGCTGGACAACATATTCGTAGTTTACAACATAGCGATTACATTACTCGTACCAATTCAGAAGACGTGATTGATGACAATGATTTAAAGTTATTAACAAATCAAGTTTATAAGTTGGTGATGTTACCTGGAGAAGAAATTATCCATGTTCTTCCTCAAGAATTTAAGGTTGATAACGAAGGTGAAATCCGCGAACCAATTGGAATGTACGGAAGCCGTTTAGAGGCTAATTTCCATGTGGTTGTAGGACAAGTTTCATCTATCCGAAATATTGCACGTTGTGTAAAAGCTGCTGGTTTACGTTTGGCAAGTATTACTTTAGAACCAATTGCATCGTCTAGTGCTGCGCTTAGCGAAGAAGAAAAAGAAGCTGGTGTTGCATTGATTGATATAGGTGGTGGAACAACAGATATTGCAATTTTTAAGGATAATATTATTCGTCACACATCGGTTATTCCGTTTGGAGGAAATGTGATTACAGAAGACATCAAAGTTGGATGTTCTATCATTGGTAAGCAAGCCGAAGCTTTAAAAGAAAAATTTGGTTCTGCTTGGCCAGGAGAAAATAAAGAAACTGAAATTGTATCGATTCCTGGTTTAAAAGGACGTGAAGCAAAAGAAATATCATTAAAAAGATTGTCTCAAATTATCCACGCACGTGTGCAGGAAATTTTGGAACAAGTATATTTGGAATTGAAAAACTACGGTTGCGAAGATCAAAACAAAAAGTTGATTGCAGGAATCGTTTTAACAGGTGGTGGATCTAAATTGAAACACATTCGTCAACTTACAGAATATGTAACTGGAATGGATGTAAGAATTGGATACTCTAACGAACATATTGTTGGTGCAAAAGCTGAAGAAATTAGCGGACCTGAATATGCAACATCTGTTGGATTATTGATGAAAGGTTTAGAAGAATTAGCCGCGAATTATCAGCACGAAATTTATGAAAAACCAGTTATTAA
Organism: Empedobacter sp. UBA7248; assembly: GCF_002472945.1. Lineage (NCBI taxonomy): Bacteria > Pseudomonadati > Bacteroidota > Flavobacteriia > Flavobacteriales > Weeksellaceae > Empedobacter > Empedobacter sp. UBA7248. The sequence goes on along the minus strand of NZ_DKSU01000008.1, from coordinate 429,137 downwards.
TAATTTGAATAACCAAGAAGAATTAGAGATTGGAATTCAACCAACGCAACAAAAAAAGACTGTAAAAGCTGAAATTGTTGTTGAGGAAGAAATTATCCAAAAACCAAAAAGAGAAGAAGTAGTGGACGAATTCTTGGATCAAGAAATTGGAGAAAAGAAAGAAGCTAAATCTAAGCCAGAAAAGAAAAATTTCTTTTCGAAATGGACGGATAAATTTATCCAAATGATCAACGAAACTGAATAATAAGAATAAACTAGAATAAATTACGAACCAATTTAATAAGAAGAATATGAGTGATATGTTAACAGGAGATATTGTGTTCAACTTACCAAAGAGCCGATCTCAAGCTATCAAAGTAATCGGAGTAGGTGGTGGAGGTAGTAATGCCGTAAACTACATGTTTGAACAAGGAATTGCAGGTGTAGAATTTGTAATTTGTAATACGGACTCTCAAGCATTAGCAAATAGTCCAGTACCAACAAGAATTCAATTAGGACAAGCAATAACAGAAGGTTTAGGAGCTGGAGCAAATCCTGAGGTAGGAGAGCAATCTGCTATCGAAAGTATGGATGATGTAAAAGCTGTTTTAGACGAAGGAACTAAAATGGTCTTTATTACTGCCGGAATGGGTGGTGGTACAGGAACCGGAGCAGCGCCAGTAATTGCTGGTATTGCAAAAGAAATGGATATTTTAACAGTAGGGATTGTTACAGCGCCATTCTTTTTCGAAGGAAGAATGAGGTTGGAACAAGCCGAAAAAGGTATCGAAAAATTAAGACAAAACGTAGATTCATTAATTGTGATCAACAATGATAAATTACGTGAATTATACGGAAACTTAGGTTTCAAAAATGGTTTCTCAAAAGCTGATGAGGTTTTAACAACAGCAGCTAAAGGAATTGCAGAAGTTATTACACAACACTATGCAATGAACATCGATTTACGTGATGCGCGTACAGTACTTAAAAATTCTGGTACAGCAATCATGGGATCTGCGCAAGGTTCTGGTGAAAACAAAGCGAAAGATGCAATTTCTTCTGCTTTAGATTCTCCATTGTTAAACAACAACAAAATTACAGGTGCGCGTAATGTATTGTTATTGATTTTGTCTGGTAATAACGAAATTACAATGGATGAAATTGGTATCATCAATGATTACATTCAACAAGAAGCTGGTAATAGTGCAAATATTATCATGGGTATTGGTGAAGACTTAGATTTAGGAGATTCTATCTCTGTAACTGTTGTGGCAACAGGTTTTCCTACAGAAGATCAGGCGTATACAGGAAAAGAGGAACAAAAAATTGTACACACATTAGAGGAAGAGCAACCAATAAATAAAACATTATCAGTTGAGCAACCTTTTGTAAATCGTGTAAAACCAATGACGTTAGACTTTGGTCGTTCTAATGCTTCTCAACAAGCACCACAAACGCCTCAACAAAATCAAACGCCAGAGGCTCCTCAAAATAATTATCGTCAAGCAGATATTAACCAAAGTTTTCAACAACAAACTTATCACAATACGCCAGAAGAATCTTTCGAAGAAAATAATTCTCCAAAGCGTTATGTTTTAGATGATATTGAAGATGAGCCAGTTCAAGAAAGACGTTCTTACGATGATTTCGAACCACGTTTGAAATCTGATTTTAATCGTCCGCAAGAACCAACGAATAATGTAAATAATAATCAAACATATAATTCATATTCTAATCCTGTAGCTTCAGAACAGTCAAATTATCCTCAAAATAATTATACTGGATACCAAGCTCCAAAGAACGAAGGATATGGAAATGTAGAACCAATTCAATCTAATGTAGCTCAATCAGCTGCTCCACAAGCAGAAGAAGTACAAGTTGCTATAGATCCATTTAGTCAGCCAATTGAGCAATCAAATGATCCTGAATTGAATAGTATGATTGAAGAGAGAAGAAATCGTTTGAAACAATTTAATTTTAAATTCAACAATACGATGACGAATTCTCAAGTAGACGAATACGAAGCAATTCCTGCTTACAAACGTCAAGGATTGAATTTATCTGATCGTAATGATAATCAATCTTCTGATTTTTCTGTCGGAACTAATCGTAACAACGAAACACAAATTCGTCCAAACAATTTTCTACACGATAACGTAGATTAATAAACGATCACTCGTAAAAAATATTCTTATTATAGAAAAGGTTCATTGCTTTTGCGATGAGCCTTTTTTTGTCTTAAATTTGTAGTCTAAAAGCAAAACAAATGAATTTAGAAACTCAAATAATGGCACAGTTAAAAGAAGCGATGAAAGCTAAAAATACTGTTGCTTTAGAAGCTTTAAGAGCTGTAAAATCTGAATTATTATTAGCAAAAACATCTGGTGCTAACGGTGAATTATCAGAAGATCAAGAAATTGCTTTATTACAAAAATTAGTAAAACAACGTAAAGAAGCTGCTGAACAGTTCGAAGCAAACGAACGTAAAGAATTAGCTGAAAAAGAATTGGCGCAAGCAGAAGTTATTCAACAATTTTTACCTGCTCAATTATCAGATGAAGAATTAACAGCTGCAATTACAGAAATTGTTGCAGAGGTTGGCGCTACTTCTCCAAAAGATATGGGAAAAGTAATGGGAGCTGCTTCATCTAAATTGGCTGGTAAAGCGGAAGGAAAATTAATTTCGGCTAAAGTAAAAGACATTTTAGCTAGTTTATAATTGATTTTTAAATCTTTAAAAATTAAGAAAAGGTAAAGTTTTATAAACTTTACCTTTTTTATTTCTTTATTTGATAAATTTCTTCAAATTATACAAAATGATTATTTATTGATAATCAATAACATATCCGATTTAAGTAAATAATTGCCAAAAAAATTAGGATTATAAGTTTATTTTAACATTAAATTAACAAATCGCTGTAGGCATCTAAATTCGCAAAGCACAAGAGATTTTAGAATTAAAAATCAATCGATTAGAATAATTCTAAATAAGAAGCTGTTTATACCCTTAAATTTGCAAAGTAAATCAGAAATATCTAAAGGATGACGAAAAGCATTACAGCGTTTATAGCAATGTTAATGATTTTTCCAATAGCAAATGCTGATGGTAAAATTTTTAAGGATTCTGGTAATAATGACACAATTATTATGCCAGCTTCTGAGAAAAGATTTAGTAAAGATATTGATAATGATACCATCAAAAAAGATACATTATCAGTTGAAGATGAAAAGTTGGTTGGAGAACTTATCGAGAATAGCGCTCGAAAAATCTCGACAGGAGTTGTTTCTTGGTATGGAGACAAATTCCACGGACGCAAGACAGCTAGTGGTGAAACGTACGACAAACACGAACTAACGGCTGCCCATAAGTCTTTACCATTTGGTACGAAAGTAAAAGTTACGAATATCAGAAATGGTAAATCTGTGGTTGTAGAAATCAACGACAGAGGTCCATACGCTAAATCTAGAGTTTTAGACTTAAGTCAAGCTGCATTCAGCGAAATTGGTCACACCAACACAGGAGTGATGCAAGTTGAATACGAAATTATCAAAAGCGAAGACTAGAAAGACTAAGATGTTCAGAAAAAATTAAAAGGTTTGAGAATTTATTCTCAAACCTTTTTTTAATGCTCTTAAGTTTTGTGCAAAAATAAAATCCTGATAAATGAATATCAGGATTTATAATTATATGATGTAAGAAAAATCTTAATCTAAAATTTTAAGCACTTTAGTTGTACGTGCTCTTGATGCTTCAACTAATTCAGCTTGTGCTAAATCTTCACCGTAAGAAGGAATCATTTCTTTGATCGCTTCGTTCCAGTTGTTTTTCATCAAGTCTGGGAAACATTGTTTCATCAAGTTCAACATTGCGCTAACAGATGTAGATGCTCCTGGAGATGCTCCTAATAAGGCAGACATTGTTCCATCTTGAGATGTAACGATTTCTGTACCAAATTTCAAAACTCCTTTTCCGTCTTGTTTTTCGATTACTTGAACACGTTGTCCAGCAGTTTGTTCGAACCAATCTTCTAATTTCGCTTCTGGGAAATATTCTTGTAATTCTTCTACTTTTTTTGCTTTAGACAACATCACTTGTTCTACCAAGTATTTAGTTAAATCGATATTGTTTAAACCACAATTCATCAAAAATCCTACGTTTCCTAAGTTTACAGATTTGAATAAATCACAATTAGATCCGTATTTTAAGAATTTTGTTGAGAATGTTGCAAATGGTCCAAATAATAAAGATTGTTTTCCATCAATAACACGTGTATCTAAGTGAGGAACAGACATTGGTGGTGCACCAATTTTCGCTTTTCCGTATACTTTTGCATGATGTTTTTTGATTACTTCTTCGTTTTGACAAATTAACCATTGTCCACCAACTGGGAAACCTCCAAATTTTTTCGATTCTGGAATTCCAGATTTTTGCAACAATAAAATTGCTCCACCACCTGCACCAATAAATACGAAATCAGCATTAAGCGCTTTGTTATTTCCAGATTTTAAATCTTTTACTTTAACTGCCCATTTTCCGTTGCTAAGACGAGTTAAGTCTTTTACTTCGTGTTCAGTTTCTAACGTAATTTCTTTTTTGTCTTGTAAACCTTTGAAAATTTGACGCGTTAATTCACCAAAATTCACATCAGTTCCCAAGTTCATATGCGTTGCCGCAACTTTTTCATTACCTTTTCTACCATCAACAATTAATGGAGCCCATTCTTTGATTTTAGAAACATCATCAGAATATTCCATATCCTTGAATAAAGGATGTTGAGATAATTTTTCGTAACGTTTTTTCAAGAAATTTACATCGTCATCGCCCCAAACAAAAGACATATGTGGAGTAGGACGTAAGAATTTTTCTGGAGAAGAAACGTAATTATTTTCGACTAAGTAAGACCAAAACTCTTTCGAAGTTTCAAATTGTTTTGCAATATTAATTGCTTTATCAATATTAACCACTCCATTTTTGTCCATTGGCGTATAATTCAATTCACAAAAAGCAGAGTGACCAGTACCTGCATTATTGAAAGCATCAGAACTTTCAAATCCAATCTTATCTAATTTTTCGAAAACAGAAATCTTAATAGCCGGATTTATTTTTTTAAGAAGTATGCTTAAAGTAGCACTCATGATACCAGCACCAACTAACACTACCTCTTGAGGTTGTTTTTCCATTTCTCAAAAATATATTTACGTTGCAAAGGTATTAATAAATAGCCTTTTTTGCGAAATAATACGCAGAAAAAACAATGATTTTTTACATAAATTATTGTTTTGAGATAATTTGAATAGATTTTATTTTATAGAAAATTATTGAACTCTAGATTTATTAATTGTCTTTACTTGATAAATAGAGAGAAATTATTAATTTGAATTCATGAAATTTAAATTTTTTCTTCCATCCAACGTCTAAGATTGATGTAATTGGTATTTCTTCGCAACAAATTTTGATTGTCCGAATCTTTCAAGAAATCATCTAATTCTCGAAAAGCTTTCACTTTTTCATGAGGATACAAATCATTCAACTCAATAAAAAATAAACTAATTTTTCGTGTAATAATGTTACTATTTTTCATCTTTTTGCAGAATTGATGCGTTTTGTACGAATACATATCCAATTCTTGATCGTTGCCAGAATCATACAAATTCATCATAATCAAAACTAAGGTGTAAAAATGTAAATCTTCTTGAATTGTAGATTCACTATTGATAATTTTTTGACAATAATCAAAGGAATTATCCCAATCTTTATTCAGAAAATAATACGCAGCAATCTTTAGATAAAGCACCAAAATATGATGATTATCGATTTTATGTTGATGCAATTTTATTTCGCGCAAAATATCTTTAATCAAAAATGGACTAATATTTTCTTTCGGATTAATGAAAAAATAATTCAGTTTACTATTAAATTTATTGATAAACCAAAGGGCTTCCACATTATCATTTTGAGGCAAAATCTCGTAAACAGATTCCAATTTATCAAACCAAAATTTGAATTCTTCTGAATTTTTTTTCAGATATAAAATTTTCAATAAATATGAATTTCCTTTGATAAACCAAACAGGATGACTAAGAATTCGCTCTTTTTTCTCGTAAAATAACTCAACCCATTTTTTAGAAAATTCATAGGCAGAATGAAGGTTTTGCGTTAACATCGACAACCAAACATTTGCTTTATAAAACCATAATTTCTCTTTGAATTTTAATTTCTTAAAATCGATATTTTTTGTTTCCGAATCAAAGAAATTCTGAATTTTTTGAATTTCTTCATCATCTTTTGAATACCCATTTTCGAGCAAAATACTATATAATTTCAGCGATAAATTAGATAATTTACTCGCTTGTAAATTCTGTAAACTTAACTCTTCTGATTGCTCAATCAATTGATCTGCACGACCAGAAATACTTCGCGTAATAAATTGCGATTCGATAATTTTTTCGAGCTCTAAAATATCATAAGCAATAGCTTTTTCGTCAAAATCTAAGGCTTGAGTTTTGGCTTTGTCCAACATTTTTAGACTTTGCTTGTGCAAGCCTTTTTGGTATAAAATTGTAGCAAAATCAAATTGTTCACGTATTTGCATACGCGAATTCTGTTGCGAAGGATTCATCCTCAAGCTAAACAAAATTTGTTTGTACAAATGCGCTTTTAGATTTGATAATTGTTGTTTCGTGGTAATTTTTTTCTTTAAAATTAACGTTTCATCATATTCTTCCAACTTATCCAACGCTTCAAATAATAACAAAAATTTTGCATCTGCATTAATTTGCAAACGATTTACATAAAGCTTGAATTGACGTTTTTCGGAACGATTAAGCGACTTTATTAAACTAAATAGTGCGTCTTTGTTATGATTTGACATTGTAATTAAATTGTATGTAATTGATTGAAAATAAAATAATTGAGTAAAATATTTCGGCTTTAAGAATTGTAAAACCTATTTCAATTTGAAAATTTAAAGTTAGTACAATTTTAATTTTACATCACAATAACAAACAAAACTAATTGCAATGAGTGCTGAGAAGATTCAAATTTTTGATACGACACTGAGAGATGGAGAGCAAGTGCCGGGGTGTAAGTTAAACAAAAAACAGAAGTTAGAAATTGCGGCTCGATTGGACGAATTAGGCGTTGATATTATCGAGGCTGGTTTTCCAATTTCAAGTCCTGGAGATTTCGAAGCCGTAAATGCAATTTCAAAATTAGTGAAAAATGCCACAGTTTGTGGTTTAACTCGCGCAAACAAAAAAGATATAGAATCTGCAGCTAAAGCTTTACAATATGCGGTAAAACCAAGAATCCATACCGGAATTGGAACTTCGGATTCTCATATTATTCACAAATTTAATTCGAATCGTGAAGCTATTATCGAACGTGCAGTTGAAGCGGTTGCTTATGCAAAAACATTTGTAGATGATGTTGAGTTTTATGCTGAAGATGCAGGAAGAACGGATAATGCTTTTCTTGCTCAAGTTTGTGAAGAAGTAATCAAAGCTGGTGCGACGGTTCTTAATATTCCAGATACAACGGGTTATTGTTTACCTTTTGAATACGGAAATAAAATTAAATATTTGAAAGATCATGTTCAAGGGATTGATAATGTTATTATTTCTTGTCATAATCATAATGATTTAGGTTTAGCGACAGCGAATGCAGTTGCAGGAGCAATAAATGGAGCACGCCAAATAGAATGTACGATTAATGGAATTGGTGAGCGCGCTGGTAATACCGCTTTAGAAGAAATTGTGATGATTTTTAGACAACACAAAGAGTTGAATTTCTATACAGATATCAATGCTCAAATGTTAACAGAATTAAGTCAATTAACTTCTGAAACAATGGGAATGATGGTACAACCAAACAAAGCAATTGTAGGATCGAATGCGTTTGCGCACAGTTCTGGAATTCATCAAGATGGTGTGATTAAAAATCGTGAAACATACGAAATTATCAATCCAGCAGATGTTGGTGTTAATGAGTCATCAATTATTTTGACAGCTCGTAGTGGACGTTCAGCGTTAGCTTATCGTCTGAAAGATATCGGTTTTGATACATCTAAAAATGAATTAGATATTTTATATGAACAATTTTTAGAAATCGCAGATTCGAAGAAAGAAGTTGTTCGCGAAGATTTACTTGGACTAATGCATCAGTTTAACCAATCAACACAAAGAAAATTCGCATGAGAACATTATTCGATAAAGTGTGGGATGCTCATGTTGTCAGCCAAGTAGAAAATGGACCACAAGTGATTTATATTGATAAACATTTAATTCACGAAGTGACAAGTCCGCAAGCTTTTGCAGAATTAGAAGGGAGAAATATTCCAATTTTTCGTCCAGATCAAATTGTAGCAACTGCGGATCATAATGTACCAACGATTAATCAAGATCAGCCGGTTCGAGATCCATTATCAAAACAACAATTAGAGCAATTAGCAATTAATTGCGAAAAAAATAATATTACTTTTTATGGCTTAGGTCATCCGTATCAAGGAATTGTTCACATTATTGCGCCAGAATTGGGTGTTACGCAACCGGGAATGAGTATGGTTTGCGGTGATAGTCACACGTCTACGCATGGTGCTTTTGGAGCAATTGCTTTCGGAATTGGAACAAGTCAAGTCGCGCAGGTTTTTGCAAGTCAATGTTTGTTGATGAATAAACCGAAGTCGATGCGAATCAAAGTCAATGGAAAACTGAATCCAAATGTTCAACCAAAAGATGTGATTTTATATATCATTTCTAAAGTTGGAACAAATGCAGGAACAGGTTATTTCTGTGAATATGCTGGAGATGTTTTCGAGAATATGTCGATGGAAGGTCGAATGACAGTTTGTAATATGTCGATTGAAATGGGCGCTCGTGGCGGAATGATTGCACCAGACGAAACGACTTTTGCTTATTTAAAAGATAAACCATTTGCCCCGAAAGGAGAAGAGTGGGAGCAAAAAGTAGCGTATTGGAAAACGTTACCAAGTGATGCTGATGCCATTTTTGATGAGGAAATAGAATTTGATGCGGCGGACATTTATCCAATGATTACGTTTGGGACGAATCCGGGAATGGGAATTTCTGTAAAAGATATCATTCCTTCTAAAGATTCGTTAAGTGATAATGAAAAAGAATCGTTTGAAAAAGCGTTGAAATATATGGGATTCCAAGATAATCAATCAATCATCAATCATCCAATTGATTATGTGTTTATTGGAAGTTGTACCAATGCAAGAATCGAAGATTTGCGTGAAGTAGCAAATTATGTGAAAGGAAAACAGCGCAATGAAAATGTAACTGCGTGGATTGTTCCAGGATCGAAACAAGTAGAAAAGCAAGCGATAGAAGAAGGTTTGGATAAAATTTTTGAAGCTTCTGGATTCAAATTGCGCGAACCAGGTTGTTCGGCTTGTTTGGCGATGAATGACGATAAAGTTCCAGAAGGAAAATATTGTGTTTCGACTTCGAATAGAAATTTTGAAGGCCGTCAAGGTCCAAATTCAAGAACATTATTAGCAAGTCCTTTGATTGCTGCTGCTGCTGCAATTCACGGAAAAATTGTTGATATCAATTAAAATTTACTCAAAATGGATTCAATCAATCAATTAAAATCATCGGCTGTTCCGATTAAAATAGAAAATATAGATACGGATCAAATTATTCCAGCTCGTTTTTTGAAAGCGATTAGTAGAGAAGGTTTTGGAGATAATTTATTCAGAGATTGGCGATTTAATCAAGATAATCAATCAATTGAAAATTTCCCGCTGAATGATTCAAAATATGCTGGAAAAATATTAGTTGCTGGTAAAAATTTTGGTTGTGGAAGTAGCCGAGAACACGCTGCTTGGGCAATCAAAGATTACGGATTTGATGTGGTAATTAGTAGTTATTTTGCAGATATTTTTAAAGGAAATGCATTGAATAACGGAATTTTACCAATCGTTGTTTCAGATGAAATTTTAAATCAAATCTTTGAAATCATCGATCAAAATCCTTCAACAGAATTTGAAGTTAATTTAGAAAATCAAACCTTAAAAATTCAAGATCAAACCATCAACTTTGATGTTGATTCTTATAAAAAAATCTGTTTATTAAATGGATATGATGACATTGATTTTTTAATCAGTCAAAAAGATAAAATAGAAACTTACGAACAAAACCATAAATCTTTACAACATGAAAACGCATAAAATTGCAGTACTTTCTGGCGATGGAATAGGACCAGAAGTCGTTTCGGAAACAATAAAAGTTCTGAAAGTCGTTGAACAAATTTTTAAATATAATTTCGAATTTGAGGAAGCTTTGATTGGTGCAATTGCGATTGACGAAACGGGAAATCCTTTGCCTGATGCGACGTTGCAATTATGTAAAGATGCAGATGCGGTTTTGTTTGGTTCTATTGGAGATCCAAAATATGATAATAATCCGAACGCAAAAGTTCGTCCCGAACAAGGTTTGTTAAAGCTGAGAAAGGAACTTGGTTTATTTGCAAATATCCGTCCAATCAAGGCTTACGAATCTTTGTTGGGGAAAAGTCCATTGAAACGTTCGCACATCGAAGGAACGGATATGGTAATTTTTCGTGAGTTGATTAATGGAATTTATTTCGGAGAAAAATTTACGGCGCAAGATGGTTCGCATGCGTATGATACATGTTCGTACAATAGAAAAGATATTGAACAAATTACACATTTAGCTTTTCAGGAAGCAATGAAACGTCGCAAAAAAGTAACGTTGGTAGACAAGGCAAATGTATTGGACACGTCTCGTTTGTGGAGAAAAGTTGCGATGGATATTAGCCAAGAATATCCAGAAGTTGAGTTAGATTTCTTGTTTGTTGATAACGCAGCGATGCAATTAATTATCAATCCAAAACAATTTGACGTGATTTTGACAGAGAATATGTTTGGTGATATTATTTCGGACGAAGGAAGTGTAATTGGAGGAAGTATAGGTTTGTTGCCTTCGGCTTCTATTGGTACAGAAAATGCATTGTTCGAGCCTATTCATGGTTCGTATCCACAGGCAAAAGGAAAAGGAATTGCAAACCCGATGGCTTCTATTTTGAGTGCCGCAATGATGTTGCGTTATTTGGAATTAGAAGAAGGGGCAAAAGCAATAGAAAATGCGGTGGAAAATGCGATTAATAATTTGATTGTGACTTCAGATTTAGATGAAACGAGTGATTATTCGACGTCTGTTGTAGCAAATTATATTGCGAAGATATTATTGAGCGATCATGATCATCATTCATATTTCAATTTTGAAAATGTATTGATGGGGAAATCGACGATTATATAGTTTTTATTATTTATGACTTAATGAAAAAGCCATTCAGAATTCTGAATGGCTTTTTCTATTGTATATTTTTATGAGTTGATGATTACATCATTCCTGGCATTCCACCTCCCATTGGTGGCATAGCTGGCTCATCTTTTTTAATTTCTGTAACAACCGCTTCAGTAGTAATTAACATACCTGCAACAGAAGCAGCGTTTTCTAATGCAACACGAGCAACTTTAGTTGGATCAATAACTCCAGCCTCGATCATGTTTACATATTCGTCAGTTTTTGCATTGTATCCGAAATCTCCATTTCCTTCTTTTACTTTTGCAACAACTACAGAACCTTCACCACCAGCGTTGTGAACGATTTGGCGTAATGGCTCTTCAACTGCACGCGTTACAATTTTAACACCTGTCGCTTCGTCAGCATTTGTAGTATCAATTGTTAAGTTAGATAAAGCTCTAACAAAAGCAACACCACCACCAGCAACGATACCTTCTTCTACAGCTGCGCGAGTTGCGTGTAAAGCATCATCAACACGGTCTTTGATTTCTTTCATCTCAACTTCAGAAGCAGCACCAACGTATAATACAGCAACACCTCCAGCTAATTTAGCTAAACGCTCTTGTAATTTTTCGCGGTCATAGTCAGAAGTAGTTGTTTCTACTTGCGCTTTAATTTGGTTAACACGAGATTTGATTTGTTCTGCATCACCAGCTCCGTTAACAATAGTTGTATTGTCTTTGTCGATAACTATTCTTTCTGCAGTACCTAACATTTCTAAAGTAGCCGTTTCTAATGTAATTCCTTGCTCTTCAGAAATAACAGTTCCTCCTGTTAAGATAGCGATATCTTGTAACATTGCTTTTCTGCGATCTCCGAATCCTGGAGCTTTAACAGCAGCAATTTTTAAAGAACCTCTTAAACGGTTAACCACTAAAGTAGCTAAAGCTTGACCTTCAACTTCTTCAGAAATGATTAAGAATGGACGACCTGATTGAGCAACTGGCTCTAATAAAGGTAAGATTTCTTGTAAGTTAGATATTTTTTTCTCACATAATAAGATGTAAGGATTCTCTAATTCAGCAATCATTTTATCTGCATTTGTAACGAAGTAAGGAGATTGATATCCACGATCGAATTGCATCCCTTCTACAACGTCAACATAAGTTTCTGTTCCTTTCGCTTCTTCAACAGTGATAACCCCTTCTTTTCCAACTTTAGAAAAAGCTTCTGCGATTAATGATCCAATTGTATCATCATTATTTGCAGAGATAGAAGCAACTTGTTTGATTTTTTCTGATGAATCACCAACTTCTTGAGATTGCTCTCTTAAGTTAGCAACGATTCCAGCAACAGCTTTATCAATACCACGTTTTAAGTCCATAGGGTTTGCACCTGCAGCAACGTTTTTCAAACCTTCGCGAACGATAGCTTGAGCTAAAACTGTAGCAGTTGTAGTACCATCACCAGCAACGTCATTTGTTTTAGAAGCAACTTCTTTCACCATTTGCGCACCTAAGTTTTCGATTGGATCTTCCAATTCGATTTCTTTTGCTACAGAAACTCCGTCTTTAGTTACATGTGGAGCACCGAAAGATTTTTCTAAAACTACGTTACGACCTTTTGGTCCTAATGTTACTTTAACTGCATTTGCTAATGCATCAACACCTCTTTTTAAAGCGTCTCTTGATTCAATATCGAATTTAATATCTTTTGCCATTTTGTTTATGTTTTGTTGTCTTAAGCCTTAAGCCTTAAGTCGAATATGATTAAAAATTAAAAAATAAGTTACTTTGTACCTAATACATTTTACTTATTACAACTAAATTTAGATGATTGCCAAAATATCAGCTTCACGCATGATTAAGTAATCTTTACCTTCTAATTTTAACTCAGTTCCTGAATATTTACCGTAAAGAACTTTATCACCAACTGTAACAGTCATTGGTTCATCTTTTTTACCATTACCAACTGCAACAACAATTCCTTCTTGTGGTTTCTCTTTTGCTGAATCTGGGATAATAATTCCTGAAGCTGTTTTAGTTTCTGCTGGAGCAGGCTCAATAACCACTCTATCTGCTAATGGTTTAATGTTTAATTGTGACATATTTGTATTTTTTATTTTTTCTAAATTGATGATTTTTAATCAACGAAAAACGTGCCAATAGCCAATTTCTGCCATTATGGATTAGTTAATTGTAATGAGAAAAAATAAAAATGCCAAGCTGTCAGACAACTTGGCATTTAAAGTAATTTTTATGAATAATTATTTTTTGATAATCACTTTTTTCGTGAATTGTTCGTTGCCAGCTTCAATCGAAACAATGTAAACTCCATTTGATAAACTAGATAAATTAACTTGTTGAGATTTCGAAGAATTCAATTTGTTTGAGTAAACTGTTCTTCCTGCTAAATCTGTCACCGTAATTTTACCTGTTGTAAATGATTTTGTAAAATCTAGATTGATTATTCCATTTGAAGGATTTGGAGAAATTGTCGCTAAATCTTTTCCTTTTATATCATTTGTAGTTAAAGAACTTTCTATAGAAAAATCAGTAGAGTTAACAGCTAAGAAAACGTTATCAATTGCTTTAATCATAATTCTCGCTTTATTGGTAATTCCTAAGCCTGCAGGAACTGTGAATGTATAAGAACCGTTGTTCGGAACTGATTCAGCTAAAACATAATCAAATGTTTTTCCACCATCAACTGATAACAAAATTTTTACATTTTGTGTGTCAATACCGTTTGCATCAGTTCCTGCAACATCCCAAGTAATTGTAGCAGTGTTATTTTGTTTCCAATTTTCTGCGATTGATTGCGAAGTAACTTTGAATGGACCGAAATTTAGAAAGTTTAATTGAACATTTTGTCGAGCGGTTAATCCAACTTCAGAATTATTATCACGAACTGTAACAGAGAAATTCATTGTACGAGGAACAGAAGGGATGACTTCCCAGTTGTTTTTATCGTAATTTGAAACGTTTGACAGATATGGATTTGTTTGAAATACTAATTCATTTGAAATAATTTTTTCTAAACGAGGAAAATAACGAATTCCAACTTTTTGTGGAGAGAATGATCTGAAATTTGGACCTTGAGAATTAGACGAAATAGGAGGAAGTGATTTAATAGAAGTTTCAGAAACTTCAGGATTCATTTGTTCCCAAGAATATGTTAATTGATCATTATTTGAGTCAGAAGCTAGGGTTTCCAAAGCAAATGCAGTTGAAATTGGAATTTTATATTCGGTTTTCAAAGTAGAAGTTATTGTGGGAGCTGTATTTGCTGTAGTAACGAATTGTCCACAATTCACAGAATTTATCACTCTTGCCATTTCTTCTAAACTTTTTGTATGGAAATATGCATTACTTTGATTTTGTACATTTGGAGAACAGATACCAGTGTAAGCCATAATTGTAGAACCACTACCAGGCTCAACAGAACTGCTAAGTGTACGATTACAATTGTTGTTTTGTGTATGATAGGCACCCAATTGATGACCAATCTCGTGTGCTGTGTAATCAATATCAAAAGCATCTCCAATAGGGACTATTGTACCAGTTACTCCTCCTGCTTTTACTCTATTGTTACAAACTGCTGGTGTATTGGCCAATCCATTTGAATCATTATCATTATTCACTTGAAAAAATAAATGACCAATATCGTAGTTAGCAACTCCAATAACATTATTTGTAACAGTAATATTTTCGTCAAGATTGTATCTTGCTGCAGAATCAGAATTAATATTAGGGTCTTGGAAAGAATCAGAATCAATAAAAAATAATTGATCAGTATTTGGAATTAATTCTAAAAAAACACCAACATCATTTTTTAAAACGCCATTAATTCGTGTGAGTGATAAATTGACTGCAGCTAATATTGCAGCTTTCTTTTGAGTTTCTGTACCAGATGATAAATTAGCTTGTTTGATTACAAAATCTGAATATTCAGTCGTTGTTGTAATGGCTAATCTAAATTTTCTTAAACTTCCATTTTGAGTTGCTGTTCGAGAGGATTGTTTAATAGTTTCAAAATTTAAATTATCTATCCCAAGAGCACTTTCGGAAGGTTCTGTAGTACATTTGAAAGAATTTGTATTAACTAAATCTTTTTTATCATATACAATATATGACGCTTTATTTTTAGTATAAGCGTCTATTAATACTGTTTTATTACCGTTTGAAACTAAACCATACAAACCGAATTGAGGAGATAAACTAAAATTTATTTTCTCCGACAAATCATTTGTATTGTACCCAGAAAAAGATTTTATATCTGGGTATTTAGTTTGTAATTCAGGGGATAAATTTGAAGTTTCTACAATACGATATGTATTAAACTTTCCATTTTCAGTTGGAAAGTTTAATAAAAAACTTTGTTGATTCGTATTGTTTAAATAGTTGACCAAATTATCATAAGCTAAATCTAATTTAACAGATTTAGTTGGTATATGTGCTCTTGTATTTAATTGCTCTTTAGAAATACTTCCTTTCGCATTGTTAGTTTTCCAAAAGTTTTGTTGAGCAAATAAGTTTGTGCTAAATGCAAGACAAATAAGTAAATATTTAGATATAGATTTTTCCATTTTTATTTAGTTTTTACTAAAATTTTCTTCACTGATTTAGGTACAATCATCATCAATAAATTTGAAGAGTCTTGTGTTTGATTAATTCCTTTTATAGGTGTTAAATGTAAATTATAAATCTTTTCATTACCAGTAATAGAATCAATATTATATGAATTAATATGTTTGTGAGGAATCAAAATTATTTGATTTTTTTCATAATCGATAACGAAACGAGGTAATGATTTCTTGTAATCTTTTGGTAATGTAGCATACATATTGTTTAATTCAGTTTCATTTTTGAAGAAATGTGTTCCTGATAATTCATATTGCGCAGAAAAAGTTGTGAGTAATTGATAATTTTCTTTTGGAATTTTCTGATACAATTTTTGACCAACACAGCTTATAAAAGTAAGTAGGATGATTATTAATGAAACGAATGTTTTCATAATTTAGGTTTTGATAAATTTAAAGATTATATTAATCAATCAACAAAAAAAGCCTCACAAATTGTGAGGCTTGTATATTTTTTTATCAAAATTACTTCGCTGGTTGAGCTGGTAATTGATTTTGACTTGCTCCGTTTGCAGCAGGTTGCGTTGGTAAATTATTAGCCGGTGCCGTAACATTTGGCTTAATTGGTTTTATCGCATTTGGATTTTCATGCGAAGCACTTGCTCCAATAATCAATACGATTACAGCGATAAATAATCCCCAAGTTGTGTTGTCTAAGAATTTATTTGTTCTTTGAACTCCAAACATTTGGCTTCCTCCGCCACCTCCGAAAGTAGAAGATAATCCTCCTCCTTTAGGGTTTTGAGATAATACGATTAGTACTAATAATACACATAAAATCATGATAATAATCATGAAAAACTGAAATAGTCCCATTTTATTATTTAGAGTTTTTTAAATTTTCAATTTCTTTAATTCGATTTGCAAATAAACTATTTTTTTCTGGATATTTCAAAATTAATATCTTATAAGCTTTAATTGCCTTATCATATTTTTTTTGCTCAATATAAATTTGAGCTAAAGTTTCGGTCATCAAATCCGAATATTCTTCCGTATTCTGAACGAAATTTGATGGTGTGCTGACTGGTGTAATATCCGTTTTTTTCATCGGAACGATTTTCGGATTTTTTTCCAAAAAGTCATCAATCAACTTATATTTTATTTCTCTTTCTGCAATTTCTTGCTCTTCTTCAATCTCTTGTTGTGTTTTTGATTGAGAAGGAACTTTTTTCAACCAATCTGAAAAAGAAAACGTCGATTCATCCGAATTATTTTCAATGATCTCTACTTTTTCTTCAACCATTTCAGGTTCAGATTTTTCAATTACTTCCGCATTTTCAGACAATCCTTCTACAATTTCTTCTTGCTGATTATCTTCTATTGTTTCAATTACTTGCTGAGGTTCAGATTCAATAATTTCAATTCCAGAAGTTTGTTGAACAGCATTTTCGATATCATTCTCAGAAGTTAAATTTTCTTCTTTCGAATGATTTTCTACCACAACTTTATTTGTGATTTCAGCAACTTCGTTCAATTCTTCATCCGAAATAATGTCAACCACATGATCTGTTCTCAATTCCGATTCTTCTGTATTATTTTCGATCATTTCGTCCACAATATCTTCATTAATTTCATCAGAATTTATGTCAGAAACAACCTCAATTTCTTGATTAGATTCTTTTTCCTTTTCTTCAATGATTTCATCAACAACTTCAACTGTTTCGTTATTGTTTTCGATGATTTCAGAAGTAGAATTTTCTAAAATTGGTTCAGAAATAATTTCGTTTTCAACTAATTCTTCTACTTTTTCTTCTTCCATTTCAGGAGAAATAGTTTCATTTTCTACTTTAACTTCTTTCTGAATTGGTTCCGAATTGATGTAATGATACAAATCGACACGATTGCTGCTGTGAATTGACGTTTTGTTCAAATAATCCTCAAAAGAAGGATGATTTTCCTTTTTCAAACCATAAAGTAACAAAGCACGCAATGTGTAGAAATACGGATATTTTTCTACTTCTTTTTTAAGAAGTGGAATGTCCGATTTCTCGACTTCGTACGGATGTGCTACTAAATATTCAATTCTGGTCATTGCTCAAATATAAGGTTATTTTTTTACCAATCCATCGCAATAGACGCAAAAACTTGGTCGCGAATATCATCAATAATTAATGGAACAATTGACGATTCTACAGCGCTTAACATCGCATTTCCGTCATATAATTGGAAAGCAGAAAATGTTCTGTCATAACTTTTTGATTCGTCTTTATTGTTGATATATCGAACTTTTACATAAATTGTCAAACGGTTTTTTGCTGCAATATCATTCGATTGAATTGCTTCAGGAACAACATCGTATCCCGTAATTTCACCTTCGATAATTAAGTCAGAATTTTCGTTCGAATTTAATTTCAATTTCGTTCTACTTCTAAAAATATCTTGAATTGCAATGGTTAAATCTTGACTTAAAGTAGGATTTTGTTGAGGTGCATAATTCGGGAAAGTTGCCACATAAATTGTGTTCCAATCTGGTTGAATTGCAGCTCCCGAAAGTGAATATTTTATACATCCTGTTAAACTAAAAATAGCAAAAATACTAAGGACGAATAGTTTTATTTTGTTCATATTACAAATGATATTGTTTGATTTTTCGGTACAATGTTCGCTCAGAAATTCCCAATTCGTCAGCCGCCATTTTACGTTTTCCTTTATGTTTTTCTAATGCCAATTTTATCATTTCCTTTTCGTTATCTTGCAACGAAAGTGACTCTGGTTCTTCGATTGGACTTACGTCGTATACATCGTTCGAATAATCGTATTGCGGTTGTTGATAACTTGGTGTGATTGGAGCAGATTTCGTTGGAACCAAATTATATTGACTTGGTACAAAATCTTCTTCTGGTTCGTTTTGATCTTGATAAACGCGTTGAATCAATTCTTGCGTATTGCCATTAAAATCTTCAACATCTTTGTGTTTGATCAAATCTAATGTTAAAGCACGCAAATCGTTCAAATCTTTTTTCATGTCCAATAAAACTTTGAACAATAATTCACGTTCCATAAAATCAGAAGAACTTCCATCTTTCGATTTATTTGTAACCGTTAACATTGTTGAATTATTAGGTAATAATTCCATGATTTTTTCTAAGGAAATCACACGGTCTTTTTCAACAACAGAAACTTGTTCAGCAAAATTTCTCAATTGACGCACATTTCCTGGCCAAGGATAATTTGCAATATAGTTTTGCGCTTCTGGAGAAAGCTCAATATGAGGCATTCTGTATTTATTCGCAAAATCTGAAGCAAATTTTCGGAACAATAAATTGATATCTTCTTTACGCTCGCGCAAAGCTGGAATATCAATTTGAACTGTATTTAATCGATAATATAAATCTTCACGAAATTTACCTTTTTCAACAGCTTCTAATAATTTTACATTCGTTGCTGCAACAACACGAACATTTGTTTTTTGAAGCTCCGAAGAACCAACTTTCATAAATTCACCCGACTCCAAAATGCGTAATAAACGCACTTGTGTTGCTAAAGGTAATTCACCAACTTCATCTAAGAAAATTGTTCCGCCATCCGCTACTTCAAAATAACCTTTACGTGTTTGTGTTGCACCTGTAAAAGCACCCTTTTCGTGTCCAAATAATTCAGAATCTATTGTTCCTTCTGGAATCGCACCACAGTTCACCGCAATATAATTATTGTGTTTGCGTGCTGATTGATTGTGAATAATTTTCGGAATAAATTCTTTACCAACACCACTTTCTCCGATAACAAGAACAGAAATGTCGGTAGGTGCAACCTGAATCGCCTTTTCTAAAGCGCGATTCAAGGCTACATTATTTCCAATGATTCCAAAACGTTGTTTGATAGTTTGTAAAGAATCCATTTTTTAATTTTTTAGGTTTTCGAAATTGAAATTTTCAATCTCATCAGTTTTTTGATTTGAAAAATGATACTGAAATAAGTTCAGTATAACAAGTTGAAAAAATTAATCTTCAATCATTTCACCAATCAAAGTAGCCGTTGTACAGCTATTTGCTTTTACGTTTACAAAATCACCAACTTTAGTTCCTTCCACTTTAGGGAAAACTAAAACCGCATTTTGTGTGTTACGTCCATACCAGAAATTTTCGTCACGTTTAGAGTTACCTTCAATCAAAACTTCATGAGTTTTTCCAACATAACTATTCATACGCTCAGCAGAATGTTTTTGTTGCATTTCGATGATTTCTTGTAAACGACGTTTTTTATCTTCTGGTAAAACATCATCAGGCATTTTTTTGTGCGCTGGTGTTCCAGGACGCTCAGAATAAGCAAACATATAACCGAAATCATATTTCACATATTCCATTAACGATAATGTATCTTGATGTTCTTCTTCTGTTTCTCCACAAAAACCTGCAATCATATCGTGCGATAAAGCACAATCTGGAACGATACGACGAATTTTATCAATTAATTCGAAATATTCTTCACGAGTATGTTGACGATTCATACGCTCTAAAACAGTCGTAGAACCCGATTGAACAGGTAAGTGAATGTATTTACAAATGTTTTTGTGTTTCGCCATCATTTGCAATACACCTTCTTCCATATCTTGTGGATTTGAAGTTGAAAAACGTAAACGAATATTAGGAAACTGCGTAGCAACCATGTCTAATAATTGCGCAAAATCTACAGCAGTTGCTTTCTGAATATCAGTTGCATTTTTGAAATCCTTTTTTGGTCCTCCACCATACCATAAATATGAATCGACATTTTGACCTAAAAGTGTAATTTCTTTGTAACCAGACTCTGCTAATTCTTTACATTCATTCAAAATTGAGTGTGGATCACGAGAACGCTCACGACCACGTGTAAAAGGTACAACACAGAATGTACACATGTTATCGCAACCACGAGTAATCGTAACGAAAGCTGTAACGCCATTTCCACCTAAACGAACAGGAGAAATTTCGGCATACGTTTCTTCTTTTGATAATTGTACATTTACCGCATCACGACCATCTTCTACATCGTTGATTAAGTTTGGTAAATCGCGGTAAGCATCTGGTCCAACAACGATATCAACTAAATGTTCTTCTTCTAAGAATTTATGTTTTAAACGTTCCGCCATACAACCCAAAACACCAATTTTAAGACTTGGATTTTGTTTTTTGATTGCGTTTAATGTTCCTAAACGTTTACGAACTGTTTGTTCCGCTTTTTCACGAATTGAACAAGTATTTAAAAGAATTAAATCTGCTTCATCAACTTTTTGAGTGGTTTGGTAACCTTCGTTATTTAGAATAGATGCAACAATTTCACTATCCGAGAAATTCATTTGACATCCGTAACTTTCTAAGAATAATTTCTTTGTTGCATTACGAGTAGGAGCAGTCATCAAAGCTTCTCCTTGTCTTGCTTCATCTATATGTTTTTCTTCTGTATGCATTCTAAAATGGATATTTTATCGTGCAAAAATAATAAATCTATGTGACATATTGGCAGTAAAATTTTCTTTTGCATTTTATTAACATTTTGTAGATTTGAGGAAATCTAAATGAAAAAACACTTAAAATGGATAATAGAGTACAAGGTAGAATAGAAGAAAAGCTTTCAAATGGCTTTCAATTAAAGGCTGGTCAAATTTTTGAAAAAGCTTGGAGTATTTTTTCTGGAATTGCGGGTTATGCAATTTTAGCATTGATAATTTATGCAATTACATCATGGATTATTAATATGTTAGTTGGACTTGTTTTTCCTGTTGCGCTTGATGAAGAAGAAATTCAAGCTATAGCTAATAGTGGAGATCCTGATGCGGTTATGGAAATGTATAAAGAATTACTTTTAAATTCTTCTACAATTATTTCAATGATTTTAACTAATATTTTATCTGCTGCTTTATATCCTATTTTATATAGTATTTATACAATGGCTTATAAATATGATTTTAATAAGAATCCTGAATTAAGTGATATTTTTATTCACTATAAAGATGGTAAATTCTTAAATCTTTTTCTTGTAACATTAATCGTTCAGGTCGTTAGTTATATTGCATTAGCATTATGTGTTTTACCAGTTTTTATTATTTCTACAATGTGGATGTTAGCAGTTCCATTAATTATTTTTGCTTCTGCAGATATTAAAGATGCGCTAAATTATAGTATGAAACTAGCTTTCAAAAACTTCGGAAGCTTCTTTGTTGTTTTTTGGATGTTGGTAGGTATAATTATATTAGGACTTATTTTATGTTGTATAGGTATTATTCCAGCTGTACCATTGGTATATGTTGTGATATATGTATTATACAAAGAAGTAGTTGGTTTTGATGATGAACAATCAGAAATAGACCAAATCGGAACAGATATTTACAAGGATAATCCTTACATGAAATAGATAAAAATACGGAGCAGTTGAAAATCATTTTTGGCTGCTTCATTTTTTTGTTATTAATTTTGCAGAAATTTTTTAAGAAAACAATATGTCTAAAAATCTCGTTATTGTTGAGTCCCCAGCAAAAGCTAAAACCATTCAAGGTTTTTTAGGTGATGATTTTATCGTGGAATCAAGTTTTGGTCACGTAGTCGATCTACCAAAGAAAGGAATGGGAATCGAAATCGAGAATCATTATAAGCCAATATACGAAGTAACACCTGATAAAAAGGACGTTGTAAGTAAACTAAAAAAATTGTCTTCGAAAGCCCAAACAATTTGGTTAGCATCCGATGAGGACCGCGAAGGAGAAGCAATTTCTTGGCATTTGTATAACGTTCTAGGATTAGAAAAGAAAGATACAAAACGTATTGTTTTTAATGAAATTACGAAAAAAGCGATTCAGCGCGCAGTAGAAAATCCACGTCAAATTGACGAAAATTTGGTTGATGCGCAACAAGCTCGTCGTGTTTTGGACAGATTAGTTGGTTTCGAAATGTCACCAATTTTATGGAAGAAAATCAAACCAGGTTTATCTGCAGGTCGTGTTCAATCAGTTTCTGTTCGATTAATTGTTGAACGTGAAAAAGAAATTCAAAATTTTGTTCCAGTTTCGTCATATAAATTCATTGCAATTTTCGAAACGAATGAAGGAAGAACATTAAAAGCAGTTTTAACAAAAGAATTTTCAACGTTAAAAGAAGCCGAAGATTTCTTAGAAACGTGTGTTGGAGCAGATTTTAAAGTAAATGATTTACAAAAGAAACCTGCAAAACGTACACCTTCTGCGCCGTTTACAACATCAACTTTGCAACAAGAAGCATCTCGTAAATTAGGTTTTTCAGTTTCGAGAACGATGCGTGTTGCACAACAATTATACGAATCTGGACATATCACATATATGAGAACGGATAGTGTAAATTTATCTGATGATGCATTAACAGCAGTAAAAGCTGAGATAGAATCTGCTTATGGAAACAAATATGTTGAGATAAGAAAATATAAAAATAAAAATTCATCTGCACAAGAAGCTCACGAAGCGATTCGTCCAACGCATTTCGAAAATCACTCGATTAATGCAGACGATTCAATGCGAAAATTGTACGAATTAATTTGGAAACGTACAGTTGCTTCTCAAATGGCAAATGCAGAACTGGAGCGAACTATCATTGATATTGATAACAATAAAAACAACTTTATTTTCCAAGCGAAAGGAGAAGTAATTGTGTTTGATGGTTTCTTAAAAGTATATCAAGAATCGTTTGACGACGAAGATGCAGATGATGATAAAGTGTTATTGCCAAGTGTGAAAGTTAATGAGCAATTGAAAGCAGATGAAATAAACGGTACTGAACGTTTTTCTCGTCCTGCGGCTCGTTATACAGAGGCATCTTTGGTGAAAAAATTAGAAGAATTAGGAATTGGTCGTCCGTCAACTTATGCACCAACGATTTCTACAATCCAAAATAGAGGTTATGTGGAAGTTGGTGAATTGGATGGTCAAGAACGAAAATATAATACCTTAACGTTAATCGATAATCAAATCAAAAAAGTTCAACAAAAAGAAATTTTTGGCGCTGATCGTCGCAAATTAATGCCAACTGATATCGGAATCGTGGTAAATGATTTCTTGGTTGATTATTTTACGAATGTGATGGATTACGATTTTACGGCGCGTGTCGAAAATAGTTTTGATGAAATTGCGGAAGGTAAATTGAATTGGACAAAAATGATTGATGAATTTTACACGAAATTTCATCATGTTGTAGAAGATGTACAAGAAAATGCAGATCGTGCAACTGGAGAACGCGAATTGGGAATTGATCCTGTTTCGGGAAAAAAAGTGCATGCACGTATTGGACGTTTCGGTCCGATGATTCAGATTGGTGAAGCAGAAGATGAAGAAAAACCTCGTTTTGCAAGCCTTCAAAAACATCAATCGATTCATAATATTACCTTAGAAGAGGCAATGAAATTGTTCGAATTACCAAAAACTTTAGGTGAGTATAAAGCACACGAAGTGGAGGTGAATATTGGACGTTTTGGACCTTATGTGAAATTTGATGATAAATATATTTCGATTCCGAAAGAGGAAGATCCAATGGATTTATCATTTGATCGTGCAGTAGAATTAATTGAAGAGAAATTAAAAGCTGATGCGCCGATTGCACAATACGAAGGGTATGATGTAACAAAAGGAAAAGGACGTTTTGGACCATTTATCAAATGGAATGAATGGTTTATTAATGTTCCGAAAAAATACGATTTCGATCATTTATCTCAAGCTGATATTATCGAATTGATTGAAGATAAAAAACGTAAAGAATCTGAACGTGTGGTACGCGAATGGCCAGAACAGGAAATTCGTTTGGAGAAAGCGCGTTGGGGACGTTATAATTTGATTCAAGGAAAAGTAAAAGTTGAGTTATCGAAAGAGACGAATCCAGAAGCGTTGACTTTGGCTGAGGTTGAAAAATTAATAGAAGCAGCAAAACCTAAAAAGAAAGCTGCGGCTAAAAAAGCGCCAGCAAAAAAGACAACTGCGAAGAAAACGACAACTAAAAAAACAACGACTAAAAAGTAATGTACAAAGACTTTTTAAAACCCGTTTCTGAAGAATTACAAGATTTTGCTAAATCTTGTAATTCTTTTGCGTTAGGACAAGCAATAAAATTTCGTGAAGATGTGATCGAAATCGATGAAAAATCGAACGATAAAATTGCGATTATTGGTGTGACAGAATCTCGTTCGAAACAAAAAGATTTGATCGAAGATGTAGATTTTAGCTTAGTTCGTACACAATTGTATGAGTTGCAAATGGGAAATTGGTCGATAGATTTGTACGATTTTGGTGATGTTGTTTATTATGATGATAAAGCGGAAACCGAAAAAGTTTTTAGAGAAGTTACAAACGGATTAATTCGTGATGGATATGTCGTTGTTATTTTGGGTGGAAATCCAAGTTTAGGTTATCAACAATATCGTGCGTATGACGAAATTGTTGATAAAGTTTATTACCTAACAATCGATCATAAATTACGATTAGGTAAAGATGAAGCGCAAACAACAGAAAATAATTATTTAACAAAAATTATTTCGAATGAGCCTTTCAATTTATTGGATTATACGAATATTGGTTTTCAAACATATTTTGTTGCTCAAGAAAAATTAGATTTGTTGGATCAGTTAAATTTTGATGCTGTTCGTTTGGGGGTAATTTCCGAAAATGTAAAAGAAATAGAACCTTATTCTCGAGATGCTAATGCAGCTTTGCTTAATTTATCGAGTTTGCAAGGTTCGGATTTCTCTTCTTCAAAAAATATGACGCCAAATGGATTTTCTTCGCGCGAAATTTGTGCGTTGACAAGATATTTAGGTTTCAGCAATAAATTGACTTCACTTTACGTTTGTGATTATATCGAAAATTATAAAAAATTAGATCATCTATTAATTTCGCAGATGATTTGGTATTTTATTGATGGGAAAAATCATCGTCCAGAGCTAAAAAGTTTTGATGATACACAATATTTTGAGAAAATTTTTGTTCCTACAGAAGGATACAATTATATTTTTTATCGAAATATATTAACCAATCAATTGTGGATAGAAGTTGATAACACTGTTGATGGAGAGCGAAAATTTGAAATTATTCCATGTTCAGAAAAAGATTATGAACAAGCCCTGAATGGAGAAATACCGAATAGGTGGTGGAAATATTTCAAAAAATTTTATTAAAAAATAAAGAACAATTTTAAAAATCAATCAATAAATTGCCTTAATTTGTAGCCTTATTAATTGAGAACTAAAAGTATAAAACCTGTATAAAAATAAATCTATAACAGAATGAATAGAATTTTGGTAAGTGCATTGTTGCTATCTCTTTCTTTATCATCATGTAAAATGCTGAAGAACAGAGGGAGTAGTGATAGAAATGATGGACAAATAGTTTCGAAAACATCTTCGGCTTGGACGCCAGTTCGTCCAAAGGGAATGGTTCCGATTCCGAGTGGATCGTTTGTTTTAGGACAAACCGATTACGATTTTACAAAAACAAATGATGCTCCAGTAAAAACGGTTACTGTTACAGGTTTCTTTATGGATGATACAGAGATTACAAACTCTGAGTATCAGTATTTTGTAAATTATGTAAAAGATTCTATCGCTCGTACTGCTTTGGCAAACAAGGCAGAATCATTAGGTTTTGATCCAATGAATCCAAATAATGGAGCTGGAGGTATTGGGGATTATGCATACATTTCTGGTTCACAAGATGGACAAGGAACGCCATATGACGAATATATTAAAAACAGTAATACAGGTCGTGATGGTCAATCTTTAGATGCAAAGAAATTAAATTGGAAACAGCGCTTGGAGTGGGATAAATACAAATATCCAGATGTAGATTATGCAGAGGTTATGGAAGGGTTATATTATCCACCAGAAGAGCGTATGAATGGAGAAAGACGTATTGATACACGTAAATTAAACTATTCTTATGTAACAGTTGACCAAACTGCAGCTGCAAAAAAACGTGGTACTTTCCGTGTAGATTTTCGTAAAGAATTTAGTTTAAATATCTATCCAGATACAACAGTTTGGGTAAGAGATTTCAACTATTCTTACAATGATCCAATGCACCAAGATTATTTTTGGCACAAAGCTTACGCAAATTATCCTGTTGTAGGTATTAACTGGAATCAAGCAACTGCTTTTTGTGATTTCCGTACAAGATATCATAACACAGCATTAAATAATAAAAAGAAAAGAGGAAGTCAAGTAAAAGTAATTAGCTACCGTTTACCAACAGAAATTGAGTGGGAATACGCTGCAAAAGGTGGTTTAGAAAATGCACCTTATCCTTGGGGAGGACCTTACTTGACAGATGATAGAGGTTGTTATTTAGCGAACTTCAAACCAAAACGTGGAGATTATTTAGAAATCAACGATGGTAAGAAAACAGGTTATATGTATACAGCTCCTGTAAAAACATTCCGTGCAAATGGATATGGACTTTACGATATGGCTGGTAACGTAGCTGAGTGGACAAGTTCTCCTTACAACAGATCTTCTTATACAATGTCTTCAACACTTAATCCGTCAATTACAATGTCTGGAGAAGTGAATAGAAGTGTAAGAGGAGGATCTTGGAAAGATGTTGGATACTTATTAATGACTTCAGCAAGAGATTGGGAACACAAAGATTCAGCAAGAAGTTTCATCGGATTCCGTACAGTTCAATCATTCCCAGAAGGATCAAAAGTAAATTTTAGAAAAACCAAATAACCTAATTAATAAAACAATTTAATAAAAAGCACTCTTATGGCAGTACAAGCTTCAAAACAAGAACGTCTTACAAATTTTTTGTATAATTTCTTTGCCGCAGTAGTAATTATCGGGGCATTATGTAAAATTACTCATACGAATTTAGGACCAATATCAGCCAATTTAATCTTAACAATTGGATTAGTAGCTGAAGCATTCGTTTTCTTTTATTCAGCATTCTTCGATAAACCTCAAGGAAGCTATGAATGGGAAAAAGCTTATCCAGAATTATTAAATGGAGAGCCAGTTCAAAGAAAAACTGCGGCTGTTGCAACAGCAGGAAACAATTTAACTGCTGAGTTAGACAAAGTATTAGCAGATGCAAAATTAGACAAAGAAGTTTTCGAAAGATTACGTGGTTCTTTAGATAAATTTGGTTCAGCTGTTAACGAATTAAACACAACAACATCAGCTGTTGCCTCAACAGAACAATATAGCAACGAAATTGCAAAAGCATCAACTAATATCAGCCAATTAAATGCTGTATATGCTGAACAAATCGTAAATAGCCAAAAACAAGTAGAATTAAATAAACAATTTATCGAAGAAATGCAAAAATCTTCAGGTAGTTCAGAGCAATTCTTGAAAGAAATGCAAGAACTTTCTGCTAATATTAATGCATTAAACAAAGTATACGGAGGTATGCTTTCTGCAATGAAAAACAACTAATCATTGTACGATAAATTAAACTAATTATTCATTAATTCTATAAATTATTATGGCAGGAGGTGGTAGACTAACCGGACGTCAGAAGATGATCAACCTGATGTATCTCGTGTTCATTGCAATGATGGCTTTGAACGTGGATCGTGAGGTGTTGAGATCTTTCGAAACGATAAATACTTCTTTAGAGTCAACAACGACTTTAACGAAAACAAATAACGATACCTTCTATGGTCAAATTGATCTAAAAGCGAAGGATGATCCAACTTATTCAAAAACTCAAGCTGAGGCTGCAGAAGTTAAAAAGCAAACAAATGATTTTGTTGCTTATATCGATGGATTGAAAAAAGAATTAGCTGGCGCAGATTTTATTTCTGGATCAGAAGATACAGATTACAATGCATTGTCTAATACAGAGCCTGTTGTTTCTCTATTCTTTAAAGGAAAAGGAGGTGACAAAGGAAATGAGAAAGCTCAAGAGTTTACAAACAAAATTGATGGTTTCAGAAATTTCTTAATGACTTTCGCTAAGCAAAGTCCTGATGCTAAAAATGCTGAAGCTCGTATCAACGAATTTTTTGGAACAACTCCAAAATCTAAAAAACAAAGTTGGATGCAAGAGAGATTCTATGATCAACCAATGGTTGCATCATTAACGAATTTATCTAAAATGCAAATGGATGCGCGTACAGAAGAAGGTAACTTAGTAAGAGCACTATTATCTGGTAAATTAGAAGAAAAAATCGAGTTGGATGCATTCCAAGGTTTATTCTTATCGCCAGGTGTTGTAAAAGTAGGTGACGAAGCTGTTCTTAATGTAGTTTTAGGAGCTTACGATAATTCGATCAAAGGTTCTGTTTCTACAAGTGTTGGTTCTGCTGCTGTTGTTGATGGTAAAGCATCTATTAAGTTGAATACATCTGCAGTTGGTATGCATCAATTAACAGGTAACATTACTTATGTATCGAATGGAAAAACTAAAACGGTTAATATTGCACCTTCAACTTATCAAGTTGTAGCTCAAACATTAGATAAAAAAGCTGCAGAAATTATTGAAAAAGATCCTACAGGAGGTTCTATCGTTGCAGATAATTTGCGTGTAGTTTACCGTGGAGTAACTAACCCTATTTCAGCTACAATCAACGGAGCAAACGGACCTGTTAGTTTAAGCGCTTCTTCTGGAAGTCCTTCTGGAGCAGGTGCTAACAAATGGAATTACACACCTGGAGGAGGAAACGAAGTGGTGTTTACGGCATCTGCAAGAGCAAGTTCTGGTAAAACATTATCAGTTCGCGAAACATTCCGTATCAAACCAGTTCCACCAGCACGTGGTGTAATTCTAGGAAATACAAGTCCAGCTATTCCAGATAATGGAATTGCAGCACAAACAATTCGTGTAGATTGGCCAGATTTCTTATTCCCAATTTCGGGAGAAGTAACATCTTTCAATGTAAGAGTACCAGGTCAAGCAACAGTACGTGTTTCTGGAAATAAAATGTCAGGAGCGGCTGGAGCAATTTCGAAAGCGAAAAAAGGCGATGTAATTGGTGTTTTCGATATTAAATATCGTACAAATTCAGGAGCAACTGGAGAAGCATCATCTATCGCAATTCAAGTACAATAATTTAAAAAGTAAAAATTTAAAATATGAAGTATCTTTTGTTTGGTTTAATGAGTTTTTTCTCAACTCTTACAATGGCGCAAAATGTTCTTAACGCTGTTTCGCCTGAACAGTTAAGAAAAGACCGCGAAAATAAAACAAGAGTTGATGAAGCTGGAGATACAGTAAGTACGGCTCAAGATCCTATGAAATATGGCTTTATCGAAGATAAAGATGTTTTATGGTCGAAAGTTGTATGGGAAGTAATTGATTTGAATGAGCGTCTAAATCAACCTTATTATAGATCTGGTGATGAGTTAGTGCAAAATTCTAAATCTTTATACGATGTATTGGTTGACGGAGTTCGTAGCAAAAAGATTAGAGAAGTTTACGACGATGAGTATTTTCAAACTAAAATGAGTTATGAGCAAATTATGGCTCGTAATGAGAAGAAAGATACACAACAGTATTACTACGATATGAAAGCTGCTGGAGAAACTCCTGACGAAGCTGCTATTTTTAATTATAAAATTAAATCTGACGATATCAAAATGGTAAAAACGAAAGGTCTTTGGTACATTGATCGTCGTTTAGGAGAATTAAAATATCGTTTGTTAGGTTTAGCAATTATGGGACCTGATGCGCAATCTTTAGGGACTGAGTTTGCTGACGGAGCTTTTGTAGATTTATTCTGGATTTGGTATCCAGATGCTCGGAATGTTTTGGTGAATGCAACGGTATTCAATCCAAGCAATTCAAATTCAGCAATTACATATGATGAGATGTTAAATGCACGTAGATTTAGTTCTATTATTTACAAAGCTCAAACAATGTATGGAACGAAAATGATTGATGATTACATTCCAAATGATGCGAAAGGTCAATTAGAAGAACATCACAAAATTAGAAATTCTATCATTCAGTCAGAAGCTGATATGTGGAATTACTAATCAGAATACAAAACAAAAAATCCAGTCATTTGACTGGATTTTTTGTTATAACTTTAGTTCAAATTAAATAAAAGCCATGAAAAATATTTTATTATTATCATTATTTATAATATCGATTAATAGTTTTGGACAACAAAACGGAATTAAAGAATCGTTTCAGAAATCAACAACAAAATTGGATGAAAGCTCAGATAGAAAGACTTTAAAAGAGTTTGTAGAGAGCATTTATATTAATTCATTAAATACTTTTGAAGGAGAGAAGCCATCGATAAATATTGATGAGCTTAGTGTGCAGATAAAAAGAAACTCTGGTAAATTTGAATCGATGAAATTGAAAGATTTGAATGATATTTCTGTAGGTCAATTAAAATCTTTTGAGTATAAAAAAGATAAAACAATCGAAGCTCTTTACGGAAGAAGAGGCGAATTATTTGGAATGGTTATGATAGAATTAAAATAAATAAAATCCAGTCAATCGACTGGATTTTTTTGTTTATATATTTATAAGAATTTAACTTTCTAAAACCTAAAACCTAAAACCTAAAACCTAAAACCTAAAACCTAAAACCTAAAATCTAATTTGCATCTCCTTTTTCAATTCCTTCCTCTATTTTTTCTTCAACTTCAACCTTTTCTTTTTGATCCAATATCATTTCTCCCGAATCATCATCACTACGTAAAACAACTTTAATACTAATAGGAAAATGATCCGAACCAATATTTGGTTCTCGTATCATATCAATTAATCGAAATTGAGAACTCAAAAAATAATGATCCAAAGGCCAACGTAAGAACCAATGATGCGCATGAAAAGTATTGAACATTCCACGACCACGACGAGGATCTAAAAGTTGCGAAGTTTTCAAAAATAAACGTGTTGTTCTGCTCCACGCAACATCATTCAAATCTCCAAAAACAATACACGCTTTCCCATATTCTTTCGCTTGTTTTCCAATAATCAAAATCTCAGCATCGCGTTCAGCACTTTCTTCATTTTCTTGCGGAACTGGTGGAGTTGGATGTAAACCATACAAACGCACAATTTGATTATTATATTCGATATCAGCAATGATTGAAGGGATTTCTGTGCTGATTAAATAATTAATTTTTTGGTATTTTATAGGTAATTTAGAGTAAAACAATAATCCATAAGTATTTTCTAACGGAACTTCTATTTTGTACTCAAAATCGTTTGTAGCTTCTTTTATTTGTTCCATCCATTCGTTGTTCGTTTCTAATAAAAAAATGATATCAGGATTTCTTTTCTTAATTAATTCAACCAAATTTTGATATTTCGTATTGTCTTGCAAAACATTATAAACAAGTAAATCAAGCGGTTTTTCATTTGGTTTTAAGGATACTTGTTCAATCATTTTTTTACCAAATAGAGAATAAGGAATAATGACCCAAAGTAAATAAATTGAAGTAAAAATTAAGCAAATAAATAGACTTATTGTAATTGAAGTTTTTGGTACAAAAATGAATAAAATACAAGTTGCAATTACCAAAGCAAATTTTTGAAATCGCGGATAATCAAAAACTCTAACCGTCCAATGTGTATGTTTGATGAATGGAATAATGACGGAAAGGATAATTAGGCAAGAAATTATGGTATAGAATATTTGCATAAAATGGTTGATTTTAAGAATAAAGATAAGTAAAACCGAAACATTATTTACCTTTGTAATCAAATTTTAGAAATTGAAAAAAGTAGAATATATCATCGTTGGTCAAGGTGTTGCAGGGAGTTGTATGGCGATGAAATTGTTGAAAGAAAATAAATCTTTTGTGGTAATTGATAATCATTTTCACAAAGCATCGGCTATTGCTGCTGGAATTTTTAATCCTGTTGTGCTAAAACGATTTTCAATTGTTTGGAATGCGACAAAACAAATCGAAAGATTACGCGAGGTTTTTGGTAATTTTGAACAATTATTAAACAAAAAATATATCTACAATTTTCCAGTTTATAGAATTTTTAATGACGAACAAGAGAAAAAAACGTGGCTGAAAAAAGCGATGACTCATCCAGATTTGATTGATTATTTAGCAACAGATACAGAACAATTGAATGATTTTTCTTCGATTAATTCTCCTATTGGTTCTGGTGAAGTTTTGCACACAGGTCGTGTCGATTTGACAAATCTTTTGGCTGATTTTAAAGATTATTTAGTCGAAAATGATTTGTTCCTTGATGAGACTTTTGATTTCGCAGAATTAAAATTAAATGATAATCAAACGAACTACAAAAATATCGAAGCAACTAAAATAATTTTTGCTGAAGGTTATAATATTTTGAACAATCCTTATTTCAAAAAATTACCTGTAATTGGTGTAAAAGGCGAAGTGTTGAAAATTAAAACAGATGCAATTTTACCCGAAGCTGTTGTGAAAGGAAAAGAATTTTTGATGCCTTTAGAAAATAATCAATATTTTGTTGGTGCAACTTACGATCGCGATCATGTGAATTATGAAAACACTGAAGAAGCTAAGAAATATTTGGTTGAAGGTGTCCAGAATTTTTTCAAAGATGATTTTGAAGTTGTGGAACAACATGCGTCAATTCGTCCAACGGTTGTCGATCGTCGTCCGATTATTGGAGCGCATCCAACGCATCAACAATTGATTTGTCTAAATGGAATGGGAACGCGTGGAACAATGTTGGCGCCTGTGATGGTGGATGATTTGTACGATTTTTTAGAAAATAATCAACCGATTGATAAAGAAGCGGACATTGCACGTTTCTATGATCGATTTTAAACCATTTTTGAATGAAAAATTTTAACATAAAAATATTCGCAATTCAACTCGTAGCAAGCGTTTTGTTATTCTTAGGAATTCAACAATTTTACGTTTTGGCAGAATTAGATTTGATTGAATTAGTTCATTCAATGGGAAAAGAGAATTTTGCTTTTTTGGTCAGAAAAAGTGACGAATTCGGAATCAGCGAAAAATTGAAACATTTAGCTACAATGAAAACTATTTTGAGTTTTGTAGGAATTGTTTTGGCATATGTTTTATGTTCAGTGATTAATCACAAACGCAATTACGATTGGAAAATAGCTGTAACGATAGTAATATTGTGTTTTTTAGTTTTTCAATTCAGATTAATCAATCTTCCAATTAATTTTATTGCAACCAAAAATCTTGCTCTAGCTTATTTTGTGCCAGCAATTTTTTCGATTCTGATCAGTTTTGTATTATTTTTTTTCAGTTACAAAATAAAGGTTAAGAATTAATTTATTTCAGTAAACTCGCAATTAAGTTAGAAACGCCATGAATGAAAAAACTTGGTAAATCAGTCGATTTATTTGGGTTAGAAATATCATAATTCACTTTTCCAAAATTTGGATTGTTTAGATCGATTTTTCTGTTAGAAGGAATTAGTTTTAAATCTTTTTCAAGATTTGTTTTATAAACAAAACGATTAAATTGATTAAAATTAGTTGTTTGTTTACTATTCAAAGAATCAATTTTTAAAGTGTAATTTTGAGAAAATGATGATGTCGCCATCATAACTAAAGAGAATAATGCAATATATATTTTCATAATAACTTCTTTATTTTTAGATAAATATACATGATTACTAGAATTTATTTTTATTTTTTTTAGTTATCTTACAAAACCTTAAAGTGTTAAGTTTTCATCTAACAAAAAACATTGTATTTTTGCAAAATGTTATTAGTACAAAATTTAGGAGTTTATTTTGCGGGTAGATATTTATTCGAAAACGTTTCGTTCCGCATCAACAAAGGAAACCGTGTTGGTTTGGTAGGAAAAAATGGAGCAGGAAAATCTACTTTGCTTAAAATTTTAGCCAAAAGTCAGCAATCTTCAGAAGGTGAAGTTGTTTACGAAGGCGACGTTACAATCGGATATTTATCGCAAGATATTGATTTTGTACAAGGAAGAACGGTTTGGCAAGAAGCGGATTCTGCTTTTGAGCAATTGGTTGAAATTCAGGAGCGTATCGATTTTGTAAACAAAGAATTAGCCGAAAGAACAGATTACGAATCAGATGAATACGGAAAATTAATCGAAGATATTTCACATTTTACTGAACGTTTCGGTCTTTTAGGCGGTTACACAAAAGATGCTGAAATCGAGCAAATTTTAATTGGTTTAGGATTTAAAAATTCAGATTTTCATCGTCCAACAGAAGAGTTTTCTGGAGGTTGGAGAATGCGAATTGAATTGGCAAAACTCTTGTTGCAAAAACATGATGTAATGCTTTTAGATGAGCCTACCAACCATTTGGATATCGATTCGATTGTTTGGTTAGAAGATTTCTTGAAAGATTATCCTGGGGCTGTTGTGTTGGTTTCTCACGACCGTCAATTTTTGGATAATGTAACCAATCGTACCATCGAAATTGCGAATCGTCATATCTCAGATTTCAAGGCGAATTATACGCGTTATTTGGAATTACGTGAAGATCGTCGCGAGAAATTAGAACAAGCGCAGAAAAATCAGGAGCAAATGATTAAGCACACGGAAGATTTGATTTCTAAATTCCGTGCAAAAGCAAACAAAGCTTCGATGGCGCAATCATTAATCAAAAAATTAGATAAAATAGATCGCATCGAAATCGAAAATGATGATGTTACAAAGATGAATATCCGTTTTGTGGACGCTGTTCAGCCAGGTAAAATTATTTTCGAGTTAGATGATGTTGGGGTTGCTTTTGGTGACCACCAAGTTTTTGATCATGTTTCGTTTTATGTAAATCGTGGAGAAAAAGTAGCGTTTGTTGGTCAAAATGGTCAAGGAAAAACGACTTTATCGCGTGCGATTATCAACGAACAAGAGCATTCAGGTAAAATAAAACATGGACATAATGTAGAAATCGGATATTTTGCTCAAAATCAAGCACATGTTTTGAATGATAAATTAACGGTTTTGGAAGAAGCAGAAAATTCTGCAACAGAAGAAACACGTAAACATGTTCGCGATTATTTAGGAGCATTTATGTTTGGTGGCGAAGCGGTAGAGAAAAAAGTTTCGGTTCTTTCGGGAGGTGAGCGAAATCGTTTGGCGTTGTGTAAATTATTGTTGCGTCCATTCAATGTATTAATCATGGATGAGCCGACAAATCACTTGGATATTGTATCAAAAGAATTGTTGAAAAAAGCTTTACAAAAATATTCAGGAACATTAATTTTAGTTTCTCACGACCGTGAATTTTTAGAAGGTTTAGTGGATAAAGTTTTCGATTTCCGTAATGGTCAAGTGAAAGAATATCTTTCTGGAATTGATGATTATTTAGCACAAATTAAAGCGGGAAGTTTCCGTGAAGTGGAGAAAGGGAATAGTTTGGCTGCACCAAAAGAAGAGAAGCCGATTGAGGTTAAAATAGAACAAGCGAAACGAGTTTTATCTTTTGAGGAAGAAAAAGAACAAAAACGCCTTAAAAATAGATTGTCAAGAATAGAAACGGAGATTTCTGATTTAGAGACGAAGATTGCCGATTTAGAAAATAGATTGCATTCAGGTTCTCAAACGCAACAAGAATTGGATAAATATTCGAATCTGAAAAATGATTTAGATAAGAAAATGTTAGAGTGGGAGGAGGTTTCTGAACAAATTATCTAACGAAAGAAATAGAATAAAAAGTGCTACAATTTGTAGCACTTTTTTTGTACATTCTATTTTTTAGAATAAGACAAAATGCATAAACAATCTTTTGCTGCAATTATATCAGAACAACCAAAAACATTAATTCTTGGCTCTTTGCCTGGAGATTTATCGTTAGAAGTTAATCAATATTATGGGCATCCACGTAATCGATTTTGGAAAATGATGTTTGAGATTTTCGAGACAGAATTTTCAGAAGATTATGAAATAAGAAAACAACTTATCTTACAAAATAAGTTAGCGCTTTGGGATGTTGCACATTCTGCTGAACGAAAAGGAAGCATGGATGTGGACATGAAAAATGTTTCGCCAAATCAAATTGATGAATTGTTGAATGAACATCCTACAATCGAGAAAATAATTTTCAATGGAAAGAAAGCAGAGCAATTATTTTGGAAATATTTTGATGAAAAAACATCCATAGAGTATATTTCTTTGCCAAGTACAAGTCCAGCAAATGCTCAATTTTCTTACGAACGATTGCTTGAAATTTGGAAAAAAGCAATTATTTAAGATGAATTTTTCATGTTCAAAATAATTTAATCGAAGAAAAGTAAAATTATTTTAGTGCTTAAAAATATTATGATGAGAAACTTAGCTTTTGATGTAAAATAATTATGAAAAAAATGTTTCCTAAAAGTTTTGTAATTCAAAAAGCTGTTCTATATTTGCACTCACAATCGCGGGAATAGCTCAATTGGTAGAGCGTCAGCCTTCCAAGCTGAATGTTGCGAGTTCGAGTCTCGTTTCCCGCTCAACTTCTTTCTTAGAAGTGGATGCCTTGGTGGTGGAATTGGTAGACACGCAGGACTTAAAATCCTGTGTCCATTAGGACGTGCGGGTTCAAGTCCCGCCTGAGGTACAACAAAGCTCAAGAATTTATTTTCTTGGGCTTTTTTATTTTATATTTATAGTTAAATTTAAAATTTTTAATATGAATAAAAGTATTTTA
This sequence comes from Empedobacter sp. UBA7248, assembly GCF_002472945.1. Taxonomy (NCBI): domain Bacteria; kingdom Pseudomonadati; phylum Bacteroidota; class Flavobacteriia; order Flavobacteriales; family Weeksellaceae; genus Empedobacter; species Empedobacter sp. UBA7248. The sequence continues at coordinate 391,737 of NZ_DKSU01000008.1, read as the reverse complement.
ATCTTATTAGTACTTATTTTTAATTTTGGATGTACATCAAATAATCATAAGAATTATTTTGAATTTGATAATATAGAATATTATAGATTAGATTCTAACTATATCGAACTATCTAAAAATATAAAAGTAATTGAAGATAAGGATTCTTTAAAAATAGAAAATTTTGAATTCAATATTATTCATGGATATAAACCTAATGGTATATCTGATAAAAATTTTCAAGAAAAGTTGTTACAAATAGGATATTTAAAAAAAACTATAGAACCAAAATATTACAATGAAATCAATTCTATTTTTAGTGAAAAGAAAGTTGTTGATTCATATTCTATGGGATGTATACCTTGGTTTAGAGATATTTTAATTTTTAAAAATAAAGGAAATATATCAGGTATTGCTAAGATATGTTTTGAATGTAGGCAAAGTATTATTCGTGGTACTATTAAAAATGTAGAAGATTTTGGGCAAGATGGAGATTTTGAAAAACTTAGTAAAATATTAATCGAAAAAAATGAATAAAAAACCACCTAAATAACTTTAGATGGTTTTTGAAATTATAAGTTGTAATAAATTACTTATTCATAGAGATTAAAAACTCTTCGTTAGAGCGCGTATGTTTGATACGATCGTGTAAGAATTCCATCGCTTCTACAGGATTCATATCCGATAAGTGGTTGCGAAGAACCCACATCAATTGTTGCGTTTTGTCGTCTAATAACAAATCATCTTTACGCGTAGAAGAACTTACTAAATCAATCGCAGGGAAAATACGTTTATTCGAAATCTTACGATCCAATTGTAATTCCATGTTTCCTGTTCCTTTAAATTCCTCGAAAATAACTTCATCCATCTTAGAGCCTGTATCAATCAAAGCAGTTGCAATAATTGTTAAGGAACCTCCATTTTCGATATTACGAGCCGCTCCAAAGAAACGTTTTGGTTTGTGCAATGCATTTGCATCAACACCACCCGACAATACTTTACCAGAAGCTGGTGAAACAGTGTTGTAAGCACGTGCCAAACGTGTAATAGAATCTAAAAGAATCACAACATCGTGTCCACATTCTACCATACGTTTCGCTTTCTCTAAAACGATATTCGCAACTTTTACATGGCGATTTGCTTCCTCATCAAACGTAGACGCAATAACCTCTCCGTTTACCGAACGTTTCATATCTGTTACCTCTTCCGGACGCTCATCGATTAATAAAACAATCAAATAAACTTCAGGGTGATTTTGTGCAATTCCATTCGCAATATCCTTCAATAACGTTGTTTTACCCGTTTTTGGTGGCGCCACAATCATTCCACGTTGACCTTTACCTATTGGTGTAAATAAGTCAATCACGCGATTTGATAAAGATTTAGAATTACTTAAATTGAATTTCTCGTTAGGGAAAAGAGGAGTTAAATGCTCAAAAGCAATACGATCACGTACATAATCTGGCGTACGACCGTTGATTTCTTTGATTTTGATTAAAGGAAAATATTTTTCACCTTCTTTTGGAGGACGAACTTCTCCTGTAATTGTATCTCCCGTTTTTAATCCAAATAATCTAATTTGAGATTGAGAAACATACACATCATCAGGCGAAGACAAATAATTAAAATCAGATGAACGTAAAAAACCATAATTATTATCTGGTAAAATCTCTAAAACACCTTCAGTTTCAATAATTCCATCAAATTCATAATTCGCAGCGCGATATTTATTTTTTTGATTTTGATTGTTGTGGTGATTATTTTGTTGAGATTGATCGTTTTGATTACGATTATCAGATTGATTATTTTTCTTCTGATTCTGATTATTTTGGTTATTCTTTTTCAGATCTTGGCTTTTGTTCGCACGTTCCTGAAATTTATTAACGCGAGGATTATTTTCTTCTTTTTTTTCTGTAGAAGTATTTTCAACTTTTTCAGTTTTTACTTCTTCTACAACAGCCTCTTTTTGTTGAACTTCTCCTTCTGAATTCTGAACTCGTTTGCGTTTCGGTTTCTTTTCTTCTGTAGGTAGATTTTCAGCTTTATCTTTTTTAGCAGGTTTTGCATCAGCTTTAGTTTCAGCTTTTTCCTCAACCTTTGGTTGGTTGTTGATAAAACCTAAAACAGCGTCTAACAATTCGCCTTTTTTTAATTTCTTATACCCATCGATTTTCAGTTGCTCTGCAACTTGTTGTAAATCTGGTAATTTGAATGATTTTAATTCTTCGATATCAAACATAATCCTATAATGAAGGTATTAATGTGTTTATATTTTTTTATTCAATAAAGTAATTGGGAATCATAACAATAGAATTGTTATAAAGCGTATAAATTTGAGATTTATTAATGCAATAGTACGAATAATTATAAAAACTCAAAAAGTTTTTTTACATTTGTATTCGAAATTTAAGAAATGATTCAAAGAAAGCAAAGTATATATTTATTCTTAAGTGGAATAATTTCGAGTATATTCGCCATGAATTTTGATAAGCTGTTTGATATTCCATTAAATTGGTTACAAAATCCGGAGAAAGGAGATTACATTTTTTCGTTAGCCTTTTTCTCATCAGCTTTAATTTCATTTTTAACCATTATGTTTTTCAAAAAACGTAAGTTACAAATTAGCTTAGGATGGTTAAACATTATTTTGAATGTTTTATTAATTGGTTCTTTTGTATATTGTCTATTAACATTACCTGGAGAAGGAAATTCTGAGAAAGGTATTTGGGCATTAGTTCCTTTAGCTTCGATTGTGCTTCTGTCAATTGCCAATCGTTTGATTAAGAAGGATGATGATCTTGTAAAATCAGTAGACCGTTTCAGATAGACCAAAAACTTTTTATATTATGAGTGTCTAAAAGCAGTTTCAAGCAATTGAAACTGCTTTTTTCGTTTTATTAAATTTATACTTAAAATCACCACATAGATATATAGCTTTTTTAGTTCATAAATAATATTAGATGTACAAATCGTTTTTATAGAAGATAAAGAACGATTAATTTCTAAACTAACTTATCTATTTCTATGTATCTATGTGTTTAAAAAAAGTTTAGACAACATCAATAAAAATCTTCTTTTGATAAAATCTTTATAATTACGCTGAGTTTATCTAATTATCATTCCAAAAATTATTCGAATGTTAAATGAAAATTAATTTTATACTGATGTTTTAAAAATTTTGACTAAAACAAAGGGGTGTTGAGTTTATTTGTGATTAAATTTTAATTTAACCCCTAAAAAATTAGGGGGTGTTTTTGTTTTGTGTTTAATTTTTATTTATTTTTGCATCATAAAACAACACAAAGTAATTTTCTTATGACATCATTTCGTTTTGAAGCATTAAAAGCCGCAAGCAATCGCAAGCCGGTAGCTGTTCCTGAATTAGGGAAAAAATCAGAAATTTTTGGAATTAATGTTTTCAATGACAAAGCAATGCGTCAACATTTAACTTCAGAAGCGTATAAAGCCGTTCGTTCTGCAATGGATTATGGTACAAAAATCGACCGTAAAATGGCAGATTTTGTTGCTTTAGGTATGAAAGAATGGGCGATGAGCAAAGGTGTAACACACTATACGCACTGGTTTCAGCCATTAACAGGAACAACAGCAGAAAAACATGATGCATTTTTCGAAACTTCATTTGATGGAGCAGATCCTGTAGAAAAATTCAGTGGCTCATTATTAGTTCAACAAGAGCCAGATGCGTCTTCTTTTCCAAATGGAGGAATTCGTAATACATTTGAAGCACGCGGGTATACCGCTTGGGATCCAACTTCACCAGCTTTTATTTTCGGAACAACATTATGTATTCCGACAGTATTTGTTTCTTACACAGGAGAAGCTTTAGATAACAAAGCACCTTTGTTAAGAGCACTTTTATCAATTGATGAAGCAGCTACAGAAGTGGCTAAGTTTTTCGATAAAAATGTGAAAAAAGTAACGCCGACTTTAGGTTGGGAACAAGAATATTTTCTGATTGATGATGCTTTAGCGGCTTCTCGTCCAGATATTTTACAAACTGGTAGAACGTTGTTAGGACATGTTTCGGCAAAAGGTCAACAATTAGAAGATCATTATTTTGGTTCGATTCCTACGCGTGTTTTAAATTATATGCGCGATTTGGAGAATGAATGTATGTTGTTGGGAATTCCTGTAAAAACTCGTCACAACGAAGTAGCACCTAATCAATTTGAGTTAGCGCCAATTTTCGAGGAAACGAATTTAGCAGTTGACCACAACTCATTGTTAATGGATGTGATGCAAAAAGTTGGTGAGCGTCATCATTTTAAAGTATTATTCCACGAAAAACCATTCAAAGGAGTTAACGGATCTGGAAAACACAATAACTGGTCGTTGGCAACAGATACTGGAGTAAATTTATTAGCACCAGGAAAAACGCCAAACAGCAATTTACAGTTTTTAACGTTCTTTATTAATACCATCAAAGCAGTTTCAATTTATGAGGAATTGTTACGTGCTTCTATCGCTTCTGCTTCTAATGATCACCGTTTAGGTGCGAATGAAGCGCCACCAGCAATTATTTCGATCTTTATTGGTCAACAATTGACAAAAGTATTGGAAGAGTTAGAAGGTGTTTCGACGGGGAAATTATCTCCTGAAGAAAAAACTGATTTAAAATTAAACGTTGTAGGTAAAATTCCAGATGTTTTATTAGATAATACAGATAGAAACAGAACTTCTCCATTTGCTTTTACAGGAAATAAATTCGAGTTCCGCGCTGTTGGATCGACTGCAAACTGTGCAAATGCTATGACAACGTTGAATGCAATTGTAGCAAAACAATTGATCGATTTCAAAAAAGAAGTTGATGCGTTGATTGAAACAGGTTTGAAAAAAGATGAAGCAATTTTCAATGTTTTACGTGAATATATTAAAGAAACAAAGAATATATTATTCGAAGGTGACGGATACAGCAAAGAATGGGAAGAAGAAGCGGCTCGTAGAGGATTGTCAAATCACAAAACAACTCCATCTGCTTTAAAAGCAAAAGTTTCTCAAAAATCATTGGATTTATTCTCGGAACTTAATGTAATGAACAACACAGAAGTTGAAGCACGTTACGAAATCGAATTAGAGGATTATATCAAGAAAATTCAGATTGAAGGTCGTGTTTTAGGTGATATTGTGAGAAATCATATTATTCCGACAGCTTTCAAATATCAAAATATATTGATCAAAAACATTAAAGGATTCAAAGATATTTTTGGGGATGATTATGAAGAATATGCAGGCGAGCAGTTAATCATTTTGAAGAAAATTTCGATGCATGTAAACGAATTAAATGCAAAATTGCACTTAATGATGGATGCACGTAAAGAAGCAAATGTGGTTGAATCTTTAGAAGAAAGAGCACATGCTTATTGTGATAAAGTAAAACCATATTATGATGAAATTCGTTACCATGCTGATAAGTTAGAATTAATGGTCGACAACGAATTCTGGGTTTTAACAAAATACAGAGAATTATTATTTACGAGATAATATTTTTAACAATAAAACACAAAACCGATGAGAAATCATCGGTTTTTTTTATTCAAATTTTCTGAATCCCTTGAGTTATTGTATCTTTGCAATCCAATAAAAGTATATGGCAGATTTAGGTCTATTAGATAAATTAAGAGCAATCAAACAACGTTTCGATGAGGTGGCAGATTTAATCATCCAACCAGATATCGTAACAGATCAAACTCGTTATGCGAAATTAAACAAAGAATATTCTGATTTGAAAGACTTTGTTGAAATGCAAAAACAATACGAAAACTTAATCAATGTAATTGAGGAAGCAGACGAAATTATTCAAGATGGTTCTGATGCAGAAATGGTTGAGTTAGCTAAAATAGAAAAAGACGAAGCAATCAATGCGATTCCGCCTTTAGAGGAAGAAATCAAAATGATGTTGATTCCAAAAGATCCAGAAGATGAGAAAAACATCATTGTCGAGTTACGTTCTGGTACAGGAGGAGATGAGGCAGCGATTTTCGTAGAAGATATTTACCGCATGTATTCAATGTATTTCAAAGAAAAAGGATGGAAACACGAAGTCTTAAATACTTCTGAAGCATCTGGAAAAGGATACAAAGAGTTGGTGATGCAAGTAGAAGGAAATGCAGTGTACGGAACAATGAAATACGAATCGGGTGTTCACCGTGTACAACGTGTTCCTGAAACAGAATCACAAGGTCGTGTGCATACATCGGCGATTACGGTTGCGGTTTTACCAGAAGCAGAGGAGGTTGATGTAGTGATTAATCCAGCAGATTTGGAGTATCAAACAGCACGTTCGTCTGGTGCGGGAGGGCAAAATGTAAATAAAGTTGAAACGAAAGTTCAATTAACGCACAAACCTTCTGGAATTGTAATTGTTTGTCAAGAAGCGCGTTCTCAGCATAAGAACCGTGAAAAAGCGTTACAATTATTACGTACGAAATTGTATGAAATAGAGTTCGAGAAAAAACATTCAGAACGTTCTGCTCAACGTAAATCATTAGTTTCGACTGGTGACCGTTCGGCTAAAATTCGTACATACAACTATCCGCAAGGACGTGTAACAGATCATCGTATCAATAAATCAATTTATAATTTGGATAACTTTATGAATGGGGATATTCAAGAAATGATTGATGCATTGAAAATGGCAGAAAATGCAGAAAAATTAAAAGGTTCGGAAGAAGATTTCTAAAATCAATTCTAAATCTTAGATCATACAAAACACTTCAAGAAATTGAGGTGTTTTTTTATATATTTAGAGTATTAAGAATAAAACAAATGATGAAAACAAGAGTTAAAATTTGTTGTATTAGTAGCAAAGAAGAAGCACAACAAGCAATAAAATATGGAGCGAATGGATTAGGTTTAGTAGGTAATATGCCAAGTGGACCTGGAGTAATTGGTGATGATTTAATCAAAGATATTACTAAAACTATTCCGCCAACATTAGCGTCGTTTTTACTAACAAGTGAAACAACTGCCGAAGCGATTATTCAACATTATAAAAAAGTTTATACGAATACAATTCAGTTGGTAGATGAGCTGAAAAACGAAGAATATCAAATTTTGAGAAACGAATTACCTTGGGTAAAGTTAGTACAAGTGATTCATGTGATTGATGAAAATTCGGTAAAGGAAGCGGTAGAGAAATCACAGTTTGTAGATGCTATTTTGTTGGATAGTGGCAATCCGAATTTGCAAGTAAAAGAATTGGGCGGAACAGGACGCACACACAATTGGGCGATTAGCAAAAAAATTAGAGAAGAAATTAACATTCCTCTATTTTTGGCTGGAGGTCTTAATCCTGATAATGTACGAGAAGCGATTAACGCTGTTCAACCTTTTGGTGTTGATATTTGCAGTGGTGTACGAACTGACGGAAAATTAGACGAAAAGAAATTAGAAGCTTTTTTTAGAGCAGTTAATAGTTAGAAAAACCTCCTTGTCAAAGTTTTGAATCTTGACAAGGATTGTTTAGTTTATTGAATCTCGTTGTTTTAGTTGATGTTATAAGAAGTCATTTTATAATTCAGGAGAATATTTTTGCAACATTTGTTTTACAAAATTTTCTAACTCGTTTATATGTTCGATACCCTCGGTCGAGTCTTTGAATACATCCCAACATAAATTAAAAGCCTCATCTTTAGAACTTCCAATTCCTAATTCATTCATTTTATCAAATAGGCAATGATTATCAGAATTATTAATGTGGTATTCTAATGTTCCATTAGGATTTACCTCTTGGTATTTTTCTGCTAAAAAAAGTTCAGGACTTTTGTCTGAGTAGAGATAAAATAAACTTTCTTCTGATGAAAATCTAGTTTTCATATCTCCATCCAGAATACAAGCGAAACCAGTTTTTATTTTTTTATACTGATATGTTTCTTTATGTACAGTGAAGTAGTTATATGTTTTATCTGCAGATCCTGATATTATAATATTTATTAGATCTGAAAGATTGGTTAGGTTACTATTAGTTTGCAAACTTGAAAGAATTTTTTTAATTATTTTTTCAGCAATATCATCCTCACAATATAAGTCAATTAGTGGATAAGAAACAGAGTCCATCTTAGATAATGCGGCATTAACACTAATATTTTGAATGCTTTTAAAGTTATTTGAGTAGTCTTTTTCTATGAAAATTCTTGAAATATCTGGAAGGCTTGAAAGAATTGTTTGCGAATGCGAGGATAAAATGAATTGCTTATTATCATTCCAAGAAATATTATATAAAACTTCAATCAATCTTCTTTGAACTTTTGGATGTAAGCCAATTTCTATCTCATCTATCAAAATTAAAGAGTTTTTATTAGCTTCAACAACATCAATAATAATTTTAGTTAATACTTCTTCACCTGTTGCTGCATTGTAACTCGAATATTGATTGGAATTTTTGTATTTAAATATATCTTTATCTTGATAAGTAGCAAGTTTATTTAATTCAAAAGATTCTTCTAAAATATAAGACAAATATTCTTCTATTATTTCAGAATTATTTAAAGAAATAGTATGCTCATTAACAGACTTAGTTTTGTTAAAGATTACTTTGCTAAAATTTCTAGCAGGTAATATACGATCTAAGTCTATGAATACAACATCTCGAAATTTAAATTGACTTTCTTTTTTTCCAATTCCATTCCATTTTTTTGTTGTATGTTTTCTTTGTCCTCTCTTAGTTTCAATTTTATTTCCTGTTTTATATGTTATGTAATAAGTCCAATCTTCTGACTGTATATCCTTATTCGTTATCTGCATCAAAGAACTCCAAGTATGTCTGTCAAGATTTCCATTTTGAGGATTTCTTTTAATGAAATTAAAATGACTACAAGCAATCGCCATTAATATAGTTGATTTACCAGACCTATTTGTACCAGAGATAACAGAAATTGGATGATTAAAATTAACTGTTAAAGAGGGTATATGTCTAAAAGGTTCTAATTTAATGGATTTAAGAAATTTCGGAAAATTATTTTCAACTGTCAAGTCTAAATTGTCAATACTATTTTTATCTCTATTTGGGTTAATCTTTTTTCTAGGCATTATATTATTTCTATAAATGGTTTATAATTGCCGCTAACATTATTTATTGCGAAACAAAACATCGCTTAGTTTTGTAAAAAAAATGTCAGCATTTTTTTTAAATTTTTCACAAATATAAACATTAACAATAATAGTTAAAGTTTCATTTTTTGTAATGTTTGCAAGAAGATTTTATTATAAACAAGTCTGTTTATAATGTTCGCCAAGAAGATTTAATTACAAACATATCTGTTTGTAATGTTCGTCAAGAAGATTTTATAACAAACAAGTCTGTTTGTAATGTTTGCTAAGAAGATTTGATTACAAACAAGTCTGTTTGTAATGTTTACCAAGAAGATTTGATTACAAACAAGTCTGTTTGTAATGTTTACCAAGAAGATTTAATTTCAAACAAGTCTGTTTGTAATGTTTTCTCATTATTAATTTTAAGATTTATTGATTATATTTATAAAACATTAACAATAAATGAATTATAAATACTTAATCTACCTATTATGAAAGTAAATTTATCAAAATTATCTACAAAAAATCTGGCAACATTAGCGCAACGCATTATTAATTCTTCTCAAAGTGGAAATTATACCATTGTAGAGAATCACCCTTTGTTGTCATCGCTTATTGCGAGTTATGAGAACTACGATACGGTATACACAAAGTTGACCTACAGTGGAAAAGGGAAAGAGGTGGCGACAGCTGATAAAGAGCGAGATGTTGCATTTAGTAACATGAAGGCTTTCCTGAATGGTTACCGTAAATTAACTTCTGTTGCAAACTATCAAGATGCGGAAGCTTTGTACAAAGTTTTCCAAACGTTTGGATTGGATTTGGACCGATTGAGCTATTCTGCCGAAACAGCACAATTGAAGAAGCTTATCGAAGAATTAGAAAAGCCTGAAAACACACAACGTCTCACAAATTTAGCGCTTGCAACGGCTTTTACTGAACTGAAAACAAAGCATACAGATTTCGAGGTATTATTTGCGCAACAAGCAGAGGCAAACGGAGATTTGCGCCAAATTGCTAGTGCTTCATCTACTCGAAAAGAATTGGAACAAGTGCTGCGATCTTACCTCAATCTAATTACAGCAATGAAAGATGTATCTGATTGGACAAAATTGTACCACGATTTGAACGAAATTGTGAAAGCAGCAAAGAATAGTTCGTTGCTTACTAATAAAGGGGAGAATCCAAATTAAGATATTTTAAACACCCCTATAATCCCCTCAAGAGGATAATATTCCCCTCTTAAGAGGGGTTAGGGGAGTGTAGAATTAAGGTTTTGATACAATTTTAATGCATTTCTAATAATCACTCGAACTGACGAAATTTTATTCAAAATTTAGATTATGTGAAACAAAAAAAATCCATCTCAAGAACTGAGATGGATTTTACATTTATAAAAAACCTGAAATACTAAAAATAATTATTCTGATTAATGTCCTGCACTGATTACTTTACCTGCTCCTTTTTTGATAAAGAACAAAATAAACGGAATACAGATTAGGAAAACTACACCCAAATACAAGAAAACATCCATGTACGTTAATACAGTTGCTTGTTTAGTAACTTGTAAATCGAGTAGGTTGTAGGCTTTGTTTAATGCTTCATTTGGGGCAAAACCTTTGCTCACGAAGCTCATTTGTAAATTCTGAATATGTTTTTGTACATCAAAATCGGATGTATCAAGATGCGAAACTAAATTTGTTCGGTGTCCAACTGTCCAACGAGAAATAAATGTTGTAATAATCGCAATACCAAAAGATCCTCCTAACTGACGCATCATTCCTGTAAAGGCAGCTCCTTCACCAATTTGTTGCCCTTTCAAGCTCGAAAGTGAAAGTGTGGTAACAGGTACAAATAATAATCCCAATCCAACTCCACGTACAATTAATGGCCAGAAGAAATGCTCAGAACCTGTGTCTGGTGTTAAGATTTTGTATGACCAAAAACTGTAACAGAAAAAGATAAAGAATCCTCCTGCAACCATATATTTTGGTGGTACACCTTTTTGTAACATTGTTGCGATGATTGGCATCATGAAAGCAGTCATCAACGATGAAGGAATTAATAATAAACCTGCATCAGTCGCTGTCCATCCTAAGATTGATTGTGTATAAATTGGAATAACGAATGTCGATCCATATAATCCAAATCCTAAGATGAAGGATAAAATAGTACCAACTGCCAAGTTACTATCTTTCAGTACACGTAAATTTACAATCGGATGTTTGAAAACTAATTCTCGCCAAACAAATAAAATGAATCCGAAGAAACTTGCAATACTCAAGGTTACAATTGTCGAATCTGAGAACCAGTCGTCTTGTTGTCCGTGCTCTAACACATATTGTAACGATCCCACTGCAATGGCTAACAAAATAATTCCCAAGAAATCGACTTGGCTTAGTTTTGATTTTTCTGCATATTTTGGACTGCGAACAAATGATATCGTTAACAATACTGCAATAATCCCGATCGGAATATTGATGTAAAATATATATGGCCAAGACCAATTATCAATAATATAACCTCCCAAAGGCGGACCAAGCGTAGGACCAACGATAACTCCCATTCCGTAGATAGCTTGCGCTAAACCACGTTTTTCGGGCGGATAACTTTCGGTAATGATGGTTTGCGAAGTTACCAATAGCGCTCCACCACCAAGTCCTTGTATAAATCGGAACAAGATAATTTCCCACAATGTTGTTGCATTTCCACAAAGAAATGAGGCAACTGTGAAAATGATAATCGAAGCCGCAAAATAATTGCGTCGTCCAAATTGTTGCGACAACCAGCTGGTCATCGGCACTACAATTACGTTGGCAATTGCGTAAGCGGTAACCACCCACGCAATATCAGTTAAAGAGACACCCAAACTACCTTTCATGTCGTTCATTGCAACGTTAACAATTGTTGTATCAACAATCTCTAGCAATGCACACATGATGGCGGTAATGGTGATGATTACACGTCTTGCACCATATTCAACTAAATTATTTTCTTCCATAATTTTTCTGAATAGGTGTTATTACTTTGCAGAAGTATTCGATTTTAAAAGAATATCAGCTTCCACGTTCATACCAGGACGAATCATTTTCAACATTTCGTCTTTTTGATCGATAAATTCGATTTTAATAGGAAGACGTTGAACTGTTTTTACGAAGTTACCAGACGCATTATCTGGAGGTAATAACGCAAATTTAGCACCTGTAGCAGGAGATAAAGACGTTACTTTCGCTTTGAATTCGTGGTTTGGATATGCATCTACTTTGATGATGGCTTCTTGTCCAACTCTAATTTTTTCTAATTGAGTTTCTTTGTAATTCGCCACAACCCAAATATTATTTGTAGTTACAATATTAAACAAAGATTGACCAGCTTGAACCAATTGTCCTGGTTGTAAATTAATTTTAGAAACTTGTCCATCTTCAGCCGCAATTACATACGTATAAGACAAATATAATTTTGCATTATCGATGTTTGTTTTGCTTTGACCAATTGCTGCTTCTGCAACTTTAATTTGTGCTTTAGAAGCATCAGCTTGCGCTTTCGAAGTGTTTACTTGTTTTGCTGTAGCTTGTGCTTGTTTTGCTGTAGAAGCTAATTGAGCACGAGAAACACCTAATTGTTCTTGTACAATTCGTAATTGTTTTTCGGCTGTTTCTTTTGCTGCTAAAGCTTGTTCGTATTGTTGTTTTGTGATCGATTGATTTTGGTATAATTTATTGTAACGATCAAAATCATTTTTCGTTCTCCAAACTTGTACTTTTGCTGCTTCTACATTTGCCTGAGCTGTATTAACACTTGCTTGAGCTGTTTCGATTGTAGTATTTGCTGCAACTGCACCAGCTTCTGTTACTCCGATTGCTGCACCAGCTTGAGAAACGCCTGCGTGAGCAACACCTAATTGACCTTCTGCTTGTAATAAAGCATCTTGAGATTGTTGTAATTTCAAGGCAAATTCAGATCCGTCCAAAACAACTAATGTATCACCTTTGTGAACCATTTGGTTATCTTCTACTAAGATCTTCTGAATGTATCCTGAAACTTTAGGGATAACAGGTGTTATTTTTGATTCAATTTGCGCATCATCAGTAATTTCGTGCGCTTGTCCGTGTAAATATTTGTAAACTCCATATCCACCTCCAAGGATGATTAATGCTCCTAAAACGATGATAAATTTTGAATTTATTTTTTTCTTTTCTTGATTATTTTCTTCCATATCGAGAGGTGTTATTGTACGTTTTCTAATAAAATTCCTGTAGTATAGTAATATTCGTAGATCGCTAATTGTTCGTCAGCATCTCCCACAACTTGATTGATTTTTGCTTGTAATTGTTGTACATCCGCTTCTAATAAATCGTCTGTATCAGCCAATCCGTTGTCATTTTTATCTTTTACAATTCTGTAGTTTTCGTTCGCTTGTTCTACAGCTTCTTTGTAAACATTATTTTTCTTTTTTGCTAAATCATACTTTTGAAAAGCTTCGTTCATTTCAACTTTTGCTTTATCAATTGTCGTTTCTTTTTGCATCTCATTTTCTAATTTCTGAGCTTTTGCAATTTCAACTTCCGCTTTATTTTTATACAAAGAAGACAAATCATATTTCAATCCAACACCAATATTTGTCGCATTTGTAACCGAAGCAACTTTGTCAATGTCCATTGCAATATATCCAGCAGAAACCGCTAATTGAGGGTAATAAGCTGCTTTTGCAATTTTGATTTGACTATCAGCGATTTGATTTTTTACATCATATGATTTAACATCTGTACGATTGACGTAATCTTGAGAATTTTGATTGATAGTTTTCAAAGTTTCCACATTATCAACATGAACGATTTTAGTTTCGTCTTGTCCAGTCAATAAATTCAATCTGTAATTAATGTTTTTGTATTGTGTTTCGGCTTCATCAATTGCAACTTGCACATTCGATGCTTGCAATTTAGCTCTCAACAAATCATTTCTTGCGATGATTCCGTTATCCAAAAAGTTCTGAAAATCTTTTACACGTTGATTTGCTCTCACCAAGTTTTCATTCAAAACATCGATAGAACGTTGCGTTTTGTACAATCCAAAATATAAATTAATGGCTTGCCAAACTACATTTTCTTTTGTTGCTTCGATTTGTAAGTTTGATAAATCAACCATCAATTCACTGCTTTTGATTGCATTTTTAATTTTAAATCCAGCAAAAACAGGAACAGAAGCACTTGCTTGTCCTAATAATAATTGATTTGGTTCAACTCCCATTCCTCCACCAGAAGATTGCATCGGAAGTTTGATGTCTACATTTGTTGTCGTAAACAAATGCATGTATTGTCCACTCAACGAAATGTCTGGTAAACGATTGTTTTTAGCGCTTTGTACTTTATACTCACTTGTATTTTTGGCAGCTTCGGCAACTTTCACAGATTTGTTGTTCTGCAAACTTTGTTGAATAACTTCCTGCAAAGAAACATTGGTTTCCTGCGCATGAGCGAAAGTAGCAACAACTAAACAAATCGGTAAGAAAATTTTATTTTTCATCGTATAGTAAAATTGCTTTTAAAGAATCTATTAAATAAGGGTAATATTCTTCATGAATATGTTCTGTAAACTCTTCATGAGAAGATAATCCCCATTGTTTCATATATGTTTTTTCGTTCAAAATCAAATAAGATGTTCCGCCAATAACTACCATTACAACAGCTTCGGCAGGAGCTTTTCGTTTAAAAACGCCTTCAGAATATCCTTCACTAATAATATTTGTGATATATTCTAAATTCATTGTTTTCAGCTCATTGACTTTGTTGTCAATCTCAAGAATAGAATCTCTTTTCGAATATTCTCTTGCCATAATTCGATGAAATTCAGGTTTATCCAAAATTCTATTCAAATAAGCTTTTAGGATTGACTGTAACTTTTCAAATGGAGAAAGTGTTGAATTTTGAGAAATCGAAGCCAGTGATTCATTGAAAGTTGAGATACGCCAACTAAATAAATTCTCGACCAATTTATCTTTCGATCCAAAATAATAGCTAATCATCGCAATGTTAATGTTTGCTTCTTTTGCAATTTCACGAACACTTGCAGCGTCAATTCCACGTCTTCCAAAAACTCGTTCAGCCGCGCCCAAAATTTCTATTTGCTTTTCACTTAATTCCATCTTATAAAAATTGAACGCGCAAAGTTAAACAAACGTTTAATTAATTTTAAAAAAATAAGTATTTATTTTAATAATTTTTTATAATTCATTGATTAACTTTTGTCTATGAAAGAAATTTTTCTACATCATATTTGGAAATTGAATCAATTTTCACATCAAAGCTTACAAACTTTTCATGGAGATTTCATTGAAATAGTGAAAGTTGGAAAGTTAAATCATCATGCTGGACCAGATTTTTTGGAAGCTGAAATCATTATTGGTGACAAATTGTGGATTGGAAGTGTGGAAATGCATGTCAATTCTTCGGATTGGAATTTGCATCAACATTCGAATGATTTATCGTATCAAAATGTGATTTTACATGTCGTTTGGAATCACGATTGCGAAGTTGATATTTTGCGTCAACGTAATGTACAAACTTTGATTTTACAAGATTTTGTAAAACCGGAAATTGTTTTTAATTATCAAAATATCATCAATTCTAAATTGGATAAAATTTATTGCGAAGAGTTTTTAAATTCAATTGATTTGAAACAATTTTCTTTTTGGTTTGAACGAATTTTAATTGAACGTTTCGAAGAGAAAACTAATGATATTGTACAAATTTTAGAACACAATAGTTCGAATTGGGAAGAAACATTGTTCAGAAGTTTGGCTAAGAATTTTGGTTTGAAAGTGAATGTAGAAAGTTTTGAGATTTGGTCAAATTCTTTTCCGTTCAAAGTTTTGCAAAAAATACAATTTGATGCTCAAAAAGTTGAAGCCTTATTTTTTGGACAAGCTGGATTTTTAGAAGAAAATTATGAAAATGATTATTTTAAACAATTAAAAAACGAATATCAATTCCTGAAAAATAAATATCAATTACAATCAATTGAAAATAGTTTATTTCGATTTTCGAAAATGCGACCAATTGGTTTTCCAACGATTCGTTTGGCGCAATTAGCATCGATTTATGTGAATTATCAAAGTTTGTTTTCGGAAATTATTCAGCCCCAAAATTTGAAAGGATTTTATAAAATCTTCGAGAAGTTGGAATTAAATTCTTTTTGGGAAACGCATTATACATTCAAAAATGAATCGAAATTTCAGCTTAAAAATCTTTCAAAAGATAAAATAAATAATTTGCTCATCAACTCTATTATTCCTATTCGTTATGCATTCGAGCGACAAAAAGATGAGGTAGAAATTGATTTTTATTTGGATTTATTAAATGAAATGGAAGCGGAAAATAACTCGATTTTAGATGAATTTGAACGAATTGGTTTTGAAAATAAATCGGCAAAAGATTCGCAACAATTAATTCAGCTCAAAAAAAGATATTGCTCCGAAAAAAAATGTTTAAATTGCGCTATCGGACAACAAATTTTACGTTAAATGAAAGATCAAATAAGGAATTTTACAGAAACAGAATGGTTTAATGTTATCTCTCGTTTTGCAGATAAATTAGGAATTCGTGTTGCAAAATTACGCTTGATTTTCATTTATTTAACCTTCGCAACTTTCGGTTTAACATTTGTTGGTTATTTTATTATGTTATTCTTTTTTTGGGTAAAAGATTGTTTTGTCATCAAGCGAAAATCTGTTTTTGATTTGTAAAAAAATATTTACAAATACTTAAAACCTATTATTTATTTTAGACTTCTTAACTTGTTAAATATTTGATGGTTATATTGTTTTTCGATATGGTGAGTGTATGATAAGGATTTTATTTTCATTTCTTTTTCAACCAAGATGAAATATTTAAAAAAATCTACTTTTTACCTGAATAAATCACAACGATTTGGCTTGTATTTATTATTTGTTTTGATTCTGTTATTTGAGATTTTTCAACATATTTCAGTTGAAAAAGAAACGTATCAATTATCAGAAGCAGATAAAATTTTGCTAGCAAATTATCAAACAACTCCGAAGAATTATACATATAATTCTACTTCAAAAAAGCAATTAAAAGATTCAATTAAACCTTTTAATCCAAATGATTTGTCTTTAGAAGATTGGATGAATTTAGGATTTTCTGAACGTCAAGCCGAAGTTATTTTGAAATATAAAGGAATTGTTGGTGGAGAATTTACATCGAAAGAACAGCTTAAGAAATGTTATGTCATCGATGAAGGAAAGTATAATGAATTGGCTCCTTTTGTTCTTTTACCAGAAAACCCTAAATCTAGTTTTATAGATTATTCATCGCCAAAAACTAAAATCGTTTATAAAAATTTCAATCCAAATGATTTGCCACAACAAGGTTGGGAAAAACTTGGTTTTTCTCCAAAACAGGCAGAAGTTATCATGAAATATAAGCAGATTGTTGGAGGAAAGTTTACGTCGAAAGAGCAATTGAGGAAATGTTTTGTGATTGATGATGCGAAATATGCAGAGATGAAAACGTATATTTTGTTACCAGAAAAATCGAAGGAAGATGAAAGAAATGAGAAAAAACAAAGTGGTAAAAAGATTCAATATGTAAAATTTAATCCAAATAGTTATTCTGAAAATGATTGGCAAAAAATAGGTTTTTCGTCTAAACAAGCTGCTTCAATTTTGAAATATAAAAATATTTTGGGAGGTCAGTTTAAATCAAAAGAGCAATTGAAAAAATGTTACATGATTTCGGATGAAAAATATGCAGAAATGGAATCTTATATTGATTTGCCTGAAAATGTAGTTTATAAAGCTGAACAGCCAAAAGTTGAGCAACCAAAAACAGAGGAAAAAGTAGTTGAAAAAATAGAAATAAAAGGCAAGTTTAATCCAAATAATTTGAGTCATGAGGATTGGATGAAACTTGGTTTTACAGAGAAACAAGCAAATACGATTCTTAATTTTAAACGTTCGTTAGGTGGAAGTTTTAAAGATGCAAAAACATTGAAAAGATGTTATGCGATAAGTGAAGAAAAGTTTAGGGAAATTGAGCCTTATTTGGTTTTTGAGTGATTATTCATTCATAGGTTAGTTTTAAAAAATAAACGCGTTATAGGATTTCCTAAACGCGTTTATTGGTTTTTATAATTTCTGATTATTAGTAGTTAAATAATTCTTCTAAAGTCAATTCTTTTACTTGTCCAAGTTTTTCAACAGATGGCCAGTCTAAGTTTTCTTTCTTACCAATTAAACCAACATTGAAGTTTTGACCTTTGATATGTTTTTGGAAAAATTGATCCAATTGATCTAATGTTAATTTAGATGTTTGATCGTAAATATCTTTATTGATATCATAATTTAGACCTTTATCTTGTAACGATAACCAATAAAAGAACACATTTGCTTTTGTATAGCGACTTGTAGCGATTTGCTTAAGTGCAGCTTGCTTAGAATTATTAAATTGATTTTCTGCTTTTGGCATATTATTCATTAATTCTTTCATTGCGTCAACAGCTTGTGGTAATTTGTTTGCTTGTGTTCCAATTACAGCTCTTACATAATTGTAATTATCTTTTTTATTTGCGTTAATGTAATAAGAACCAGCAGAATAAGCTAAGGATTTAGACTCACGAATTTCTTGGAAAACGATAGATGATAAACCTCCACCAAAATACTCATTGAAAATTCCTGAAGATGTCAACAAAGTAGGATCATATTTAGTATCACGAGCAAAGAAATTAATTTCCGCTTGTACCATATCGTAAGGAGCAAAATATACTTTACCATCTGTTGCTGGTTGCGGATATTCTTTTTTCTTAGGATAATCTAAATTTTTTCCGAAATTATGATTTTGTTCAATTGCTTTTTTCGTTTCTGCTTCATTATTTCCGTAATAGAAAATTTGGTGCTTGTAATTAAAGAAATCTTTGATGATTTGCGTTAATTCTTTTGGATCTATAGCTTTCAAGTCTGCTTCAGAAATAATATCTCTCGAACGGTTATTTGGTCCGTATTGCGCATAAGTGTTCAACAAAGAAGAAATCACGTTTTTGTTCTTTTTAGAATTTTCTCTCGATTTCAAGATTGTTTTCACATATTCTTGGTAAGATTCATTATTTGCAACAGCATCACTTAAAAGATGTTCAAATAATTTGATTCCGCTTGTTAAGTTCTTTTGTAAGCCTGTGATATAAACAGAAGTTCTTTCTATACCAGGATTAACGCCATAATCAACACCAATTTTATAAAACTCTTTTTTCAAGTTCTCTGGCGAATATTTAGAGGTTCCTAAATAATTTAAATAATTAATTGCTAAACCAAGCTTTTTATTATTGTCCGATCCCATATCCGCGATATAGTAAACAGAGCTAATGTCGTTTGTCTTGTTTTGAATCGAAGTGAATTTTGCATTCTTGATTTTTCCTTCCTTCAATTCTTTTTTGAAGTCAACAAAAACAGGTTTAATCTCACTTGATTTGATTTTCATGAAATCCTTGTACCAAGTAGATTCAGCATCACGATTCAATTGAATTGGCGTAATTCCAGGATTTGAAACCCGTACCAAATCTTTGTTTTCACCTTGACGTTTGTAAACAATTACATAATTATTTGTATAATTTTTCTTTGCGAAGTCCATTAATTCTTGCTTCGTTACACGACCCATATCATCGTATTGATCGACAACTTCTGCCCAAGGAACATCATTGATATATGATTTGTACAAACTTGCTGCTAAAGAACGAGTGTTTTCCCAGCTTTTCATACGAGATTTTCTCAAATCATTTACAACTGCTTCTATCATCCAATCATCAAATTCTCCTTTTTTGATTTTCTCAATTTGAGCAATCAATAAATCACGTACTTCGTCTAAATTTTGCCCCTGTTTTGGAGATCCAGAAAAAGAATGCATACCATAATCTCTAAAGAAAGAAGAAGAACTTCCTGCTCCTAATGTTTTTTGCTGTTGATTGATATTTAAGTCGATTAATCCAGCTGTAGAATTACTTAAGATATAATCAATTAATGTTACATATTTTGCATCAGAACTTTTTGCTCCATCGAAACGATAAGCAAACTGTACTCGCTCTGATGAAGGACTAAATACTTCGCTTGTACTGATTGTTTTAATCGGATCTTCTTTTGCTACATATTGTGCTGGAGCTGGTTTTGTAGCATAATTTCCAAAATATTTATCAATCATTGGAACAGCCGTATCAAAATCGAAATCACCGATTAACATCACAGCCATAT
Organism: Empedobacter sp. UBA7248; assembly: GCF_002472945.1. Classification (NCBI taxonomy): domain Bacteria; kingdom Pseudomonadati; phylum Bacteroidota; class Flavobacteriia; order Flavobacteriales; family Weeksellaceae; genus Empedobacter; species Empedobacter sp. UBA7248. The sequence goes on along the minus strand of NZ_DKSU01000008.1, from coordinate 371,453 downwards.
TGCTTGCTACATAATATTTATCGAAATAATTATGGATTGCAACCATTGATGGATTTTTCAAATGTTCTGAAGTTCCAATTGTAGTTTGTGTTCCGTAATGAGATTTCGGAAATAACGTTTGCATTAGTTTATAGTAAACCAAACGTCCATCATTGTCTTGAGAACGATTAAATTCTTCGTAAACGGCTTCTAATTCAGTATGAAAAAGGCGTAAAGTTAATTCTCCAAAACGCTCAGATTCTACTTTCAACCATTTTTCTAATTCGTTATTCGGAATATTGTTATGATAAATTGTTTCTTCTAAAGATGTATGTGCATTAGTTCCTGATGCTCCCAAAGATGAAATTAATTTATCATACTCATTTGCCACAGCATATTTGGATGCTTCTTGCGAAACTTGATCAATTTTTTTATAAATCTCAACTTTTTTTGCAGGATCTTTTTCTGCTTTATGTTGTTCGTATAAATCTGAAATTTGTTGAATCAAAGGTTTTTCAACAGCCCAATTTTGTGTTCCGATTTTTGAAGTTCCTTTAAAAACCATATGCTCTAAGTAGTGAGCCAAACCAGTATTGTCTTCTGGGTCGTTGTTAGAACCTGTTTTTACAGCTATATGAGTTTGGATTCTTGGTTCGTCTTTTATTTGGGCCAAATAGATTTTTAAACCATTTTTTAACGTATAAATTCTTGTATTCGAAGGATCATTTTCTACCATTTCGTAGGTATATCCTTTATTGTCAGTTTTTTTCACTGTTTTTAATTGTGCGTGAGTAAATACAGAACCAAAAATGATTCCGCAGATTAAAATAGATTTCCTCATGTATTTTTTTTAAGTTGCTTAAAAGTAGGATATTAAAATGAATAAGAGAAAACTATTTTCGATATAGAGTTATTTTGTTAATCTAAAACCAATCATTGTAAATATTAATCCAATGAGTACACTTGAAAAAATATAAATAATTGGTGTGATGTAATTTTGTTGTTGAATTAAGTTGAAATTTTCATACGAAAAACTAGAAAATGTGGTGAAACCTCCACAAAAACCTGTTATTAGTAAAAAATTGAAATAGGTATTTCCTAAACCATTTTTGATTGAATATCCATATAAAGCGCCAATCAAAAAACAACCAATAACATTTGTCAAAAACGTAGCAAATGGAAAAGGTTGTGAATAATATTTTCCGATTCCGTACGAAATAAAAAATCTTGCAACACTACCAAAAGCGCCACCTAAACCAACGAATAGTATAGATTTTAAGAGATTCATTATGCCATCCAACTATATAAAATTCCTATTTTTTTCCATTTATTATTTTCAAGTTTTAATAAAATTAAATCTCCACCACCGCTTAATCCATTTGGATTGTCAAGTTCGTAAATGATAGCATAATTTTTATTTTTTGAAATAAGTGGATTTGAATATCTGTATTTATTATTTTTTTTAGATTTAAAAGAAAATTTATGATTGATATTTTTTTTTATATTAATATTATTGAAATCAAATTCATTTTTTACAATTTGATAATTTATCAATTCATTATCGATTAAATCTTCTTCAAATGTTAGTTTATAGTATTCATCAATTAAAACTCTTAAAAAATCTTCATTTGAAATAATCTTATTTGAAACTTCAGATGAATTATTTTCAATAGAAATATAATCTTCTAAAACTTTTACTTGAGCAAAACTTATAGAAGAAATAAAAATTAATAGTATAGATTTTAAGAGATTCATCATTTCTAAAGATGCGAAGCTGAAACAAGTTCAGCTTGACATCTGTATTTTATTTTGAGTATTAAATATAAAACTATTTTTCGATAAAATTCTTCACAGCAATTGCAACTTTTGCTCCGTCCATTGCGGCAGAAATAATTCCACCAGCGTAACCAGCTCCTTCAGCGCAAGGAAATAAACCAGAAATTTGCGTGTGTTCTAACGTTTCTTCATTTCTCGGAATACGAACAGGTGAAGAAGTTCTAGATTCTGTTGCCACAATATTTGCATTTTCGGTATAGTAACCATTCATTTTTTTACCAAATGTTTGAAAACCTAATTTCAAAGATTGATGAACTTCTTTTGGTAAAACTTCGCTTAATAAACCTGAAGTTAAACCTGGTAAATAAGAGCAATCATTCAATGAATTAGATAATTTTCCTGAAACAAAATCGGTCATTCGTTGTGCAGGTGCTTTTAATTTACCTCCACCAACTTGCCATGCTTTTTGCTCGACCATTTGTTGAAATTTCATTCCAGCCAAAGGTCCAGTAAAACCATATTTAGCAAAATCTTTTTCATCAACTGTTACAACCATTCCCGAGTTTGCAAAAAATCCGTCACGTTTGGAAGGTGACCAACCATTTACCACCAATTCTCCTTCGTCTGTAGATGCGGGCGCAATAATTCCTCCAGGACACATACAAAAAGAGAAAACGCCGCGACCAGCTTCTTGCGAAACTAATGAATACGAGGCAGGAGGAAGAAATTCGTTTCGTTCCGTTCCAACTGGACAATGGTATTGAGCAGAATCAATCAAACTTTGGTGATGTTCTACACGAACACCCAATGCAAAAGGTTTTGCTTCAATTAAAACATTTTTTTCATCTAACATTCTAAAAATATCACGAGCCGAATGTCCCGTTGCTAAGATCAAAGAAGAAGTTTTAATTTTTTTATCATGATTGATTTCAATTCCTTTGATTTGATTATTCTCGATAATAATGTCCGTTAGTTTTGTGTCAAACCAAACTTCACCACCACATTCGATAATTGCTTCGCGCATGTTGGCGATAATTCCAGGTAATTTATTTGTTCCGATATGTGGATGCGCTTCTTGCAAAATACGTTCTGTCGCACCGAAATGTACAAACCATTGCAATGATTTCAGGATGTTTCCACGTTTTGTAGAACGCGTATATAATTTTCCGTCCGAATAAGTCCCAGCGCCACCTTCGCCATAACAATAGTTAGATTCAGGATTTACTTTTCCTTCTTTGTTCATCGCAGCTAAATCACGACGACGGTCACGAACATTTTTACCACGCTCGATGATAATTGGTTTCAAACCTTGTTCTATTAATTCTAACGCAGCAAATAGTCCAGCAGGACCAGCACCAGCAATATAAACTTCGTGTTTATTTTCTACATTTTGAAGATTTGGATGAAACTCGAAAGCATCAGAAAATTCTTCATTTACAAAAACATTGACTTGTAATTGGGAAATAATATTTCGGCTTCGCGCATCTAATGAGCGACGAATAATTTGGTAAGCATTGATATTCTCCGGTTTTGTTTTAACAGCAGATGCTAAACGTTGTTTCAAAATTTTCTCGTTTGCAGCTTCTGTAGGAGAAATTCGTATCGTTACATTTTGAGGCATAATTATTGACTAAAAAATAAAGTACAAAATTAGTTGAAAAAGCGCTTAGTTGAATAGCTTTATAACTGTTTTTATCAAAAAAATAAATAAAATCATCCGTCATAAATGAAAAAAACTTTATTACTAATAGGAAGTGCAACTTTGTTGACAGCGTGTGCGACAAATGCAAGTAAAGAACAAAAGATCAATTTAGATACAATCGAAAATGTAAAAACGATTAAACTAAATGAAGGTGATCAGGTAAAATTAGAAGTTACTGCTAATCCTTCTACTGGTTATGATTGGTTTACTTCTGAGCCAGAAGATTGTAGTGTGAAAATTGTTGATAAGTCAAATGTGAAAAATCAACAAGAAGGAGTGGTAGGCGCGCCGAGTAAAAATGTATATACTGTGAAAGCGGGAAGCAAAGGCGAATGTACAATTCAGTTTGATTACAAAAGAGGCTGGGAGGAAGCTGCGCCAGCTAATACAAAACAAATTACATTTATTGTGAAATAAAAAAAATCCACTCATTGAGTGGATTTTTTTAGTTTATTATCTTACAAATTAGATTCCTAATTTTTTCAACGTTTGTTTTTGAACACCGTTTTTATGAACTAAAATATTTGTTGTTTTGTACTGAACAAATGCTTTTGTTACATAAAGATATCCTTCGTAATCGTTAGTTAAACCCCAAGAGTTTTTCACGATGTAGTAATCTTTACCGTTTTGATCTTTCGCAATACCAACAATGTGCATTCCGTGATCATCAGTCGTTTGGTAATCATCAAAAGCAGCTTGACGCATATCTTCTGTAATCACTTTTTCTGGTTTTGGACCTTTGAACATATCTGCTTTTTGTTGCGCATTCATATCTGCAAAATCAACTTCTGGTACATACGCTACACCATTTTTCCAGCTAAATCCTTTTTCAGAAACGTCTGTTGCCCAAGCAACTGTAAATCCGTTTTTCAAAGCATAATCAATGTTATCAGTCATCTCTGTCATCGGAACATTGTAGAAAGATTCGTACGCCCAGTTATCAGGAATCGCTAATACAAACGGTTTGTAATAGTCGTGATCTTTGAAAGATGTAATCGCAACATAATCGTTTGGATTAATTCCTACCACTTGATCAGCAAATGTACGTGGTGTGTATTTTTTTCCGTTGTATGTGAATTCCTTTGGATATTCTCCTAAATAGCTATCCAAAACAGCTGTATAGGCTTTCTCCCAGTTTGGTGTTAATTTCCCATTTGGATTTGCAACAACCGCTTTCAAAACTCCTTCTTGAATTGCAGCCATTTCACCAAATTGATTTGTTTTTGTTCCGTAATTCAAACCTGTGTAAGTTTCAGTTGGAACTGCTCCGTATTTTTTGATTGTATTCAAAACATCATAGAAAGAACCTCCATCACCTAAAGTTGTTGCACCGTGCATGCGAACATATTGTTTTCCTTTCTCAACATATGTGTTTCTTGCATTGAAAATTGGAGACAATTGAATAGGTTGTTTTCCCATTCTTAACATTTCTGATTCGAAGAAAGAATTTCCTGAATATGACCAACAAGTTCCTGATGAACCTTGGTTTTCTACTGGAGTTTTAGCTAAATTGATAACATCAGTAAATTTGAAAGCTTCTTTACTATTTTCACTAACATTTTTGTTCAAAGAATTAACTAAATTGTCTTGTGCAGACGCCAATTGAGCTGAAGCTAAAAATAAAGCTGAAGCTAAAACTGGATAAAAAATTTTACGCATTTTTAAATTTATTTTGTGTGAGTATTTTATAAGTAGCTAATTTCACGAAAATGTTAACAATAAACCTATAAAAATTTAAAGTTTTTTTAATAAAACTTCTTAGTAATCATTTACTCAATACATTTGGTAAGCTAAAACAGACTTGTTTGTGATCAAACAAGTCCTCGGAAAAGGTAAAACATGTCTGTTTATAATAAACTTAGTCCTCGGGAAAGGTAAAACAACCTTGTTTATAATAAACTGAGTGCTCGGGAAAGATAAAACAGACGTATTTATAATCAAATTTTCTTGACTGACATTACAAACAGATATGATTGAGATAAACGTAGATTTACATTTATTACAAACGGATATGTTTTAGATTAATGTAGATTTACATTTATTATAAAAAATCTTGTTTGTAATCAAATCTTCTTGACGGATATTAGAAACAGATATGTTTTAGATAAATGTAGCCTTACGATAAATAATTATATTAGTGGGTAATTTAATGAAATAACGAAACAAAGTTATATTTTGCTTTGTGAAATTATAATGTTATACAACATTTTATAAAAACTGGATAAAATGAAACATCAAGAAAAATTAAATCTACTTAAAGACTTTTTAATCCCAGAAATCTTTTTTGAAACAAGAAATGTATTTTCAAGATTGATTGAGAAAAGTATATATCACCCAGAAAGTTTAATTGAAGAATCAGTTTTAATAGAAGGGTATTTTGGTGTTAAAGATTATCAAAGTGAAAATTTTGCAACAATTTCACTTCTTGATTCATTAACAGAAGGATTTATTCGGCCATTTAGAGAGCTTGATGTTGAAGATTTATGGGGTGTTCTTAGTTCAATATTAAATAGTCAAAATATTGAATTTTTACGTCCGTTACTTACTAAAGAAATTTACGAAAACAGCTCCATTAATTATAACTTTTATAATTGTAGTAAAATTTTTAAATCAACTGATTTCATTGTAATTAAAATAAATTTCATGGAATTTGAAGCCTTAACATTAGTTAATAAACATGAAATGAATGATATATGTAGTCTTTGTGAAGATTTAAGAATAGAAGTTAATGAAATGAATAAAAACCACCATTGACATGGTTAATTTTTTAAAACTGACTTAATATCCCAAAATGGATTTTAGATTCTTTGAAGTCGAAAGAAGTTTCGTCTGTTTTACCAACTGCATAACTCAAATTAAAAATTCCCATTTTCGTTAAAAAAGAAATTCCAGTTCCTAAACTTAATAAAGAAGTGTTCAGATTTGCGCGTTTGTTATCAATAAAACCATAATCGGCGAAAAGTCCAATATAAAAAGCTTCGCTTGGAACAAAACGATAATCTGCACTCAAAAATCCGTACATATTTGCCGTAATACTTTCTTCGTTAAAACCTCTAAAACTCCCGAAACCACCAATTCTGTACAATTCGTTTTCGGAAAAATCATCGTCTTTTGTGAGTAAACCTCTAAACTCTGCACCAGCTTTTAAGAAATGTTTTTTGGATAATTCGAATAAACGAAACGTTTTTAGACCAACTTCAACTTGATTGACGGTTTTATTTTCCAAATCTTCTGTCCACGAGAAGTTTTTTTCCTTTTTACGAATCGAGTTTACCGCAACATTCAACATCGATTTTCCTTCCATCAAACGAAAAGGATGTTTCAGGAAATAGTGATAACTCAAACCAAAACCAATTTTCGAATAATCGTCGTAGCTCGATTTTAGATAAGAATCATCTTCCAACAAAAAGTTAGACGATTGTATAATTCCGCTCACACCAATATTCGAGTTGAGGTTGAGTTGATAAAATAATCTTTCCGAAAAATCTAAATTCACAAAAACAGAATCTTGCTTGAAAAGCTTGAAATTCGTTTCCGAACCAATCGCAGATTTGAATAAATAAGGTACTTTAACACCAATATTCAACGACGTATTTTTATTCGCTGTTCCAATCCAATTTAACCTGATTTCTTCCAAACTATTGAACACATTATTCAACGAAAGTTGAACATTTCCGTTTAATCTAAAATCGCCGTTATCATCAGTTCCAAAACCTAAAACACCATCAAAATAATTTGAATTCACTTTGCGAGGATACAAATATAAAATCGTCGAATCGGGCTTAAATAAAGTTTGTGGTAATTGCGCTTCTGCAATATAATTGGTTTGTTGCATTAATGTCGAAATCGTTGCCAACTTCTGTTCATTATAGACTTCGCCAGTTTTTATATTAAGTCCATGACGCATGTAACCCTTGGATAATTTTTCGTAACCAACCAATTTTACGCCATCAATTTTGCGCTGATTCCCTTTGTTTAAAACTAATTCAATTTTCTGTTCATTTTGTTCAAAACCATTTGGAATAAGTTTTATTTGCGTAAACGGATAACCTTGATTAGTGTTGATTGTGGCGATTTTATTTAGAATGGAATCTAAATTATTTGTAGGGAAATAATTATTTTTATTTTCGAACAATTCATTGTTTTTTACCCAAATTGTTTGGTACAATTTTCCTTTATTTAGATAAACTTTTTCATTTTTTATCGAATCAATCGTCAACGTATAATAACCTGTTTTTTGAAGCGAATCTAAAGATGAATCAAGATTTTTGCTTTCGAAGTCTTTTGTATACGATTTTGTATCATCATTATACCGTAAAAAATGATATTTTTTTTCTTGTCCAAAAAGCAAAATAGTTTGGATAAAAAAGAAGAATATGTAGCCTGAAAATCGCATTATTGTTTATAATAACGTGTAAAATAGATGTTAAGTATTTGTTTTACTGATATCTATTAGTGTTCGTTTGAAAATTAAAAATTATTTTTGACTTCAAATTTAAGATGAATGTTGAAATTATTTAAAATTACTGGATATTTAGAAGCTATTTCTGCGATAGTTTTGTTTTTTATCGCAATGCCAATGAAATATATTTGGGAAGATCCGACTTGGGTAACGCACGCAGGACGTGTACACGGAGGATTGTTTGTAGCTTATATTATATTGGTTTATTTATTGAAGGAAAAATACAATTGGTCTTGGAAAATTTTTATGATCTTTTTTGTTGCTGCAGTTATTCCTGGAGGAACAATTTGGGCAGAAAAAAGATTAATTGAAGGCAAAAAATACAAACAAATGTTGTCTGAAGAAGCGAAATAAGACATCGATTAGATAAAAAAGTAAAAACCTTAAACGTTATTGTTTAAGGTTTTTTTATGTGTTGGAATCAATATTTTTCTAAATAAAAAAAGCCGAAGATTAATCTTCGGCTTTTACAGAGCGGGAAACGAGACTCGAACTCGCAACATTCAGCTTGGAAGGCTGACGCTCTACCAATTGAGCTATTCCCGCGTAAATTTTCAAATCAAATTAAAAAGTACCTCAGGCGGGACTTGAACCCGCACGTCCTAATGGACACAGGATTTTAAGTCCTGCGTGTCTACCAATTCCACCACCAAGGCAAAATTTGATTTTTGAATTTAATATTTCAAAGAGCGGGAAACGAGACTCGAACTCGCAACATTCAGCTTGGAAGGCTGACGCTCTACCAATTGAGCTATTCCCGCGTTGTGAGTGCAAATATAAGGTCATTAATATTACTTTTGCAAGTGTTTTTCGAATAAATTTCACAACTTTTTTCTAATAAATTAATTTTGAAATATTTGACTTGTTGATTTTTTTTGAGAAATTAGGGAAAAATATAAAATAATGTATAGAATCAATGGATCGTAAAAATATTTTCTTATCTAAGGCTAAATTAATTCATCAAGATTTTTACGATTATTCTTTAGTTGAATATACAAATATGAATACTAAAGTGATCATTAAATGTCCTTTACATGGGGTGTTTAAACAATCTCCATATAAGCATATAAATAGAAAGCAAGGTTGTCCTATTTGTGGAATAGAAAAATCAAGAATTAAAAGAATAAAACCTTTTTATATTTTTTTAAACCAAGCAATCAAAATACATGGTGATAATTATGATTATAGTTTAAGTAAAATTGATTATGAAGGTGCTTTTAAAAAAGTTAGAATAATTTGCAAAAAGCATGGAGAATGGAGGCAAACTCCCGATAATCATATTAATGACAAAAAAGGATGTTATTATTGTGGATTAGAAAAATTATCTAAACATTTTTCTAGGACTCAAGATGAATTTATAACTCTTGCTAATAATGTACATAATAATAAATATGACTATTCTGAAGTAATTTATAAGGGAGCTGATGAGAAAATTAAAATAATATGTAAAAAACATGGAATTTGGGAACAAACTGCTCATTCTCATTTGAAAGGGCACAACTGTCCTAAATGTACTGGTAATATTCCTTTAACTAAAAAAGAATTTGTAGATAGAGCAAGAAATATTCATGGAGATATTTATGATTATTCTTTATCAAATTATATTAATGCTCATACCAAAGTTCTTATAAAATGTAAAGAACATGGAGTTTTTAAACAAACACCAACTGATCATATTCACTCTAATGGTAAAGGATGTAGTAAATGTGTTGAATCAGTTGGAGAAAGGTTTATTCGTCTTTTTTTAGAAAAAAATAACATTGAATATATTTATCAAAAAAAATTTGATGATTGTAAGGTTGTTAAACAATTGATTTTTGACTTTTATCTTCCTAAACAAAATATATTAATTGAATATGATGGTATTCAACATTTTGAACCATTATCAATTTTTGGTGGTGAAAAAGCATTTCAAAAACAATTAATTAAAGATGATATAAAAAATGTTTATTGTAAAGATATGTCAATTAAATTGTTAAGAATAAACTTTGATAAGTTAAATCATATTGAAGAGATTTTAATAGATGAAATTTTATAGAATTAATTATTCTTTCTTCAAAATAAAATCTTCTTCATTCGTTTTTCCTAAATTAAACTGAAATATTTCGCCATAATTTACAGGAATTTTGAATGCATTTTTGATTGGAATTTGCAACAAATAACACCACATCAAACGAATGATTCCTCCATGTGCAACAATCAACACTTTTTCGTATTGAGCATTTCGTAATTCGTTCATAAAATCAAAAAGTCGTTCTGACATTTCTTGCATCGATTCTCCATTTGGCGTTTTAGTTCCGACAAAATCGGCGTACCAAGGTTCAATTTCTTCCGAAGGAATTTCGTTCCACGATTTCATTTCCCAATCTCCAAAATTGAATTCTTTTAATCGATCATCAAAAATAATTTCATTCGAGAAAGTTTCTGCCAAGCGTTGACAACGACTTAACGGACTTGAAAAAATTATATCAAATTTGCTTTCAATTTTAGTATGAACTTGTACCACTTCTTGATGAAAAGTGTCAGCTAATTCCACATCAGTTTGCCCGTAACAAACCGATGAAGGAACGTTAACTTTTGTATGTCGAATTACAGAAACTTGCATAGAATTAAAACGCCAAGATAAAACAAAACTTCGGTAACTTGTTGCACTGTTCCCAAGCAATCGCCCGTATATCCACCAATATATTTCTTGAAATACCAGCCCAAATAAACTTTTCCTATGTAACAAAGTGGTAAAATCAACAAGAATTTCCATTCGCCAAAAACAATAAAAGGCACAAGACAGAAAAGAAAACTAATGACAAGATTTTTTATCGGAAGTGCTTTGTTTGCCATAGGTTTCGATTTACTTTTGTCGATATCTGTTACATATTCGTGCGTATAAATCGTCATTCCAGAAAAAAAACGACTAACCGAATGTGCTGAAATCAAGCTGAAAATCATCAACCAAAAATTATTTTCGGCAATGTGTTGAAGAGATGAGAATTTCAATAACAACAATAAGATAACGCCAATTACACCATAAGCTCCAATTCTACTATCTTTCATAATTGTCAAGATTTTTTCTTTGCCATAACCACCTCCAAAACTATCGCAAACATCGGTGAAACCGTCTTCGTGAAAGGCGCCAGTCAACAAAACACTTGTAATCATTGTGATAATAATGGCGATATCAACAGGTAAAATAAATTGACAAATCGTATAAATCAATGCATTGAAAGCGCCAACTAATAAACCAATTGCTGCATAATATTTCTGTGATTGATTCATAATTTCGTTACTATATGGAATTTTGAACGGAATTGGAATTCGTGTAAAAAACATCAAAGCTGTTAAAAAATAAGTGACTTCTTTTTTTAGCATTCTACTTCAGTTTCTTTGTTACTTACGCCTGCAGATTCGAAACTAGCCATGTCATTGTAAAAATTTACCGCACTTTTGATAATTGGATAAGCTAATGCACAACCCGTTCCTTCGCCAACGCGTAAATTGATGTTCAGAATTGGTTCTTCGTTGAAATAATTCAATAAATATTGATGCCCAGATTCATCACTTTGATGACAGAAAATAGCGTTGTTTAGAATTTCTGGTTTCAATTTAGACGCAACCAAAATCGCAGCCGAAGCAATATACCCATCAATCATCAACAACATATTGTGTTCGTAAGCAGATAACATTGCAGCTGTCATTTGAGCAACTTCAAAACCGCCAAAAGTGGCTAAAATTTGTTTTGGATCATTAATTTTCCCATGTGTATTCTTCGCTTCATTTAGAATATTGATTTTATTCTGTAATTGCTCATCATTCAAACCAGTTCCACGACCAATACATTGTTCAAGAGGTAAATCAGTCAAATAATGTACAAGCATCGACGCAGAAGAAGTGTTCCCAATTCCCATTTCGCCAAAACCAATAATATTTGTTCCGTTTTGAGCGATTTCGTCCACAATTTTCTTCGAGTAATCAAAACATTGTCCCAATTGATCTAAGGTCATGGCAGGTTCGTACAAGAAATTTTTGGTTGATTTGGCTACTTTACAATTTTTCAAAACCGAATAATCCTCGAAATCATAATTCACACCAGCGTCAACAATGGTTAAATAAATCTTATTTTGATTACAAAAAACATTAATCGCCGCTCCATTATTTAGGAAATTGAAAACCATTTGAGGTGTAACTTCCGCTGGATACGCGCTAACACCAGATTGTGCAATTCCGTGATCGCTCGCGAAAACAATCAGATGTGGATTGATTAATTCTAACTGTTTTTTTTGTTGAACCAAACCAATTTTAAGCGCGATTTTTTCTAATAAACCTAAGGCTCCAAGCGGTTTTGTTTTAAGATCAATAATGTGTTGAATTTCTTCTTTTTGCATTTTATACTAAACTAAATTTTAATAAAAAAATGCTTTCGAAATCAAGTGCAATCAATTCAACAAATAATAAAATACATGTAGTTTTGATTGAGCTTCAATCGCGAAAGCATCATCTAAAAAGTGGTCTGGCTTATAGTTTTTCTCTACTTACAGTTGCGCGACAGCTCAAGATTTGCACTCGATTCCCTTTTGTGTTAGCAAGGTAAGAAAATAATCATAAAAGCAAAAAAACTATTTTTTAATAGCAATTATTCCTTGTATTGTTGGTTCTATTGAAATATCTCCCATAATAATTTCTTCCGCTACGAAATCTGCTACATTCAATTTTAGTTTTTTTGGTAGATTTTTGCTTGTATAATTTTTATTAATTTATATGTTTTTTTCGTTTGAAGCTAATCGAATATCAATTGGTAAACCTTTTAGTACATCGCATTTTATGGTGTATTCCTCACCAACTTTTAAAGTTTGTTCTATCAATTCACCATTAATCAATAATCGGAAAGTAGAAAACTCTTGAATTCTTGTGTTAGAACTTTTAGTAATAATTATTTTAAATTCAATCGATTCATTTTCTATAGAATTATTGATCGGTAATGGATTGTCATGGCAAGCTGTATTATGTTTTTGAGCTTTTGATGAAGTACTCATTAATCCAAAAGCAGAAAAAATCATGACATTAGAAATCGTTTTTTTGAAAAGATTTTGACCTAATTGGCTTGGATGAAAAATACCACAATGAACGTTTTTTTTCTGAAATTTATTTGAAATTTCGTCATTTGTGAGGTTAGAAAAGTCAGTAATTTTATGTTGACATTTCGCACAAAAATTATCATCTCGTAATTTTTCTTTGCATGGGGTTGGAATTGTGATTTTCATATTTTTTAAAGTTTAGATTTATAATAGAGATGATTTTATGAATAAAAAGGTTGGTTTGATTTTTAGAAATAATTGATTTCGAATATTTGGATTTATGTAATATCTTTAACCACCTCTACTTTCCTTTAAAATAGCTATTATTTAAATGGAAAATTATCCCATCCCAACGAACGAAAAGCAAAGATTGCAAGCGGTTTACGATTATAATTTACAAGCGCATGATAAAGACGAAGAATTAGAAGTTTTTGCAAATGCTGCGAGTTTGATTTGTAATGCGCCAATTGCGTTAGTTTCTGTTTTTGATGAAAACTATCAAGTGATTAAAGCAAATTGTGGAATCGAGGTAGATATTGTTCCGCGACAACAAACGATATGTCAATTTTCTTTGGTAGAAAATGAAATTTTGGTGATTGATGATGTGACGAAATTTGAACCTGCAAAAAATATTGCTGGTGTAAAAGCCGCAAATATTCAGTTCTATGCTGGTGTTCCATTGATTGATGACAATGGAAATGCGTTGGGAACATTGTGTGTAAACGACCATTATCCAAGAACGTTGGACGAAAAACAACGTAATTTATTGATTCAACTTGGGAAAAATATTACCAAATTATTGGTTAGTAAAAAGCGAAAAAAAGACGCTTCTTACTTTCAAAATATCTATAAAATATCTAATAATCTTATTGGAGTTGCCGATATTAATGGTGTTCTAAAATCTATAAATCCTTCTTTTAAAGAGGTTTTAGGAATAAAAGATGAAAAGACAATTATTGCAGAAAACTTTTTAGATTTTGTTTCGGAAAAAGATAAGAAGAAAGTTAATACGTATTTATCAAATCTTAAAAATAATACAGATTCAATCAATTTTAAATGTTTGATGTGTTCCCCTGAATCTCAAGAAGAGAAGTTAGTGGAATGGTATACAAAATCTAACTTAAAAATTGATAACGAAATCTTTTTCTTTGGTCGAGATATTACGCTTGAAAATTCGAAAAAAGTAGAATTAGAAAATAGCGAACGTAAGTTTAGAAATTTCTTCAATTCTTCGCTTGGTTTAATGACAATTCATGATTTGGATGGAAATATTTTGTCGATAAATAAGACAGGATTAGAATCTATGGGCTATTCAGAAAATGAGGCAAAAGATTTGAATCTGAAAAAAATAATTCCAAAATCTAATCAAAAAGAATATCAAACCTATATAGAGACGATTTTGAATAAAAAGCAAGATTCTGGTTTGATGAGCTTGATTAAGAAAGATGGTTCGTTAACATATTGGTTATACAGTAATATTTTGGACAAAGATAACGAAGGAAATCCTGTTGTAATGAGTACTGCTGTGGATATGACACAAAGGACTTTATTGGAAAGAGATCTTAATCGTGTTCGTCAGTTGCTAGATCATACGTACGAAGTAGCGAATGTAGGAGGTTGGAAATATGATTTAGTGAAGCAAAAATTAATTTGGGCTGATATAACGAAAAAAATCCATGAAGTTGAACCAGATTATGAACCAAATGTAGAAACTGCACTCAATTTTTATGAAGCAAAAAGTAGTTATCCAAAAATAAAGAAAGCCTTTAAAGATGCGGTAGAAAAAGGAATCGAATATGATATGGAGTTGCAGATTGTTACCCAAAAAGGAAAAACAATTTGGGTAAGATGTAAAGGAATTCCAGAATTCGTAAACGGAGAATGTGTTAGCGTTTTTGGAATTTTTCAGGATATTAATGAGAGAAAACGTTATACGTTAGAGTTGACAAGACAAAAAGCTATTTTCGAAACGTTTATTAATCATGTACCAGCTTCTGTTGCAATGTTTGATAGTGAAATGAATTATTTAACATTAAGTAATCAATGGTGTGATGAATTTGCAATAAAAAAGAAAAATGTTATTGGAAAATCTCATTACGAAATGTACAATGTTCCAGCAGAAAGGAAAGCGATTTATGAAGCTTGTTTGCAAGGCGAAAATTATTCGAATGAAGATACTATTTATCGCACACCAAAATATGATACGGATCAACACTATTCGTGGGCAATTCATCCTTGGTATATCAATAAAAAACAGATTGGTGGTCTGATTATGTTTTCGCAAAATATAACAGAATCTGTCAAGAAAAATAAAGAACTTAAAAAAGCCAAAAAGAATGCTGATATCGCTAGTAAAGCAAAGTCTGAGTTTTTAGCCAATATGAGTCACGAGATTCGAACGCCGTTAAATGGTGTGATTGGTTTCTCTGATTTATTGTTGAAAACGCCGCTTAATCCAACTCAAAAACAATATTTGAATTTTATTAATGATTCTGCAAACTCATTATTGTCAATAATAAATGACATTTTAGATTTCTCTAAAATTGAATCGGGTCGAATGGATGTTTCGATAGAAAAAAATAATCTGTTCGAGTTAGGAAATCAAGTAATCAATGTGATTCTTTATCAAGCCGAAAACAAAAAAATTGAATTGTTGTTGAATATAGATAATAATTTACCTCAATTTATTTGGATTGATGAAGCTCGATTGAAACAAGTACTAATTAATCTACTTGGAAACGCTGTGAAATTTACGGATAGTGGAGAAATAGAACTAAAAATTAGTCCAGTTGAACCAATTGTGAAAGGAGAAAAAGCAAAACTGAGATTCTCTGTTCGTGATACAGGAATTGGGATAAAACCAGAAAAACAAGCCAAGATTTTTGATGCATTTACACAAGAGGATAGTACTGTTAGTAAGCGTTTCGGAGGAACAGGTTTAGGTTTAACAATTTCGAATAAATTATTAAATTATTTCGGAAGTCATCTAGAATTGCAAAGCGAAATAGATAAAGGTTCTACATTTTTCTTTGATTTAGAAGTTGATTACGAATATAATATTGAGCAACAATTTGATCATTTGGACGAAATAAATCATGTGTTGATTGTAGATGATAATCAGAGTAATCAAATGATTTTGCAACATATGTTGAAGTTCAAAAATATAACATCTGATATTGCGAATAATGGAATGGAAGCGCTTCAGAAAGTTTTGAATGGCGATGTTTACGATGTTATTTTGATGGATTATCACATGCCAGTTTTGAATGGTTTAGAAACAATACAGAAAATAAAAGAGTATTTTATAACAAAGAACACAAAAACTCCTTTAGTATTATTGCATAGTTCTTCTGAGGATGAATATCTAATTCAGAAAGCAAAAGAATTGGGAATAACTTCGCGTTTATTGAAACCAATTAAGTCTGAAGAATTGTTTGATACGCTGCGTAAAACGATTATTGATTCGAAAGAAATTCAAACCATAGAAATTGAAAATCAAGAAGAAATTTCGCAAGATTTTTCGAAACAATTTCACATTTTAATTGCTGATGATAATTTAGTGAATATGGCTTTAAATCAGCAGATTATAAAAAATATTGCGCCAAATTCTATTTTATATACAGCTGCAAATGGTGTGGAAGCAGTGTCGATTTGTCAAGAAAATAAAGTCGATTTAATCTTGATGGATATTCAAATGCCAGAAATGAATGGTATTGAAGCAACTAAGGTTATTCGTTTATTAAACAATTTTCAAGAAACTCCGATTATAGCAGTGACAGCTGGAAATGTAAAAGGAGAAAAGGAAAAATGTCTTGATGCTGGATTGAATGACTTCTTAGCAAAACCAATTCGAGAAAAAGATATTTTTGATGTCCTAGAAAAATGGTTAGACTTTTCTCAATATGAAAAGATTGAAACCAATGATTTTGGAAATCATCTTGATCTTTCGATGATAAATAATTATACGAAAGAAGACGAATCGTTTAGAAAAACATTTATAGAAATAATTATTAATGAGTTAGAAAAATCTATACTAGAATTTGAAACTTATTCCAACAAACAAAATTTAGAAGGATTAAATCAATTAGGTCATAAAGTAAAAGGAACAGCAAAAACTGCTGGACTTACAATTTTGGCTGATTTAACCGAACAAATAGAAAAATCAACTTCAATCAATTACCTACAAGAAAACCAGCTGATTATTAAAGTAAAAACCGAAATAGAATTAGTTATTAACTATTTAAAAAATATTTAAAAACCAATATTATGCAGATTTTAATTGCCGAAGACGATGAATTGATTTTAAAAACAATTGAACACAAACTGAAAAAAGAAGGTTACAAAGTTGTTTTAACACGAAATGGAAAAGAAGCAATCAGTAAGATTGAGACTGAAGATATTGATTTGATTATTACCGATATTATGATGCCTTTTGCGTCTGGTTTGGAGATTATTAGTGCTGTTAGAAAAAGTAAGAATTCCGAAACACCAATGATTATTTTGTCTTCTTTAGGGCAAGAAGATGTGGTAGTGGAAGCATTTAATTTGGGGGCAAATGATTTTATGGTGAAACCATTTAGTCCTATTGAATTGTCTGTTCGCGTGAAGAAATTACTAAAATAAAAGCATGATTATCCTACAAATTATAACCTATACCGAGTTAATCGTAGGAATCTACGTTCTACTTATTTTACTTTTTTTGATAATTATTTATACGTTATTGACAAGTATAATTGAATATAAAATCATTACAAAGAAAAATAAGTGGAATGCTATTATTGATCAAGAAATTTATGAAACAATTTTGGATGATCAATCCAATTCGAATACTGATTTTACGGATTATTTGAAATCAAGTTCATTCAAACATTATTTTATCAAAAAATTACTAAAAGCGGAACAAAATTTTTCTGGAAATTCAAAAGAAAGTATTCAAAATTTATTTGACCATTATCAATTAAAAAAAATATCCTTACAGAAATTAAATAGTCAAAAAAATCATGAAATTGCTGAAGCAATACAAGAAGTTACGGCGATGAATCATGTTGAAACTTTACCGAAAATCAAAAGTATGTTACAACATAAAAATGATTTAGTTCGATCTGAAGCGCAATATGGTTTAGCAAAATTTTCTGGTTTCGAAGGATTATTTTTTTTAGACAATTTACAGGAACAATTGACGGATTGGCAACAATTGAAGTTGTTGGATGCAATTACAATTTTACCGAATAATGATGAGGTTTATGTCATAATTTCAAATTGGTTAAAATCACCTAATCAAAGTGTGAAAATTCTTGCAATGAAATTAATTCGCAAGTTTCAATTGTTGCAAATGCACGATTTGGTTGCAGATAATTTGCACGATTCTGATGAAAAAGTTGTGGAAGAAACAATTAAAACATTAGTCAGAATCGAAGACAATTCAACTTCAAAGCTATTGATTGAACAATATCAAACGTGTAACGAAAAGTTTCAAATTCAAATTTTAAAAGCCTTAGATAAAATTTCTAATCCAGAAAATAACACATTCTTAGAAACTCAAGCAAAGGAAAATCCTTCATTTTCTGTCAAAAAAGCAAGTGTAAAAGCGTTAAATAATTGTTGTTCAAAAACCGATTTACAAAAACTTGCACATCAATCAAACTCTCCTGAATTAAAACAAATTATTAATCAAATTATCCAAGAAAACTAATCATGAATTGGCTAGAAACGGCTTTCGATTTTTTTATTTACGGCTTCCTTTTTTACTCAGTCCTATTAATTTTAGTGTATGGATGGATAGGTTTTTACGCAAAAGGAGCGATAAAATCTTATATCCGAAAAAACAGTTTTACAGATTATTCGCTTATTGCAACATCGCCCAATGCGCCAACTTTTAGTCTTATTGCGCCCGCTTATAACGAAGGTGCAACGATTGTGGAGAACGTGCGTTCGTTGTTGTCGTTGTATTACAATCAACTCGAAATTATTATTGTAAATGATGGTTCCAAAGATGATTCGTTGCAACGATTAATTGAAGCGTATGATTTGATTAAAATTGATTATTTCGTTGAAGGAAATATCGAAACGAAACCAATTAATGCGATTTATAAAAGTACAAATCCTGTTTTCAAGAAATTAATTATTGTTGACAAAGTAAATGGAGGAAAATCGGATGCGTTAAATGTCGGAATTAATATAGCAACAAATGGTTATATTGTTTGCATTGATGTCGATTGTATTTTGGAACAAGATGCGATTCTGAAGCTAGCAAAACCGTTTATGGATGAAGCAAAAGCAAAAATAATTGCATGTGGAGGCGTAATTCGTTTGGCGAATAATTGTACCATTGTTGACGGAAAAATTGTCGATGTTAATTTGCCAAAAACTCGTTTAGGAAGAGCGCAAGCGTTAGAATACATTCGAGCATTTCTTTTAGGAAGAATGGCGTGGTCGCGCGCCAATGGTTTGATGCTGATTTCGGGTGCTTTTGGTGCTTTTGATCGTGAAATTGTACTTCAATGTGGTGGTTACGATCACGATACAGTTGGTGAAGATATGGAGCTTGTTGTGCGAATGCGACGTTATATGCACGAGCAAAAATTAGCCTATAAAGTGGTTAATATTCCAGATCCGCTTTGTTGGACAGAAGTGCCAGAAAGTAAAGAAATTTTAACCAAACAACGCAATCGTTGGATGCGTGGAACGATAGAAACCTTGTGGAAACATCGTATTTTATTTTTCAATCCTAAATATGGAAAACTTGGAATGATGAGTTATCCGTATTGGTTTTTCTTCGAATTTTTAGGACCGATTATCGAATATATTGGTTGGATCATTTTCGTAGTTTTATTCTTTTTAGGATTTATTAATTGGCATATTTTCTTTCCTTTAATGGCTTTTGTATTGCTTTATGGAATATTATATTCGATTTATGCCATTCTGATTGATTTGATGACGTATAATGTTTATCACAAAAAAGGCGATATTCCGAAATTATTTTTTACGGCGTTTATAGAGCCGTTTACATTTCATCCGTTTGTTGTGATGGCAGGCGTGAAAGGGGTGAAGGATTTCTTTTTGAAAAATAATTCGTGGGGAGAAATGACTCGACAAGGTTTTGGAGGAAATCAAGTGAAAGAATTATCTATTTGGCAAAAACTGAAACTTGGATTCATTAATTTAGTTCAACAAACTACGTTTATTTCACTGATATATTTTTTAATTTTTGGATTGTCATCAATTTTCGAATTTTTTCTTTACAAAGAGAATTTAACACCAGAAACAAATCAAACACTATTTTTTGATTTGTTTGTGCATAATATCGTTTTTGCTTTAGATAGTATTTTTGTGGTGAGTTTTATTTATTTTTTGTTGCAATTTTATTCGATAAGTTGGGCAAAAAAATGGATCGTTTTTGCGTATTCTTTTTTAATTATTTCAAATGTTTTATTGATTAAATATTTTCAAACAACGCTCAATTTATTAGGTTCAGATTTGTTTTCTTATACGTTCGAAGAATTGAAATTAATTATTGGTGCATCAGGCGTTGTAAATAGTATAAACATTCTTTTATCAATCGCTGCAATAGCTATCTTAACAACGATATTTATTTACAGTTATAGATTAAAAATCAATCAAAAAATTCTTCAATTACCATTAATAATTTTGAGTTTTTTATCGTTTATTATTCCAATTAATTTGTATTTGAAAAGTACTCAAAATGATGAGTTTTCATCTAATCTAATTTTGAGTAAGTCGTCTTACTTTTTTTCAAATTCGATTGAACAATATGCAGAAGATAAACTTTCAGAAATTGATTTTTTAAACTCAAATTCGAGTTCAAATAATGAAGATAATCGACATTATTTTGATAAAACTAATTACCCATTTTTGTATCAAGATGAGAACAAAAATTTCTTCGCGGATCAATTTAATCTAACAACAGAAAAACCGAATGTTGTTTTTATTGTAATAGAAGGTTTGGGACGAGCTTTTAGTAACGAAGGTGCATATTTAGGTTCTTTTACACCATATATCGATCAGCTTTCAAAAAAGAGTTTGTATTGGGAAAATGGATTAAGTACTACGGGAAGAACGTATGGTGTTTTACCTGGATTGACGGGTTCTTTGCCATTTGCTGAGAATGGTTTTATGGAGCAGAAAAACTTACCTCAACATTTCAATTTGTATAATTTGTTGAAAAGTAATGGTTATAAAACTGGTTATTTTTATGGTGGTGATGCTGATTTTGATTTTATGTCGAAATACTTGAATTATTCGGGTGTTGAAACAATTATTGATGAAAATGATTATGAAAGTAATTATGCTAAAATTCCGTCAAATAATGGATTTTCTTGGGGATTTGACGATCATTCAGTGTTCAAAAAATATTTAGCAACGCAGAAAGAAAATAATCAACCGTATTTTAATGTTTTGATGACGTTAGCGACGCATAGTCCTTTCTTAATAAACAATGTTGAGAAATATAATAGGCAGTTTGAAACTTTGATTAAATCCCGAAATTATGATGCGATAACTTTGACGACAGTAAAAAAGTATAAACAACAATTGGTTACTTTTTTGAGTGTTGATGAAGCAGTAAAAAACTTTTTCGAAGCTTATCAAAAACGTTCAGATTTTAATCAAACTATTTTTGTGATTACTGGAGATCATCGAATGCCTGAAGTTCCGATGGAAACAAAGATTGATCGTTTTCATGTTCCGATTATTGTCTATTCTCCTTTGTTAAAGACACCGAAAAAGATGTCAAACATTGTAACGCATTTTGATGTTGCACCGACTTTTGTGACATATTTTAGAGATTCGTATCAAATGAAATTACCGAATTATGTGACTTGGATGGGACAGAATTTAGAAAACGGTAAAGCAAATTATAGAAAACAAGGCGTTCCATTAATGCAAAATAAAAATATTTTGGATGATTATGTTTTCCAGAATTATCATTTATCGGGAGGGAAATTATATCGAATCGAAAAGAATTTAACAGAAGATGTTGAACAAAATTCGAAAATGGAAACAGAGTTGAAAAATCGATTGAAAAGCTTTAAAACAAAAAACCATTCTTTGAAAAATACTCAAAAAATGGTTCCTGATTCTATATTTAATCGTTATATCAATTAGAATTTTCGGCTGTACGAGACACTTACATCAAATTGATTTCCTTTTTGATTTGGACGATATTCTTGATTGTAATAATTTGCACCAATTGAAATTAAATTTAAATCATTGATTGAAAAATTATAATCTGCTCCAATTTTGAAGGACTTCAATTTGTAAGTTGTATCCTCTAAAAGATTGTTGTTAAAATCTTCTGGCGAAATACCTGTACCAATCGCTAAGCTTAAATAATTGTTTGCATCGCCCGTATAATAACGCGTTGTGAATGTATACGAATGCGAAATGTTGTTGTTACTTGGTGTCACAAATGCACGTAAATTGAACCAATAATTTTTATAATATTTTCCAATTGATCCTGTAAACATCCAAACATCATCCGAAAAATGAAGTTGACGATAACCTAACTCGGCTTCAAAACTTTTAGGTAAATTAGCGTAAAGAGAGGCTCCTGTGCGATATTTAGGGAAAATTCCGTCACTATCCGAATATCCACCGCCAACGTACATGTAAAATGTATTAGAAAGTCTTGGATAAGCTTCTACTTCATATTGAACACCGTTATCTTTAAATTTGTTTGCGTAATTTACTTTAAATACCAATGAACCTATCGAAGTTTGTCTTTTATAACTAACCGAAACTTGATGCCAATCATCTGCAAATTGCTTGTCAAAATGTGAGTAATTATAATTTACACCAATTGCATTTTTAGTATTATTGATTTCGATTCGATTTGCTAATTCACGTGCTTCCGTATTTTTAGGATTAATCGCTAATAATTCTTTGATTGTTTTTGAAGCTTCTTCATAAGCATTATTAGAATTAAGAACTTTAGCTTTCAATAACAATAATTCTTCATTTTTAGGATATTTAATTAATCCACGATCAATAATAGAAACGGCTTCTGTATAATTATCATTCCAATATTCAAGTGATGTGTAAGCTAAATAGAAATCGGTAGAGGGATCCATGTTTTTTTCAATATTCTGAAAAACTTTTCTCGCTTCTTCGGTTTCATCATTCCACGTATATATTCGTCCCAAAAAAACAGCGATATCTGTATATTCTGGCGATTGATCTAAAGCTTGTAATGCAAGTTTCTTGGCAGTTGTATAATCTTTTTCTTCGAAAGCTTTGTGACGCGCTTCTTGAAATAAATCATCCGAACTTTTCGATTCTTGGCTATACGAAAATAATGGTAAAAAGGTAAGAGTAAAGAGTGTTTTTCTTAGAAATGATTTTTGAATCATGTGGTAAAAACGTGCTTTATTATGAGGATAAAGATATAATTATTTGGAGCATAAAAAAAGCTCAAGAAAATAAATTCTTGAGCTTTGTTGTACCTCAGGCGGGACTTGAACCCGCACGTCCTAATGGACACAGGATTTTAAGTCCTGCGTGTCTACCAATTCCACCACCAAGGCATCCACTTCTAGGAAAGAAGTTGAGCGGGAAACGAGACTCGAACTCGCAACATTCAGCTTGGAAGGCTGACGCTCTACCAATTGAGCTATTCCCGCGTGCAAATTGTAAAAATCAAATTAAAAAGTACCTCAGGCGGGACTTGAACCCGCACGTCCTAATGGACACAGGATTTTAAGTCCTGCGTGTCTACCAATTCCACCACCAAGGCAAAATTTGATTTTTATGAATTTTTATATTTCAAAGAGCGGGAAACGGGGCTCGAACCCGCGACCTCAACCTTGGCAAGGTTGCGCTCTACCAGCTGAGCTATTCTCGCGATTGGAGTGCAAATATATAAAATCAATTTCTAATAATCCAAATCAAATTTGAATAAAATTTTAAAAATATATTTGCACTTATTTTAATTAGTTGATAGGCATTAACATATCAGCTACTTCTTTTATTTTATCTTTCATCTTTTTACGGTGAACGATCATATCAACGAAGCCTTTTTCTAATAAAAACTCAGAAGTTTGGAATCCTTCAGGTAAATCTCTACCAATAGTTTCTTTGATAACACGTGGTCCAGCGAAACCAATTAATGCTCCTGGCTCTGCCATGATAACGTCACCAATTGATCCGAAAGATGCTGTAATTCCTCCGAAAGATGGATTTGTTAAGATTGTAATGTAAGGAATGTTGTTGTCTGCTAATTGAATTAATTTAGCTTCTACTTTTGCTAATTGCATCAACGAAATTGCAGCTTCCATCATACGCGCACCACCAGATTGTGTAATGATAATGTAAGGTGTTTTGTGTTTGATAGAATAATCAATTGCACGAGCAATTTTTTCTCCCATTACAGATCCTAAAGAACCTCCAATAAATTTGAAATCCATACAAGAAATTGTAATGTCACGTCCATGAATTTTTCCTGTCGCATTGCGAATAGAATCTGTCATTCCCGTTTTCTTTTTAATTTCTTTCAAACGATCTTTATAAGGTTTTGTATCTGTCCAATTTAATGGGTCTTTACTTTCTACTTTTGTATCTAATTCTGTGAATTTACTATCATCAAACAAGATATCAAAGTATTCTTGAGAACCAATTTGTACGTGATGATCATCCTCTGGACTTACATACGCATTTGCTTTCAGTTCTTCAGTTTCAATAATTTTTCCTGATGGTGTTTTATACCATAAGCCTTTCTTAACGTCTTTTTTAGACTCTGTAGGCGTTGTAATATTTTTCTTGCTTCTAATAAACCAAGGCATATTCTCTGTTTTTATTTGGGTAAGAATAATCTTAGTGAAAAGATTATCCTAAAGTATTAACATTATTTAAATCGTGGAAAGCTTGGATTAATCTATCTTTGAAAGTAACTTCTCCAGCTCTTAACCACACGCGTGGATCATAATATTTTTTGTTAGGAGATTCTGGACCTTCTGGGTTTCCAATTTGTCCTTGTAAATAAGCTGCATTTTCGTCAAAATATTTACGAATTCCTTCCATAAATGCATATTGTAAATCTGTATCAATATTCATTTTGATAACTCCGTAGCTAATTGCCTCTCTAATTTCTTCTAAAGTAGAACCAGAACCTCCGTGGAATACGAAGTTAACAGCGTTGTCTACACCATATTTTTCGTTGATGTATTTTTGCGAGTTATCTAAAATTTTAGGAGTCAAGACAACATTTCCTGGTTTGTAAACACCGTGTACATTACCAAATGCTGCAGCAATCCAGAAATTATCAGAAATAGATTTTAAGTTTTCGTAAACGTAAGCAACTTCTTCTGGTTGAGTGTATAATAATGAATTATCAACATTAGAATTGTCAACACCATCTTCTTCACCACCTGTGATACCTAATTCCATCTCCAAAGTCATACCAACTTTAGACATTCTTTCTAAGTATCTTTTGCACGTTTCTACGTTTTCTTCTAAAGGCTCTTCAGATAAATCTAACATGTGAGAACTAAATAAAGTCTTTCCGAATTTATTAAAATGTTCTTCGTTAGCGTCCATAATTCCATCAATCCAAGGCAATAATTTTTTTGCACAATGGTCTGTATGTAAAATTACAGTAGCTCCGTAAGATTCAGCTAAAGTGTGAATATGTTTTGCTCCCGCAATAGCACCTTTGATAGCAGAAAGTTGATTTTCTCCTTTTAATCCTTTTCCGGCATTAAAAGCAGCACCTCCGTTAGAAAATTGAATAATAACTGGAGAGTTTACTTCAACTGCAGCTTCCATTGCAGCGTTAATAGTATCTGAACCGATGACATTACACGCTGGTAAAGCGTATTGATTTGCTTTTGCATCATTGATAATGTCTTGAACTAATGAACCGGTAGCAACACCGGCAGGAAATTTTCTGCTCATTATGTTAGTATTTTGTGAAACAAATATAGATGTTTTTTTAGAAAGGATAATTAATTCCGAAGTGGATTCTTGGTTTAAGCAAGTTAAAATTGTCAAATTGCCAGCGATCACCTAATTCATAAGAAGGGTCATAAATTTTGTAACCCAAATCAAATCTTACAATTGCAAACGTACCAATGTGATAACGGAAACCTAATCCAGAACCAATTCCGAATTCTCTGTAAAAATCTTTGAACTTAAATAATGTTTCTGGACGATTTTTATTAACACCCCAAATATTACCAGCATCAAGAAAATATGCACCTTCCAAACTTCCAAAAAGATTGAAGCGATATTCAGCATTGAATAATAATTTCATGCTTTCGAATTCTAAACTTTGATTTTTAGAATCGATACGTGGTTTACTTCCAGGCCCCAATGTCAACGGTGCCCATCCACGAACATCATTTGCTCCTCCAGCCGAATAACTTCTTACAAAGGGTGCAACATCTGAGTTTCCATATGGTTGAATGATTCCGAATAAGAAACGTCCCGCTACGCTAGAATTTGAATTTAATTTGAATTTTCGTCTAACATCTACATCAAATTTTACGAATTGTGAATAAGGAATTCCAAAGATCAAACCTGCTTGATTTCCTTCTCGATCTGGTTCTGCTTTATTAAAACCAAAAGCCTTGTCTAAACCTCTTAATACATTTCCAGCTAATTCAATTCTCGCTTGAATAAACCAAGGATTACTTTTTGGTCGAAATGAATTTTCTTGATTAAATGTAAATTGATAGATAAAAGAGTTGATTAACACATTTTGAGAAATATTGGCTTTTCTATATAACATATTCTCAAAATCAACATACAACTTTGCATCTTCTCCTGTTAATGAACTTTGGAATCCTTTGTCAGCCTCGATTGCGTCTGTTAACTCATCGTCCGTTACATAAATTGGTGCATTAGGATTATATGCGTAGTATAAATCTTTTATTTCGTTTTTTGTATTATTATCTTTTGTAAATACTTCATAATAGCGATCTTTTTTTCGATTACTAATAAATTCCGTATTAAATAAAGAGACTTTGTGTTGAAACTCCGAACTCGAAATATCCATATCAAAACCAAAACCATAAGTTGTTTTGTCTAAACCTACATTTTTCTGCGTACTTGCATTCATTCTAATAGCAGATTCGGCTGTAAAACGTTTTGGTAAAATATTATCAAGATTAATTGGAGTCAATAAATAAGGAAATTTCAACTTTGTTTCGATTGCGATTTCATAAGCATTTAAGAATGCTTTATTCATTGAAAAATCTTTGTTGACAGAGCCTAAAGTTCCTTTCAAAGTTGTTTCTAAATTTTCTCCTCCTCCAAATAAATTTCTCGAAGTTAAAGTCATCCCGGGAGAAATTGCAAAGTTCATGTAGCGAGAAGCATAACTTTCGACAAAGAGATTCAAGTCATATTTCTTTTTTGGCGTAAAGAAAACGTCTACATTTAGGATAGAATCTTGTTTATTAATTCTGAATCCATGTAAGTTAATATTTTCTTTCTTGAAAATATTACGTTTTGTCTGAATTTCTTGTCGTTGACGATACAGTTGACCAGGACGAATTACAAATGCATCTGTAAAATATCTTGGTCGATATTCTGGCTCTTTTGTATATAAAACGTTATAATCTTTATATTCTTCTTTGATTAATTTACTTTCATCATCAACAAAACTGCGAGAATCTGCATAAATATTTATCTTTCCAAAACGATATTGTGTGAAAGGTGTAATACTATCCGTTTTCAACGAATCTTGAATATATTTATCAATAAACATCGTTACATCAAGACGTTTGTTACTTTTTAATGTATCGGCTTCAAAATATAAATCTTCGCCCGAATCATTGAAATCATAGTAGCCTCTATTCTTTAACAAATCGATAATACGATCGCGTTCTTCCTCAAATTTGTCAAAATTATATTGATCTCCAGCATGCAAAACAGTTTGTTTTCCAATAGGAGAATTAAGATATTCTTCTATTTTTTGATCAGATATTTTTTGATCATATGTTTCGATATATGAAGGTTCACCTAACTTAATATCATAAATCGTTTCTGCTTTTTTTGCAACAGAATCTTTATCATAGGAAACTGCTACTTTCGAATCGAAATAACCTTTATCATGAAATAATCGATTTAAGTTCTTTGCCGAAAATTCTGATTGTTGTTCATCCAACAAAACTGGCGCTTCACCTTGACTATAATAAAGACGTTCTTTCCATAAACTGTGCCCAACATATTCGCTCAGGTTATTCTTCGTTAACAAACTATCCAATAATTTTTGGTTACGAACCGAAGCATCTTGTCTATAATATTCCTGAAAAGTTTCATCAAATTTCGCAGGAGACCAATTGTAAACCCATTGCCAAAGAGGGAAAAAACCAAGAAACTTACCAGCTGGCTTTTGTTTCACATAATCACTTAAATCTTTGTTGATTATAGTTTTTTTCTTCTTAATATCGGGATCTTCTTTATCGTAGATAAATTTGTTCTTTACAAACAAATATTCTCCTTCAGGAACTTTCTTAGTTGTACTACAGCTATAAAAAAGTAATCCTAAACAAGAGATAATTGTTATATTTGTTGTAATTTTTTTTTGCATAAATATGTTATCAAATAACGTTATTAAGATAATAACTTCTCTGGGTTCTAAAAAATATAGACAAAAATATAATTTGTTTGTCGTAGAAGGTGTTAAAAATATTGGGGAAGTTATAAAAAGTTCTATAAATATTAAAGAATTATTTATAATTGAAGACTTTTGGCCAGAAGCTACACACATCAAAAAGACTTTTATTGAAGAAAAAGATTTGAAAAAGATCAGTTTCTTAACTACTCCAAATGTAGGCTTAGCACTTTGTGAATTACCAAATTATGATGAAAATATCAAGTTGAATGGTTTAAGCATTGCCTTAGATGATATTCGCGATCCAGGTAATTTAGGTACAATAATCCGCTTGGCTGATTGGTTTGGTGTAGAAGATATTTTGTGTACCAAAGAATCTGTGGATATGTACAACCCAAAAGTTGTGATGTCTACAATGGGGTCTTTTACACGAGTGAAGGTTCATTATATCGATTTGGAGAAATACTTATCTGACTATAAAGGAAATATTTTTGGAACTTTTATGGAAGGAGAATCTATTTATGAACAAACACTTCCACAAGAAGGTATCTTGGTTATGGGGAACGAAGCGAATGGAATTTCTCCAGAAATCGAGAAGTTAACGACAAATAAACTAAGCATTCCGTTCTTTGGTAAAAATGGTTCTACCGAAAGTCTTAACGTTGCCGTTGCAACAAGTGTCATCTTAGGCGAATTTAAGTCTCAACTTTCTCACAAATCATAAAAAAAACTTAATGTTTATAAACGGGTAACTATTCCACAAATAAATATATACTTTAGTAGAAACAAACAATTAGATTAAGAAAAAACACATGAAATATGTAGCGGTTGTTCTTGCTTCTGCAATGCTGTTTATGGGAAGCTGTAGCAAGAAAAACGAACAAAAAGAAGAACTTAGAAAGAAGGATCCTAAAGCTTTGCGCTATGATTCGTTGGATTGGAAAGCAGATTTCAAGCCAATGAAGTACACACAAGCAGAACTTAATGATTACCGAAATAAACTAAACACCTATTATAAGAACTTTTGGATTGATGGAAAAGTAAGCGGAGGTTTATTGGTTGTGAAAAATGGGCAAGTACTTTTAGAGCAATATCAAGGAATGGCAGACGAAAGACATAAGCGTCCTATTACTGCCGAAACGCCTATTCACATTGCATCTATCTCGAAAGTTTTTACATCTATGGCGATACTTAAGCTTGTAGAAAAAGGTAAAATCAAATTAGATCAAAAAGTAAATACAATATTAGAAGGTTTTCCTTACGATGATATCACGGTTCGTAATTTGCTAAATCACCGCAGTGGTTTGCCAAATTATGCCAACGTTTTATGGAATAACAAGAAGGTAATGATGGATCGCGAGAAACCAATTTCTAATCAAGATGTGTTAGATATCTTTAGAGAATTTGACGTTAAACAAATTCGTCCCGCAGACAAAGGGTTTTATTACTCGAATACCAACTTCGCTTTCCTTGCTTTAGTAATCGAAAAGATTATGAAAATGCCTTATCCGAAAGCAATGAAATACATGGTTTTTGATCCTCTTGAGATGAATCATACCTTTGTTTTTGACTATGATCGCGATAAAGATACAGTAGCACGTTCCTACAAATACAATGGTTACGAGTGGGCTTGGGATGATTTTGACCGCACGTATGGAGACAAAAATATCTACTCAACGCCAAGAGATTTGTACAAGTTAGATGTTGCCATGTATTCAGACGATTTCTTACCGAAGAACATCAAGAAAGAAGCTTTCCAAGGATATAGTTACGAGCAAAAAGGTTTCAAGAATTATGGGCTTGGAATGCGCTTGTTAGAATATGACAATGGTAA
Source organism: Empedobacter sp. UBA7248 (assembly GCF_002472945.1). Taxonomy (NCBI): domain Bacteria; kingdom Pseudomonadati; phylum Bacteroidota; class Flavobacteriia; order Flavobacteriales; family Weeksellaceae; genus Empedobacter; species Empedobacter sp. UBA7248. Next base: position 341,060 of record NZ_DKSU01000008.1, on the reverse strand, counting down.
AAAACTATTGTATCACAATGGTTGGTGGCACGGGAATAACACCGTTTTTGTACACGATGTTAACAATCAATTTACGGTAATTGCATTAGGAAACAAGCAGAATAAGAATATATATAGTGCATTCAAATTGGCTGGACTTACAGGAACTTATCCGCTAAAAGCACCAAATAAAGACTCGATGAGGTTGCATCAACAACCAATTGTACCAAAAACAACAGCAAAACTTTCGACCAAAGTTTCAAGATAATAGCAAGGCTTCCTTATATAAGGAAGCCTTTTTTATTTTTATGATATAATGTATTTTATTGATAATCAATAGTTTTATTTTGTTAGTTAAATATAAAGTGTTAAATTAGAGTTGATTAACAATTTAATTAAAACACTTATTTTCTATGGCTGTAAAATACAACGTTATTCAGAAGGCTTACCCAGGAGATCCTACGGGGCCTAAAAAGTTCTATGCAAATTCTATTGCAGATGGTGAAGTATCACTTCGAAATTTGAGTAAAGAAATTGCGCAAACCTCATCTATTAGTGAGAGTGATGTGTATGCAACATTGATTGATTTGGCTAAAATGTTATCGAAGCATTTGTCAGATGGAAAGATTGTTCGCTTAGGAGATTTTGGTTCTTTTCAAATAAGTATAAGTAGCGAAGGAGTGGATACTGCGAACAAAGTAAATTCTGCTTCTATAAAAAGTGCTAAAATACTTTTTAGACCTGGTCTCGATTTACGAGATACTTTAGCTACTTTAAAGTATGAGAAAAAGAAATAGTTAAGATAATTTTTCTAACTTCTAATTGAAGTAAATAAAAAACGTCAAGTGGTTTTCATTAAAATCACTTGACGTTTTGTTTAAAACCTCCTTAGGTTTTATATAAAAGGTAGGGAGGTTTTTATTTATATGTCAAGCTGAATTCATTTCAGCTTCGCATATTTTTTGTAAATACTTCTAAAGAAACTTTATATTATTAAGGATGTGTTTCTGAAACAAGTTCAGAATGACTCTGTATGTTTATTTAATAATCATCTTAAAAAATAAGTTTCTTACTGCTTAATATCCATAATATCTCGCAATACATTTCCAAAGATATTAAACCCAAGAACCAATAACATAATCGCTAATCCCGGTAGGATAGCCAAATGTTGTTTCCCTAAAATAATATGATTATAATGTTCTTTGATGATGTTTCCCCAAGACGGAGTAGGAGGTTGTGCGCCAATTCCAAGGAAACTAAGACCACTTTCTACTAAAATTGCCGAAGCAAAATTGGCAGCAGATATAACGATAATAGGAGCAATAACATTAGGTAATATTTGGTTAAAGATAATTCTTGTGTCCGAAAAACCTAAAGCTTTTGCTGCTTCTACAAATTCTTTTTCTCTGTACGATAGGAATTGTCCACGAACTACACGTGCAACTTCTACCCACATGGTTAGTCCAACTGCGATAAATATCTGCCAAAATCCTTTTCCAATAGCTAAGGTAATCGCAATAACCAATAGTAATGTTGGGATAGACCACACAACGTTTATCAACCACATTATTATGTTATCTGTTCGTCCCTTGTAATAACCTGCAAGAGCGCCCAAAGAGATTCCGACAACTAATGAAATGAAAACAGCGATAAACCCGATAAGAAAAGAAATTCTTGTCCCGATAATTAACCTTGAATAAAAGTCTCTTCCGTACGAATCTGTTCCAAGTAAATAGGTTTTTGTGTAGATAAAATCCTTCTCTATATCTTTCGTTTTGATGTTATGCTTTGTCCAAGTTGACAAATCTATCTTTACCGCTTCACCACTTAGTCCGTTCCCTATATATGGAACATAAGTAATGCTTTGTCCATCTCTTTTGTAAGATGTGATACTTATTTGTTCGGTATCGATCTCTTTCCCGAATATAAAATCAGAAAAATTCGTTTTTCCTGAATAATTAGGTAAAGGTATTTCGATTGTTTTTTGCTGATAACCTATAGGTGAATATGCAATGGTTAGGTCTTGTCTGTTTGCATTTTCCGTTTTGTCGGACGCAAAGACATAAGCAAAAATAGAAATGATTGCAGCTAATACTATTACACTAAAAGAAAGAACACCAAGGGTGTTCTTTCTTAATTTATTGAATACGATATGAGAAAATGAACCGTTTTCTTGTTCCATTATTTAATGTCTCTTAAAACGTTAACAGCTTCGTTTAAATAAAAGTCTTTTTGCATTCCTTTGAACCAATTGTTACGTTTAGCTTTTAGTACAGTATCTGTTTTTGTAGTTGCCAAATCGTTTTGATTCATTGTAAATTTGAAATTGTTTTTATACTTGTCTAAAGCTTCGAATTTCTTGATTTTATCTTCGCGTGTTTTACGGTACGTTTTGTAATCTTCTAAGTTCAAAGGAATCTCTTTTACATCTTCCATTGATTTGATGAACTTGAAACTTTCGTTCATTAAAGCTAAGTGAGCATTGTTTGCCAAACGAGTTTTACTGTTCGCTTTAATCTTCGCTAAATCGAAAGCAGAAGGCCATTTTGCAATAACCAATGGTTTGATTTGATCCCAATTCAAGGCTTCTGGACGAGAAGCTTCGCTGATATCTTCGTAAGTGAATTGATCAACTAATGCAATGTCCGACTGAACTCCTTTCAATTGTGTAGAACCTCCGTTTACTCGGTAGAATTTTTGTATTGTTAACTTAATAGCTCCTAACTCATCACTTCCCGACTGACGATCTAAAGGCAAGATTGTTTGTACAGTACCTTTACCAAAGGTTTGCGGTGAACCCACGATAACAGCGCGACCATAGTCTTGCATTGCTGCTGCAAAAATCTCTGACGCAGATGCAGAAAGCTCGTTAACCATTACTACTAAAGGCCCGTCGTATGCGATAGAATTATCTTTGTCTTCGTGAATTTTAAGCATTCCGTCCGAACGTCTCACCTGAACAATTGGTCCTTGATTGATGAACAATCCAGAGATTTTAACTACCTCTTCAAGAGAACCTCCTCCATTATTGCGAACATCGAAAACAAGACCTTTGATGTTTTCTTTCTTCAAGATTTCAATTTCTTTCTTGATATCATCTGAAGGATAACGTCCGCCTTCTTTTCCCATCGGCGTGTAGAACTCAGGTAAATAGATGATTCCGTATTTATCTCCTTTCTCGTCTGTAATAACAGATGAGCGAGCAAAGACTTCTTCCGATTCAATCACCTCACGAATCAAAGAGATTGTTTGTTGAGAACCGTCTTTTTTCTGAATAGTCAAGACAACTTCTGTTCCTTTCTTCCCTTTAATCAAGCGAATAGCATCGCTCAAAATCATTCCAACGATGTTTTTAGCTTCACCATTTTTCCCTTGTGCAACTTTAATGATCTTGTCGCCAACTTCTAATTTATTGCTCTTCCAAGCTGGTCCGCCTACAATTAATTCAGCAATTGTAGCGTAACCTCTTTTGTCTTGTATTTTTGCTCCAATTCCTTCCATTTGTCCAGACATTTCGAACTCGAAATCTTCTTTACTTGTTGGAGAAAAGTATGTTGTGTGCGGATCGTATTGTTCTGTGAACGAGTTCATGTAAATAGAAAAATAGTTCTCGCGTTTTGTCTGTTTTATACGACGGAAATAGTCAGAAATTAAGTCTTTAACTTCTTCACGTGCCATCTTTTCTACTTCTGTAAAAGGAGTGTCTTTTGTGATTTTCTTTTTCTCATCTGCCAAAGGATCTTTTACAGGTTTTATAGAAGAAGAGTTGTCTAAAGTATCTTTCTTTTGACCTTTTAATTCGTCTTGCATTGAAATGATTTCTAACATCACGTTATATTTCAAATATTTGCGCCACAAATCTTTTGCTTCGTTCTTGTCTTTCGCGAATTTTGATGTTTTATAATCGATGTTGAAATTCTCTTTTTGATTAAAATCAAAAGGTTTTGACAAGGCATCCATCGAATATTTTTCAGCTTCAGCAATACGTTTGTAGATTGTATCAACAGTTGAATTGTAGAAACCTAAGTTTTCTGATTTGTAATAATCATCTAAATTGTGATAATCTTTTTTGAATAGATCATAATCAGATTGCAATAAAAAACGTTTGCTTGGATCAATGTATTCTAAATATTTGTTGAAAACATTTTCCGAAAATTTATCATCTACAGTAGCAGGTTTGTAATGTAGGTAAGTTAGGGTGTTTCGTGTATTTTTTACGATTAACTTTTCTCTTTCTTCATCTGTGTCTAACATGGGTTTGCAAAAGCAAAAAGCAAGCAAACTCATTGATAAAAACGATAGTAATACATACGTTTTTTTAATTAACATATTGCGTTGGTATTATATAAATTAATAATTTAAGACTCCTTCAAATATAAAACAAAAAAGAAATTAGAAGGAAGTTTTTTACATTTGTAAAAATGATGAATAAAAGTAAGAATAAAATATGGAAAGACCGCTAATTTTAGTTACAAATGATGATGGAGTAACTGCGCCTGGAATAAGAGCGTTGATAGAGATTGCAAAAGGATTTGGAGAAGTTTATGTTGTTGCGCCAGATAGTCCGCAAAGTGGAATGGGGCATGCGGTGACAATAAACTCGACATTGTTTTGTGATGAAATAGAAGTTGATGAAGATGTAAAAGAGTACGCGTGTTCTGGAACGCCAGTGGATTGTGTGAAATTGGCTGTTTCGCAAATTTTGCCTCGTAAACCAGACTTGTGTATTTCGGGAATTAATCACGGATCAAATTCGTCGGTGAATGTGATTTATTCGGGAACAATGTCTGCTGCTGTAGAAGCTGGAATAGAAGGAATTCCTGCGATTGGTTTTTCGTTGTGTGATTTTGCTTATAATGCAGATTTTAAAGCTGGAGAAGAATTTATTAAAACAATTATTGATCAAGTTTTAAAACATAAATTACCAAAAGGTGTGGTGTTGAACGTGAACATTCCGAAGTTGAAAGAACATGAAATAAAAGGAATAAAAGTTTGTCGTCAAGCTGATGCTAAATGGGAAGAAAAATTTGATAAACGTGAAGATCCTCGTGGAAGAACGTATTATTGGATGAGTGGAGAGTTTAAAAATCTTGATAAAGGTGAAGATACAGACGAACGTGCTTTAGAGGAAGGTTATGTTTCGGTTGTGCCAGTTCGTTATGATTTGACAGCGCATCATTTTTTACCAGATTTAAGAAATTGGGATTTGTAGATAAGTTCTAAGTTCTAAGTTCTAAGTTCGCTAAAGTTAGATTTAGAATGACAGCAATAAGAAAAGGACTTCAATTGAAGTCCTTTTTTTTGTGTTATATTGAAATAATTATTTTACTAATTTTTTCTCAGCATCACGATAAAAATTTTCTTTTTGATCGTTTCCTAACGTTTTGTAAGCTTGAATTAAGTTACGAATAACTTGACGATTTTCTGGTTGAATTTCGTACATTTTTTCAAGATAAGGAGCTGCCTCTGTAAACAAAGCTTTACGTTTTGCTTCGTTTGCGTTGTAAACTTCTTTCTCTTTTTTAGATGTTCCTAAATTGTTGTTCATTGTTTCAACAATTTCTTTGTCTGGTTGCAAAATAGCTAAAACTAAATTGTTGTAAGACTCAAAATGTTTAGGGTTTAATTCAATCGCTTTTTTGAACAAGTTTTTAGATTCTCCAGCTTTAGAAGCGTCATCTAAATATAAAACACCTAAGTTGTAATAATTTTGCGCATCGTTTGGATTGATTTTAATCGCTTCTTCGATACGTTTTGTCATTTTATCAGCATTTCCAGAAACTTGGTAAATTCCAGTTGCGATATTGTTGATGTCAGCATCTTTTGGATATTTTGTAGTTGCTTCTTCTACGATTGCATCGTATTTTTTTGCATTATACAATCCATTAAGAGCTAAAACATACATATCACGGTTGTAATCTTTTGTTTGATTAGCTGATTTCCCAGTGAATCCTTTTGCTGCTAATTCTTTCAAAATCGTTAACGATTTGTCATAATCAGCTGCGTTGTAAAAACAGATTGCTGCTTGATATTTGTAGATATCTTCTTTTGTACCTAAAGCTTCAACTAAGTTGAAAACATTTAAGAATTTTGTTCCAGCTTCAGCAAATTGTTTTGCGTCCATTGCTTTGTTTGCAGCGTCTAATTCTTTGTTTGCTAAATTAGAAACTTCAGATTGCAACAAAAAACCATATTTTGGTTGTAAAGCAACTTCTTTTGCTTTTGCGTAATTACCACCAGCTGTAGCTTTATCTAAATCAGCTTGAGAATAGTAAAATTCGTCTTTTTTAGAGTCTTTATTTTTGACTTGCCAAACTTTACCATTTTCGTATTTAGATAATTTTGCTAAATCTTGACTTGCTTTTGTAACGTCGCCTTTTGCTAAGTTTTCTTTTGCTGATTTATTGTATTTTTCAGCTAAAACTGTAGGTTCTGTCGTTAATTCTTCTGTGTTAGTTTGAGCGAATGATGTTGACATTGCTAAAACTAATCCTAAACTAAATAATAATTTTTTCATTGATTATTCATTATTTGGATCCTCAGCAGGCGTTTCTTCTGCTTGAGTTTCGTTGTTTTCGTTTGTGTTTTCTACAACAATTGGATTTCCTTCTTCATCAAGTTCTACTTCGTCCTCCAACTCTTCTTCAACTTGTACTTTTGCAATTGCTGCAATTTCGTCGTTCTTTTTCAAGTTAATCAATCGAACACCTTGCGTTGCACGACCCATTACACGAATTTCATCTAAACCAGTTCTAATTGCAACTCCAGATTTATTAATAATCATTAAATCATCTTCGTCTGTAACAGCTTCAATCGCGATTAATTTTCCAGTTTTATCAGTAATATTAAGAGTTGTTACACCTTTACCGCCACGATTCGTTTCGCGATAATCTTCGATAGAAGAACGTTTTCCGTAACCTTGTTCAGAAACAACTAATACAGTTTCTTTTTCTACATCAGTCACAACAATCATCCCGATAACCTCATTATCTGGTTGATCTCCTAAATTGATACCACGAACTCCAGAAGCAGTACGACCCATTGGACGAACTTTTTCGTCTTCGAAACGAATAGCTTTACCATATTTAGAAGCGATCATGATTTGAGATTTACCATCTGTTAATAATGCTTCTAATAATGTATCGCCTTCACGAACTGTAATTGCGTTAATACCATTTACACGTGGACGAGAATAAGCTTCTAAAGATGTTTTCTTGATGATACCATTTTTAGTTACCATAATTACGTAATTATTATTTACGTATTCTTCGTTCATTAAATCGTGTGTAAGGATATATGCTTTTACTTTATCATCTGGTTCGATGTTGATCAAATTCTGAATTGCACGACCTTTTGATGTTTTAGAACCTTCTGGAATTTCGTATACACGCATCCAATAACATTTTCCTTTTTCTGTAAAGAATAACATGTATTGATGGTTAGATGCCGAAACCATATATTCTAAGAAGTCTTCGTCACGTGTTGTAGCAGCTCTATTACCAACTCCTCCACGAGATTGTTTGCGATATTCAGAAAGTGGCGTACGTTTAATGTAACCCATGTGAGAAATTGTTAAAACAACTTGTTCATCAGGAATTAAATCTTCGATATTTAAGTCTCCACCTGCGTAATCGATATCTGTACGACGTTCGTCACCATATTTTTTACGAACTTCTAATAACTCATCTTTGATAATTTGCATACGTAAATCTTCGTTTGCTAAAATATCTTTCAAATGATTAATCATTTTCATGATTTCTTCGTACTCTTCACGAATTTTATCAATCTCAAGACCAGTTAATGTACGTAAACGTAGATCTAAGATTGCACGTGCTTGAATTTCTGATAACTCGAAAGCTTCCATTAATCCTGTACGCGCTTCGTCTGGAGTTGCAGATTCGCGAATTATTTTAATTGCACGATCAAGGTCATCTTGTGTTCCGATTACTTTCATGTAACCTTCTAAGATATGAGCTCTTTCTTGTGCTTTTCTCAATTCGTATTCCGTACGACGAACAATCACTTCGTGACGGTGTTCTACGAAATGATAAATCATATCTTTCAAGTTCAATTGCTCTGGTCTACCTTTTACCAAGGCAATATTATTTACACTGAAAGATGATTGTAATTGAGTAAATTTATATAGTTTATTTAAAACAACGTTAGGAACCGCATCCATTTTAAGGACATAAACGATACGCATACCTTTACGGTCAGATTCGTCACGAATCTCAGAAATACCATCTAATTTACCATCTTTTACTAACTCAGCAGTTTTTGCAATCATGTCTGCTTTGTTAACTTGGTAAGGAATTTCTGTAGCAATAATACAATCGCGACCATGTACTTCTTCGAAATTAGTTTTTGCACGTAAAACAACACGTCCACGTCCAGTTTCGAAAGCTTGTTTTACACCATCGTAACCATAGATTGTACCTCCTGTTGGGAAGTCTGGTGCTTTGATGTATTGTGTTAATTCGTCAATTGTAATCTCACGATTGTCGATGTAAGCAATTGTTCCGTCAATAACTTCTGTTAAGTTATGTGGCGCCATATTTGTTGCCATACCAACCGCAATACCAGATGCTCCATTTACTAATAAGTTTGGAACACGAGTAGGTAATACAGTAGGTTCTTGGATAGTATCGTCAAAGTTTAGTTGAAAGTCAACTGTCTCTTTATCTAAATCAGCTAATAATTCGTCTGAAATTTTTTGAAGTCTTGCTTCAGTATAACGCATTGCAGCAGGTGGATCACCATCTACAGAACCGTAGTTACCTTGTCCGTCAACCAATAAGTAACGCAAAGACCAAGGTTGCGCCATACGTACCATTGTGTCGTAAACAGAACTGTCGCCGTGTGGGTGAAATTTACCTAAAACTTCCCCTACAATACGTGCCGACTTTTTGTAAGAACGATTAGAAAAAACACCTAATTCATACATTCCGAATAATACTCTACGGTGTACAGGTTTTAAACCATCACGCACATCCGGAAGCGCACGAGATACGATTACCGACATCGAATAATCGATGTAAGCGGATTTCATTTCATCCTCAATGTTAATTGGGATTAGTCTTTCTCCTTCAGTCATATTGTTTTGTTATATAAGGTGGCTAATATACGAAATTTAAGCTAAAAAAAGACTGATAAAAACAAGATATTTGATGTTTTATGAAAGTTTTAAGGAAACTTTTCTAATCCTTCTAAAAATAGCTTCGTTTGATCTTCGTAAATGATATTGTTGATAAGTTTTAATTGTTATTGTTTTAATTTTCTCTTGCTTAACAAAAAAATGTTTTTATATTTGCACTTCGAAAATTACAAAGTGTAGAACGGAACGCGGTTTACTATTAATTCAGCTTTTTTGTAATTTTCTATCAATTTGATTTTTGAATTAATAATAATAACTGTATATTTGCAACCCATTCGAGTAATGGATTAGAAACTTAGTAAAGATGAGTAAGAGAACATTTCAACCAAGTAACAGAAAAAAAAGAAACAAACACGGATTCCGTGAGCGTATGGCTTCTAAAAACGGGCGCAAAGTATTAGCTGCTCGTAGAAAGAAAGGAAGAAAAGCATTAACTGTTAGTGAAGTAAGAGCTAAAAGATAATCGCTACAATTCATAAAAAATAAGCTTGAAGGTCGTTCTTTCAAGCTTTTTTTTTACATTTGTTTTAAAGACTGTAGAAAGTATGGAAGCTAAAAATGTAATTGAGTTAAGTCAATCATCTATATATCAAAGAAATCATTTAGTATTATCTGACGTTAATTTTACTCTTAACGAAGGAGAATTTGTTTATCTAATCGGGAAAACAGGAAGTGGAAAAAGTAGTTTATTGAAAGTGCTTTATGGTGATTTGCCGCTTCAATCAGGACAAGGTTCTGTGGTTGGAATGGATTTAAAATCACTAAAAACAAGTAAAATTCCTGATCTTAGAAGACATTTAGGAATCGTTTTTCAAGATTTCCAATTGTTAACAGATCGTACGGTAGAGCAAAATTTGACGTTCGTGTTGAAAGCAACAGGATGGAAAGATAAGGCTACAATTGATAAACGTATTGATGAGGTTTTAGATTCGGTAGGGATGTTGTCTAAAAAGAAAATGATGCCGTTCCGTCTTTCTGGAGGTGAGCAACAGCGTGTTTCTATAGCTCGTGCATTGTTAAATCATCCTGAATTAATTTTAGCCGATGAGCCAACAGGAAATTTAGATCCAGAAACATCAAATGATATTATGGATTTGTTGCTGTCAGTATCGAAAGAAAATAATTGTGCAGTTTTGATGGCTACACACGATTACGAAATTATTCGTCGTTATCCTGCGCGTAAGGTACGTTGTGAAGACGGAAGATTATTTGAAGTTGCAGAAGCGATATCAGAATAAGATAAATTACACAATATAATTTTAAAGAAAGAGTTTACTTAGTTGTAGACTCTTTTTTTATACGAATAAATTCGCCAAGTTTATATAAATTAAAATAAGTCAGATTCGGATTTTGACTAAGTAAATTAGAATAAATATATTGTTTGAAAACAGAATAAAACTTTGAATAAATACTTGTTAATCGATATTTTTCTAATCGAAGATAAAAGTTTAAAAGTTTGATGTACTGAAAATCCTCAACTTTAATTTTATTCGATTTAATTAATAAATTTAAGTTTTTTAGACTCGAAATATTTTTCTCTAAATACGTTTTGTTGTTTTCTAAATGTGCGTTAAAAACTGAATTGTCAATAATGGTAATTTGAATATTATTTTTAGCTAATTCAATTCCGAAAAGAGTATCTTCATGTCCGTAATTTCGAATAGTCTCATCAAATAAAATAGATTCGAAAACAGAACGTTTAATTAGAAAATTATTTGACATAAAACTTCTAATAATAGCAGGGCTTTCTACTTTTTTGCCATATTTCCAATTCAGAGAAACGTTTTTATTAGGGCATTTATCAGGATAAATTCTTCCGCCACAAACGACATCTAAATTTTGTTTTACTGTTTTTAAATAAATCGAAATAAAATGAGGGTTATGGTGAACTAAACCATCACAATCTAAAAAAAGTAAATAAGGTTGGGTTGTATATTTTAAAAATAAGTTTCTGATTTTAGAGCGACCAATATTTTCTTCTAGCTGTATAAATTTGAAGGAATCTTTTAAATCAAAATTTAATTCTTGAAAAAATAAATCTGATGCATCATCAATGAGAATGATTTCTATATTATTTTGCGTAGAAATTTGTTTCGAAAGTTCGTTAACTAACGGTTTTATATCAAAGTTATATATCGGAATACAAATACTAATCATCTATTTTACACGATCAAATATTTTTTTTAATTTATTCTCTTCATTTTCCCAACAAAGTTCATTTGCAGCATTTGCAAGGTTTTCTTGGTAACTTCTTTTTCCTTCGTTTAAGATTTCTTGTAGTTTTTCAGCCAAATGTTTTGGTTCGTGATTGTCAATCACTTTTCCAACTTTATATTCTTCGACCATTTTTTTGATTTCGGGTAAATTTGTTGCTAAAATTGGTACTCTAGCTTGAATAAAGTCAAATAATTTATTCGGTAGAGCGTAGCGATAGCTTAATCCTAAATCTTCTTCCATACTCATTCCTACATCAGCTAAAGGTGTTATAGTTTTTAAAGTTTTTGGGGGAATATTTCCTAGAAAATGAATGCGATTAGTTAAATTTAGATCTCTTACCAATTGTTCGTATTCAGTTTTTTTAGGCCCTTCGCCAGCAATCCAAAATTGACAATTATCAATGTGTTTAAACGCTTCAATCATTTTGTCAATTCCTCGACTCATGTTAATTGCGCCTTGATACAATAATATTTTATCGTTTGTTGGATTTTCGGGTAAGCGAAAGAAAATTAAATCTTGTTTATCGTTAAGTTTTGTTCGGTTGGGAACATTTCTAATCACAGCCGGATTAGCACCATATTCTTTGCGAAACCAATTGGCATATCCATCACTTACTGTATAAAAATATTTGATTTTTGGAACAAGAGAACGTTCTAAAGTTTTCCAAACTTTTTTTGTTTTAGGACGATTGTGTAATGATGGTAATTCTGAATAAATTTCGTGACTATCAAAAACTAAAGGAATTTTTTTGATTTTACTAATCAAATAAAAAGGAAGTAAACTATCCAAATCATTCGCTAATAAAATAGTTTGTTTATCCGCTTTTTTAAGCAAAGTGAAAAACAATTTGTAATTGAATTCTGCATACTTTTTCATTGTTGATTGATTCTTTTGTTCCATCAAAAATGTCTTGTACGGTTTATTCAATTCTGGTCTTCCGTTTATAGTCGCGCCAATCAATTCTACATCGTACCCAAATTTTAACAAAGAATGGCAAACTTTATCTAATCTTTGATCCGTTTCAATATTATTTAGTACAGCAGATAGGATTTTCAATTTTATGGTTTTTTAAGATTATTTTCCAGGTTTGAAGACGATATAATACGCCTGAACTAAAAATAAAATCGCATTTGGAATAAGGACTGGCCAAGCCTCAATCATAGCAGCATAAATTACAAAACATACACAACCAATTGCATTGATAATGCGGATAATTGTAATCTTCGAAAAAAAGAATGCTAGTACAATAAAGACTGAAGCAAGATAGCCAAAAATATCAGCTATACCAATGTTAGATAAAAAATCCATAAAACGATAAATAAGAATGATAAAGTATAGGCAAAATTATGAAAAATAAGTCGATAACTTTGTGTAAATTTGCACAATGATAGAAACTTTATCAAAGATAAAACACAAAGATTCGCCAAACTTCTTTTTACTTGCTGGTCCATGTGCCATCGAAAGTGAGGATATGGCTTTGAGAATTGCTGAAAAAGTAGTAACAATTACTGATAAATTAGAGATTCCTTATGTTTTTAAAGGATCTTTCAAAAAAGCAAATCGTTCTCGTATTGATAGTTTTACAGGAATTGGAGATGAAAAAGCATTGAAAATTATTCAAAAAGTTGGAGAAACTTTTGATGTTCCAACAACTACAGATATCCATGAACCTTTTCATGCAGAAATGGCGGCGGCTTATGTAGATGTGTTACAAATTCCTGCTTTCTTGGTTCGTCAAACCGATTTAGTGGTTGCAGCTGCACAAACAGGGAAACATGTTACATTGAAAAAAGGTCAATTTCTTTCGCCAGAAGCAATGAAATTTCCTGTAGAAAAAGTAACAGATTCTGGTAATAGTAATGTTGCAATTATCGAGCGTGGAACTATGTTAGGTTACGGAGATTTAGTGGTAGATTATCGTGGAATTCCTGTGATGCAGAATTATGCGCCAGTTATTTTAGATATTACGCATTCTTTGCAACAACCAAATCAAGCTTCGGGTGTAACAGGAGGAAAACCAGAATTAATCGAAACAATTGCTAAAGCTGGAATTGCTGTTGGTGCTGATGGTATTTTTATCGAAACGCATCCAGATCCTAAAAACGCAAAAAGTGACGGAGCAAACATGTTACAATTAGATTTGTTAGAAGACTTATTAACTAAATTGGTTAGAGTTCGTCAGGCAATTCTATAAAAATAATTTTTAAAGAAAATTTATTAAATAATACTTAGTCAAGTTGATTAAGTATTTTTAATTTTTTAGATAATGAATAATTTAATTCAGAAATATAATATTCCAGGACCTCGTTACACAAGTTATCCAACTGTTCCGTTTTGGGACAATGATGATTTTACTAAACAAGGTTGGATTGAAACTTTTCAACGATCTTTCGATGAAAGTAATGCTGAAGAAGGGATATCAATTTACATTCATTTACCTTATTGCGAGTCGTTATGTACGTTTTGTGCATGTAACAAACGAATTACGAAACAGCATTCGGTAGAAGTTCCGTATATTGATACAGTTTTGAAAGAATGGAAATTATATGTGGATTTATTTTCATCTCGACCAAAAATTAAAGAAATTCATTTAGGAGGAGGAACACCAACGTTTTTCTCTCCAGAAAATTTGAAGAAATTAATTGATGGTATTTTTGAATATGCGGATGTTGCCGAAGGACACGAATTTAGTTTAGAAGGTCATCCAAATAACACAACAAGAGAACATTTACAGGCTTTATACGATTTAGGTTTTAGACGTATTTCGTATGGTGTACAAGATTATGATCTAAAAGTTCAGGAAGCGATTAATCGTGTTCAACCTTTCGAGAATGTGAAAAGAGCAACCGAAGAAGCGCGTGAAATTGGTTTTACATCGATTTCTCACGATTTGATTTTTGGTCTTCCACATCAAACAATGGAAGGAATGATGGAAACGATTAATTTGACAAAAGAATTAAATCCAGATCGTATTTCGTTTTACAGTTATGCGCATGTTCCGTGGATAAAAGGTGTTGGACAACGTGGTTTTCATGATGATGATTTGCCTTCACCAGAATTGAAACGCGCATTATATGAAGAAGGAAAGAAAATGTTCGAAGAAATGAACTATTTCGAAGTTGGAATGGATCATTTTGCTTTAGAACAAGATTCGATGTATCAATCGATGAAAAACCATACATTACATCGTAATTTTATGGGATATTCTTCTTCGAAAACACAATTAATGGTTGGTTTGGGAGTTTCTTCTATCAGCGATTCTTGGTACAGTTTTGCACAAAACGAGAAGACGGTAGAAGAGTACGAAAAATCAATTAATAACGGAGAATTATCCGTTTTCAAAGGTCATATTTTATCAGAAGAAGATTTGATTATGCGTCGTCATATTCTAAATTTAATGTGTAATTTAGAAACTTCTTGGGCTGATGATAAGATGAAATTTGATGATGTAGATCGTATTAAAACTATGTTGCAAGATATGGTTGACGATAATTTGATTGAATTTGTAGAAAATGGTTTGATCGTAAAAGAAGAAGGACGTCCATACGTGAGAAATGTGTGTATGACATTCGATAAGAGAATGATAGATAACGAGCCAGAAACACGTATTTTCTCAATGACAATCTAATAAAATAGATAAATGTTTTAAACTTTATCAAAAAAAGTATATATTTGAATATCTCAAACAATGAAAGAAATAGAAATTCACGGTAAAAAATTTATTCCGTACATCGCTTTTGAAGAAATAGAACACGCCATCAAAAATATGGCAAACGAAGTTTACGAAGAATACAAAGACGAAAGACCGATTTTTGTTGGTGTATTAAACGGAGTTGTAATGTTCTTCAGCGATTTCTTAAAACAATATCAAGGAGAATGTGAAATTTCATTCTTGAAATTAAAATCTTACGAAGGAACAGAATCAACAGGGAAAATTACTATTGAGATGGATATTCCGATGAATGTTGAAGGACGTCACGTAATTATTTTAGAAGATATTGTAGATACAGGTAATACGTTAGTAGAGTTGCACCGAATCTTGAAAGAGAAAAAGGTAAAATCATTAAAAGTAGCAACTTTATTATTTAAGCCAGACGCTTACAAAAAAGATTTAAAAGTAGATTTAGTAGGAATCTCTATTCCTGATAAATTTGTAGTAGGTTATGGATTAGATTTTGACGGATTAGGAAGAAATTTACCAGATATTTATCAAATAAAACATTAAAACAAAATGCTAAACATTGTATTGTTCGGACCTCCTGGCAGTGGTAAAGGAACACAAGCTAAATTTTTAGAAGAAAAGTACCAAACTCCTCAAATTTCTACTGGAGACTTATTTCGTTTCAACCTTAAAAATGAAACAGAATTAGGCGCTCTTGTGAAATCTTACATGGACAAGGGACAATTAGTTCCAGATGAGGTAACAACAAATATGTTGGTTGATCATTTAGATAACAATCCAAATTCGTATGGATATATTTTTGATGGATATCCACGTACAACATCTCAAGCAGAAGCTTTAGATAAAATCTTAGCAGATAAATACGAAAGCGAAGTTTCGATTACATTAGCATTAGTTGTGGATGACGAAATTTTGGTTCAACGTTTATTAGAGCGAGGAAAAACTTCTGGTCGTGCTGATGATGTGGACGAAAAAATTATCCGTGATCGTATTACAGAATATTACGAGAAAACTGCAATTGTAGCAGAACACTACAAAGCGCAAGGAAAATGGGTTGAGATTGATGGAGTAGGTTCTATTGAAGATATTACTGAAAAATTGAACGCCGCAATTAAAGAAGTTTTATAAGAACAACTTTTACATTATATAGGAAAAGGATTCTCATTGAGAATCCTTTTTTATTTTTCTTCAATCAAGCCTTTACAAATGTTTTTTACAACAGCAGGACCTTCATAAATAAAACCGGTATAAACTTGTAACAAACTTGCACCAGCCTCCAGTTTTTCTTTCGCATCTTCGGTGGTATGAATTCCACCAACTCCGATAATTGGAAATGCTTTGTTCGATTTTTCAGAAAGATAACGAATCACTTCTGTTGAACGATTTTTAAGTGGTTTTCCCGAAACGCCTCCCGTTTCTTTTACAATTTCAGGATTAGATTTTAATCCTTCTCTCGAAATAGTTGTATTTGTCGCAATCACTCCAGCAATTTTAGATTCTAATACAATATCTATAATATCGTCTAATTGAGAATCTGTTAAATCTGGTGCGATTTTTAGTAAAATTGGTTTCGGTTTTTCGTTTTGATTATTGTATTGTTGCAAATAATTCAGAATGTACAATAAAGGTTCTTTTTCTTGCAAATCACGTAATCCAGGCGTGTTTGGAGAACTCACGTTAACTACAAAATAATCTACATAATCAAACAACGCATTGAAACATTTGATATAATCATCAACAGCATCTTCGTTTGGTGTTAATTTATTTTTACCAATATTTCCGCCAATAATATAGTTTTCACGATTTTTTAATTCTCTAATTTTCGAAACAGCAAAATCAACACCTTTGTTATTAAATCCCATTCGGTTGATAATCGCCTCATCTTCTACCAAACGAAACATACGTGGCGTATCATTCCCTGGTTGAGGTTTTGGTGTAACGGTTCCAATTTCGATAAAACCAAATCCGAAGTGGTTCAATTCTTCAATATATTCAGCATTTTTATCAAAACCAGCAGCTAAACCAATTGGATTTTTGAATTTAATTCCAAAAACTTCTCGTTCTAAACTTGGATGATTGTATTGATAAAATTTATCTAATAGTTTTCCAACTCCAGGAAATGCAGCATAATTTTTTAGATTTCGCGTAACAAAATGATGCGCATCTTCGGGCTGTAATTGGAATAAAATGTTTTTGAATTGTTTGTACATGCTGCAAAATTAATCAATCCTATTCATTATAAAAATATGTTTTGATTACTTATTTTTTGCGATTGATTGTATTGTACCAATTGGCGAAATTTCAACAGTTTTTTGACCTTTTACAACATAAAAATAATAGAGACTATTTGTATTGATAAGATAAATTTCTTTTTTCTCACCAGAATTGAAAGTTAAGGTCTGTCCATATTTTTCGAATTTTAAATCTCCATTTTTTATTCGTTTTGATAGAAAATTACCACCACCAATTCCAAATCCTAAAAAGAAACAAATTAATAATGCAAAGAAATAATTGATTAGAGTTTTATCAATTATCTTTTCGAATTCTGTATGTGTTAATACTTTACTTTCATCAATTTTGAAATATTTTTTTAAAAATTTTTTAATGAATTTTTTCTCTGGATGTTTCAATGAATATTGTTTGAAACCATAAAGTAGAAAAATGAGAAGAATAAAAAAGATTAGTAAGAAAGGATGTGCGGTGATTTCGGCTATTGGACTAATTAAAATATCCATAATGCTCGAAAATTTCAGAATATTAATATCCAATTGATAGTAAAAAATAGATTCTTTAATAATCCCCATGATGACTAAATAAATATAACCAAAAGGAAGTAAACGTTGTAAATGTTCGTTATTCATAAATCTCCAATCTATTTTTTGCGTAGTTTAATCTCTTTATTAATCACAGAAAGTTTGGCGATTAGAGGCATTAATGAAACAGAAGTTCCACATCCAATAGCTATGAAGGCATAATTACTGGTTTTTATTGCGGTGTAGATAAAGAATATAAACGCAAGAAACATAAAAGATCCAAATATAATTACAATATTTTTTGTTTGTTTTTGAGTTATTAGAAGTTCTTCATCAGTATATTCGGACAGATTTTTTTTAGTATTCATATTAGTGTGTTAATTAATTGAATAAATATAAATAAAAATCTGGGTCATTATAAATTATTCATTCAAAATAGATAATACAAGATTTTAATAAACAAATTAGAAATCGTACTTTTGCAGACTAATTAAAAGAAAAAAATTATGCAATCAAATTTTGTTGACTACGTAAAAATAAATTGTAGAGCCGGACATGGAGGTGCGGGTTCAGCAAGTTTGCATCGCGAAAAATATATTGACAAAGGTGGACCAGACGGTGGAGATGGTGGACGTGGAGGGAACATCACGCTTCTAGGAAACTCAAATCTTTGGACCTTGTTAGAATTTCGATTCAAAAGACATTTCCGTGCGCAAAACGGTGGACGTGGAGGTAAATCTCGTTCTACTGGAGCTGACGGTGAAGATATTATTTTGGAAGTTCCGATTGGAACAATTGCTAAAGATGAAGAAGGAAATATTATTGGCGAAGTAACAGAAAATGGGCAAGAATTAATTATTGCACAAGGAGGAAAAGGAGGTTTAGGAAACTGGCATTTCCGTTCTGCAACGCGTCAAACGCCGCGTTATGCACAACCAGGTTTGGATGGTGACGAGCGTCAAGTTACATTGGAATTGAAAATTTTGGCAGATGTTGGTCTAGTTGGTTTTCCAAATGCAGGAAAATCTACTTTATTATCAGCTGTTTCTGCGGCGAAACCAAAAATTGCAGATTATGCATTTACAACGTTAACGCCTAACTTAGGAATTGTAGAATACCGTAATCATCAGTCATTTATTATGGCAGACATTCCTGGAATTATCGAAGGTGCGGCAGAAGGAAAAGGTCTTGGACATCGTTTCTTGCGTCATATTGAGCGTAATTCGAACTTATTATTTTTAATTCCTGCGGATACAGAAGATTATAAAAAAGAATATGAAATTCTGTTGAATGAATTGAAAAAATTCAATCCTGAATTGTTAGATAAAGAACGAATTTTAGCAATTTCTAAGTCAGATATGTTAGATGATGAATTGGAAGCTGAGATTAAAGCGCAATTACCAACTGATATTGATACGATATTTATTTCGTCTGTTTCTGGAAAAGGAATCACAGAATTGAAAGATTTATTGTGGAAAAAACTACACGAATAACTAATTATTAAAGATAAAGACAAATGTTTGGAAATTTTGGAGACATCATGGGAATGATGGGAAAAATCAATTCATTTAAAGATAAATTTTCTGATTTGAAAAATGAATTAGATGGAGAAATTTTTACAACGACTTCTAACGATGGAAAAGTAAAAATTACAATGTCTAAATTGGCAACAGTAAAAGATATTGAACTTGCCGAAGGAATGGAAAAAGAAGAAATTGAAGATTTGTTAGTAATGACGTTAAACAAAGCGTTGGAACAAGTAAAAACAGAAGCAATTGACAGAGCGAAAAAAACTGCTCAAGAAAACTTACCAAACATTCCTGGAATGCCTTTCTAAGAAGAATTTGAAAAAAAATAAAACCCCTGAAAATTAATTTTCAGGGGTTTTTGTTTGATAATTTGGTTCAATATTTTCATCATCTTCCTCATCTAACGATTCCAAATATTCTGCTTTCAAACGTTCCTGTTCTTGGTAAATATCCCATAAACGTTCAGCTTGCGGGTCATAATAATTTTCTTGATCCCATTTCGGAATTTCTTTTTGTGGACCAATATTTCTGAACAGATAAGCAAAAAATGCACCCGAAATAAATCCACTCAAATGTCCTTCCCAAGAAATAGAATTGCTACTTGTGTCTGTTTTTAATTGTGGTAAAATTTCTTGTGGAACCATTCCCCAAATCATTCCGCCGTATAATAAAATAATGATTAATGAAATCGCCATTAAACCTCGTTCTTTTCTAATGATACCACTGAAAAATATGAACGAAGCCAATAAGTAAACGATAGAACTTGCCCCAATATGACAACTTACATTATCATCTAAAAAAGGTGGATTTCCGATGATCCAAAGAATAATTCCTGATAAAATCCAACCAAAGAATATCACGTAATAAGCCAATCTATCGTACATCAATAGCGCAATAAAGCTAAGGAAAGCTAACGGAAAAGTATTACTGATGATGTGTTTCCAACCTGAGTGAAATAAAGGCGAGAACAGGATTCCTTTTAACCCTACGAAAGTTCTCGGAATAACGCCGTAACAACTGTCTAAATTGTATCCGTTTTGTTGAAACAAAAAGATAATCCACATTGGGATAAGTAGTAAGAGAGGAATTATAATAGTTTTCTTTGGAAAAGGATAACTCATAAAATTGGTTTCGAAAACATCTTTCAATCTTTATTCCTTTCCATAAAATCTGCCAATTTTGGTCAAATTAAGCTTGATAGCGTTTTATTAATTCTTTTGCGAGTAATTTCCAATCGGTCCATTTTACACCAAGTTGATGATTTTGAGTAGCAATTTTATGTTGATAATTTAAATGCTTAATCACTTCTTTATAAGCTTTTATCAAATTAAAATTCGGATCGTAAATATGAGTAGCTTCAGAATTTGCACCATTAATTTCGAGTATGACAAAATTTCCGTTCTGAAAATCCTCTAAGCTTTTTGCTTTCAAATCGATTCGTCCATAATAAAAACCATCAATTTTTTTTGCAATTTGATCTATAGTTTCTTCTAATTTAGATGTCTTTAGAGAGGATCCGTCTAAAAAAGTTGTACCTCGACTATGATTTCCAATTGGTTCAACCAATAATTTTTCATCTTTTTGAAGAACTGAATTTAGTTCGTTTTGAAAACGTTTAAACAAATACTCTTTTCGATAAAAAGCTCTTAAATTTTGTTCGATTAATTCTTTCAATGTTGATTTTCCATCACCTGTAAACGTCAAAAAATCTTTAGCTGTTATCGAAAGTATTTTACCATTTTTTTCTTTTGGTAATCGAACATAGAAAACACCAAACTCAAAATTAGATTGAATATATTCTTGTAAAATTAAATCGCGATTATTTTGTTCTAAATAATTTTTCCAATCAATTTTATTTCTGATTAATTCAACACCAATTCCACGTTCACCAAGATTTGGTTTCGCAATAAAAGGAAAATCAAACGGAATTTCTTGCGTTGTAAATTCTTCAAAAAAAATGGTTTTTGGCTTATAATTTTTATCAATTTGATTGAGCAAATCAATTTTAGAATAATCAATAAATCCGCCCCATTTCATTGTAGGATTTGCCGAACAAAAGTAAGCTGGAGCGCCAGCTTGAAATATTTTATAAATGTACCAAGGTGTCAATGGCGCATAAAATAACCAGAATGGCCAAAATTCGTATCGTGTCCATTTCGTTATTTTCGGATTCATTTCTCTTGGTTTTGAAAAGCAATTGTTGAAGAAGCAATTCCAAAATTTTGAGGAATTTTAATTGATGGAAAATGAGTTTCGATTGCGATTTTAATCAATGCAAAATGATGAACGCTGTGATCAAAACAATACATTAATTCGCGATAATTTGTGGTGTTAATTGTGAAATCTTCTCCGTAGTAATTCTGTTTTAGCTCAATTGTTTTTTCTAAATCTAAACGTTCTATTTGAGATTTTAGCTGATTCAATGTATTCAAACTTTCGACAACCGAATTTTCTAAAGCACGATTTCGTTCTCTATCATCATAACAAATGCAATTGTTTTTTTGTGCGTGTAAAAAGCACGAATAAAATTCGATAATATGGCGAAAATGTTGACCAACAGAAGCATCAGAAATGATTTCTAATTCCTTTTGAAAAGACAGATCGTCAAATTGCAAAAGAATGGATTTCATTTCATCAAAAGAATGCGCTATAGTTTTCTGAATACTCATAATTCTTTGCAAAGATAAATTTTTACATTTGAACTAAATTGAAAAATGAGATGTGTATAATCAGTTTTTACAGAAATGAAGATGAATTTGTGTTGACGCACAACCGAGATGAGGAAATTAATCGTTCTTCTTCTAAAGAAATTGTGGAGCAAAAGCGTTTTGATAAAACCTATTTTTCGCCTGTAGATGAACGTGCCAATGGAACTTGGATTTTTTATTCGGAGCAATATGTTGCGTGTATTTTAAATGGAGGAATCGAAAAACCAACGCATTTCAAAGAGAAATACAGAGAAAGTAGAGGAATTATCTTGTTAGATTTATTGAAATATAATTCTGTAAATGAGTTTATTAATTCGGAAAATTTGTCAGAAATCGCACCTTTTACAATTTTTGTTTTTGAAAGAACAACTAAAAATGCTTACCTTTTGTTTTGGAATGAAAATAAACTGAGTGTAAAAGATGTTTCGCAAGAAAAAATTGTGACATGGTGTTCGTCGACATTGTACAGTCCTGAAAGAAGAAATGAAATTGATGAAATTTTTAACCAAAATAATGAGTTAAATTCCGAAGAAATTTTAGAACTTCACGATGATTTGAAAATGAATAAAGGCGATTTGTACGATTTTTTAGCAACGACATCTATCTCTCAAATTATTATGAATTCTTTAAGAATTGATATGAAATATTGTCAGCTATTTTGAAATTAATAGACAATAATTCGTTATTTTAAGGAATCATCAAATCATTTCGGACATAGGCATAATTTATGCTATAGTCTATCAGAATAATTATATTTGTTAAAGACAGCTTAAATAATAAAATGAACGATAATTTCTCACAACAAGTAAAAGACGTTATTTCTTACAGTAAGGAAGAAGCGTTGAGATTAGGCCACGACCAAATAGGAACGGAACACCTTCTGTTGGGGATTATTCGCGACGGTGAAGGGAAAGCCATTTCTGTCTTAGAAGCATTGAATGTCGATTTAGACGAAATGCGTCAAAAAATAGAAAACCTAAACCCAGCAAAAGAAACTCCAGGTAATAATATAAAAAATTTGAGTTTGACAAAACAAGCTGAAAGAGCGTTGAAAACAACATTCTTAGAGGCGAAATTGTTTAAAAGTCCGACTGTAAATACAATTCACTTATTATTGTGTATTCTTCGTAATGAAAACGATCCGATTACAAAATTGATGAATAAGTTGGATATTGATTACAATACAGTAAAGGAAGAATTCAAATTTCAATTTCAAGATGAGGAAATTCAATCTCCTCGTGCAGAAAATCCATCTTTTGATGGAGGTGATTCTGATAACGATTTTGAGCGTGCGTCAACAAGTAAATCAACTTCGAAAAGTAAAACTCCGGTTTTAGATAATTTTGGACGAGATTTAACAGCAATTGCGCAAGAAGGAAAATTGGATCCTGTAGTTGGACGTGAAAAAGAAATAGAGCGTGTTTCTCAAATTCTTTCTCGTCGTAAAAAGAACAATCCATTGTTAATTGGAGAACCAGGTGTTGGTAAATCTGCTATTGCAGAAGGTTTAGCCTTAAGAATAGTACAACGTAAAGTTTCGCGCGTTTTGTTTAACAAACGTGTGGTAACATTAGATTTAGCGTCATTAGTTGCTGGAACTAAATACCGTGGACAATTTGAAGAACGTATGAAAGCTATTATGAATGAGTTAGAGAAAAATGATGATATTATTCTTTTCATTGATGAGTTACATACAATTGTTGGAGCAGGAGGAGCAACAGGTTCTTTAGACGCTTCTAATATGTTCAAACCTGCTTTGGCGCGTGGAGAATTACAATGTATTGGTGCAACAACGTTGGACGAATATCGTCAATATATTGAAAAAGATGGCGCATTAGTTCGTCGTTTTCAAAATGTGATGGTTGAGCCAACAACTCCAGAAGAAACATTACAGATTTTACATAACATCAAAGATAAGTATGAAGCGCATCACAATGTAAATTATACAGATGAAGCGTTACAAGCTTGTGTTAATTTGACAACACGTTATATTACAGATCGTTTCTTGCCAGATAAAGCAATTGATGCTTTAGATGAAGCGGGTTCTCGTGTGCATATCAAGAATATAAAAGTTCCTCAAGAAATTTTAGACCTTGAAGCAAAATTAGAAGAAGTTCGTGAAGAGAAAACGAAAGTTGTAAAATCTCAAAAATACGAAGAAGCAGCTCGTTTACGTGATTCAGAGAAACAAATAGAAAGTGATTTGAAGCGTGAGCAAGCGAAATGGGTGCAAGAATCGAAAGAGAATCGTGAAACAGTTACAGAAGAAAATGTAGCGGAAGTTGTTTCGTTGATGTCTGGCGTTCCTGTACATCGTGTAGCTGAAAAAGAATTGAAAAAATTAGCTCAGATGAATGAGTTAATGAAAGGAAAAGTAATTGGTCAAGATGAAGCGGTAACGAAAGTTGTGAAAGCAATTCAACGTAATCGTGCAGGATTGAAAGATCCAAACAAACCAATTGGTTCATTCATTTTCTTAGGAACTACAGGTGTTGGTAAAACACAATTAGCGAAAGTTTTGGCGAAAGAAATCTTTGATTCTAACGATGCATTAATTCGTATCGATATGTCTGAATACATGGAGAAATTTGCCGTTTCTCGCTTAGTTGGGGCACCTCCGGGCTACGTTGGTTACGAAGAAGGTGGACAATTAACAGAAGCAGTTCGTCGTAAACCATATGCAGTAATTTTATTAGATGAGATTGAGAAAGCGCATCCAGATGTCTTCAATATTTTATTACAAATTTTGGATGATGGTCATGTAACTGATAGTTTAGGTCGTAAAGTTGATTTCCGTAATACGATTATCATTTTAACCTCTAACATTGGTACAAGACAATTGAAAGAGTTTGGAGATGGTGTTGGATTTGGAACTTCATCTAAGAAAGATTCTGCTGATGAACGCGCAAAATCAACAATTGAAACTGCTTTAAAACGTGCTTTCGCGCCAGAATTTTTGAATCGTATTGATGATATTATCTTCTTTAATTCATTGACAAAAGAAGATATCATGAAAATCATCGATATTGAATTGGCAAGTTTAATAGAGCGTTTAACAGCTTTAAATTATCATATCGAATTAACTGAGGAAGCGAAGAATTTTATCGCTGATAAAGGATTTGATAAAGATTATGGAGCTCGTCCGTTGAAACGTGCGATTCAGAAATACATCGAAGATCCGATGGCAGAAGAAATCATCAATGCTGTAATTAGTGAAGGGGATGAATTGATCCTTGACTTAAATGAAGCAAAAGATGGCGTTAAAATTTCTGTAAAAGGAAAAACGAAAGAAGAAAAATCAGAATAATTTCTAAGTTTCTATAATAGAAAGGCTTGAACATTTTTGTTCAAGCCTTTTTTATTTCGGTAACTTTTGCCGTACATTTGCGCTCAGCAAGCCACTTTGTCGCTTCATGTATGTGAAGAGGAAAGTCCGGGCTCCAAAGAGTAAGCATAGCGGGTAACGCCCGTCCGTCGAGAGGCGAGGACAAGTGCAACAGAAAGTATGTACAGTTCGGCTGTAGTGAAACCAGGTAAACTCTATGCGGAGCAATGCCATGTATACCAGCAGTTAAGAGCTACTCGTTCGTTGCTGGGGGGTAGGCAGATTGATGTTTTAGGTAACTAAAATACTAGATAAATGACAAAGCGTCTTAATTTATTAAGATGACAGAACCCGGCTTATCGGCTTGCTTTTTTTCTATTTTTTGAAGTAAAGACTAAATAATTCTGAAGTATTAGAACAATCATTTTTCTTCAAAATATTTCTACGATGTGTATCAATAGTATGTTTACTTAAGCCAATTGCATCAGCAATATCCTGACTTGTGTAACCTTTCATCAGAAACTCGATAATCTCCGTTTCTTTTTTTGTAAGTTGTAAAGATGAATTTGTTTTTGAATTAAGAAGATTATTCAATCCATCTTTGATGTTGTAAATATGCATGGTCGGTTTTCCTCCAACCTTTATTTGTGTGATGTCAGTCGCTAAACAAAAAACTCGATTTGGTAAAAAATTCTTACTTAATTCGTAAAAGAAATGTTGCAAATGAATTTGATGAATTTCACCTTTTTTATCCATCACGCGAAAATCATAAGTAAATTTATAATTCATTCTTTCTTCTGGAACAATTTCCATACTAAAATTTGCAATTCGTTGCTGAATATCAATTACATGTTGCAAATCATTAGGATGTACTATTTGAACACATAATTCAGCAGTGTATTCATTAGGAAGATAACCCAAAATATCTTCGCATTGAGGAGAAACATACTCAAATGTAGCAGAATTAGGATTGATGAAATACATAAAAGATTCACCAAGAGCAAGACTTCCTAAAGTTTGTAAATAATCATTAATCGATTGAAAACTCTCATCTTTTTCGTTAAAGGTTCTACTATCTGTATTTTCACTCCACAATTTTTTTACAATACTTGCATATTCAGTTATAGATTTTTGATTTGCTTTTTTCATATGCTTACAAGTAAAAGATTAATAAAATACCATTAAATGAGTATTTTTTGAATTAGCAATATAAACTAATTTTGCAAAATATCTATAGGATTAAAGCAGTTTTGCTTTTTCAACCAACCTATTTTATATTTAACCTATAAAAAAAAGGAGCTAAATTTTTTAGCTCCTTTTTAATATTATAATGGAATTAAAGTAAAGATTTTACTTTCTCGATTACAGCAGTAGAATCGATTCCATATTTTTTCATTAAATCTGAAGGTGTTCCAGATTCACCAAATTTATCATTAACCGCAACAAAAGCTTGTTTTGTTGGTAATTTTTGTGCTAAAACTCTTGCAACAGATTCTCCTAAACCACCTAAAATATTGTGTTCTTCAGCTGTTACAATTTTTCCTGTTTTCTTTACAGAGTTTAAGATAATTTCTTCATCCAATGGTTTGATTGTATGAATATTGATTACCTCACAAGAAATTCCTTCTTTTTCTAACTCAGCAGCAGCAACCAAAGATTCCCAAACTAAGTGACCTGTCGCAACAATTGTTACATCAGAACCTTCGTTCATTAAGATACCTTTACCAATTTCAAATTTTTGGTCAGCTGGTGTGAAAACTGGAACAGCAGGACGTCCGAAACGTAGGTAAACAGGACCTTCGTATTCAGCTGCAGCAATTGTAGCCGCTTTAGTTTGATTGTAATCACAAGGATTGATAACCACCATTCCTGGTAACATTTTCATCAAACCAATATCTTCTAATGTTTGGTGAGTTGCACCATCTTCTCCTAATGTTAAACCAGCGTGCGATGCAGCGATTTTTACATTTTTGTTAGAGTAAGCGATAGATTGACGAATTTGATCGTACACACGAGCTGTAGAAAACTCAGCGAAAGTTCCTGTGAAAGGAATTTTACCTCCAATTGTCAAACCTGCAGCAATTCCCATCATGTTTGCTTCTGCAATACCAATTTGGAAAAAACGCTCTGGATTTTCTTTGATAAATTGATCCATTTTTAATGAACCAATCAAGTCAGCACACAATGCAACAACGTTAGGATTTGTTCTTCCTAACTCTGTCAATCCGTCTCCGAATCCACTACGTGTATCTTTTTTTTCTGTGTATGTTAAGTCTATCATTGTTTTTGTTTTTTGTATTCGTTTTTGTATTTTTCTACTTCTGTTTTTTCATCAAATTGATAAATAAAATCATTTGGCGAAACATTAATTTCTTCTTCCTCTTCAGCGCTCTTTTTGATCCATTTTTCTAAGGTTTCAACATTTTCTAACACAATGTTTTGCCCAACTCGATAAATCAAGCCTTTCAAATTTAGTTCAGAATTGATAAACGGAACGGTGTTGATGTTAGAATTTGTATCGATACAAATTTCTGTACCATTGTCGTTGTCATTATCTTTTCTGAAAATGTTATACACTTCACATTGTTTATTCAGAATTGTTTCTTTTTGACCAGTTCTATTCGCAACATAACTATTTCCGATTGCGGAATTCGTTAAACTTGGATTATCAGTTGCTAAAAAAGAATTCCCTAATAAATCTTTAGTGCCTTCGAAATCTATTTTAAAAACCTTTGGATTTTTTTCTTCGCTGTAAACAGAATACATATTGTTGTTTACTTTTAATGAAGCGAAATTTCCCATCGGTGTTCGCGTAATCATTAAATGCGCTTTGTAATCTTTGGTTGATAAAATATCCAGAAAATCTGAATAGAAATCACTTTTGATACGATATTGAATAACGTTTTCAAATTTATACGATTGCATTTGAGCAAAAGTTAAACTTGTAAAAAGCGTTAATATAAAACTGATTGATTTTTTCATTATCGATGTGTTTTTATCAATATTAATCCAAAGAATTCAAGAAAGTAGTTAACTTATCTTTGTCTTCTTTTTTCAGTTTATCATATTTATTATTGATTTCTAAAATACTTTTTCTCATTGCATCAATTGTTCCCGAAAGAGCAACACTTCCACTTTGATAAATGTATAAATCGCACACTTGTCCTGCGTAATTGTAAACCAAATTTCCTAAATTTTTATCTGTAAAAGTTGGAATTTTAGCTTTCAAGTTTTTGCAATGTTCTGGTGCAACTTTCATGAAATCTTGAACGTCTGGATTGTCGATTGCTAAATCGATTTTGCTAATATCTGTCGTTTTGTAAGTAGACGTGTACGGATCGTAATAATCTGCAAGATTATAAGACTCAGCAACAGCAGAATCTACTGCTACAGCCGCTTCATCATAATCTGTTGAAACTTCTGTTAATTTAAACTTTTTAGCATCATCGAAATACGTTTTGAAAAGGTTATTTAATTCTTTTACTTCGCTTTTGTTTGCTAATTTATTCTTTTTGAATTGTTTTACCAATTGATTTGTAGAGCCTTGCGCAGCTGCTAAAGCTTTAGAACGCTCGATATCAGGATTTCCATCATAATCGCTATCATTATAAATCAAACTATAATTTAATGAAGCAACAGTCCCAAAAAGACTATTTACGTTATCACTTTCTGATGTTTGATAATTGTAATAATTAATAATAGGATCCTCGTAACGATTGTCTGGTGAATAAACTTCCGCCGCATAAGCCGTATCTACAGACGACATCATGTTCTCGTATTCTTGTTTCTTTTTTGCCAATTCGTTGGTAAAACTTTCGATTTCTTTTTTCTCATCAAAAGTTACTTTTACGTTAGAATTTGCAATATTTTGAATTGTTAATCCATTAAAATCTCCTGCGTCATATCGTATCAAAAGCCCTTTCAGTTTTGTTTGAGGAAACATAATCGCAACGTTATTAATTGCATTTTTTTCATCAACACATAATGTAGAAGATTTTGTTTCGAAATCTGTTTTAGATGTTAATTCGTATTCATTACACTTGTATCCATTGATCGTTGTAGATGAATTTAGATTTTTAACTGAAATAAATTTCTCAAACAAATTATCCGAATAAGGTTTTAAATTATCATCCGACATGCCTTCATAATAATAAGGTGCTTTTATCGATAATTGATTTTCTAATGAATTGGCATAGACTTCGAAAAACTTGCTGTTGTTGATAAAGAAAGCATCTTTACTGAAGCTTCCAGAAGTGTAAGGACCTCCTTCCGAAGTTCCTAAAACAGCGTCTTTAGAAATATAGGTTACAAAAGATAAATCTTTTTGACCTTCCAAATAAGTTTGATATTCTTCAGGTAAATTGATTTTATACGATACTTTTTTGTCAAAAGAATATGTTTTTTCTTGCCCAAAGGCTGTCAAAGAACAAAGCGTAAGTATAGAATAAAATAACGTTTTCATAGTATTTTGGTTGTATTGAAATTATTAATAATCTGTCAATTCAGTTTCAGGATTTTGCTCTAATGCAGATGCTAATTGCTCGTCGTTAGGTGCTTTTCCGTGCCAAGAGTGGCTTCCCATCATATAATCAACACCATTACCCATTTCTGTATGTAATAAAATTGAAACTGGTTTTCCGTTTCCTGTTAATGTTTTAGCTTCTTCTAAAATAGCAATTACTTTTTCTAAGTCATTTCCATCTTTTTCTTCTAAAACAATCCATCCAAAAGCTTCTAATTTAGCTTTCAAATCTCCTAAAGGTAAAACGTGGTCTGTGTCACCATCAATTTGACGACCATTGTAGTCAATCGTTGCAATTACATTATCTACTTTTTTACCAGCAGCATACATAAAAGCTTCCCAAACTTGACCTTCTTGTAATTCACCATCACCGTGTAATGTGTAAACTAATTTATCGTCGTTGTTTAATTTTTTTGCTTGCGCAGCACCTAAAGCAACAGATAAACCTTGTCCTAAAGATCCAGAAGCGATACGAATTCCAGGTAAACCTTCGTGTGTTGTTGGGTGACCTTGTAAACGAGAATCTAATTTTCTGAATGTGGCTAATTCGCTAACAGGGAAGAATCCTGAACGAGCTAATGTACTGTAGAAAACTGGTGAAATGTGACCGTTCGATAAGAAGAATAAATCTTCTCCTTTTCCGTCCATAGAGAAGTCTGTAGAGTAAGTCATGATTTTACCGTATAATGCAGCAAAATATTCTGCACAACCTAATGATCCACCTGGGTGTCCACTATTTACGGCATGTACCATTCTCAAAATATCTCTCCTTGTTTGTTGTACTTGTGTTTGAAGTTCTTGAAGTGTCATTGTTTGTTTATAAAAATTTGAACAAAAATAATCCTTTTTTGTAGGGCAAAAAAATCGTAGAACATAAATCACTACAATTGGGGAGGAGATTTATGCGATTTTTAAAACAATAAAAAAGACGAAGCTAAACTTCGTCTTTTTTATTTATTCTTCTTCCATATGCCATTCGCCACGATGAGGGATCAAAGCGTCACGAACTTGTATCATTTCAGATTCTACCACCACCAAATAAGCAACTGCATATTCTGGCTCAACCTCTACAAATTCAGAAAATGTACTTTGTAACTTTTCTTTTTCTGCGTATTGTTTCAGGTGAATTGCATGATGTTTTGCAGTTGGTATAGCATCGGGACCATAAAAATCCCAGATTAATTTTAATTTCTTTTCCATATTTATATTTTATCAAAAGAAGTTTTAATTCCTTTTATTAAAGCTGAACTAAATCCTTGATGTTCCATTTCATTTAATCCAGCAATCGTACAACCTTTTGGTGTTGTCACTTTATCAATTTCTTGTTCTGGGTGCAAACCGTTTTCTATTAATAATTCAGCAGCTCCTTTTACAGTTTGCGTCACAATTTTTGTTGCAGTTTGCGTATCAAATCCAATTTCAATACCACCTTGAATCATTGCTCTTATAAATCGTAAAACATAAGCAATTCCGCAAGCCCCAATTACAGTTGCAGCGTTCATCAATTCTTCATTTATAACAACTGTTTCGCCAATTGGATTGAAAATCGTTTTGATTTCATCTAAAATGTTTTCATCTTTCGAATTTCCACAAATACATGTAATCGATTCTTCCACAGAAGCAGCTGTATTAGGCATTGCACGAAAAATTGACATTCCTTGCGGTAAAATGTTTTGATACGTTTGCAATGAAATTCCTGTTGCAACTGAAATTAATATTTTGTTGGTCGTAAAATCGTCTTTTAACTGCGTCAAAACTTCTTCCACTTTGTACGGTTTTACGCACAACAGAATATAATCAGCTTCTTTTACAGCAAAATGATTATCATTTGTAATCGTTACACCAAGTTTTTTAAGATGTTCAATTTGATTCAAATTATTTCTTGTAGCGATAATTTGATTTGGATCGAATGCTTTATTCTTAATTAAACCCTCTGTTATAGAAATTCCTAAATTTCCTGCTCCAATAATGGCAATTTTTTTCATAGTTGTAGAGTGTTAATTGTATTGATTATGAATGAATAATTGTTTCTCTTTGACGATTAGAGCTTACCAACCATAAACCGATGAAGGTTAATAAACCATTTAAAATGATTAATTCAACACCAATTTTGTAATCGGTAAAATTAATCACTAATTCGTTGATGATATAGGTGAAAATAGGCGCTAAAATCGCAACTGTAATAATTGAATATTTTTTGTAAATGTTACGTTTCGTTAAAATACCGAAAGCAAACAATCCTAATAACGGTCCGTATGTATAACCTGCAATTTCCATCACAAGATAAACAATGGATTTGTTGTTAATCGCTTTGAAAACCATAATTAAGATAAAGAAAACTACTGTGAAAATTAAGTGAACACGAATACGAATCTTTTTCTTTTCTTTTTCTGATTTTTCTTTGTCTTCGTTGATGTTTAATAAATCGACGCAATATGAACTTGTAACCGCTGTTAAAGCTCCGTCGGCAGAAGGAAATAAAGCAGAAATTAATCCGATGATAAAAATTACAGAAATAATCATTGGGAAATGATGTCCTAAAAGTGAAAGTGCAGGAAACATATCATCACCCATAATATTTTGTCCACCTTGTTCCATAAAGAAACCGTCAGCAGTATAAAAACCACCTTCACTCATTGCGTATAAATAAAGCAATCCACCCAAAAATAGGAACGCTAAATTCACAATCAATAATGTTCCAGCGAACGTCAACATATTCTTTTTTGAGTTTTGAAGATTATCAACCGAAATATTTTTTTGCATCATTTCTTGGTCAAGACCAGTCATCGCAATTGTGATAAACATTCCGCCCAAAATTGTTTTTAAGAAATAAGTTTTCGAATTTGGATCAAGATTAATGAAATGTGTATAATTCTTCGCTTGCATCATATCGTAAGCTTCACCAACAGATAAATTAAGATGCGAAAGGATAAACCAAATACAAGCAATCAAACTAATGATCATAAACGATGTTTGCAAGGTATCTGTTACTACAATTGTTTTTACTCCACCTTCAAACGTATACAATAATATCATCAATAATAAGACAAATGTTGTAGCCCAAAATGGCACGCCTAAATTGTCTAATAAAAATATTTGTAACACATTTACAACTAAATATAAACGTGCTGTTGCGCCAATTCCACGGGAAATAATAAAGAAAATCGATCCCATTTTATGCGCTTCAACATTGAAACGCTTTCCTAAATAGGTGTAAATCGAGGTCAGATTCATACGGTAATAGAGCGGAAGTAATACGCCAGCGACGATAAAATAACCAAGAAAAAATCCGATTACCATCATATAATACTCGAATCCTCCGTAAATATATTCGGAACCAGTTAATTTTCCGACTGTTCCCGGTACCGAAATAAAAGTAACGCCACTAAGACTTGTTCCAATCATTCCGAAAGCCACTAACCACCATTTACTTTTTTTGTTTCCGTTAAAAAAAGATTGATTGTCAGAATTTCGACTGGTGAAGTAAGAGATCACTAAAAGTCCTACAAAGTATACGATAACACAAAGTAGTAAAATTGTTGAGTTCATAATTTATTTAGTAAATAAGCCCAAATTTAATATTTTTGAGTGAATGATGATAGATTAATTTTCCGAAGATAAAATTGTAAATTTGTTGTCTATAATTTTTTGAACGAATGAATTACCCAAGCAAGGTTTTAGAGCGAGCTGTAGAAGAAATGTCAAATTTACCAGGAATAGGAAAGAGAACAGCTCTGCGACTTGTTTTACATATGCTAAATCGTCCCAAATCTCAAACGACGGCTTTGTCCGAAGCGCTTTCTCATTTGGTGAATGATGTTAAATATTGTCAACATTGTCATACGATTTCTGATGATGAGGTTTGTGATATTTGCAACAATCCATTGCGAGAAGAAACGATAATTTGTGTGGTAGAAGATGTGCGCGATGTGATGGCAATTGAAAATACAGGACAATTTAAAGGACAATATCACGTTTTAGGAGGAAAGATTTCTCCAATGGAAGGTATTGGACCTGGTCAATTGAATATTCAAACATTGGTTGATCGTGTTCAAAATGAAAATGTGAAGGAAATAATTTTTGCTTTAAGTTCGACAATGGAAGGAGATACAACTGTTTTCTATTTGTACCGACAATTAAAGAATTCCGAAATTATTTTTTCTACCATTGCGCGAGGTCTTGGTGTAGGAGATGAGTTAGAATATGCGGACGAAGCAACGCTAGTTCGTTCTATACAACATCGAATACCATATTCAGAAAATAAATTTTAGATGAAAGTTGTTAATTTTAATCAAAAAATATTTGAAAGTTTTTTACATGAAGAACTTAAAGATTTTTTGATTGAAAATTCTTCAGTTTTAATAATTGGAATAAAAGAAGGTGGTATTCCTATAGCTGAAATGGTAAAAGTGAGTTTAGAAAAGATAACTTCTACTCAATTAGATTTCATTACGATAAAATGTCAACGACCTTCTACAAAATCTAAGAAAAAAAGCTTCATTGTAAAATATTTGTTGAAGAATTTGTTTAAAGTTTTGCCGCAGTTTTTTCTGAATCAAGTTCGAATTTATGAACACAAATTTTTGATGAATAATGGTAATCAAGATAGAGAATTGTACTTACCAGAAAATTTACAACTTGATAATTACCATAAAATTTTGATTGTAGATGATGCAGTTGATTCTGGATATACATTGAAAAATGTAGTTGACAAATTAGAAAAAAATAATTCTTCTGCGAAAATTTATTCCTTAGCTGTTGTTGTCACAGATAAAAATGCTGTCAAAATTCCAGATTATTATTTATATTCAGATGTATTAATTAGATTTCCTTGGTCTCTAGATGGATAAAAAAGCTGTTTTTGATTTTGATCAAACATTAATTAATGTAAACTCTTTTACAAAATGGGTGGCTTTTTTGTTGTCTAAATCTTT
The DNA here is from genome assembly GCF_002472945.1 of Empedobacter sp. UBA7248. Classification (NCBI taxonomy): domain Bacteria; kingdom Pseudomonadati; phylum Bacteroidota; class Flavobacteriia; order Flavobacteriales; family Weeksellaceae; genus Empedobacter; species Empedobacter sp. UBA7248. Next base: position 306,257 of record NZ_DKSU01000008.1, on the reverse strand, counting down.
TGAAAGTGGCGATTATAAATTATTTTATAAAGTATCTATTTTCTTCTTTAGAAGAAAGATAATTAAAACACTTTCTCATCAAAATTTCAAAAAAGCATTGATAGAGCTTGATGTGAAACAAGATTATTATGAATTATTTGCTATTGAATTAAGTGAATATATAAATCAAGAAGTTTTAAATCATTTAATCGAATTAAATCAAAATAATTATAAAATTGCTATTTCATCTGCAGCTCCAGAAAACTATTTGAAAGAATTTGTAAAAAAAAATATTCCAACTAAAGAAATTCTTGTGATAGGAACAATTGTCGAGAATAATGTTTTGAATGATAATTTTGGAGAAAGGAAAGTAGTGAACTTAGTAAAGAAAGGTTTTTTAAACCCAAAAAAAGAATTTGATATTTTGTTTACAGATTCTTATGACGATTTTCATTTAGCTGAGCTAGCAAAGGAAATTTATTTAATCTTTCCTGATGAGGTTTCGAAAAATAAATATGAACAAATTTTTCCAGAAAAGTTAACCCTATAAAAAACAAAAAAAGCTGAATCTTAATGACCAGCTTTTACAGTATCTTTTTTCTCAACTTTCGGAGTTTCTGCCGTTTTTGTAGAATCTTTCACTTCTTCGTGTTTTTCTTCAACAGCTTCCTCATGTTTTCCGTGACCTTCGTGAGCAGCTTCAGATTTGTGGTGCATTTCTTCTGCAGTAGCTGGTTCGTGAACAACTGGAAGAACTCCGTGATTTACACTTGCTTTAGAGTTACAAGAAGTAGCGAATGCTGCAACAGCTACTAAAAGAATTAATTTTTTCATGTCTTACAAATTTATTGTATGGGTATATTATTATAATTGTTTTGACAAAATTAGTTAAAAACATTGAGTTCAACTAACTGATTTATTTCAATTGTGCAATTTTCTGAATTCCACCTTTTGTTTTATCTCCAACTTTTACATTAATTTCTGTATCAAGTGGTAAAAAGATATCAACTCGCGATCCGAATTTGATAAAACCATATTCTTTACCTGCAACAGCGCTGTCGTTCTCTTTACTGTAACAAACAATTCTTCGTGCAACTGCTCCTGCAATTTGTCTGAAAAGAACTTTTGTATGATCTGCATTTTCTACAACAACAGTTGTTCTCTCGTTCAATTCTGATGATTTTGGATGAAATGCAACCAAAAATTTTCCTGGATGATATTTTGAATAAATCACTTTTCCATTCACCGGATAACGTGTTACATGTACATTAAGAGGTGTCATGAAAATTGATAATTGAATACATTTTTGATTCAAAAATTCGCTTTCAAATACTTCTTCTAATACAACAACTTTTCCATCAACTGGTGCGATTACGCAGTTTTCTGACGAATCTGATTCACGAATTGGGTTTCTGAAAAACCAAACGATAAATCCGTAAAGTATCCATAATGGTAAGGCAAAGTAAAAACCATATACAGGAAAAAAGTAATGTAATACTCCTGTAGCGATTGCAAATAAAATTAAGCAACCTATCAAAATTGCTGTTCCTTCTCTGTGAAGTTTCATAAAGTATATACTAATAAATAATATAAATAAACAAATGGTACGACAAATATAAAACTATCTAATCGATCTAAAAAACCACCATGTCCTGGAATAAGGTTAGAGCTGTCTTTTACATTAAAAAATCTTTTTAATTTAGATTCTGTCAAATCTCCTAATGGACCTAATGCTGCAACGATCAAACCAATAATCATCCAGTTTCCGTGTAAGTTTTCTCCAAAATATTTCTGAATTAAGAATCCAGCGATAATGGTGAAAATAATTCCTCCCAAAAAACCTTCCCACGTTTTTGCTCCCGAAATTTTAGGTGCTAATTTGTGTTTTCCAATTAAGTTTCCTGTTAAATATGCAAATGTATCACTACACCAAAGTAATAAGAAAACGAAAAATACTTCGTAATGCATCACTTTTTCGCCTAAATTATAATCAAAACTAGGTAAAGTTAAGGCTAAGGCAAATGGTGCGATAACGTATGTTAAACCTAAAGTAGCTTTTCCAAAATCGTTCAACAATTCGTTGGTTGATTTGAAAATAATATAAATACTAAAAACAAATAAAACTGGAATGATGAAGTACAAACTTCTTAAATGAAAATAGTAATGATTTGAAGTTTCAAAAGCTTCTAAAAATTCTTTTCCATAATATCCAAAAACAACTAATGCGACTAAAAGTGCGCCTAATTGATAAAGTTTATTGGTAAGATTAGTAATTTTAAAAAATTCGTACAAACAAAAAAGTCCAAAAACCATCATCAAAACAATCAAACCTTTTGGGTTTATCGTTGTCCCGAAAAATATAATAAGTGCGTAAATAAGTCCAGAGAAAGCTCTAATTGCTAAATTTTTCATAGCTAATCTTCAACCAATAACAAATAAATATTCTTCGCATTGTCTACGTTCGGAAATTTGTGCATATTTTTTCCACGAATCGAAGTTATTTTAGATGGAAGGTTGTCTTTTTTTAATGTTCGTAATTTCTGTAATGCCACGCTCACATTTTCCACTAATTGTGACGGGCGTGCATAGATAATAAAATTTGACGGAAAATCAGCAATATTTCTACCATAAGTTTGATGTGCCGATAACATAATACTTCCATCAAAAGCAATCAGAAATTCGCAACTAAGAAAACTAAGTGTATAACGAGAATCGCATGGATTTTCGACAAAAGGAATATTGACTGAATTAAGAACCTGTTGTAAATTCGGATCAGGACAAATTAATTCGGTCACATTTTCGTAATTGACAATTTCTTTAAGGTTTTTAGAAGCCTCTTCTATATTATCACAAAATAAAAAATGTCCACCACCTACATTAAAGTTTGTAGCAAAGACTTCGTCCATAGAAATCTTTTGGTCAGCATAATTCGGATGAAATAAATCAATGTGATTATCATCTGAATTCTCTGCTGATTTTTCAGTAGCTTTTTTAAGTAGGTTTTTAATTGCTTTCCACATGAAAACTCATGATTTTATATGAAATTAATCAATTACAGCCTAAAGGTAATAATTTTTAACAATATAATAAGAAGTAAAAAAAAAATCGTCCGATTTGGACGATTTTTTCTGTTATTTTGAATGAATTTGATTAAATATCATTTCCAGCTTCTGGTTGAATCACTTGTTCTGGGCCAGCTTCTATAGCTTCTTCTTGTTTTTCTTCGATTTGATCCAATTCGCTTACAAATTTTCTTGGTCCGAAAATTTCTTCCAAATCTTCTCTAAAGATAACTTCTTTCTCAATTAATTTTTGAGCCAAAACATCTAATTGATCACGATGTTCACTTAAAATATCTTTTGCTCTATCATATTGAGCTTCGATCATTGTTTTTACCTCTTTGTCAATTACCTGAGCAGTTTGTTCTGAATAAGGCTTGCTGAAACCATATTCATTTTGTCCAGATGAATCATAATAAGAAACATTACCAACTTCTTTGTTCAATCCGTAAATACTTACCATTGCAGAAGCTTGTTTTGTTACTTTTTCCAAATCACTTAATGCACCTGTAGAAATGTTATTGAAAACAACTTCCTCAGCAGCACGACCACCCATTGTCATACACATTTCGTCTAACAATTGTTCTGTCGTTGTAATTTGTCTTTCTTCTGGCAAATACCAAGCAGCACCTAATGAGCGTCCACGAGGAACGATAGTTACTTTAACCAATGGCGCAGCGTGTTCTGTTAACCAACCAATTGTAGCGTGACCAGCTTCGTGATAAGCGATACGTTTTTTCTCAGAAGGTTTAATCACTTTACTTTTCTTCTCTAATCCACCAATAATACGGTCAACAGCATCTAAAAAGTCTTGTTTTTCTACGACTTCTTTGTTTTTACGAGCAGCAACTAAAGCGGCTTCATTACAAACATTGAAAATATCTGCACCAGAGAAACCTGGCGTTTGTTTTGCTAAAAATTCGATTTCAACATCTTCACCTAATTTTAATGGACGTAAGTGAACCGCGAAGATTTCTTTACGTTCGTTTAATTCAGGTAAATCAACGTGAATAATACGGTCAAAACGACCTGGACGCATTAATGCTTTATCCAATACATCAGCACGGTTTGTTGCAGCAATCACAATTACGTTAGATTCTGTTCCGAAACCATCCATTTCTGTTAATAATTGGTTTAATGTATTTTCGCGTTCGTCATTAGAGCCTGTAAAGTTAGATTTTCCACGTGCACGACCAATTGCATCAATCTCATCAATAAAGATAATTGAAGGAGATTTTTCTTTTGCATTTTTGAATAAGTCACGTACACGAGATGCACCAACTCCCACAAACATTTCTACGAAATCTGATCCTGATAATGAGAAGAAAGGAACTTTTGCTTCTCCAGCAACAGCTTTTGCTAATAAGGTTTTACCTGTACCTGGAGGTCCTACTAATAAGGCTCCTTTAGGGATACGTCCTCCTAATTTTGTAAATTTTTCTGGGTGTTTCAAGAATTCAACGATTTCTTCAATTTCTTCTTTTGCACCTTCTAAACCTGCAACATCTTTGAAAGTTGTTTTGATATGATCATCACCTTCAAATAATTTCGCTTTCGATTTTCCGACAGAAAAAATTCCTCCGCCACCTCCAGCAGATCCGCCTCCGCCCATTCGTCTAAATAGTAAGAAGTAGATTAATCCGAAGAAAATTAATGAAATGAAAAGATTCATAAACAAACTTCCAAAACCATTTGAAATTTGTGTGTTAAGAACGGCAGTTTTATTCGGACTCTTTTCTACGTTAGCATAAAAATCTTTTTCAAAATTTCCTGCATCAGCAACATTGAAAATAAAGTTTGGAGCACCTGTAGCAAAAGGATTTAAAGTTTCGTTTGATTTTTTAAACTTTTTAAATTCTTCAGTATTCAGAGCTGCGTCCGTTAAATATACACTTACACGTCCTGATTCTTTTTCTAGATTGGCTTCTTTTACGTAACCTTTTTCTACATAAGAAAGGAAAGTCGTACGGTCTATGTTTTTAGTAGTTCCGCCGGCACCTCCAATATTATCAGAAAATAATAGAAAGGCAATCAGCAATAATCCAATAATGGCATATATCCATGTAGGATTAAACCCCGAAGGTTTAAAATTATTTTTTTTCAATTTTTTTTGGTTTCAGTTATGATTAATATTCCATTTCGATACGCGTCTCTACGGCATCACCCCAAAGACTTTCGATATCGTAATATTCTCTGTATTCTTTTTGGAAAATATGGACAATAACATTAGTGTAGTCCAACAAAACCCATTGATTATTTTGCGTTCCTTCTACATGAAAAGGTCTTTCTGACATTTCTGTTTTTACAGTTCTTTCAATCGAACCAGCTAAAGCACTAACTTGTGTATTTGAGTTTCCGGTACAAATAACGAAGTATTGACAAAATGCATTTTCAATTTCGCGTAAATCTAGAATTGTAATTTCTTCTCCTTTAACATTTGTAATTCCGTCAACAATGCTATCTAGCAAGTCTTTTGTATATTGAGTATCTATCATCTTTTATTTTGTAATTCGCAAATTTAGTGAATCCTTATTAAAGTTTAAACTTTTTAAAATAACTTTAACCACTCTATAAAAATAGTAAAAAAAATGTATTTAATTAGTTTTGATTCTTTGCCTAATACGAACGAGTTCTTGGTGGATTTGTCCAAAAAAGATGCCAATAGTTGGACTGTCATACATGCTAAAAATCAAACAAAAGGAAAAGGTTATGCAGGAAATGAGTGGAAAGTTGTCGCAGGAGAAAATTTAACCTTTAGTTTTTTGCTGAAAACGGATTATAGTTTTCAAGAATTAATTTATTTTAACGAATGGATTTCGAATGTTATTTGTCTATTTTTAAAACAATTTCATCCAAAATCTAACGTAAAATGGCCAAATGATATCATTTTAAATGATAAAAAGGTTTGCGGAATTTTAATCGAAAATCATCGTTCCAATGGAATAATGAATTCTGTGATTGGAATTGGAATTAATGTCAATCAAGCTGATTTTAATCACTTACCAAAAGCAACATCTATTCGAAAAGTAACTGACAAAGAATATGACATCGAGGAAATTTTGGCAGATTTAATGCATCATTTCGAGGCAGAATATTCAATTTTAGAACAGAAAAATTTCGAAGAAATTCATCAAACATATTTAGATAATCTATTTAGAAAAGATGAAATTTCGCATTTTAGATTGGATGGAGTAGAAGTAGACGGAATTATTAGGGATGTAAACGAGGCGGGAAATCTTTTGATTGAAATCAATCAAGAATTGCGAGAATTTAAGCATAAAGAAATCGAACTTCTTTTTTAATCCTACATAAATGGTTATTTTTGTTTTATGGAAGAATTTGTAGTTTTAGTTGATCAGGACGATCAAAAATTAGGATTGATGGAGAAGCAACAAGCTCATGTGGCTGGTTTGTTGCATCGTGCATTTTCTGTTTTTGTATTCAATTCCAAAGGAGAATTGATGATTCAGCAACGAGCTGCGAGCAAATACCATTCGCCAACGTTGTGGACGAATACATGTTGTAGTCATCCGCGTGATAACGAAACATACGAACAAGCGGCGCACAGACGTTTGGAAGAAGAAATGGGATTTGATTGCGAATTAGAATATAAATTTAATTTCATCTACAAAGCACATTTAGAAAATGATTTGATTGAGCATGAATTAGACCATGTTTTTATCGGAACATTTGATAATGAACCAAAGCTAAATCCTGATGAAGTGATGGCTTATCGTTGGGTAGAATTGGATGATTTGAAAAAAGATATGGAAAAAAATCCTCAGAATTATACAGCTTGGTTCAAAATAATTTTTGAACATTACGTTTCGTATATCGAAGAATAAAAATTTATACAAATGAAAGTTACTGTCAACAGAAAAGCACATTTTAACGCTGCGCACCGATTGTTTAACAAGAATTGGAGCGATGAACAGAATTTTGAAGTTTTCGGAAAATGTTCATACCCAAATTATCATGGACACAATTATGAAATTATTGTGGCGGTGAAGGGTGAAGTTGATCCAGAAACTGGTTTTGTGATGAATTTGGACGAATTACGAAAAATAATCGCGGTTGAAGTTGAAGAGTATTTGGATCATAAAAATTTGAATGTTGATATTGAAGAATTTAAAACTATCAATCCAACTGCCGAAAATATCGTGATTTTGATTTGGAATAAAATTAGAGCAAAATTAGCGACTGATTTAGAATTGAAAGTAACCTTATACGAAACTCCACGTAATTTCGTAGAATACGCAGGCGAATGAAATTAGGCGATCATATTCCAACTTTTTCGTTGGAGGATAATAAAGGAAATTGGTTTAATTCGGACGAGTTTTTGTACAAAAAATATTTTGTTTTATTCTTTTATCCAATGGATTTTACACCAATGTGTACAAAAGAAGTCTGTCAATTTCGTGATGTAAATGCAGATTTTAATACTTTAGACGCTGTGATTGTTGGAATAAATGGACAATCAACATCTTCTCACGAGAAGTTTTATTCGAAACATCAACTCAACTTTCCGTTGCTTTCTGATAAAGGCGCAAAGTTGTCAAAATTGTTAGGAATTAAAAAGAAATTTGGCTTAATCACACCACGAGAAACTTTTGTATTCAATAAACAAGGAAAATTAATCAAACACATTGTTTCAAATGTCGCAGAAACGCACATCGAGGAAGCAATGCAAGCAATAAAAAAAGACCAAGAAAATTAGTTTTCTTGGTCTTTTTGTTTGTATAACATTTTTCTTATCACTACTCTGTAGATAAAAAACATTACAGTTCCAATTGCCGAATAAACCAACATTGTTTGGACATCGCTTTTATCGAACAAATATTTTAGTCCAAATAACGCGAAAAAGAAAATTAAACTATAAATTATATTTTGTTTCATGTGGTAAAATTAGGGATTAATCCCATTTCATATTAGTTTTTTTCATGTCATCTGTTGGTTCATCAATTTCTATTATATTAACTATAATCCAAATAGAATAATCACAATTTCTAAATATTTCATTTTCTTTCTGTTTATCTTGGGTTATTACTTTAGCATTATCTAAATCTTCTTCATCTAAAGTTAAATGTATTGTTGATGAATTATCAGTAAAATAATATGATTCATTTTTATCTTTTAAAACTTTACCATAATATACTTTTATGTCATCTTCTTCATTTGAATTTTCTAGGATTAGGCAGATAGATTTATTTAGTAGTTTTTTACGATTTCTCATTTATTAATTCATAATGCTTGTGATTTTCTAAAAAATTATTAACACTCCTCTCTCACAAACTGAATTGCCAAATTAAGTGCATTATTGGAAACAATTTTGATGAAATCTTCTCGATCTAAATAGGGATAAAAATATTTTTGATTTAATACTTTTTCACCATTTGTGACAGAAATCCAAACTGTTCCAACTTCTTTTCCATCTTCGCCTTTATTTGGACCAGCGACACCAGTTGTAGAAATACTAATATCCGTTTTTAATTGATTTCGAACACCTTTGGCCATTTCTTTAGCAACTAGTTCCGAAACAACTGTAAATTCATCAATATCAGATTGATTGACGTTTAGCAAATTTACTTTTACCGAAGTGTCGTATGAAACTATTGTTCCGAAATAATAAGCCGAACTTCCCGAAACAGATGTGATTAAGCTTGCGATATTTCCTCCAGTACAACTTTCTGCAGTCGAAATTGTCAATCCTTTTTCTTTTAAAATATCACCTAAAACTTGTTGCGCACTTCCTGAATTTTCGGAAATTAGAAATTCTCCAGCAATTAATTTGAATTGATTAATTTGATGTTGAATTTCATTTTCTAAAAATTCTTTATTCGTTCCAAACGCTGAAAATCGTAAATCAATAGAAGTTCGGTTTGGTAAATACGCCAAATGAATAAATTCAGGCAAATTATTTTCCCAATCTTCAATTAATAGAGCCAAATCACTCTCAGGAATTCCGCTGACCAAAATATCACGATGAACAATAGTTTCTGATTGAAATTGATTTTGTAATCTCGGAATAATTTCATCACGCATCAAACCTTTCATTTCAAAAGGAACACCTGGTAAATTGATGATAATTTTATCATTAATTGTAGTCCAAAGACATGGTGCTGTTCCATATTTGTTCTGAATAAAAGTTGATTTTTCTGGAATTAATGCTTGATCTTGATTCAAACTATTTAACTCTTTTGCGTAACCTCTTGTTTGAAATAATTGAACAATATTCTCTAAAATTTTGGGTTCTTGAACTAATTCACAATTTAAAAATTGACACAAAGCTGCTTTGGTTTTATCATCTTTTGTCGGTCCTAAACCTCCTGTTACAATAACGATATTTGATTTAGAAATTCCTCGTTCGAAAACTTCAATAATATGACTCATTTCGTCTTGAACAGAAATTATTTCTTCCACTTCAATCCCAATCGTATTCAATTGTTTGGCGATAAATGCCGAATTTGTATCAACAATTTGTCCGATAAGAATTTCATCACCTATTGTGAGTAATGTCGCTTTAATTTTCATACACAAAAAAACTTGCTTAAAGTTAAGCAAGTTTCGGGTTTTTATAATTATTTTTCAACTCCTTGATTGGCGGCTTCTCGTTGAATTTGGTTTGAATCTTCTATCATTTGAAGGAATTCTGCTTGAGAAACTTTCTTTAATTGATTATTAATTTTGAAAACAGGAGCTTTTTTTGATTCTTTTTTCTTGATTGCATTCCAAGAAATCATTACTTCAATATCATCTCTCATATATTTATAATGCAATTCTAAAATCAAACCTTTTGTTCCGTAAAATTTATCTGGCGAATATGCGTACAGAATTTGAGATGTATACCAAGCGATTAAATCATAGTTTTTGTGTTTTGCTGTTGCTTCTTTTACTTCAAAACCTAGAATGTTTTTTGTTTTACCAGTTTCTACGAAATCCACTTTTTGCAAAGAATCGTAAACAAGCAATTTATTTCCTGTAAACATATTCGTTTCATTATAATATAAATTTTCCTTGTAATTAAAAATTGGTTTTTCTCCAATCTCAGATCCAATTCCCATAAAACCTTGCGATTCTTGTTGAGAATTATTTACTTTATCAATATATTGTGTTTGACTTTCTGTTTGATTGTAGTTAAAACTATAAAATTGGTTAGGAATTTTTTTTGTGGTTTTTAAAAATTCTTCACGTTGTTTTTGATCTGGATAATATTGTTTTAAATTTTCTAAAGCTTTATCCGTAAAATGAATTTGAGGTTGAACTTCGTATTCAATTTCATAAAATTGAGCATTTGCAATACTAGAAATCAGAATAATTAGTGCTATTATTTTTTCATTTTAGTCCTTTTTTTCTATTCCTTGATTATTAGCGTCATTTCTTTTTTTATCAAGATCTTCCCAAATTTTCTCTAATTCATCGCTCGAAACTCTATTTCCTTTTGTCGGAACAATAAATTTGAATTTAGTTTTTTCTTTGATGGAATTTGCTTTATAAACTCCAAAATATTTCCCCATTTCATCTTCATAAAAAATTTCAAGATCAAGGACTAAACCGCCTGGACTTTTGAAATTAATAAGCATCAAATCTGTTTTAATTTCTGGAACAAACCAAGCTACAAATATTCTGTCATTAAAATTTGCTGTTGCTTTTTGTACTTTATATCCGAGAATATTTTTTGTTTCATTTGATAATTTCCAATCAAGATTATTTATATTATCGTAAACAATATATTTTTTTCCATAAACATCTTGTTGCATCAACGTTTCTTGTTTTGCATGATTGAAATAAGTTGTTCCAAAATACATATATGGTGCACTTTTCTTGATAAAAACAATCTGTCCTTGCCCATTCTGAACTTTTGGTAATTCAATTGCATTTGCTTCATCTTTATTCAAAATAAATTTAAAATCTAAAGCAGGAGGATTTTCATTCTGATCGATATTTTGTTTTCTTACTTCAGGATCAGAAATCTCTTTATAAAAATCTAAACCTTTTTCATTGTATTTTACTTTAATCTGAGTCTCATATTCTACTTCATAAATCTGAGCATTTGCAAAACTTAAAAATAATACAATAAGTGTAATTAGTTTTTTCATATAAGCTTATTTTTTATCAACACCTTCCTGATTATACATCGCACTTCTTCTATTGTTTGCTTCTTGTTCAATTTTTTGATACTCTTGAGGCGTTACAACATTATCATTTTTACCTGATTCTGTTACTAGATTTTTAAACTTATACTTTTTAGCATTTTTATTAATCGTAAGTACTCTAACGTAGTTATTAACTTTACCAACATTTTCTGCTTCAAGAAAAATATTCATTTCCAACACAAAACCTTCAATCGGTTTTACTGTAATTGGCATGAAATTAAAATCAATTTCTTTTGTAAACCAAGCTTCTACATTATATTCAGTATTATATTTATTGTATTTAGCAGTTGCTTTGTAAGCTTTATAGCCAAGAATTTCTTTTGTTTCATCTGTAAATTTCCAATCCAATCCTTCTAAAGGAGTTTTAATAATGTAATTTTTTCCATAAAGATCAACTTTTCTATAATTCTCTCCTTTTATGAGATTAGAATAAGTAAGACCAAACGGCAAACCAGGAGCTGAATTTTTCACTCCACCTTGCACTCCTTGTTGATTATCAATTTTTTCTTGTTCAATTGTATTTAACTCTGTTTTTGAAGAATAAATTTTAAATTCAATCGGTTTTGCATTTGTATGTTGATCAATATACCATTTTCTTGTTTCAGGATCTTTTGTGTCTTTATAAAATTTTTCTAAATATTCAGGTGTATATTCTGGATGATACTTGGTTTCGATAAGTACTTCATAAATCTGAGCATTTGCAAAACTTGAAAATAATACAATAAATGTAATTAGTTTTTTCATATTTAGTGATTAAGATTTAAATATAACAAAAAAGAGACACAATAACTTGTGTCTCTTTAAAATATGATGAAATAAATCTATTTATAAAATGTGTTTCTCTGCGTGATAAGAAGAACGAACCAACGGGCCAGATTCTACATGACGGAATCCTAATCCACGTGCGAAATCTTCGTATTTCTTGAATTGTTCTGGTGTGATAAATTCTTTCAAAGGTAAATGCTTTTTCGTTGGCTGTAAATATTGACCAATTGTAATGACATCTACATTTGCATCAGCAACTTCCTGTATTGTTTCGAAAACTTCGTCTTCAAACTCACCCAAACCAAGCATAATCCCTGTCTTTGTACGACGTTGACCTGCTTCTTTTGCATAACGTAAAACTTCTAACGAACGATCATATTTTGCTTGAATACGAACTTCACGCGTTAAACGACGAATCGTTTCCATATTATGAGAAAGCACTTCTGGAGCAGCTTCTACTATACGATCGATGTGTTTTTCGACTCCTTGAAAATCTGGAATCAAAGTTTCCATCGTTGTTCCTGGGCTAATTCTACGAACAGCATGTATTGTTTCTGCCCAAATAATCGATCCCATATCTTTTAAATCATCACGGTCAACAGAAGTTAAAACCGCATGTTTTATTTGCATTAATTTGATAGAACGCGCTACTTTTTCTGGTTCTGCCCAATCAACTTGCTCTGGACGACCAGTTTTTACACCACAAAAACCGCATGAACGCGTACACACATTTCCCAAAATCATAAATGTTGCAGTTCCTTCACCCCAACATTCGCCCATATTAGGACAACTTCCACTTTGGCAAATGGTGTTCAATTTATACTTATCTACTAAACCTCTTAATTCGCGATGTTTTTTCCCCGTAGGCAATTTTACACGCAACCATTCAGGTTTTTTTACTCTTCCATCTGGTAATAGCTCAACACTCATACATTACTTTTCTGATTGGCTAATTTACAAAGTTTTTTTGAAAGCTATTACTTCCTAAATAAATGAAATAAAAATATAGTTTTTAACATTTTTTGGAATATTATTTGGATTTTAATCAGTTAAAATCAATAACAAATGAAAAACTCAATTATCCTTACACTTATTTTTAGCTCAGTAATTTATAGTTGCGAAACAAAGACAGATAAAGATCTTATAAAAACTGAAGAAGCAACAACTGATCATAAAGATTCAACTATTCAAAAAGAACCAATAAACTCATCAGATACAAATATTATTGATACTCATAATGCGAAAACTTCTATTGATTGGGTAGGAACTTATGAAGGAATTTTACCATGTGCTGATTGTCCTGGAATTAAAACAACTGTAACTTTAAATAAGGATGAAACTATAAAAGTAGTTTCTGAATATATGAAAGGTAACCAAAAATTAATAGATGAAGGTCGTTTCCAATGGACTGCTGATAATAATGCTTTGTATTTAGATACAAAAGATAAAAATCGACATTTTTATAGAGTAGGTGAAAATAAACTAATTATCCTATCTCAAGAAGGTGAAGATATCAAAGGTCCATTAGCAGATAAATACATTTTATTAAAAAAGTAAGATTATTAAATCAATATGAAAGACAGCAATTAAGCGGTCTTTCATATTAAAATAAGTTTAATTGTTGCGACTCTAATTCCAACAAAAATTGTTTACGTTTCTTTCCGCCTGCATATCCAGTTAACGAACCATCTGAGCCAATTACGCGATGACAAGGCACTACGATTGCAATTTTGTTTTTTCCGTTCGCATTTGCAACTGCTCTTATCGCTAATAAATCTCCAACAGCTATCGATTGTTCTTTGTATGATCTTGTTTCTCCAAATGGAATTTTGATTAATTCGTTCCAAACTTTTTTCTGGAAATCTGTTCCAATCAAATCAAGTGGAATGGTAAATTCTTTTAAATTTCCTTTAAAATAATCGTTCAATTCATTTTCTAGACGATTCAAAATATCATCATCTTTTTCCAAAATTTCACCCAAGTTTTCTATTTCTTTGAGTTGTTTTTCGGTTGATTTTCCATCAAAAAACTCTAACATACAAAGTCCTTTTTCCGACTTTATTGCAAGCATTTCTCCAAGAGGTGTTTGTATTTTTTTTGAGCGAAACATTTTATAAAATTTTAGTTGAAAGTTAGAAAAATATAGTCGTAATTTGGTATCAAATTTGTTGTTAAAAATATCATAAAATTAATTTATGAAAAAATCTATTTTCGCGAGTATTTTCGCATCTTTCATTATATTCTCTTGCCAATCAAAAGGTGTTCAACAAGAACAAAAAAATACAGATTCTTCTAAAGAAATTACAGAAGCTGTAAAAAAAGAACACAATTCTATGAATTCGTTGGATTGGGCTGGAAAATATGAAGGAACTTTACCTTGCGCCGATTGTGAGGGAATAAAATATATTGTTGAATTGAAAAAAGATGGTAACTTTTTTATTGAACAAGAATATTTAGGAAAAGAAACGGTTTACCAAGACGAAGGATTTTATAAATGGGATGCTTCTGGAAATGTTTTACATTTAAATTCGAATGTAAGTCCGTTAGTGTTGAAAGTTGAAGAAAATAGATTGAAAGTTTTGGATCAACAAGGAAAAGAAATCACAGGAAATTTGAAAGATAAATACATCTTGAAAAAAAATAAATAATAAAAAATAAAAGGCAATCTCGATTATGGATTGCCTTTTATTTTTGAAATTATTTTTAGTTCAATAAATGATCTTTTGTCAATTTTTCAAAAACTTTGATTACACCAATTACTTGAATTTCCTCTTGTAAATATTCTTCAAAAGTAAAATAGTTGTAAGCTTCAATTTCGTTTGTTGGTTTTATTTCTTCGTTCAAATCGTACAAAAAACAATCTTGTTCCATCAAAAGATTCTGTTCTCCATACGCTTCAGCCGTAATATGACAATAAAAATTGAGGTCTTCTTTTACCAAATCTAAACTCAATTCTTCTTTTATTTCTCTTACCAAAGCTGTTTCAGAATTTTCACCTTTATCAATTTTTCCACCTGGTAAATACCACGCTTTTTTATTTTTACTAAACGTCAAAAGAAGTTTATTATTTTTAATAACTAATAAACCCGCTGTTGGTAATTGAATCATCTTTTATTTTTCTAAACTTTTTTGCCATTCCCAAGCAGTACGCATACTTTCTGACAATTTTGTTTCAGGTTTCCAACCTAATTCTTTTTCTGCTAAAGAATTATTTGCATAAGCTTCGATAATATCACCTGCACGACGCTCTTTGATTTCGTATTTTAATTTCAAATCATTGGCATCTTCAAATGCGTGAACAACTTCTAAAACCGTAGATCCTGTTCCTGTTCCAAGATTAAAGAATTCTAGCTTTGCTTTATTTTTATTTTCGATCAAACGAGTTACTGCTTTTACGTGTGCATCAGCCAAATCATTTACATCGATATAATCACGAATTGCCGTTCCATCACGCGTCGGATAATCATCTCCCCAAACCGATAATGCTTCTCTGATTCCAGCCGCAGTTTGTGTAACATAAGGAATTAGATTATTTGGAATTCCTTTTGGTAATTCTCCAATTTTAGCTGTCGGATGCGCACCAACTGGATTGAAATAACGTAAACAAATCACATTTTTATCAAATGCTGCTGAGAAATCTTCTAAAATTTCCTCTCCCATTTGTTTCGTTTTTCCATAAGGAGATTCAGGTTTTTTCAGTGGAGTTTGCTCATCAATAGGCATTTTATCCGCTTGTCCGTAAACTGTACAAGACGAACTGAAAATAATATTATCAGCATCAAAATCTTTCATTGCATCCAAAAGATTAATCAAACCTAAAAGATTATTACGGTAATACATTAACGGTTTTTCAACAGATTCTCCAACTGCTTTATGCGCTGCGAAGTTGATAATTCCATCTATTTTATTTGTTTTGAAAAATTCGTTTACTTTTTCTTGATCTTTTAAATCAATCTCAAAATAAGTTGGTTTTGTTCCAGTAATAGAAGTAATTTTATTCAACACACCAATTTCTGTGTTCGATAAATCGTCTATAATCACAACTTCATAACCTGCATTTTGTAAAGCTACAACTGTGTGCGAGCCAATATAACCCAAACCTCCAGTTACTAATATTTTACTCATTTTTAATATTTAGTTTTTATAGTGAAATCAAATTTAGGAAAATAAAAAAGCTTCTGAAACAAATCAGAAGCTTTTTCGTATTATTTTTAGGATAAATTATTTTCCAAAAAATTCGCGAACAGCTGAAGTGATGTAAGCCAATTGCTCCTCATCTAACTCTGTGTGCATTGGTAAAGACATTACTTCTTCTACCAATTTGTTTGTATTTGGGAAATCTGCATCATTATAATGCCCGTTATCATACGCTTTTTGTTTGCGTAATGGAACAGGATAATAAATCATCGCAGGAATTTCTTTCTCAGTTAAAAACGCTTGTAATTCATTACGTTTTCCATTTGTTACACGTAACGTATACTGATGGAATACGTGAGTTGTGTCTTCTCCTTTTACAGGCGTTAATAATGCATCAATATCTTTAAAAGCATCTGTATAATAAGCCGCAGCTTTGTTACGAGCAGCGTTATAATCATTTAAGAAAGGTAATTTACGACGTAAAACTGCTGCTTGAACAGAATCCAAACGAGAGTTAACACCAACTTCATCGTGGTAGTAACGTTTGTACATTCCGTGATTTACAATTCCACGTAGACGATGTGCAATATCATCATCATTTGTAAAAATTGCTCCACCATCACCATAACAACCTAAGTTTTTTGAAGGGAAGAAAGATGTACAACCAATATGACCAATTGTTCCAGCTTTTCGACCTTTGTAATCCGCTCCAATAGCTTGTGCAGTATCTTCTACAACATATAAGTTATGTTCTTTTGCAATTGCCATAATCTCGTCCATATTCGCACATTGACCAAATAAATGAACTGGAATAATTGCTTTTGTTTTTGGCGTGATTGCCGCTTTCAATTTTTCTGTATCAATTGTAAAAGTATCATAATCAACGTCAACTAAAATCGAATTTAATTTCAATAAATCAACAACTTCTACTGTTGCAGCAAATGTAAAATCTGCCGTAATTACCTCGTCACCTGGCTCTAAACCTAAGGCCATCAAAGCAATTTGCAACGCATCAGTTCCGTTTCCACAAGGAATTACGTGTTTTACATTTAAGTAATCTTGCAATTCAGTTTCGAATTGTTTTACTTCTGGTCCATTAATAAAAGCAGCCGAATCCAAAACATTCAAAATTGCTGCATCAACGTCTCCTTTTATTTTTTGATATTGACTTTGTAAGTCAACCATTTGTATTTTTTTCATAACTTAATGAATCTTTCAAAATCTACAACTTTAAAAAGTCGTTATTATTACAACAAATGTACAAAAAAAGCTCATTCTAAATTTTTAACTTTGCAACATTGTGCAAGGATTTTATAACACATCAATTAAGGCGTACGGAATGGCGCTAAAATTGGCTTCGAATTTTAATGAAAAGGCAAAACTTTGGGTAGATGGAAGAAAAAATTGGGAAGAAAAAATAGCTTCTAAAATTTCAGAAACCGATAAAGTTTTGTGGGTACATTGTTCATCTTTAGGCGAGTTTGAGCAAGGTCGACCTGTTATCGAAGCGTTGAAAGAAAAATATCCAACCCATAAAATTGCGGTTTCATTCTTTTCGCCTTCTGGTTATGAAATTAGAAAAAATTATCAAGGCGCAGATGTTATTTTTTATTTGCCTTTGGACACAAAATCGAATGCAGAAAAGCTGATAAAAGTGCTTCATCCAGAGATTTTGATTTTAGTGAAATACGAATATTGGTTCAATTTGATTACAGAATTACATCAGCAAAACATTCCAACAATTGTAGTTTCATCTATTTTTAGAGAAAGTCAAAACTTTTTCAAGAAAGATGGAAAAAATTGGTTTGCGAAAAAATTAAGTTTGATAAATCATTTCTTTGTTCAAAATCAAAAGTCAAAAGATTTATTAGATTTTATCAATATCACACAAAATACAATTGCGGGAGATACGCGATTTGATCGTGTCAAACAAATTATTCATCAAGATAATCAATTGGATTTTATGAATGATTTTAAACAAAATTCGAAATTAATTGTGGTTGGAAGTTCTTGGCCAAAAGATGAAGAATTATTTGTGAATTTAATCAATCAAAAATTAACTGATGATTGGAAAATTGTTTTTGCGCCACATAATTTGAATGATACTGAAATCAATTCGTTTCTAAGTAAAATCAATCAAAAAGCAGTTAAATTTTCAGATTTAGAAAAAACTTCGCAACAAGATTTAATCGATTCGAAAATATTTATTCTCAACACAATTGGTATTTTATCAAAAGTCTATTTTTATGCAGATATTACCTATATTGGCGGAGGTTTTGGTGCAGGAATTCATAACACGTTAGAAGCTGTAACATTTGGAAATCCTGTCGTTTTTGGTCCTAAATACAAGAAATTTCAGGAAGCTGTGGATTTGATAGAAGTTGGCGGAGGATTTTCTATAGCTAATCAACATGAATTTGATACAATTATGAATCGTTTGATGAATGATGAAAATTTCCGAAAAGAAAGTGGAAAAAAAGTTGGAGATTTTGTTCAAAATTCACCAAATGCGACTAAAATTATTTTAGAATATTTAAATGATATTTTGTAAATCTTAAAATTTTATCAATTTTTAACAAAAAAGGCACAGAAATTGTGAATCAAAAAAGCATTATTGATTTTTTTTAAGTGTAAATCAATCTTCAGTATGAATAAAACTTTACTTTTGAATTAAATATTATAACTCAGACTTAAGTAATAAAAAAAATGAAAAAACTAATCTTAGGAATAGCACTTTTTGGTGGATTAAGTGCAGCAAACGCGCAAATTGATTTAGGAGTAAAAGGAGGTCTTAACTTTCCAACTTTATCTGGTGATTCTAGAAAAATTTACTCTGATAGCCAAGGAAATGGTTTAGGGACTAAATTAAGAACAGACTTTTATGTTGGTGGTTATGCACACTACAAAATAACGGATCAAATTAGTTTTCAACCAGAACTTCTGTATTCTAAACAAGGAGCTGGATTAAAAACAAATGACAATTCAAAAGCTAAATTTGTAACACATAATATTAATATTCCTTTAATGGGACGTTATGAAATTATGGATGGTTTAAATGTTGAGTTTGGTCCGCAATTAGGATTTTTAGTTTCTGCTAAAATGAAAACTGAAGAAGGAAAAACAGATACTAAAATAAAAGCTACAGACAATTTCAAAACATTTGATTTTGGTTTAAACTTCGGAGCTGCATACAAAATTACTGATGAATTAGAAATTAATGCTCGTTTTACAAAAGGATTATCAAACATTAATGATTATTATCCAACAGGAATTGATAATAACTTTAAATTGACAAATACTTACTTTAGCGTTGGTGTAGCATATAAATTAGCTGAAATGTAATTCATTTCGAATTTAAATATAGGAAGGAGCTTTTTTGCTCCTTTTTTTGTGCTTTATCGTTAAATAATTCTAAAAAAACTTTGTCATGTTAAATTAAATTCTATATTTGTAGTAGTAAAAATACAGTTGTAGATATGAAAGTTAAATTATCAAGAAGAGAAGAGGAAGTGATGGAAGTTATCTGGAGCGGAAAACAAGTTTTTGCGAAAGATATTATCGATTCTTATGACGATCCAAAACCTGCGAATACTACAATTTCTACCTTATTAAAGAGGATGCACGACAAAGGTTATATTGATTACGAGCAAATGGGAAACTCGCGTCGATATTATGCTTTGGTAAAAAAAGATGATTATTTTTCGAAAGAAGTAAAAGGAATGATTTCCAACTTTTTTAATAATTCGGCAACACAATTTGCTTCATTTTTTGCTAAATCGAACAATATGTCGGTCGAAGAATTAGAAAAATTACGTGACATAATTGACAATGAAATAGACCGTAAAAAGAAATAGCCTATGGTTGCGTTTTTTATAAAATTTATTCTTTGTTCCGGATTTTTATATTCGTTTTATAAACTTTTTTTGGAACGTGAAAGCATGTATAAAATCAATCGATTTTATCTGTTGTTTTCGTTGATATTTTCGTTAATCGCGCCTTTGTACAAAATTGATTTACCTATCACAGCGACAGAAACAAATATTTCGCCCGAATTATTGGCTTTTCTAATGCAAAATCCTGAATTGTTGCAACAAGAAAAAGGAATCAATTTTGGTGATATTTTGAATGTTATTTACATTTTTGTTGGTGTAATATTTCTTGTAAGATTTATCTACAATTTGTACGAATTGATGTTCAAAATTAAAACTGAGGAAAAAATCAAAGATCAAGAAATTACATATATTCTTGATTTAGATTCGAATCAACCGTATAGTTTTTGGAAATATATTTTTATTCCGAAAAAGCAACTAAAAAGTTTACATCAAAATTTAATTGATCACGAAAAAGCGCATTGTATTCAGAAACATAGTTTGGACATTTTGTTGATTGAAATTTTTCAAATTCTTTTTTGGTTCAATCCGTTTATTTATTTCTATAAAAAATCAATCAAACTAAATCACGAGTTTTTGGCAGATGAATATGTATTGAAAAGAAACTCAGATTTAAAAACTTACCAACATCAAATTTTGGATTGTATTGCAACGCAAAATCCATCTATGATGGCAAGTAATTTCAATTTTATTCTAACTAAAAAACGCCTACTTATGATGACAAAAAATACATCAAAACGAAAAGTAAAAATTCTGTCTTTTGCTTCTTTACCTTTTATATTGAGTGCTTTTGTACTTTTTAGCCAAAAATCGTTCGCGCAAGAAGTTGAGAAAAAAGCTCAAAAAGTGGAACAAGCGTTGGAAAAACCTGTTCAATCGCAAGCCGAAATTCTACTTGATCAAGCAACTACTTTAAGAGATTCGCTTCTCAAAACAGATCAAGCTAAAACAACAACTCCAATAGAAAAAGTGATTACGAAAGATGAGTTAAAAACGATTTTGAAAAGTAATGCACAAAACAAAATTATCTTGAATGATGCTGGAGATATTATTCTGAATGATTCTATCAAAATAAAAGATATTGTCTTGAAAAAAGAGTTGACTCCAACGATTTTATATGGAACGGACGGAAAAATTTTGCAAAAAATTGATCCAAAAGATATAGACAAGGTTTTTGTAAGAAGTAATGAAGGTTTGATAGAAATTATCAAAAAAGATTCAAGTATCATCAAAATTTTCAATTCTGAAAAAGACATTCCGAATATCAATAAAAAAGTAAAAACAGCTAAAATGCCAACAGTAAAAAATAATATTACGTTGAAAAATGGTTACTCTATTTATACAGATAAAAATGGTGTTGAGCACAAAATTATTAGTTCTGAAATTGATAAGGTTTATATTACAAATAATAAAAATGGTGAATTTGATTTATCCAAATCTCCTAAAACAATTACAAGTTTAAAAGTTGATAATAGAAATAGTGATGATATGAATATTACGATTCTTCCAAGGAATGGATATTCAGTAGATTATAAATTTACGGAATCTAATGAATCATTATCTAAACAATTAGATAAAAAGCTAACAGAGTTGAAGCTTGATGAGCAAAATACTAAAAAGCAAATAAAAGAAATCGAAATACTACAAAAAGAAGAGCGTAAAAAGAATAAAAATTAGTACCTTTTTTACATTATTGTTATATATTTACTCAAACTTTAAAATTTTACTTATATGAAAAAATGTTTATTTTTTATTCCATTATTAGCTTTCGCTATTAATACAAATGCTCAAACTAAATTTGGAGCTAAAGCAGGTCTTAATGTATCAAATTTATCTGGAGATAACCAAAATGCTGATGCAAAAGTAGGTTTTCATATTGGAGGTTATGCTAATATTAAATTTGCTGAGAAATTTGCGTTTCAACCTGAATTGTTATATTCTACACAAGGAGCTAAAGAATCTGGAGAAATTTATGTTAATGAACAAATTGGTAACGTAAATGCTGACGTAAAGTATAAATTAGATTATATTAATGTTCCCTTAATGTTTAAATTTTATCCTACACAAGGTTTTAATATTGAAGCTGGTCCGCAAGTAGGCTTTTTAGTAAGTTATAAATTAAATGTAAAAACTACTGCGCTAGGACAAAAAATTGATGAAGATGTAGATATGAAAGATTACTTAAAATCTATAGATTTCGGATTAAACATTGGATTAGGATATGAGTTTTCAAATGGTCTTAATGCAGGAGCTCGTTACAATTTTGGGCTTTCAAATATCTCTGATGAAAACGGAGGAGATATCAAAAATTCTGTATTTTCTGTTGGTTTAGGATATTCATTCTAATCATTCTTTTATAACATATTTATAAAAATAAGGAAACTCGTTCGGGTTTCCTTTTTTAGTACGTCATGTTTTGGCATTCTGATTTTCTATTTTTGAGAAGATTGTTTAACTTTCCTAAAAATTCAGAATTTGTTACAAGCAGGCGATTTCAAAATTTACAATGCTTCCGCTGGAGCAGGTAAAACTTACACCTTGGTGAAGGAATTTCTTTCGTTGTTATTAACCAATGAAAGCGATTATCATTTCGAGCATATTTTAGCCATTACGTTTACCAATAAAGCGGCTGGCGAAATGAAGGAACGTATTATCGAAACTTTAGAAGAAATTGCAAAAAATCCTAATCCAAAAGAAGATCAATATATTCTAGAATTAGCTTCGGAGCTGAATTTGAAGCCTGAAATCATTAAGACAAAAGCATACAATATTCTGATTGCAATTCTTCATAATTATTCTAAATTTTCGATTTCTACGATTGATAAATTTAATCTTCGATTGATGAAATCTTTTGCGCAAGATTTAGGTTTATCCATGAATTTTGATGTCGAAATGAATACAAATGAAATCATTAATGAATCCGTTGATTTATTGTATTCAAAAATTGGGGAAGACGAAAAACTAACGCAAACAATGATCAAAATTGCGTTGGATAATATGGACGAAAATAAATCGTGGGATATTCGAAAAACGCTTTCTTCAGACACTTCGGACATTTCTAATGATCGCCATTTACAAGATTTAGAAAAATTAAAAAACATTTCGTTAGACGAATTTATTCGTTATCGAAAAGTCATTTTTGATGATATAAAAACTTTGAAAGATGGTTTGATTACAATCGGAAATGAGTTTTTCGAATTGCTTGCAAACAATGGAATTTCGGTAAATGAATTACCAGGAAAAAGTCGTGGAATTGCTGCTTTTTTCCAGAAATTAAAAAACTTTGATGGTTTTGGTTTGATTTTACCAACAGATGCGAATACAAAAGATATTTTGGAAGGTGGTTATCTTTCGAAAGTGAAAGATGCAACAGCAGAATCTATTTTTCTTCAAGTGAAAGATTTGTTCGAAAAAGCTGCGAATATCAATGATCACTTACTTTTGTTAACCTCAATTCAAAAAAATATATCCTCGATTTCGTTGATTAATGAAGTTGAAAAATCATTGGATTCGATCAAAAAAGATTCAAATGTTTTATTGATTAATGAATTCAATACCATCATCAGTAAAAATCTGCAACAACAACCTGCCAATTTTATTTATGAGCGAATTGGCTCGCGCTACAATCATTATTTTATTGATGAATTTCAGGATACATCGACATTGCAGTGGAATAATCTAAATCCGTTGGTCGAAAATGCACGCGCGCAATCTGACACGATTATGTTGGTTGGCGATGCAAAACAGTCTATTTATCGCTGGCGAGGTGGAAATCCTGCGCAAATGATTGATTTAATTGATCGAAAAGAGGAAGAAAATATTAAAGTTGAAGAGTTAGAAAAAAACTGGCGTAGCCACGAAAATATTATTCAATTTAACAATGAATTGTATTCGTTTATCGCGCCACAACTCAATTTGCCGAGTTTTCAATATTTGTACGAAATCGGAAATAAACAATTAACTAATCATCAAAAAGATGGTTTTGTCAAAATAGATTTTATTGAGCAAGAAGGTCGTTCGAAAGATTTATTTAAAGAACAAAATTTAGAATTGGTTCTAAAAACAATTGAAGATTGTCGAGCAAATGGTTTCTCATTAAATGATATTGCGATTTTGGTTCGTAGTAATGCGCAAGGGATTTTGTTAGCAAAATATTTGACCGAAAATAATTTGGTTGTGATTTCCAATGAAGCTTTGTTGTTAAAAAATTCATTCGAAATTCAATTGATTGAATATTTATTCAAAATCACTTCAAATCCACAAGATGAACAATCGAAAATTCGTTTTTTGATGGTGGCTTATGAATTAGAATTATTCAAAACAGATGATTTAACAATCACTGTCGAAAAAGCATTAAAAGGAGATTTACCAAAGTTTTTAAAATTAACCAAATCAATTGGAATTGATTTAGATTTTATTCAAGATCAAAACCTTTCGTTGTATGATTTTACAGAAAAAGCGATTCGAACTTTACATTTACAAGAACGTTCGCCCGCTTATATTTTGAGCTTTTTGGATGTTATTTTAGAATATTCATCAAAAAATGAATCTGATCTGAATTCATTTCTTGAGTTTTGGTCGACAATCAAAGATAAAGCGAGTATCAAAACACCAAAAGGTGTCGATGCGATTCAAATTATGACGATTCACAAATCGAAAGGATTGGAGTTTCCAGTTGTAATTTTGCCGTTTTTAGATTGGCAAAGTAAGAATTCTAAAATTTGGATTCCTTTACAAAAAGATGAAGAAAATCCGTTTGAAACATTTTATGTTGGAATTAATAATGAATTAAAATCAATCAAAAATGAGGCGATAAAATCGAAGATTGACGAAGAAGAGAATTTGGTTCAATTGGATGAAATTAATACGCTTTATGTTGCAACAACTCGTGCAAAAGAGCAACTGTATATGATTGCACTAAAACCAAAAGAGTCTTCGAAATCTAAAAATATTGCAAATTATTTACACGAATTTGTTTTTAGTAAAGGTTTTTCTGAGGATGAAGTTATTTTGAAAGGTTCTTCTGAACGAATTTCAACTCCAAAAATCATAGAAAATTCTTCGGCTGAGTTAAAAATTTATTCTTCGGATTGGAATACACGTTTAGTAATTAATACCAATTCAGAAAAAGCGCAAGAAAAGTTGAAATTCACAGAATTTGGAAATACAGTTCATAACATTTTATCACAAATTGTTACACAAAATGATTTGCCAAAAATCATTGAAAGTGAAAAACAACGTGGTACAATTTCTGCCGAAAATGTAGAACATCTGCAAAAAACCTTGCAAAATTTATTACAAGATGCTAAATTAGTTCCATATTTTGCTGAAGGTTTAACGGTTTTGAATGAACGCGATTTTATTGATGAAAATGGACAAATTTTAAGAGCTGATCGTGTGGTAATTGATGCAGAAAATAATTGTTCGAT
The DNA here is from genome assembly GCF_002472945.1 of Empedobacter sp. UBA7248. Taxonomy (NCBI): domain Bacteria; kingdom Pseudomonadati; phylum Bacteroidota; class Flavobacteriia; order Flavobacteriales; family Weeksellaceae; genus Empedobacter; species Empedobacter sp. UBA7248. Next base: position 280,845 of record NZ_DKSU01000008.1, on the reverse strand, counting down.
TATCGATTATAAAACTGGTCAGCCAGATTTAGATCATCATTTTCAAGTGAATAGATACGCCGATTTTTTTAGAAATTTAGGTTATAATATTCAGACCAAAATCCTGATTTATATTGATGATGAACAGCAAAAAATAAATGTTGTAGAGGTATTTTGATGAATGAAAATGTAAAATTAAAATTAGCGAGTTTACCTGAAACGCCCGGTGTTTATCAGTATTATAACAAAAAAGGAGATTTGTTATACATTGGTAAAGCGAAAAACTTGAAGCGTCGCGTGAATTCGTATTTCAATAAACAACACGATTCGAAACGTTTGCGTGTTTTGGTGAGCAATATTGATAACATCGAAACCATTAACGTAAATTCTGAATATGATGCGTTGTTGTTAGAAAATAATTTGATTAAAGAGCATCAGCCACGATACAATATTCTGTTAAGAGATGACAAAACCTACCCTTGGATTTGCATCAAAAATGAACGATTTCCACGTATTTTTTCGACTAGAAATGTCATCAAAGATGGTTCGGAATATTTTGGGCCATATTCTAACGGAAAAGCGATGAAAGTTTTGTTAGGATTGATCAAAGAATTGTATCAACTAAGAACGTGTTCATATGATTTGAGTGAAAAAAATATCGAAAATCATAAATTCAAAGTTTGCTTGGAATACCATATTGGTAATTGTCTTGGACCTTGTGAAGCTTATCAAACCGAGGAAGAATATAACGAGCAAATTTCGGCAATTCGTAATATTATCAAAGGAGAATTTAACGAAGCAAAGCAATATTTGGTTAACCAAATGACAAAATATGCTGCTGAATTGAAGTTTGAAAAAGCGCAAATGATTAAAGAAAAAATCGAGGCGTTACAGAATTATCAATCTCGTTCTACAATTGTTTCGCCTACGATTACAAATGTTGATGTTTTTTCGATTACGTCGGACGAAGAATATGCGTATGTCAATTTTATGAAAATTTATCACGGAGCAATCATACAGTCGCATACAGAGGAATGGAAAAAGAAATTGGATGAAACGGATGAAGATTTATTGGAGCGCGCAATTATTGATTTTTCGGATCGATTTAATTTAACTTCGAAAGAAATTTATGTCCCGTTCGAATTGAGTTTAGAAATTCCGTTCAGAAAAATTACAGTTCCAAAAATTGGCGATAAAAAACATATTGTAGATTTATCGTTAAAAAATACACGAATTTATCGTTTAGAACAGCTCAAACAAACCAAAATCGTCGATCCTGATCGTCATACAAATCGTATCATGAATCAAATGAAAGTTGATTTACGTTTGCCTGCAGAACCTCGACATATAGAAGGTTTTGATAACTCTAATATTCAAGGAACGAATCCTGTTTCGGCTTGTGTGGTATTCAAAAACGGAAAACCAAGTAAGAAAGATTATCGCATTTTCAATGTTAAAACCGTAGAAGGACCAAATGATTTTGCGACGATGGAAGAGGTGATTGAAAGACGATATTCGAGAGTTTTGGCTGAAGGAGAATCTTTGCCTCAATTAATTTTGATTGATGGTGGAAAAGGGCAATTAAGTTCTGCTCTAAAATCGATTGATCGTTTAGGATTGCGCGGAAAAGTTTCGGTGATTGGAATTGCGAAACGTTTAGAAGAAATTTATTATCCAGATGATCCTTATCCGTTATATTTGGACAAAAATTCTGAAACCTTGAAAGTGCTTCAACATGTGCGAGATGAATCGCATCGATTTGGAATTACACGTCACCGAAATCGACGAAGTAAAAACGCTTATAATTCGGTTTTGGAAGAAATAGAAGGTATCGGTCCGCAAACAATTAAAGAATTATTAACAAAATTTAAATCGGTCGAACGAATAAAAAATGCATCTTTGTTAGAATTAACCGATTGTATAGGAAAATCTAAAGCAAAAAAAATAAAAGATTATTTTTCGAATGATGAAAAATCTACTAATTGACAGAGATTTAACGTCTCTTTTGAACAATCCAAAGCTACAAGCCACTTTGGCAATTGTTCCTATCACTTTATTTGTACTTGGCTTGTTAAGTTATTTTGGAATTTTTTATTCTATGTTTAGCACGCTCGATGCGCAGCTAGGACATTTAGGAAGTTCTAAATCGTTATTGAGTGCGTTATTAGGAAATCTTATCATTTTTATCTTCTTGGTATTGATGAGTTTTTTCACTGGCGTGATTTCTTTTGTATACTTTATTGTACACGCTTTAAAGAATCCAAATTTGATAAAAAGTGATGATCGCTTGGTCTGGATTACGATTATTATTTTTGGAAATGGAATAGGAATTTTTGTCTATTGGCTGACTCAAATCAAGCGAAAAAAACCTCGTCCAATTATTGATTTATACACAGACGATATTTAAAAATATAAACTGCTTTACAATTTAGTAAAGCAGTTTTTTTTATGAATTATTTCAAAAATTTGTACCTTTTAACTACAAATCAAAACAACATGAAAATAGTAGAATTATTAGCAAAAGAATTGCAAAACGAGTATCAAATTACCAAAGAATTTATTGCAAGATTTCCTGAGGATAAAACGACATACAAACCTCACGAAAAAAGTATGGACATTACAATGTTGACAAATCATATTGTCGAAATATTTGCGTGGCCAGCTTTGATCTTAACAACTGATAAATTAGATTTTGCTGCAGGAGATTACAAACCGACAAGTTTTACTTCTGTGCAAGATTTACAAAAGAAATTAGACGATGATTACGAAGTGGGTGAAAATGCGCTGAAAAACGCAACGGATGAAGAATTGAATAATAATTGGAAAATTGTTGCTGGTGATGCAGTCTTCGCAGATTTTACAAAATATGAAGCAATTCGTCATGCGTTAAATCAAATCACGCATCATCGTGCTCAATTAGGGGTATTTTATCGTTTATTGGGAATAGATTTACCTTCGAGTTATGGACCAAGTGCTGATTCTCAAAAGTTTCAATAAAAAAAAGACCTCTTAAATAAGAGGTCTTAAAATCATAATTAGTGTTAATTGTATTACTGATCAGTAATATTGTTATCTCAAAAATATTACATATATCATATTTAAACAAATCTAAGTTGTGTTTTTTTTAAGAAATATTAACAATTTTATAATATTCGTAGTTAATAATCTATTTTATTAATTTTATCTAAAAAAGACATCAATAAATGTATCAATTAATATGAATTCATAAAAAAAGCTTTCGAAATCCTCGAAAGCTTTTTTGTATTTTGATTTTATATTGTTTTAAACAAAAGGAGTTTTTACAACTTCTGCTAATACATTTTTATCACGAATCTGAATTCTAATTGTTGTTCCAACTTTAGCAAAATCTGTATGAACGTATGCTAAACCAATTCCTTGTTTCAACATTGGAGACTGCGTTCCTGATGTTACAATACCGATTGTATTCTCGTTGTCATCTACAACTTTATAATCGTGGCGAGGAATTCCTCTTTCGATCATTTTGAAACCAACTAATTTTTTCTCAATTCCAGCTTCTTTTTGAGCTTTCAAAATATCAGAAGAAATAAAGTTTGTATCTAATTTCGTAACCCAACCTAAACCAGCTTCTAATGGAGTTGTATCATCGTTGATATCATTTCCGTATAAACAGTAACCTTTCTCTAAACGCAACGTATCACGAGAAGCCAAACCACAAGGCTCGATATCGAAAGATTTTCCAGCTTCCATAACTTTGTCCCACATTTCGTTTGCTTGTTCATTCGCGAAATAAATCTCGAAACCTCCAGAACCAGTGTAACCTGTTGCAGAAATAATTACATTTTCCATACCTGCAAACGTACCAATTGCGAAATGATAGAACGGAATTTCAGCCAAATTAACATCTGTCAACGCTTGCATTGCTTCAATTGCTTTTGGACCTTGGATAGCTAACAAAGACATCTCATCAGATTTGTTTGTTAATTCTGCACCAAACGTATTGTGTTTGTTCATCCATTCCCAATCTTTATCGATGTTAGATGCATTTACAACTGCCATCCATTCATCATCAGAGATTTTATAAATGATTAAATCATCTACAATTCCTCCTTTTTCGTTTGGCATTGCATTATATTGAGCTTGACCAATGGCAACTTTCGTTACATCATTCGTCAATAAGTGTTGTAATAAGTCTGTTGCTTTTTCTCCTTTCACAAAAAATTGTCCCATGTGAGAAACGTCAAAAACACCAACTTTTTCGCGAACAGCAAAGTGTTCTTGGTTAACACCTGCGTATTGCACTGGCATTTCATATCCAGCAAAAGGAACCATTTTCGCACCTAAATCTTTGTGCTTTTGGTTTAATGCAGTTACTTTCATTGTTTGTTTGCTTTGATAAGTTTATAATTCTCCCAAAAATAAGGAATTAATTGTTAGGAAAATTTCTTAAATAGAAGATTATCTAATTTTGTGAATAATTTTTAAATCCCCTTCCGTCGCTTTATACGGCTCGAAACGCATAACCGATTTTCCTTTACCAAATTTGTTCATAAACTTTTCGTTTATTTTTCCTGATAATTTCAACGGTTGACAACCTTCACAAGGAATAATCAAAATGGTATCGTTTGTTTTACCTTTTACTTTTACAATTTCGTACGAATAATCTGTATCCAAACGAGAATTAATAACATTTTCAATTGGTTTATCGAAGCTTTCAATAAAGAAAACACGTCGATCTTTGTTACTTCCAATAATAATTGCAACACCAACTAAAATCAATAAAACGACAATTGATATGGTCAAAATTTTTTTAAAATCCATCTTTTTGGTTAATTCGTAGATTAAAAGTAATAATTCATTCTGAATGAAAAAAATATTCGTTTTATTTCCTATCTTTTTACTCCTATTTACATTGATAATGAATAGTTGTACAAAATCAAAAATATTAAAAGAAAAACATACAATTTCATTACAAAATATTCAAAATGGTGATTTGATTTTTGTTGGTGCGCAAATAGAAGAACTTTCGGGCGCAATAAATAGAGTGACAAAAATAAATGACGAAACCAATTTTGATCATGTTGGATTGATCGAAAAAACGGCTGATTCTATTTTTGTTCTACATGCTGCACCAATGGGCGGATCACAACGAGAGGAAATTCATCATTTTTACATTTCTCAAACCGAAAAGAATAATAAAATTGTTATTTATCGTCTCAAAAATGAATATCAATCTACGATTCCTCATGCAATTGAAAAAGCTAAAACAATGCTAGGAAAACCTTATAATTGGTTATATATTTTGAATGATGACGAATTATATTGTTCCGATTTTGTGGAAAGAGCCTTTCGTGATGATAACGTTTTTGAACTAATTCCGATGAATTTTAAAAACAAAGAAACCGGAATTATTGATAATTTTTGGATAGATTTTTATCGTAAAAAAGGAAAAGAAGTTCCGCAAGATGAACCTGGAACAAATCCAAATCAGTTGGCTAATTCTGAGAAATTAATTAAGGTTGGAGAGGTGAAACTTTAAAATAATTTTGAAAAACTAATATGCTTGTTATATAAATCAGAATGACAGTATACTTTTTATTTTGTACTTTTTTAATGTCATATAATTTAGTAAAGAGATTTAAATATTTTCTAAAACATATTTAGTCTATTAAATTAATAGAGTTTATATTTGTCGCAAATTTTGTGTCAAATGTTAAAAAAGATTGCGAGCAATACATTATTTCGATTGCTTTTGGGTGTGATTGCCGGTTTGGTTTTAGGAAATTATCTGAATGAAAATACAATTCAAATTGTTTTATCCTTAAAATATTTTACAGGACAATTAATCTTCTTTTTGGTTCCGTTAATTGTAATCGGTTTTATTGTTTCTTCAATTACGAAATTAAGCGAAGGCTCAGCTAAAATAGTAGGTTTTTCATTATTAATTGCGTATTTATCTTCGATAGGAGCAGGGTTGTTTTCGATGATTGCAGGTTATCAAATTATTCCAAATTTATCCATTCCAACTTCGGTGGATTCGTTGCGAGAAGTTCCAAAAATCTTATTTCAATTAGATATTCCGCCAATTTTTTCGGTGATGACAGCATTGGTTATTTCGTTGATGTTGGGAATGGGAATTTTGATTACAAAAGCGAAGGAATTAGAAAAGATTTTTGATCAATTCAAAGATATTGTGATTCTTTTGGTGAATAAAGTTTTGATTCCTATTTTACCTTTTTTTATTGCTGCGAATTTCGCGGTTTTGAGTTATGAAGGTTCTATTGAAAAGCAATTACCAGTTTTCTTAAAAGTAATTTTGATTGTTATTGTTGGTCATTTTATTTGGATGACATTAATGTATACAATCGCAGGATTTTATCATAAAACAAATCCATTCAAACTTTTAAAATATTATCCACCTGTTTATTTAACGGCAGTTGGAACAATGTCTTCGGCGGCGTCTTTGGGAGTTGCGGTAAAAGCGGTGAATGATAGTAAGGTAATTAAACCTACGATTTCTAATTTTACGATTCCATTTTTCTCGAATACACACTTATGTGGCTCGGTTTTGACGGAAGTTTTCTTTGTGATGACAGTTTCGCAAGTATTGTACGGTCATATTCCAGATGTTGGAACAATGGTAACTTTTGTCTTGCTTTTAGGCGTTTTTGCTGTTGGTGCACCAGGAGTTCCGGGAGGAACAGTTGTGGCTTCGTTAGGATTAATTTCAAATGTTTTAGGATTTGATGAAGCTGGAATTGCTTTAATCTTGACTATTTTCGCATTACAAGATAGCTTCGGAACAGCGTGTAACATTACAACTGATGGTGCATTGAGCATGATTGTAGATAAATATGCTGAAGAGAAATAATTTCAACTCATCTATAAAGCAAAAAAAATCACTTCATTTCGAAGTGATTTTTTTTATGAATTTATTTTCTTCTTCCTCGATGAGGATTCTTTGGTTTTGTATCTTTTTTTGGTTTAAAACCAGTATTATTTTTCTTGAAATTATTATTACTATTCGCGTCAGGTAATTTATAAAACTCTTTTGGCGTTTTAATCACTGTCACATAATTACCAATTAATTTCTCAATATTTGCCAAATCTCCTCTTTCGTCAGCAGCACATAAAGAAATGGCTTTTCCTTCGCGTCCCGCACGACCAGTACGTCCAATTCGGTGTACATAGGTTTCAGGAACATTCGGTAATTCGTAATTGATCACATAAGGTAATTGATCAATATCGATTCCACGAGCAGCAATATCAGTCGCAATTAATACTTTTAATTTTTCTTCTTTGAAATCATTTAAAGCACGTTGTCTAGCATTCTGAGATTTATCACCATGAATTGCAGCAGCTGGAATTCCTGCTTTTTCCAAGTGTCTTACCAAACGATTTGCGCCGTGTTTTGTTCGTGTAAAAATCAAAGTACGATCTTCTGGATGCTCATTTAAAATGCTAACCAAAAGTTTTACTTTCATGTCTTTGTCTACATGATAAACAAATTGCTCAACCGTTTCGGCAGTCGAAGAAACAGGTGTTACGCTAACTTCTTTTGGACGACGAAGAACTGAATGAGAAAATTTTCGAATGTTTTTTGGCATTGTTGCCGAAAAGAAAAGTGATTGTCTTTCTTTTGGAATGATTTCTAAAATCTTTTTGATTTCATGAACAAACCCCATATCCAACATACGATCGGCTTCATCTAAAACAAAAATCTCGATTTGATTAATTTTTAGATGTCCTTGTCCAATCAAATCTAACAAACGGCCTGGCGTTGCAATTAAAATATCAACACCATTTTTGATAGCACCGATTTGTGGATTTTGATTAACACCTCCAAAAATCGCCAAATGTTTCAATGGTAAATTTTTACCATATAGTTTGAAACTTTCGTTGATTTGAATGGCTAATTCACGCGTCGGCGTTAAAATTAATGTTCTAATTTTTCTTCCTTTGCTCGGAGAATTTGTTAAGTTTTGTAGAATAGGAATCGCAAAAGATGCCGTTTTTCCTGTTCCTGTTTGCGCGCAACCAATAATATCATTTCCTTCTAAAACTAAAGGGATAGATTGCTCTTGAATTTCAGTTGGTTCTGTATATCCAGCCTCTTCAATTGCTTTTAAAATTGGTTCAATTATATTTAATTCTGAAAAATTCATTGATTAAAATCGTGTAAGTTTTTATATAGAAATAGATAAGCACTTCCGTCGAAGTGCTTTATAATTAAAAATAAATCTATTCCATTTCTTTTGCGTTGCGATCAATTTTTTCATCAGGTTCTGTTGCATGAACAGAGTTTACCGAATAATTTCTCCAACGTTCTAAAATATCTATCATATCAGCAGGCATCGGAGATTCGAAATACATACGTTCTCCTGTTGTAGGATGATCAAATCCTAATGTACGTGCGTGTAAAGCTTGGCGTGGACAAGCTGCGAAACAATTGTCAACAAACTGTTTGTATTTGTTGAATGTTGTTCCTTTCAAAATGCGATCTCCACCATAACGAGCATCATTGAATAAAGGATGTCCCAAATGTTTGAAATGCGCACGAATTTGATGTGTACGACCAGTTTCTAATTTACATTCGACCAACGTAACGTAAGAAAAATTCTCCATTACTTTATAATGTGTCACCGCATGTTTACCTTGATCTCCATCAGGAAAAACAGCCATTTGCATACGATCTTTTAAATGTCGACCAATATGTCCTGTAATTGTTCCTTCTTGTTCTGCCAAAACTCCCCAAACCAATGCATTGTACAAACGGTCTGTGGTGTGAGCTGCAAATTGTTCTGCTAAACTTGTCATTGCAACTTCTGTTTTCGCAATAACCAAAAGTCCGCTTGTGTCTTTATCGATACGATGTACCAAACCAGGACGTTCCATTTGATCTGACATTGATGGTAAATTATCAAAATGAAACTTTAAGGCATTTACCAAAGTTCCTGTATAATTTCCATGTCCAGGATGCACAACCATTCCAGGTTCTTTATCAATTACGACAACTTGATCGTCTTCGTAAATAATTTTGATCGGAATATCTTCTGCTATAACTTCATTCTCACGTGGAGGAGTTTCTAACATAATCTGAATAAAATCTCCAGGCTTTACTTTGTAATTCGATTTTACAGATTCATTGTTCACTAAAATGTTTCCGTTATCGGTTGCTTGTTGAATTTTATTTCTTGTTGCGTTCTCAATTCTAACCATTAAGAACTTATCTATACGCAATAACGATTGACCTTTGTCAACCGTTATTGAAAAATGCTCGTATAATTTATTGTCGTTTTCCTCTTGTAAGAAATCTTCTAAATCTTCTGTCATTTATTCTCTTTCTATTCTATAATAATCTCTTCCGGAGCTTTAGGCGCTTCTGTAGGCTTTTGTTGCTCTGTAGGCTGATTATTTTGTTGTTGCTGTTGTTGCATATCTTTGATCTGCTGTTCAGCTTTTTGTGTTATAATATCTCTATATTGAGAACCGCTAATTGTATCTTCGCCAAAGTTTTTGTACTGAACATCCAATTCTTTTAACTGCGTTCTAATTTTATCGCGAGGTTCTGTTGATAACCAAATATCAATTGGTTGACCTTGATCGTAAGTATCCGTAGCAAATGGGAATTGATAAACAACTCTTGCGTTGATTGTATCATGAGAAGCTCCAATAAATTTGATTTGACCAATCTCGAAGAAATTATCTTTGATTGATTTTTTAGCTTCTGTCAATGTTAAATTAACCAAATTAGGCATTCTAACACCAGATAACATTCCGCGTCCTAATACCAAATCAACTGTCGCAAAACGAGGTAATTGTTCGCCTGCTTTTACAATTTTTCCGTTGTATAATATTTTAAGAACTGCATCTTTTGCTAAATCTGGTTCGTAAATTATTTTTCCGATTTTAAGACCAGAAATTTCTAATTGTGTAAACGCCAAACGTTTTGATTTTCCAACTAAATCTGGTAATTCAACTGGACGATAGGTTTTCGGATTTGATTTAATAAAGATACGACGACCTTCTTTTACACGTGATTCTGCTGCTGGATAAAAATCCATAATTGCAAAAGGTTTCGTATTTGGATCAAAACGAGAACTATCTACTTCGTATGTCAAACCAAGTTCTTCTAACTTAGCTGTAGCATCAGTAATATTCATTTTAGATAAATCCGGAACTTCAACAAATTCATTGTGATTTGTATACGAATCTAACCAAACGTTAAAAATAAAATGGTAAAGCCCAAATGATAGCGCTATTACAATAGCTACATTCAGCAAAACTTGAATGATTGATTTTACTCCTTTCATTGAAATGATAAATTGTCGCACAAATATAGTTTAAAAATAATATTTATGATTGATGTCAAAGTTCTATATTTGAATAAATTTTAAATTAAACATGTTAAGAGTAGCAGTTGTAGCAGGTGGATATACGGATGAAAGCGTGATTTCGTTGAAAAGTTGCGAGTTAATTTACTCAAGTCTAAATCCAGAAAAGTACGACAGAACAAGGGTTCGAATCTTAAAAGAAGGTTGGTTTGCCGAAATTGATGGCGAAAAATATCCAATCAATAAAGGTGATTTCTCATTTGAAAAAAATGGAGAAAAAATTACGTTTGATGTCGTTTTTAATACAATTCATGGTACGCCAGGAGAAGATGGTTATTTGCAAGCGTATTTTGAAATGATTGATTTGCCATACAATGGATGTCCTTTTTATCAATCTGCCTTAACATTTAATAAAAAAGATTGTATTGCAGTATTGAGCAAATATGGGATTCCGCATGCGAAATCAATTTATATTAATCAAGGAGATCAATATTCTGCAAAAGAAATTATTGATCAAGTTGGTTTACCTTGTTTCGTAAAACCAAATCGTTCAGGATCTAGTTTAGGAATTTCGAAAGTTCATAAAGAAGAAGAATTTGAAGCAGCCATGCAAAAAGCTTTTCTTGAAGATAAAGAAGTTTTGATTGAATCTTTTTTAGATGGAACAGAGGTTTCGGTCGGAGTTTTAAATTACAAAGGAGAAACAATGGTGTTGGGAATTACGGAAATTGTTTCGCACACAGAATTCTTTGATTATGATGCAAAATATAACGGTTTATCAGACGAAATTACGCCAGCTCGATTAACACCAGAAGTTGAAGCAAGAGTAAGAGAAATTGCGGCTAAAGCATATAAATGTATTAATATGTCTGGATTTTCTCGTTCAGAATATATTATTGTAAATGGAGAACCGCATTTTATTGAAATGAATACATTACCAGGTTTTTCTCCTGCAAGTATTTTTCCTCAGCAAGCTGCTCATGCAGGAATTGCGTTAGAAGATTTGATGGATAGTGAAATAGAATTTGCTTTAAATAGACCTTCAGCATGGATAGAATAGCCGTATTTCCAGGATCTTTTGATCCAATTACTTTAGGACATTTAGATATTATAGAGCGTGCAGTTCCTTTATTTGATAAGATTATTGTTGCAATTGGAACAAATTCATCGAAGAATTATATGTTTTCTTTGGAGCAACGAATTAAGTTTATTGAAGATTCTGTTGCGAAATTCGAAAATGTAGAAGTGATGGCTTATAAAGGTCTGACTGTCGATTTTTGTGATGAGGTAAATGCACAATTTATTTTACGTGGACTTCGTAATCCAGCCGATTTCGAATTTGAAAAAGCGATTGCGCACACAAACCGAGCAATTACAAATCATAATATCGAAACAATCTTTTTATTAACATCTTCTGGTAAAGCTTACATCAGTTCAAGTATTGTTCGTGATGTCATGCGAAACGGAGGGAAATATGAGATATTAGTTCCAGATGTTGTGAGGATTTAGAATAACGTTATATAATATTATATATATAAAACGAGAGCATTTATATAAATGCTCTCGTTTTTATTTTCTATAAATCTAAACTTAATTGATCTGGTAATAATTTAAATGTCATTCTGTGATAAGGAGTAGCTCCAAATTCTTTTATTGCTAAACGATGAGCTTTTGTTGGATAACCTTTGTTTTTTTTCCAATCGTACATTGGAAATTTTTCGTGTATTTTTTCCATATATTCATCACGATACGTTTTTGCTAAAATAGATGCTGCCGCAATATTCATATATTTTGAATCACCTTTTATAATACATTCGTGTGGGACATCATGATATTTATTAAAACGATTTCCATCAACAACAATCAAATCTTTCGGACAATCTAATTGATCTATTGCTCTATGCATGGCCAAAAAACTAGCGTTTAAGATGTTTATTTCATCAATTTCATTTGGCCAAACAATTCCAATTGCCCAATATTTAGCATTTTCTTCTATAAATTTTCTCAACGAATTTCTTTTCTTTTCAGATAATTGTTTTGAATCATTAATAATATCGTTTTCAAAATCTTCTCCCAAAATAACTGCTGCTGCTACAACTGGACCACTTAAACACCCCCTTCCTGCTTCATCACAACCTATTTCATATTCGTGATTTGATAAAACTTTATACAATTTTTTATTTTTTTAACAAAGTTATCAAAATTTAGCATAAAAAAGTTTTGTAAATGTTATAGAAATCTTAAGTTTATGAAAGTTTTAAAAATGTTTTAACAGATGAGGAGAAATTTAAAAAACTTGTTTGTATTAGGAGGACTTCTTTTAGGAGCTTCTTTATATGCGCAAGAAAAGACAGTTACAGGAACTGTAACAGACTCTGATGGACTTCCAGTAGCTGACGCTGTTGTAAAAACTACATCAGGAAAAGAAGCTTATACTGATGAAAATGGAGTGTTTAGTATTGAAGCTAAGCAAGGAGATTTAGTTACAGTAGAAGCGATGGGGTTACCAACTCAAAGTTTTTCAGTTGGTGCAGGTTCAGAATACAAAGTAACACTTAAACCTTCTGAAACAGTAGAGTTAGAAGGAGCTGTAGTAACAGCTTTAGGGATTACTCGTGATAAAAAATCATTAGGATACGCTTCGCAAGAAGTAAAAGGAGATTTATTAACTAATTCTAGATCTTCTAATCCTTTAGCTGCATTATCAGGTAATGTTGCAGGTGCGCAAATTTCTACGCCTAGTGGAAATATTGGTGGGTCTGCACGTATTACATTACGTGGTATTAGCTCTATTACTGGTGAAAATAGACCATTAATTGTAATAGATGGTATTCCTATGGATAACTCTAACTACAATTCTACGAATACACAACGTGGAGCTGGAGGACGTGATTATGGTGATGCATCTTTCGATATCAATCCAGATGACATTGAGACGATGAGTGTGCTTAAAGGAGGACCTGCAACGGCACTTTATGGTTCTCGTGCTGGAAATGGAGTTATCTTAATTACAACAAAAAGAGGTAAAAAAGGACGCGATGAGGTTACTTTAAATACTGGTATTTCATTGGAACAAGTATCTATTTTACCTAAGTTACAAAAACAATATGGTGCTGGTTCTGGTAATACAGGTAAATTCTCTCAACAAACAATAAATGGTAAAACATATAATATGGTTTCATACCAAGTTGATGAGAGTTGGGGACCAAAATATGATCCAAATACAAAAGTTTTACAATGGGATGCATTAGATCCTTTAGATGCAGCTAATTATCTGGTTGAAACACCTTGGGTTACTCCTAAAAATGATGTAGACTCTTTTTTTAATACAGGTATAACCTATACTAATTCGTTAGCATTTTCTAAATCTTATGAAAATACAACTGCTAGATTATCATTATCAAACGTAAAACAATCAGGGATTGTTCCAAATACAGAATTAGAAAGAACATCTGTTGGTTTAGCAGTTGATACTAAGTTTAATGATAAATTTACTGCATCTGCTAATATGAATTATATCGTTTCTGACGCTTTCAATAGACCAGAAATTGGATATGGTGATAATTCTGTAATGCAAAAAATGTTACAATTTGGACAACGTTCTTTAGATTACGAACGTTTGAAAAATTATAAAACAGTTACAGGAGAACAGAAAACTTGGAACAGATCTGCTTGGAATGATGCAACACCTAAATACTCTGATAACCCATATTGGACTATTTATGAAAATACATCAAATGATAAGCGTAACCGTGTGTATGGTAACGTTGAGTTGAAGTATGATATCTTACCAGGTTTATACGCTGTAGGTAAAGCAATGTTTGATCACTATGATTTAAAAGTACAAGAAAGAGTAGCAGAAGGATCTCAAGCAACATCAAGTTATCGTGAACAACGTAGAGATTTAACTGAGATTAACTACGAAGGGCGTATTCATTACAATAAAAAATGGGAAGGCTTTAGTATTAGTGCATTTGCTGGTGTAAATAGACGAGACTTCAAAAATTCAGTGATTGATGGAATAACGAATGGAGGATTAATCATTAAAAATTTATATAATCTTTCTAATGGTTTTGAACCTGCAACTGTAACAAATGCACAATTTCATAAGAGAATTAACTCTGTTTTTGGAGGGGCTTCATTAGGTTTTGCTGATATGTTATACTTAGATTTAGGTGTAAGAAATGACTGGTCATCGACACTTCCAATAAATAATAATTCATTCTTCTATCCATCAGCAACATTAAGTTTTGTTTTTTCTGAAGTGATTAAACAAGATTGGTTAACATTTGGTAAAATCCGTGGAGGATGGTCTAAATCAGGAAATGATACAGATCCTTACAAATTACGAGATATTTATGTAAATAATGTATATAATTCAGTAGGATTTGGAGGCTCACCATATTTTATGATGAGTTTAGATAAAAATAATCCAAATTTAAAACCAGAAACTAAGAAATCTTGGGAGGTTGGTATTGAAATGGCTATGTTCAAAAGCCGATTATCATTTGATGTAACATACTACAACCAAAAAACATCTGATTTGATTTTCCCAGTTCAAGTTGGACCTGAAACAGGATACAATAGACAGTATTTGAATGCTGGAGAAATGGAAAATAAAGGTATTGAAGCAATGTTAAATATTGTGCCAATTCGTTCAGAAGAATTTGAATGGGGAGTATCATTTAACTTTTCAAAAAATGAGAATAAGTTATTATCATTAACTGACGGTATTAGTAACTTAGTGTTAACAAATGCTCCATTTAATGCACAGTTAGTTGCTTCTGTAGGTGAAAAATATGGTCAGATTAGAGGAACAGATTTTGTATATGATGACAATGGAAACAAAGTAGTTGGTGAAGATGGGTTATATCTGTCAAGTGATGTTAAGAATTTAGGATCAATTTTACCCGACTACAATTTAGGTATTCGTAATAGTATTTCATATAAAGGATTATCATTAAGTGCATTATTAGATATACAAAAAGGAGGTAAATACTTCTCAACTTCTAATATTTTTGGAATGAATTCTGGGATGTTAGAAGAAACAGTTGCGAATGGTGTTCGTGAAAATGGTATTGTTTCTCAAGGAGTAGTTTGGGATGCAACAGCAAATGGTAATCAAGGTGCCTATGTTCAAAATACAAAAGTAGTAGATGCTATGGAATATTTCCCTCATTATTATTCTGGACCAGCTGCTCAAAATGTATTTGATGCTAGTTATGTGAAATTACGTGAGGTTACGCTTTCTTATACATTTCCAGAGAAATTTAGAGGACCATTTTCTAATGTAGTTGTATCTGCATTCGGAAGAAATTTAGCTACTTGGGGATTAGATAATAAGAATTTTGATCCAGAAATGACTACTGCAGGTAGTGGAAATATTCAAGGTTTTGAAGGAGGGTCGTTACCTTCTACAAGATCGTTTGGTATGAATCTTAAATTACAATTCTAAACTAAAAGAAGATGAAAAAAGTTAAAATATTATTGATTGCATTATCGTTAGGATTTACAACTGTAGGATTGACGAGTTGTGATAATCAATTTGAAGAAATCAATACAAACCCAAATAATCCTGAAGAAGTTCCTATGGGTACCTTATTTAATGGTACTAATAGATACTTGATGGAAGAAACTAGAAATGGATGGTGGTCTGCTCGTATTTCATTACCTTGGATGCAATATTCAGCGCAAAATGTGTATTTAGACGAAGACCGTTATGCATACCGTGATGCAAATCAGGCTGAAGCAGGTTGGTTAGATTTGTATAGAGCTGCATCTAATTACAGACAAATTATAAAATACGCCCAAGATCCAGAGTATTTAAAAAGATATAACTATGCTGATGCAGAAAATACAATTGCTTCTGCACGTATTATGTTAGCCTATACGTTTGATAATTTGGTGACACATTTTGGTGATGTGCCTTATTGGTCTTTCGGATCTCAAGATGCAGATTTTCAAGCATTAGATATAGATAAATTTAAGACTCCTGTTTATGCAAGCCAAGAAAAAATTTATAAAGATTTATTGAAGGAATTAAAAGAAGCAGAAGCTCAATTATCTTCATCTAAAACAGGAATCCAAGGTGATTTAATATACAATGGTAATGTTGAAAATTGGAAAAAGTTTGCAAACTCATTACGATTAAGAATTGCAAATAGAGTGAAAGCCAAATTACCAGAGGCGAAAGATCATATTTCAGATGCTCTAGCAAAAGGTGTTATTACAGATAATTCAGAAAATGCGCAATTAGCATTTGAAAATTCTTCTGCTAATGGTAATCCATTTTGGAAAATGTATTATACAGGTACGGCTAGAATAGATTTCTTCCCTAACAGAACTTTTATACAATTATTAAAAGGGGAGAAGGGAACTTTTGCTAGGGTAGACCCTCGTTTATATAGTTTTGCGGCTCCAAAAGGATTAAATTGGGCTGAATATAATGAAGGTTATATTAAAGGTGCGTTAGCTGATTATGTTGGTTTGCCATATGGTATTCCAAATGGTTTAAAAGCTCAAGTAGAGGATTTTAGTAAATTTAATTTATTTTCTAAAACAGTATTAAATGCAAATAGACCAGAGGTGCTGATTGAAGCTTCTGAAGTGAACTTTATCTTATCTGAAAATAAAGGATGGAGTCAAGCTGAATATGTAAAAGGTATAGAGCAGTCAATGTTGAAGTGGGGTGTTTCTTCAGATGACATAGCTACGTATGTTACTGGTTTACCTGCTGCAAACCAAGAAAATGTATTGGTACAAAAATACATTGCGTTATTTATGCAAGCAGATGAAGCATGGAATGAATACCGTAGAACAGGTTACCCAAATGGTAATATTTTATTGATGCCAGGTGCTCAAGGAACATTAATGGATGGTACAACAACTTATACATTTACTCCGCAGAGATCTGGAAATGTAGTAGCGAAAGATATTCCTGCACGTTTAAGATACCCATCTATTCAACAAACTTTGAATGGTAAAAGTTGGGAAGCAGCGACTAGCAAATTATCTAACAAAGATGAAATTGATTCAAAATTATATTTTGCAAAATAATATAAGAGTTATATAGTTAATAAAAGACCACCTCTTTAGAGGTGGTTTTTTTTTTATAGCTAAAATTTAGACATAAAAATAGCAGGCTAATATTAGCCTGCTATTTGTTTTATAATACTCTTTCTTAATTCGAATAATTAGGAGCTTCTTTTGTGATTACAACATCATGTGGGTGAGATTCGTGTAACCCAGCGCCTGTGATACGTACAAATTTTCCGTTTTCAATTAAATCTTGAATTGTTGGAGTTCCGCAGTATCCCATTCCAGCACGTAATCCACCGCATAATTGGTAAACAACTTCTGCAATAGAACCTTTGTGAGGAACACGACCTTCGATTCCTTCTGGAACTAATTTTTTCGCATCAGCTTGAAAATAACGATCTTTAGAACCACGTTTCATTGCAGCTAAAGAACCCATTCCTTGATATGCTTTGAATTTACGACCTTGGAAAATAATTTCTTCTCCTGGCGCTTCATCTGTTCCAGCGAATAAACTTCCTAACATCACCAAGTTTGCACCAGCAGCAACTGCTTTTACAATATCACCTGATAATTTGATTCCACCATCTCCAATAATTGAAACGTTTCTTGTTTTTGCGTAAGAATGAACATCGTGAATAGCAGAAAGCTGAGGTACACCAACACCAGCTACAACACGAGTTGTACAGATAGATCCTGGTCCAACACCAACTTTTAAAGCATTTGCTCCAGCATCAATCAAAGCTTTTGCAGCTTCTGCAGTTACAATATTTCCTCCAACAATATCTAATTCTGGGAAAGCATTTCTAACTTCAGCAACTTTACTAATAACTCCAGCAGAATGTCCGTGAGCTGAATCTAACGCTACGATATCAACACCTTTGTTTACTAAGGCTTGAACACGCTCTAATGTATCAGCACCAACTCCAACACCTGCTCCAACACGTAAGCGACCTTTTGTATCTTTACATGCATTAGGGAATTCAGTTAAATTGTCAATATCTTTAATTGTGATTAATCCAATTAATTTATTGTTTTCGTCAACGATTGGTAATTTTTCGATGCGGTAACGAGAAAGAATTTCTTTTGCTTTCTTAAGGTCAGTATCAATATCAGAAGTTACGATATTTTCTTTTGTCATCACGTCTTCTACCAATTGATCGAAGTTTTCTTGGTAACGAATATCACGATTTGTAATAATTCCAACCAATGTTCTATCTTCTTCAACAACTGGTAAACCAGAGATTTTGTATTTCTCCATTAAGTTTACTGCATCTTGCAACTTGTGATGACGAGATAAAGTAATTGGATCAGAAATCATTCCGTTTTCCGAACGTTTTACCATATCAATTTCATTCGCTTGTTCTTCGATCGACATATTTTTGTGAACGAAAGATAAACCTCCTTCACGCGCTAATGCAATCGCTAATCTTGCTTCGGATACAGTATCCATCGCAGCAGAAACTATCGGAATGTTAAGGGTGATATTGTCTGTGAATCTTGTTTGTAGAGATACTTGGTTCGGTAATATCTCTGAGTAGGCAGGCACTAATAACACATCGTCAAAAGTGAAGCCCGTTTGTAGAATTTTGTCTGTTAAAGGCATTGCTTTTTGCATTGCAAATTTAGATGAAAAAAGTTTAGAATCAAAACTATTTGAGAAAATGTATCTTTATTTTGAAGGATTTGATGTTTTGTTAATATGTAAATGAATCGATTAGAAACTTTAAAATTAATTTTAAAATATTCGATAAATCTATATTGTTTAGATGAGATTCTAATCAGAATTTAATCATTTCAATCCTAAGCTATATCAATTTTTTATCTTATTTTCGCAAGATAGTTTATTAAAACAAAATGGATATAAATTTCAAAAAGTGGAACAACATCTTGGGTGTTGTGATGTTCTTGATAGCGACAATATTGTATTTGGCGTCGATGGAGCGTTACCTGAGTTTGTGGGATTGTGGTGAGTACATTGTATCATCAGCAAAATTGGGAGTTACGCATGCGCCAGGAGCAGCTTTGTTCCAAATAATGGGAGCAGTTTGGTCTGGTTTAGCTTTTGGTGACGGAAGCAAATATGCCATATTAATCAACAGTACATCTGCCTTATATAGCGCAGGAACAATTATGTTTTTGTTTTGGACAATTACATATTTTGCTCGAAAAATGTTTGCAAAAACGCAAGATCCAATGAATGTTGATGCAATTGAGCTAAATGCTTCTCAAAAAATTATAACATTAGGAAGTGGATTAGTTGGAGCCGCAATTTTTATGTTTAGCGACACATTCTGGTTTTCTGCGGTAGAAGGAGAAGTTTATGCAATGGCATCTTTCTTCACAGCGTTATTATTTTGGCTGATTACAAGATGGGATCAAGTCGCTGATACACCTAGAGGAAACAAATGGTTGGTAATTATTTCGTTGGTGATTGGTTTATCGGTTGGTGTTCACTTAATGGCAATGTTAGCAATTCCAGCAGTTTGTTTTGTATACTATGCTCGAAAATATAGATTTACAATCAAAAGTTTCTTAATCGCAAATGTTATTACATTGATTATTTTAGCTTTTGTATTCAAAATAATATTCCCAGTTGTAATGACATTCTTTGGTAGAACAGAGATTTATGTAGTCAATAATTTGGGGATGCCTTTCAATTCTGGGACAATTATCGCCGCTATTATTTTAATCGCAGTTTTCTATTTTGCAATTAAATTAACGCAGAAATATGGTTCAGCTTTATTGAATACAATTTCGTGGTGTGTGATTTTTATGTTGATTGGTTTCTCATGTTGGTTAGTTATTCCGATTCGTGCCAATGCAAATCCTCATATGAATTTGAATGATCCTGATACAGCTTTGGGTGTTTTAGATTATTTTAATCGTGAACAATATGGTTCTTGGCCTGTGATGTACGGACCAGTTTTTACGGCTCATATTGCAAGTGACGGAATCAAGCGTGATACTAACGGAGCACCAGAAAGTACAGTTCGTAGTTCTGAATATATTAAGGATAAACGTACAGGAAAATATTTGAAAGTTTCAGATCGTTTAGATTATACATACGAAGATAAATATGTAAAGTTTTTCCCTAAAATGTTCAGTCCAGACCCAGGTGTAATGGAGAATTATGCGGCAGTTTATGCTTTTCCAAAATTCTCTTTGAATGCACAATATGCTGGTGATAAAGAAGCGCAACAAATGTACGCTCAATTGGTAGAAAAGCGTCAAAACAGACAATTAAAAGTCGCAGAACTTAAGAAATATGGTGAGATTTTAGATATTGAACCACCTACATTTGGTGAACAATTTAATTACTTTATTGATTACCAAATCAACTATATGTTTATCCGTTACTTTATGTGGAATTTCTCTGGTCGTCAAAATGATTTAGAAGGTAATTTCGAGATTACAAAAGGTAACTGGATTTCAGGAATTCCATTTATTGATAATCCACGTTTAGGTGATCAATCAAAATTACCAGATGAATATAGAAATGATGGAACAAATGTGTATTTCATGTTACCATTATTCTTAGGTTTAATCGGATTATTTACACAATTAAACAGAAATTTTGTCAACTGGTGGTCATTGTTGTCATTGTTTATTTTAACAAGTGTCGGAATCATCTTTTATACATCTGTAAAACCTTTCGAGCCTCGTGAACGCGATTATGCATTAGTAAGCTGTTTCTATGCATTTGCGATTTGGGCAGGATTGGGTGTGCAAGGAGTTTATTTATTACTTCAAAAATTGATGAAGAAAGAATTGAAACCGTCTTTAGCAATTGGAACAACTGTTATTTTAGCTGGTATTCCAATTTTAATGGGAGCTCAAAACTGGGACGATCACGATCGTTCTGAGCGTTCTGTAGCTTATTCTTTGGCTTACAATTATCTGAATCCGCTTGATAAAAACGCTATTCTTTTCGTGTATGGTGATAATGATACTTATCCACTTTGGGGATTACAAGAAACCGAAAATTTCCGTGATGATGTAAAAATCGCGAATTTAACGTTGGCTGCTTCTCCATGGAATTTAGAGCAATTATTACGCAGAACGTACAATGCAGCACCACTTCCAAGTGATTTGAAACCGAAAGATTATCAATCTGGAACTAACGATCAAATTTTTGTTGTTGGAGGTTCTATTAAAAATATTTTTGATCAAATAAATGGTTTCATCAAACCAGGATCTAATCAAACATTAGAAACGTTAAGTCAAATGCCAATCGAGCAAGTTGGTCAATATTTATCTGATCCTGAAATTGATCCAAACCAAGTGATGTCAGTTTATAAAAGTTTAAAACCTTTGCAAAAATATATCACAACAGATAGTATGACAGCTAAAGAAGCAATGGATTTCATTTTGGATAATAAATCACCAGAGAAACAAGCTTTAGCAGATTATTTTGGTTATCCAATTGGTGGAGCAAATTATTTACCTGTTTCTAAAATTGTAGTTCCTGTAAATAAAGCAAACGCGCTAAAATACGGAATTGTAAGTGCAAAAGATGCAGATAAAATGGTTGATTCAATCACAATTAATATCAAAGCATCAAGTTTGTTCAAAAACAATTTGTTGTTGTTGTCAATGATGGCGAAATACAATTGGGATCGACCTATTTACTTTAGTGGAGGAGGAATTTCTGATCCAGAAAATACATTCTACATGAATGATTATTTATTGAATGCTGGAATGAGTTATAAATTAGTTCCTATTTATACACCTTTTGGTAAAGGAGGAATTATTGGTGCTTCTGATAATGACATGTTACTAAGAACATTCAATTCGTATAAATGGTCTGGATATAATAATCCTGATGCGTCATTTAGTTTGACAGAGCGTAATTACACCTCTTCTTATAGAAATACTGCGGTTCGTTTAGCAGATGATTTATTGAATGCTGGACGCAAAAAAGAAGCGATTGCAGTTTTAGACAAAGTGATGTTAGAAATTCCTGCTTTAGCGAAATACGATATTGGTTATGGGGTAAGTAGAATTGCTGGAATTTATTTGAAAGCTGGTGAGGATAAAAAAGCGCAAGAATTGTTCGCGCACGTTCGTAAAGAAGCAAATGCAAAAATTGCTTTCTTCGAATCGTTGCCTTCAGGGAAAGGATATTCAATTGGTTCTGATTTAGCCGCGGCTAAAAATGATTTGATGATGTCAATCTACAATGAAGCTTCCGCTTTAGGAGAAAGAGGTGATAAAGAAAAAGCATTGAAAGTTTTCGAATCTGCTTATAATCCTGTTTTAAAGAAATTCGAAACCTTATATAAAGAAGTTGTTGCAGATGGAAAAGTTGATGCAGCTGATCAAGCAAAAATCATGAATCAGTTTAATTATTTAGACGAAATGATTGGTGTAGCAGCAGAAATTGATACAAATTATGCGAAACAACAACAGAATATTTTATACAAAATGGTCGGACAATAAGTCAAATCAATAAAAACAGAAAAGCTCCAAAATTATTTTGGAGCTTTTTTTGTATAATAAAGTTTTGAATATTAAGTAATTGTTAATTTTAGTATGTTTTATCATTATTGATTTTTAGAGTTTGGCACACAAATTGAAATTATACAAATAAGTTTAACAAAATTGTAAATATTTTAAAACATTATAAAAATGAAAAAAGTATTATTAACAGCTGCTTTAGCAGTAGCAGGTATGGTAGGAGTTTCAGCACAAACGTCAGGAGTAGAAGGTACAGTACACGTGGGTATTCCAGTAGGTAATGCATCAGATGTTTCTTCTTTTAACCTTGGAGTAGACTTAGCTTACTTACATCCTATTGCAAATAATTTCAAATTAGGAGCGAAAGTCGGGTATGACCATTTTATTGCTAAAAGTGATTTTAAAGATTTAGGAGGAGAAGATTTTGGGTTTATTCCATTAGCAGCAACTGCAAAATACGAATTCAGTAACAATTTATTTATTGGTGGAGATTTAGGTTACGCAATTGCTACGAAAAGTGGTATGGATGGAGGTTTATTCTGGCAACCAAAATTTGGTTATTCAGGAGCTAACTTTGATGTATATGCTGGATATAAAGGAATTGCTACAAGTAATAACTATGGATTTGATAAAAAGTTTAATGCAGATGCAGTTTCTTTAGGATTTGCTTATAAATTCTAATAACAAGAACAACTTATAATTGATACAAGCTACATCGAAAGATGTAGCTTTTTCATTTTAATTCAATTCTTTAAATGTTAAATATTTGAATTAAAAACCATTGTTAATCATTGTTTTAAGATTGTTAAAGTATGGTTTTAACATTATTTGGCACAGCACTTGAAATTATGAATGCATCATAATTAGAACTATAAAATTTAAAAAGATGAAAAAATTATTTTTTATTGCTGCTGCAATGTTAGGAGTTGTTAGTTTGAGCGCACAAGAAAAAACAACATCTGCACAATTTGGTATTAAATCAAGTGCAAATATGTCTTCATTTAACGGGAAAGACGTGAACAATAATGATTATAAGGTTGGTTTTGGAGCTGGTTTGTATGGACATTTTCCAATTACAGAACAGTTTGCAGTTCAGCCAGAGGTTAATTTTACACGAATGGGGGGACGAGAAAAAACTGACGTAACAGAAGTTGGAAACACGACGGTCAAAAATTACAATAAAACGACTTTAGATTATATTCAAGTTCCAGTAATGCTTCAATTTTATCCTGCTGGAAGTCGTTTTAATATAGAGGCTGGACCTCAATTTGGATACAATGTATATGCGAGTAATAAAACGCAAGTTAGTACTTATGTAAACAACACGGTGTACAATACGGAAGAAAAAACTGACATTAAAGATAATGTAAAAGATTTTGATTTCGGTGTTAACTTTGGTTTGGGATATAATGTAACAGATAATATCAATGTTGGAGCGAGATACTATATGGGATTAACTAAAATAGGAGATAATAAAAACAACAACAATGTAGAAGTTGGTGATGTGAAAAATCATTCGTTTTCTGTAGGAGTTGGATATTCGTTCTAATCGAGAATATTTAAGTATAAATAAAAAGGATTCTGAGTTTATCAGAATCCTTTTTTATGTTTTTATAAAATTTAGCATTAATCTTTCAACGCAATTTTTTTGATCGATTGTGTCAAAATTATTTTATTAATAATGAATAAAATGATTACGATTATTAATCCAAAACCGATCACTTCCCAAACGTGAGAACTTTCTGTTGCCATAAATTTTCCGACTTTTTCTTTGATGATATCTAAAACAAAATAAACTAACGGAATAGAAATAATATAACTGAATAACATAAATATAATCGAAAATTTCAGATACGGACGAGCCAATTGATTGATGTTGTAACCAATCAAAAATAAATCTTTCGTTTTGTGTTTATTCTTTTCAATCATCAATTGAAAGTTAATAATCATCAACCAAATCGCTGCAAAAACAATGATTAAACCAATAAATAAAACCAACGAAAAAGCTAATTTCAGATAATACGTCAATTCATTATTTTTCAATTCATCTTTGTTGATATCATAATTTTGTTGCTCAAAATAAGTCGAAGCATTTTCATCTCCTTGAGATTTTGTTTCTACAACAATTCGTGAAGGTTCTGTATTTTTTTGAGGTGCGTACGTTTGATTTGCCCACTCCAAAAAGTTTTCAGGAACCAAAATTGTATTAATTTTTGTAGTAAAATCGACAATTCTTGCTTGATATACTTTCTGATTTTCTCCTTTTCCTAAAACCAATTGAAAAGGAATTTTAGTAAATAATCCTTCCGAAACTTGTGGTAAACCTTGACTTGTTGCAAAACCGAAATTGTATAAATTCAAATAACTTTTTGGAATAATAATCGGAATAAAATCTTGGCCTTCTTGCCATTTCCAATCTGATTCTTTTACATCAATAAAATCTTCTGGAACAGATTCGAAAAATAAATCAGTCGAAAAACCACGAATTCCAGCAACGCCACCAACTTGCAATTTTACAGGAAATTGACTGCTTTTGAATGTTCCGACTTTTGCTACAAAATTTTGCGATTTCAAATCGTTAATTTCATTTTCACTAAAACTTGGTTTTTCTCCAGTCAACGTTTGTAAAGACGATATTTTTTTGTTTAAGACCACATAATTTGCTTTCCAAACTGAACTATCTTCTCCAAAATTTTTAGCATAATCCAAATAAATTGTTCCAGCCAAAATCAAGATGAAAAATCCAATGATTGAGAAAAAACAAAAGGTTGTAATTCGCAAGAAACTTAGGTTTTTACGAACTAATTTTTCGATTAAAGTTTTAGAGTTGAATGACATTTGCAAGGCGTTTATCGTGAATTTCGTGTAAGCTTGTAAAGATGATTCCAGCGTTATTTTTTGTAGCTTCTTCGGTAACCAAATCAATCAGAAGTTGTTGATTTACTTCATCTAAATGACTAAAAGGTTCGTCTAAAAGCAAAAAATCAAATGGTTGACAAAGTGCACGAATCACAGCAATTCGTTGACGTTGACCATAAGAAAGATGAATCGCTTTTTGATGTAAATGACTTTTTAAACCAACTTTTTCGATCCATTCAATAATTTGATTTTCGGATTGATGTTGCGTTAATACATTTTTTAATTGAATATTTTCCATCAAAGTTAATTCTTCAAACAAATGTAAACCTTGAAAAACATACGCAATTTTTTCACGTCTAATTTTTGTCCAATCATTCAAAGAATAATTCTTAATATTTTGTCCATCAAACAAAACTTCTCCGTCATAATCTTTTCTATCACCATACAAAATATTAATCAACGTCGATTTTCCAACACCAGAATGTGCAACGATTTGATAAATATTTCCGCTCGAAAAAGTGTATGTATTTTTCCAAATTTCAGATTGTTCGAACCCAAATTCTTTCAAAGGATGCGGAACAAGTTGACTGATTTTAATTTCCATTTTGTTGTGCAGCTTGATTGAAAAATAGTGAATAAGCTTGGTCTAAAAGTAAGAAAATCACTTCCAAACTATTTTTATCCGTTTTTTTCATATGTATTTTTCCTGTTTTTGTGTATTCATTCGAAACGCGGTAATCGATGTGATCAAAATAAGATAAAACCGTTTGCATTTCTTTCGTATTTCCGAACGGAATTTGTTGATAAATATAATTTTGAACTTCTTTTGGGTATTGATCAAAATTTAAATTCACGTAACCAAACATCGGATTTGAAGCTTTTGTAGCATATTCTGATGTAACAAAATTTGAAGAACTTACCATGTTGTTTAAATATTGATTCATGATCGATTGATTATTTGTGATGTACATCAAATTGTTTTTGTACGTCATATAAATCTTCATATTTGTCGAAAGTGGCAGCATGTAATAAGATCCAATTTTCTGAATATTTTCTTGATGGGCTTTAATAAATT
The DNA here is from genome assembly GCF_002472945.1 of Empedobacter sp. UBA7248. Lineage (NCBI taxonomy): Bacteria > Pseudomonadati > Bacteroidota > Flavobacteriia > Flavobacteriales > Weeksellaceae > Empedobacter > Empedobacter sp. UBA7248. Next base: position 254,124 of record NZ_DKSU01000008.1, on the reverse strand, counting down.
CGTTGAAGAAAAGATCATTTTTCATTTTTCCACCCAAAACAAATTGCGGATAAACAACCTGCTTAATAAAAGCTTCTTTCTTACCAAAAAAATCATTTGGATTGAATGCTTTTCCGATTTCAAAATCATAAATGCTAAACAATGCTTCGCCTTCAAAACTTTGTTCTAATTTGTTCAAATCGATTTCGTATTGCTCTAAAAAAGTAGTCAAGAAATTTTGATTTTCGAACACATATCGCGTGTTGGCAGGATAAATACCAAGTCCAATATTCATGTAACTTTGTGCAGGAAAATATTTAAAAAAATCAGTATTGATTTTTGATTTCCACATCGGATGTTTTTGCAATTCAACTTTTGTAATCGCATCTGGATGAAATTTCTGTGTAAAACTAATTCCGTCCGAAGTAAATGAAATAAAATTAACCCAAGAACTTTTTGTAAAATCAAGATTTTTCTTTTCAGAACTTTCGTGTTTTGAGAAGTTTTTCAAAAAGTTTCCAGTGTACCAAATGTTGATATCCTGCGAGTTTTTAACAAAATCTCCAAAACTATTATTTTCCTTCGCAAGTGAATGTTTATCGTTGATAATTTTCGTAAAATAATCTTGAATCGCTTTTTCTCCAACTCCAAATTCAGAAACAATCAATAAAAATTGAGATTTATTCCAAGCCATAAACGGTTTATTGAATCCAGAAATCGTCGTAAAACCATCTTTCTTTTCAAACGAAATATCTTTTTTGTATAAACCTTTGTAAATGGTTGATAAATGTTTTTCAAACTGATCTTTGTCGCGCATATTTGTAATCAACGCAACCATATTTTTTCCATTAATTTTTTGTCCAAAAAGGTAAATAGGACTGATGATATCTACTCCCGAAGAGGTTGGATTGTTTTTGATATCATTTAATAATTGATCAAAAGTCGGATCTTGATTTTTAAGTTCGCTTTCGGCTAATTGATAAATTTTGTATTGTTCTAATTTCTGAAAATTACCTTTTTCTGCAATTGATTTTGGATTTATCAACGCAACAAAATCTGCATCTGTTGGAATCAAAACCGTATAATCTTCGTTTTTGGAACAACTTGCAAAAAGCAAAATAATGAATAGAATCGAGTAATATTTGAAGCCTTTTTTCATCGAAAAAATATCTTTAAAAATTGTTGTTAATTATTTGGTTAATGCTGAATTAAATCTGAAATCATCTGATTTTTATTCAAGAATTGTTAAATCTATAATATCGGGATAAATTTAAGCAATTATTAATATGATTTTCGTTTCTATAACAATAAAAATATGTAAAAATTTCTTATATTCGCACTCCTTGATTTAGAAGAAATAAGAAAGAATTCGATGGCAAAAAAGTTTAGAGAATATAAGCACTTAGACTTGGTACAAGTCTCAAAAGAAACGTTAGAAGATTGGAAACAAAATAATGTTTTCGAGAAAAGTATTTCTACGCGTGATGGAAATCCATCTTTTGTGTTCTATGAAGGTCCTCCTTCTGCAAACGGAAAGCCAGGGATTCACCACGTTTTAGCACGTTCTATCAAAGATATATTTTGTCGTTATCAAACGTTGAAAGGAAAACAAGTTTTCCGTAAAGCGGGTTGGGATACGCACGGTTTACCAGTAGAGTTGGGAACTGAGAAAGAATTAGGAATTACCAAAGAAGATATTGGAACTAAAATTTCAATTGAAGAATATAACGAAGCGTGTAAACGTACAGTAATGCGTTACACAGATTTGTGGAATGATTTGACTGAAAAAATGGGTTATTGGGTGGATATGGAAGATCCATATATCACGTATAAACCAAAATATATGGAGTCTGTTTGGTGGTTATTGAAACAAATCTATAACAAAGATTTGTTGTACAAAGGTTATACAATTCAACCATATTCTCCGAAAGCTGGTACAGGTTTATCTTCACACGAGTTAAATCAACCAGGAACTTATCAAGATGTTACGGATACAACGATTGTTGCTCAATTTAAAGTAAAGAAAGATTCTACGACTCTATTCAATAATTTTGATGGAGATGTGTATTTCTTAGCTTGGACAACAACACCTTGGACGTTGCCATCAAATACAGCGTTAACAGTTGGTCCAACTATCGATTATGTTGTAGTTGAAACATTCAATCAATATACATTCGAGCCAATTCGCGTAATTTTAGGAAAACCATTGGTTTCTAAGCAATTCGGAAAACCATATTTCTTAGCAGAAACAGAAGAAGATTTCAAAGTTTATGCGGCAGGAAATAAGACAATTCCTTACAAAATTGTTGGAGAATACAAAGGTGCTGATTTAGTTGGAACGCGTTATGAGCAATTATTACCTTGGGCGTTGCCTTACGAAAATGTAGAGAATGCATTCCAAGTAATTTCTGGAGATTTCGTAACAACAGAAGATGGTACAGGTATCGTACACACTGCGCCTACTTTTGGTGCGGATGATGCGCGTGTTGCAAAAGATGCGGGTGTTCCTCCAATGTTGGTATTAGATACACATGGAAATCCTGTTCCTTTGGTAGATTTACAAGGTCGTTTTGTGGCTGATTTACCTGAAGGTTACGGAGGTAAATATGTGAAAAATGAATACTACGATGATGGAACTGCTCCTGAAAAATCGGTTGATGTAGAAATCGCGATTTTATTGAAAGAGCAAAACAAAGCCTTCAAAGTAGAGAAATATAAACACAGCTATCCACATTGTTGGAGAACAGACAAACCGATTTTATATTATCCATTGGATTCTTGGTTTATCAAGGTGACGGATGTAAAAGATCGTATGGTTGAATTGAATAAAGAAATCAATTGGAAACCTAAAGCGACTGGTGAAGGACGTTTCGGAAACTGGTTAGAAAATGCGAATGATTGGAATTTATCTCGTTCTCGTTATTGGGGAATTCCATTGCCAATTTGGAGAACAGAAGAAGGGGACGAAGTGACTGTAATTGGTTCTGTAGAAGAATTAGTTGCTGAAATTGAAAAATCAATTGCGGCAGGCGTAATGACTTCTAATCCTTTCCAAAATTTCGAAGTTGGAAATATGACAGAAGAAAACTATGATTTGATCGACTTACACAAAAATGTAGTAGATGAAATTACATTAGTTTCTGCATCTGGAAAACCGATGAAACGCGAAGCTGATTTGATTGACGTTTGGTTTGATTCTGGAGCAATGCCTTATGCGCAAGTTCACTATCCATTCGAAAATAAAGAATTGATTGATAACGGAACAATGTATCCAGCTGATTTTATTGCAGAAGGTGTCGATCAAACACGTGGTTGGTTCTATACATTGCATGCAATCGGAACATTAGTTTTTGATTCGAAAGCGTACAAAAATGTAATGTCAAACGGATTGGTTTTAGACAAAAACGGACAAAAAATGTCTAAACGTCTAGGAAACGCAGTCGATCCATTTGATACATTGGCAACTTATGGTCCTGATGCAACGCGTTGGTACATGATTGCGAATGCGCAACCTTGGGAAAACTTGAAATTTGATATTGCTGGAGTTGACGAAGTTCGTCGTAAATTCTTCGGAACATTATACAATACCTATTCATTCTTCGCTTTATATGCGAATGTAGACGGATTTACATTTGAGGAAGAAGAAATTCCTGTAAATGAAAGAGCTGAATTGGATCAATGGATTATTTCTGAATTGAATACATTAACGAAAAAAGTTGATGCATTTTTAACTGATTATGAACCAACAAAAGCAGCTCGTGCAATTCAAGAATTTGTGATTGATAATTTATCAAACTGGCACGTTCGTTTATCAAGAAGACGTTTCTGGAGAGGTGATTATTCGAAAGATAAAATTGCAGCTTACCAAACATTGTACAGAGTTTTAGAAACTGTTTCAATTTTAGGTTCGCCAATCGCACCATTCTTCATGGATCGTTTATACAAAGATTTGAACGCAGCTACAGGTAAAAATGCAGCAGAATCTGTGCATTTAGCAGATTTCCCAGTTGCAGACGAATCATTGATTAAAGCCGAATTAGAAGAGCAAACACATTTAGCACAAACGGCAACAAGTATGATTTTATCACTTCGTAAATTGAGTGATAATAAAGTGCGTCAACCATTACAAAAAGTAATGATTCCTGTATTGAATGATACGATGAAAGCTAATTTGGAAGCTGTATCAGAACTATTGAAACAAGAAGTTAACGTTAAAGAAATTCAACTTTTAACAAACGAAGAAGCATCAAATCTTTTAGTGAAATCTATCAAACCTAATTTCAAGACTTTAGGTCCGAAATATGGAAAAGAAATGAAAGCTATTTCGGCTGCTACAGCAGAATTGACGAATGAAGAAATTGTTAAATTAGAGCAATCAGGTAAAATAGATTTGTTAATTGACAACAAAACATTAACTTTAGATTTAGAAGATTTTGAAATCGCTACAAAAGACATCCCAGGATGGACTGTAGCGTCTAATTCTACATTGACAGTAGCACTTGATTTACAATTAACTGAAGAGTTAATTAATGAAGGTGTTGCACGTGAATTGGTAAATAGAATTCAAAATCTACGTAAAGAAACCGGACTAGAAGTAACCGACAAAATTATACTTAACTTAAAAAATGATGAATCAATCGTAAATGCAGTCGAGCAAAACAAAGATTACATTTGTTCTGAGACATTAGCCGAAGATCTTGTTTTACAAGACCAAGTTGCAAATGGGTCAGAGGTTGAAATTAATGGATTGATGACGCAAATTGCGATTACTAAATTGTAAGCGTATGGCAACAACAGATGAAAAAGTAAGGTACTCTGATGCAGAGTTGGAAGAGTTTAGAGCAATAATTCAAGAGAAATTAGATCAAGCGATAAAAGATTACGAATTATTGAAAGAAGCTTACACAAACGATAGTAACAATGGTACTGACGATACGTCTCCAACGTTCAAAGCGTTTGAGGAAGGTTCTGAAACCATGTCGAAAGAACAAAATGCACAATTAGCAGCACGCCAAGATAAATTTATCCGTGACCTGAAAAATGCATTGTTACGTATTTCGAACAAAACATACGGTATTTGCCGTGTAACAGGAAAATTAATTAACAAAGATCGTTTGAAATTAGTTCCGCATGCTACATTAAGCATCGAAGCTAAAAATATGCAACGTTAATCAAGTATTTTGAAAAAAGTAGTACTCATTACCATTTTGGTTTTAATCATAGACCAAATCTCAAAATTTTACGTAAAAACACACTTTTTTTTAGGTGAAGACGTAGATGTTTTGGGTTGGTTTAAAATAGCATTTGTAGAAAACCCTGGAATGGCATATGGAATGCATTTCGGAGGAGAAACAGGTAAAATCGTTTTATCACTTCTACGAATTGCTCTAATCGGAATGATTATCTACTATATTAATGCATGGTCGAAAAAACTAAATAATAATTTCTTTATCATTCCGATTGCGCTTGTTTTGGCAGGCGCAATAGGGAATGTATTAGACGGAATTTTTTATGGAGTTATTTTCGATAAAGGAACTACTTACAATGAAATGTTTCAGGATTGGGTAGGGTATCAAGGTGTCGCACAAGCAAACTTTGCTGGTTATTCTGGTTGGTTTACGGGCTGTGTCGTAGATATGCTTTATTTCCCAATTGTGGAGTTTGATTGGCCTTCTTGGATTCCAATTATAGGTGGACAACATTATAAGTTCTTTCAGCCTGTATTTAATATCGCAGATTCGGCTATTTTTATTGGAGGACTTACTTTGTTCCTTTTCCGTAAAAAAGCCTTTACAACCGAAAATGGCGTAAGATTAAGATTTTAAAAAGATAATCCCTCAGTTCAAACACTGAGGGATTTTTTATTATATTTATTTGAACAAGAATTGATTTTTATGAATAGTTGGTTTAATCTTTTAACTGAAAGTTGTGACAAGAATGATTTGTCTAAATATGTCACGATTTATCATATCAAAAGTTGTTCTTATGATAAGAGCTTTATAGGTAAAAGTATTTCTTTAGATGATATAATTTCAATCATTAATAAAGATTCTATTAATATTCAAAATGATATTTTGGAAATATTTGTAGCAATAAAGGAAGATGATATAAGTGATTTAATCGTAATATATAATCCTTTCGAATTATTTGAGAATTCCTATGTTTATAAAGTAATTTCTAATATTAATGAAGAACTGAAGAATCAGTTTATCATCAATTCTGAACAGATTAAATAATAAAAACTAAACTTTCCTTCATCAAAATATTTTTTAGATGATTATAATATTTTACATCGAAGGAGACGGAGCGTACGTATAATCATCATCTTTTTTGTAAATCAACTTCGAATTTAGATCTTGTAATTCTGTAATTTTTCCATTCTTCTTGATGATTTTTAATTTTGAAACTTCATTCGTTTTCCGATTTTTCAGTTCAAGAATATTCTTTACTATTTTAACATCATAATTATCAGCTTGCATTAATATAGATCTAGCGATAATATCTCCATTTTCATCAGGTACGATTTTCGATTTATACTCTGTTTCTTCAGGGTAACTATTTGTTCTTATAAAAGCAGAATAATCATTGACTTGTAAAATTATTTCATAAGGAGATTCGGCTGGTAATAATGTGTCTTTTTCTAGTTTCCAAATAAAGTATTCGTTGTTAAAAGTTGGTTGATATAATTTAGCTTTCGGAGGTTCTGGAAGAGATGGAACTTTCTTTATTTTAGGAGGTGCTAAAGTTGTTTTCTTTTTATTTTGCCCAAAGGAAATATTAGAAATAACAATGAATATTAGAAATAATAATTTGGTAGTTTTCATAAGAGTTGATTTATATGAAATTACAAAAAAACTATTAATAATAATAAAAAACTCCTTTCAATTTCTTGAAAGGAGTTCTTTGTTATGGTCTCTACTGAGTTTGAACTACTACTTCTATGTTTTAAATTATTTGCATAATTTTTTTAATCGAATTTATTCTAAAATCCTAATTTTTTAAATGTTTAAATGAAGTAAAATAAATTACGTTATATTATATTAGCTAATGAATTTTAGATGATTACGTTTTTTTTTGTGATCAAATCAGATGATTTTCTATAAACTTTTTTATTCAATTAGTTTAAGCAGAATTAATCATTAAATACATATAAAAATTCATATAAAATGATTTTATGATGAAATTATTATTTTTATTATCGGTATTTACACCGACTTTTCTTTTAGCTCAACTTCCGGATATGATTAGTAAGCCTAAGATTATTGTGAATAAAAAAATTGAAGCTAACAAGGCACAGGTCTTTTTAATTTATATTAATGATTATTCAACTTCTTCATGCGTGCTTTCTGAAGAAGAAGAACTTCGTCGAAATTTTGATTCATCTGATTTTACAATTTTCAATATTTGTGAGAACAGTGATTTAGAATTTCCTAACGAAACAATTAAGTTGAGATCTCAAAAACAAGGAATTATTTTTTGGAGCGGAAATGTAAATGAAAAGCCGATTGTAAAAGAAGGAAACCTTCAAAATGCGACTGAATTTGTATCAAAACAATTAGGAGTGCAAAAAGAATCTACTTATGTTTCAAATACAAAAAAATGGAAAGCAGAAATAGATGAGCTTACCAAAACAAATATCCCTACAAAAGTTTCTAAAGAAGTAAATGGGGCTATCATAAATACTTTGGTCTATGATAATCTTAGAGCTGATAAAACAATTTCTTTAAATAGGATATTTTCAGAAGCAGATTTTTTTAAATTGAAAACTATAGAAATGAATTTTTTAGATAATGAAAATCAAAAAATAAATTTAAATAAAATTACTTTTGACGAAAAAGGATTTCCTACAATGATTAAAAAACGTAATTCGGATGATCTCATTATTTTAACATTCGATAATCAATTACTAAAATCTACTTTAGAGAATGAGCAGTTGACGATCTATACCCACAAAGAAAATCAAGTAATGGGATTAATTCAACAAAAAGATTTCAAAAAACTATTAGTTTACCATCTAGAAAATAAAAATTTGTTAGAAGACGTTTATTGGATTAATACTGATCTTGATAAAGAAAAAAATAATTATTATGATCAAAAAAAGATGGTAAATAATTGTATTGTTAGTTATAGCAAAGATTATACAAGTAGTGAATGTGAAAGTACTCCAGGTATATTTCCTTATAAGATTAATAAGGAAATGCAGTCAAGTAATAGTATATTGAAATTAAATATAAAAATTGAAGATATTGGTAATGGAGTATTAGAGGTATTTAAATCAATTGCTAATGAAGATTTCGAAAAAGTAGGGGAAATTCAATTAAATGAGAGAAAATTAATAAAAAGTTACACAGTTTTTTCCAATGGAAAATCAGTAAAGGTAGATTATAATTACACTTATTATAAATAAAAGTAAAAAACTCCTTTCAAGAAATTGAAAGGAGTTTTAAAGTGGTCCCTACTGGATTCGAA
>NZ_DKSU01000008.1:137238-245376 GCF_002472945.1 Empedobacter sp. UBA7248 | reverse complement strand
CCAACTGAGCTAAGAGACCTTCGTAATTGGATTGCAAATATAGGGCTGTTTTTGAATAATCCAAATAGTTAAAATGAAAAAAATTAAATAAAATTTAATGTTAGGACTTAACTCTTTTCATTTCAAAGAAATAATTTTTCAGATTTTAAAAAGAAATATTCGTCTTTTTCTTTTTCTCTTCAATTTTAACCCCTTTAAACAGGTAAATAATACCAATAAATGAGATAGAAATGGTGATGATAGAGAAAATAAATGCCGCACTTGTTGCTAAAGTTTCATCAAAATTGAATCGATGTGCAGCGTACATAAACACAGCTTCTCTAATCCCAAATCCACTAAACGAGATAATCGATAAGATCCCTGAAACTAAAAAGATCAATAAATATATACTGAAATTCTCTGGATGAATATTTAATCCTTCCAAAACAAAATACAACATACCAACTTGTATCAATTGCAATACAATCGAATAAATCATCGAGTTATAAAATGTACGTCTATGAATAGGGAAAATCATTCCTAAAATAAATGGAACAGCTATAAAACCAACCAAAGAAAGGATTAATGAACCATATTGTACCCAAGGATAATCAGTCAGATTTGAGAAAAATATTAGGAAGATGATGATGAGTAACATTGCACAAAGACCGATAATTTTGTCAAGAAAAACCGCCTGCGAAATTTCTTTCAGACTGATTTTATAGTTTTTATTCAACACATAAACTTTGTATGCATCACCACCAATTCCGCCTGGAACAAAGGTGTTGTAAAACATTCCTAAAAAATATAAACGTGCATTTGATTTGTATGATAAATCGAGGTTAATATCTCTGAAATAATAATCTAATCGGAAAACAGACAAGGCTTGCGAAAGAACATAAAGGATAACAGCAATAAAAATATACGCCCAATTCGCGTTTTTGTAATGACTGAAAATATCAAAAATATGTAGTTTAACAAAGAAGATATAATAGATTAACGCAATACTAATTGTTAATTTAATTCCTGTTATGATATATTTTTTAGTTTTTGGATTCAATTGAAATCTTTTGATAATTAACGCACAAATTTAGAGAATCTTCTAATAACCATTCAAAAAATTATTTATCTACCAATATTTGTCTGATATTATGTAGTTTTGCGATTAAATTAATCGAATCATGCAATCAAAAGTTATTGTAATTACAGGCTCTTCTTCGGGTGTAGGATTGACTTTGGCGAATTATTTTCACGATAAAGGACATCAAGTTTATGGTTTATCAAGAACGGCTAAAGGTCAAGAAAAATTTAAACATATTGCAACAGATGTTTCGGATAAAGATAATGTAAAACGTAGTTTTCAGCAGATTTTTTCGGAAACGAACAATCAAATTGATGTATTGATTAACAATGCAGGAATTGGAATGTTAGGCGCTGTGGAAGATGCTTCGAAAGCTGATATCGAGAAATTATTGGACGTTAATGTGTACGGACCTATTTATACAATGCAAGAAGTTTTGCCTACAATGCGTGCGCAAAAAAACGGTTATATCCTGAATGTTTCTTCGATTGCGAGTAACAATGGTTTACCTTTTAGAGGTTATTATTCAGCTTCTAAAGCGATGATTGATCGTTTGATTGAATCGGCTCGTTTGGAAAATCGTCATACAGGAGTAGAAATTGCTACGTTGAATTTTGGAGATATTAAAACTAATATTGCAGAAGGTCGTGTGAAAACTTTTGTGTCAAAATTTTATCAAAAAAGATATGATGCAATGGTTGCTGATATCGATCACGAAGTGCAAGATGGTACACCAACAGAAGATTTGATTCCGATTATCGAAAATATTTTGGCTCAGAAGAATTTGAAACCGCATTATTATATTGGAAAATCAATGCAGAAATTTTCTGTAACCTTGAAAAATATTTTACCTCAAAAAATGTTCGAAAATATTATTGCAAAATATTCAAAATTAGATTAATCTATGGAAGAAATTATTTGGCATTACAAATCTTTTGATGATTTAACGTCGAAAGAGCTATATAAAATAGTGCAATTACGCAACGAAGTTTTTGTGATAGAGCAAGATTGTATTTATCAAGATTGTGATGATAAGGATTTGGTTTGTGGACATCTTTGGGCAACGATTGGCGATGAGGTTGCGGCATATTCTCGAATTGTACCAAAAGGAATTTCGTATGAAAATGAACCTTCAATTGGTCGTGTAATTTCGAATCAAAAGTTTCGTCGTTATGGATTAGGAAAGCAATTGATGAAAAATTCGGTTCAAGTCATCGAAAATCAATTTAAAACATCTGAAATTAGAATTTCTGCTCAATCTTATTTGAAAGAATTTTATTCTTCTTTTGGTTTTGAGCAAGTTTCAGAAGAATATTTAGAAGACGATATTCCACATATCGAAATGTTGAGAAAATGAAATTCTTAAAATACTTTTTCATTACGTTATTTTCAGCTTTCATTGCATTGGTTTTGGTTGATGTCTATTATTCGAATCAACTCAAAAAAATGGCTTTGTTTAGCGGAGAAGTGCAAGAATGGAATCAAATAAGAGAAGGGAAAACGAATGTTGAATTGGCTATTTTTGGTTCTTCTCGAGCATTTATTCAAATTAATCCGAATATTTTAGAACAAGACTTAAAACTGACAACGCATAATTTTGGGTTGAATGGAAGTAAATTTAAAATGCAATTGTATCGTTTCAATTTGTATTTGAATCATAATCCAAAACCGAAAGTTGTTGTTTGGAATTTAGATACTTTTTCGTTTTCACACATTGATGAAGTTTTTCAGTCAAATCAATATGCGCCATTTATGTTGTGGAATTTTAAACTTTATGATGCATTAAAAGAATATAAAGACACGAAATTGGTTGATTTTATTGTACCGCTTTATCGTTACAGAGATCAGACGTATTGGAAAGATCAAATTGTAAGGGCTAAGAAGGAAAAATTGTATAAAGATGGACTTTTTCGTGATGATGGCTTCAAGTCATATAACCGAAAATGGAATGTTGATTGGGAAAAAATGAAAAAGAAAAACTCCGATTTTGATTTTTCAGATTATGCTTTATTAGAAGAATTAATTGCGAAATGTGAGCAAGAAAATATTCAGTTAGTTTTTACAATTGCACCCGAATTTTATAAAGGTCAAGATTATATGTTGAATCGAGGTGAAGTGATTAATCGTTATCAAACAACGTTACAAAAGCATCATCTTCCTTTATTAGATTATTCGACTGATTCGATTAGTTTTGATCAAAAATACTTTTATAACACAACACACATGAATTACAAAGGTGCGGATGCTTTTACAAAAGAATTAGCAAAAGATTTAAGAAAATATATAAAATAAAAAATCTCGTAAACGATTTGGTTTACGAGATTTTTAGTTATTGTTGAAGCGATTTGTATTCACTTAAAACTTCGTCTTTTGAAAACTCTTTGTTATAAACTTTCAATTCATCGAAGCTAACATTTTCTAATGAAATTTGCTTTAATGGAAACGTCAACGTTTTTACTTTATGAAATGAAATCTCTTTTCCTTTTTTATCTTTGTAAGGCAAAATGATTTCTTCTGTTTCCATTTTTTTAACCAGTTTTCCATTTACATACAAGCTTGTATTTTCTTTATTCCCTGTGATTGTAATAAAATTCCAGTCATTTAAATTCAAATGATCAGTCATCTGATAAGAATAACCATCACGCTTATATCCGACAGAATTTTTATTCAATTCAAAAGTTGCGTTTTTTGATTTGAATAAAACATTTGCATTCTCTGCGTTAGATTTCAACCAAAAAGAAATAGTGTAGCTATTTCCAATCTCTTCTAACGGAAGATTTAATGTTGTTGTGCTATTCAATGAATTGTTAATAATTCCTTTTGCAAAAGAAGAATTATTTGAAGTGACTTTTTCATTGAAAAAACCTGAAATATCTTCTACAGAATTTTCAAACGGAAGATGAATAATTTGGCGAGTTTCTTCTCCAAAATATCCCCTTAAATTAAGTCCTGGAGCTTCTGCAACGTTTATTTTTTTCTGATTAAAATCGAATAAAGCTGGATTATTATCACTTGCAGTCCACATTTTTTCAGCCAAAACTTGTATCGCAGGAAAAGCTCTGTTGTGTACATCTTTTTCAGAAATTCCATTGCCAGCAATATCATTCCAAATCCCAAACATTCCGCCTACAACAGTTGGGTCTCCTTTCTCAAATGTTATATTACCAATATTACGCGGCTCCCAATTGTTATAAATATTGTTGACATTTAGATAATCATTATAATATCCTGCAGCGGGAACAATATATAACCAATCATCTGGTGTAGAAATTTGTTTGTAACCCAATTTTTTCATTTCAACAGGATCTGCATATCCGTTGTACCACATATTTAGTGTGACATTTTTCGAAGTTACAGGAGTTTTTCCTTGCGCATGCGTAAGCGCTCCCCAAGCACGTACATCTTTTCCATTTTTCTGAACAGCTTTTATAAGAAAATCCGTAAATTTTCTGAACGACTCAGCTTCTTTTTTATCATATTCATCTGTTCCAATATGAACTTCTTTTCCTATAAATAAAGGATCTTGTCCTTTTGTGTATTCATCAAAAATTGCTTGTACAACTTCGTAAGTTTTTGGATTAGCTAAATCCAAATGATCTTTTCCATATTTATCACTTCCGATTTCAGGAATTACTTTTGTAATGGACAAAGAATGTGCAGGAACATCGATTTCAGGAATAATTTTAATTCCATATCGAAAAGCTTTTTTCTGTAAATCTCTAAATTCTTGTTTAGTATAATGACCATCTGCTGAAGCTAAACCTGGATATGTTTCATTTTCTAAGCGAAAACCCGAAGGTGTTTTATCCCAATCGAAATCGAAGTATTTGTGAAATGCATTGTCATTTAAATGAATTTGAAAGTTGGAGATTTTATAATAAGACAATATTTCGACGTAATCATTTAAAAAATCAATGGTGAAAAATCTTCGTCCAACATCTAAAAGAAGTCCACGTTCTGAGTAAGTAGGATAATCTCTAATTTCTCCTTTCGGAATACTGTTTTTAGTTTTGGATTGATCTAATAATTGCAAAATTGTACGAGTTGCAAATACATTTCCAGTATAAGTTGGTGCAGAAAACTGAACAAAATCTCCAATTTCCATTGCGTATCCTTCATTTCCTAATGTTGTGTCTTTGTGCTTAGAGATAAAAAAATCTCCTTTTGAAACTTTTTTAGTTGAGGTAATTTCTAATTTGTAACCAAACTGTTTTTGGAGATCTTCTTGTAATAATTTAGCAACTTCCAAATTTTCAGAATTGTTATTTTCAATTACAATTTTTGAAGAAGAAGTTAAATTAAATTCTCCTTTTTCCCCATGCCATTCACGCAAAGAGGGAATTACAAAAGGTTTTGGATTGATTCCTGCGTTTGTATATTTTCCGTTTATTTTTAAATTTTTTACAGGGATTTCTGTTGTGGCTTTATCTGATTTTCGAGTTATTTTGAATAATAAATTAATTGATTTAGAAATTAAAGGTTGATTTATTTTTCCATTCAAATCAATTATTGTTTGATTGTCAGAGCCAATTAATTCAAAATTATACTTGTTCTGTTTCGGTAAAGAAAGGGTTTTACCATCAATTTTTATATTTGATTGAAGTTGAGATTGTAATTGAACAACTTCGATGCTATCAATTTTTGTTTGTGCGAAGATGATTTGATGAGATGAAAAAAGTAGGAGAGTAAGTGAGAGTTTTTTTGAAATTGTAATAAAATGATTCATTTTTAATTTATTAAATAATCTACGATAGACCATTGTTGTGTTAATTATTTAATAAAAATAGGAATCTATTTTGAATATAGCTTAAATCTTTTGCAGTTCTTTTTCTTTTTTCTGTGTTAAATAAACGCCTGATAAAATCATTCCGAATCCAAATAAATGGATCCATGAGATTTTTTCACCGACTAAAAATCCCCAAAAAACAGAAACTACGGGCATTAAATAAGTCACCATTGAGGCGAACATCGAACCTGTAGATTGTATCAATCGGTAAAACAATATCATCGCTAAAGCTGTTCCTAAGAGTCCTAAAATAGCGACAAAACCTAAACTTTTTAATTGTTGTTCTGTTCCTTCGAATACATCAAAAAATCCTGAAATAATCAAAATAAAAACTGAAGGTAATAACCAAATTGTAAACAAAGCTGATGATAATTGAAATGAAGGAACGTCGTTTAAATAGCGTGTTAAGATTAAACTGTTTAGACCGTAAAGAGCAGTTGCTAATACAATTAATAAACAATGTAAAAGACTATTTTCCCCAGAAAAACCATCGCCACCAATTAATAAAACAGCTCCGATAAATCCAATTATTGCTCCTAAAACTTGATTTTTAGTTCCTTTAATATTGAAAAATAAAGCACCAAAAAGTAAAATAAATAATGGGACTAAAGAATCTAAAATTCCAGCCATTGAACTAGAAACATGTGTTTGCGCCATTGGAAATAAAAACATTGGAATGAAATTTCCGCAGAAACCAGCCAATGCGACATATTTTAATTTGTTTTTCGGAATTTTAAATAGACTTGGAATTCCCCAAATAGCCAAAATTCCTCCTGCAATTGTTAGTCGTAATGCTCCAACTTGATACGGCGTGTACGCGACCAATCCTTGCTTGATGAGAATAAACGAGCTTCCCCAAGTTAGCGCCAAAACGCCAAGGATGATCCAATGTTTTAGTTCGATTTTCATTTTTCTAAGTTTGCGCAAAGATGCACATTTCAGATGATTTTATTGAGCTGTTATTTACAAAAACAATCTGTTGTATGATCATTTACCATTCCGGTCGCCTGCATATGCGCATAAATAGTGGTTGAACCAAAGAATTTGAAGCCAAGTTTTTTCAAATCTTTTGCAATTTGATCTGAAATTTCGGTTGTGGCAGGAACTTCTTTTATCGAATTCCAATTGTTGATAATTGGTTTGTTATCAACGTATTTCCAGATGAAATCGGAGAAAGAACCGAATTCTTTCTGAATTTCTATAAATAATTTTGCATTATTAATTGCTGCCGAAATTTTTCCTCGATGACGAATAATTCCTTCATTTTGTACCAATTCATCAATTTTAGTTTCATCAAATTTGGCTACTTTTTCTACATCAAAATCAGCAAAGGCTTTTCTAAAATTTTCTCGCTTTTTAAGAATTGTAAACCAACTTAATCCTGCTTGAAAAGATTCGAGAATCAAAAATTCGAATAAAATTTTGTCATCTTTTACAGGTTTTCCCCATTCGTTATCGTGATAATCGATGTAATCTTGGTCTTTATTTACCCAAGCGCAACGTGTTTTTTCCATGGTTTTTTATTGTAATTTCTAAATATTTTTATAAGCCTCTTCAACCGAATAAACGGGTAATTGACACGTATAGTTTTCGCATATATGAATAGATGTTTTATTTTCGATGAATCGATTTTGAGTGATTTCTAAATTTTCAGTTTTTGAAGCAACAAAAATTGCATTCGGAACATAACATTGTTGAATTTTCTTCGAGAATTCTAATGCATTTTCGCCAACGATTACAATTTCTTTGAATGGATAAGCGAAATTTAGATACAACTGAATCCAATTTGCAAAACCAGTTGGATAATCGTGAATTTTTTCTTCGATATTGGTTAACATTTGTTTCGCTTGTTCAATGTATTTTTCTTGATTGAGAATCTTCCCTAATTTGAACAAATTATTTGCCATAACAGAATTTGAAGATGAAATAACATTGTCATAAATCTCAAATGTTTCATTAACCAAAGGCGTGTCATAATGCGATTTGTACGCAAACATTTTATTCTTGTGATTATAAAATTGATTGAAAACTTCTTCTGTTAAGGTTTGAGCAGTTTCTAAATAGTGCATTTCAGAAGTAATTTCATAAAGCTTGATTAATGCTTCAATTATTAACGCATAATCATCCAAAAATCCTGGAATTGTTGTTTGATTATCCTTATAATTTCTGAACAAGATTTCACCATTCCATTGATTTTCTAAAATAAAATTGGTTGCATTTTTTGCTAAATCAAGATATTCATCATTTTCAAACGTAATAAATGCGTCGCACAAACCTTTTATGGTTAAAGCATTCCAAGAAGTTAAAACTTTTTCGTCGCGATGAGGTTTTATACGTTGTTTACGAATTGGATTAAGAATTTTTTTCCATTCATTAACTTTGGTTTGAAGTTCTGTTGTTGTGATATTCTGTTTCGATGCAAAATCTTCGTCATCTGTCAATCGCATCAAAATATTATTACCATGTTCCCATTCTCCAAATTCATCAACATTATAATAGTGTTGAAATAAGTTGAAATCATCTTTCAATATTGTTTTCAATTCATCCGATTTCCAAACATAATATTTTCCTTCTTCGCCTTCAGAGTCGGCATCAATAGCAGAATAAAAAACATTTTCAGTCGAAAGCATTTCATCTTTCAACCAATTAATCGTTTCTTCGACAACTGTTTTATATTCCTTTTCTTCATAAATTTTATATGCATTCGAATAAAGCGAAAGTAATTGTCCGTTATCGTAAAGCATTTTTTCGAAATGTGGAACTTTCCAATACGGATCAACAGAATAGCGAGAAAAACCACCTTTTAGTTGATCGTAAATTCCACCAAAAGCCATTCTATCTAATGTAATTTTGGTTTGAATTAAACAATTTTCATTCTTCGTTTGTATGCCATATCGTAAAATAGCTTCCCAAGCATTTGGTAACATAAATTTCGGTGCACGATTAAATCCGCCCCATTCATCATCAAATTGTTGTTGCCAAAATTCAAATGTTTCATCAATTTTATGTGTTGAAAAAGTTGAAGAAGATTTCAATTCGATTGTTTCCATTTTATTCAGACCATCCGCAATAGAGTTGACATATTCCATTGTTTTAGTTTGATTGTGATGGTATAAATGATTGATGTTTTCTAATAATTCAATCCATTGAACTTTCGGGAAATATGTTCCGCCATAAAAAGGACGACCATCAGGTAAGGCAAAAACATTCAGCGGCCAACCACCAGATTGATGAATTAATTGCGAGACATTCATGTACAAAGCGTCTAAATCAGGACGTTCTTCACGATCAATTTTAATGCAAACAAAATTCTCATTCATCACTTTTGCAACTTCATCGTCTTCAAAAGACTGATGTTCCATCACATGACACCAGTGACAAGCAGAATATCCAATTGAAATAAGCAAAGGTTTGTTGACTTTTTTTGCATGATTCAAAACTTCGTCACTCCAACTTTGCCACCAAACAGGATTGTTTTCGTGTTGTTTCAAATACGGACTTGTCGCTGATTTTAGATTATTTTGTTGAAAATTCATGATTCTTGTTTAGAAATTTAAAGTTCGTACAATTTTTGTGGATGAAAAATTATATTTTCGATAAAAATTAAAACACATGAACATTTACGAATACATTTCTATTGGCGCATATATGGCTCTGATGATTGGAATCGGGATTTATTCCTACCGAAAATCAACAAGTAATTCCGAAGATTTTTTGATTGGAGGAAGGAAGATGGGAGCGGCTGTAACGGCGCTTTCTGCTGGTGCTGCTGATATGAGTGGTTGGTTGTTGATGGGCGTTCCAGGAGCAATGTATTTTACAGGTTTGTCGAGTGCTTGGATTGCAATTGGATTGACAACAGGATGTTTTTTGAACTATATTTTTGTCGCACCGCGATTACGAATTTATACAGAAATCGCTCAAAATTCGATTACTTTACCCGTATTTTTTGAAAATCGTTTCAAAGATAAATCACGTTTATTGCGAATTGTTTCTTCAATATTAATCTTAGTATTTTTTACATTATACACTTCTGCAGGAATGGTTTCTGGAGGTAAATTATTTGAATCAGCTTTTGGATTAGATTATATGACAGGACTTTGGATGACAAGTTTTGTAGTTGTATTATACACTTTTTTAGGAGGTTTTTTAGCGGTAAGTTTAACTGATTTCGTACAAGGAACGATTATGGTTTTGGCTTTGGTTATTGTTCCAATAGTAGCAATTTCTGAAATTGGTGGAGTAGGAGAAACATTTTCATTGATTAATGATAAAGGTGATAAGTATTTAGATTTATTCAAAGGAACTACAACGGTTAGTATTTTGTCGTTGATGGCTTGGGGCTTGGGATATTGTGGACAACCGCATATTTTAGTACGTTTTATGGCGATTGGTAATCCGAAAGATTTAGCGAAAGCAAGAAATATTGGGATTACTTGGATGATTTTTACAGTTGGTGGAGCTCTTTTAGTTGGTTTAGTTGGAATCGCATATTTAATGAAATATGACCAAACAACAATGTTGACATTCGATAATTCTAAAACAGAAGCTGAGACCATTTTCATTTACTTTTCACGTGTTTTGTTTCATCCATTGGTTGGAGGTTTCTTATTATCAGCAATTTTAGCAGCAGTAATGAGTACTATTTCTTCACAATTATTAGTAACATCAAGTTCGTTAACAGAAGATATTTACAAAGCATTTTTGAACAAAAAAGCAACATCAAAACAGTTATTAACAGCAAGTCGTTTATCGGTTTTAATTGTAGCAGTTATCGCGGTTTTATTATCCTTAACGCCAAAAGATTCTATTCTAAATCTAGTTGGAAACGCTTGGGCAGGATTTGGATCGGCATTTGGACCAGTGATTGTTTTTTCACTTTTTTGGAAAAAAACTTCTTGGCAAGGAGCTTTAGCGGGAATGTTAACAGGTGGAATTGTTGTCTTATCATGGGTTTATGCAAATCATGATTACAAAGATTGGTATGAAATGATTCCAGGGTTTATTTCTTCGGTTATTGCAATTTATGTCGTTTCGTTATTGACTCAAAAACCGAATCAAGAGATTGATGAAGAATTTGAGGAAATGAAAGCTGTTTTGAAAGAAAATTAATTAATCCAATAATAATAAAAAATAGGTAGGCATTTGTCTACCTTTTTTATTGCTGAAAATTATGAATTTATTATTCAGAATTTTAATCTCAAGACTTCAACAATTGTTGATAAGTTTCACTTATAGAGAATAAGGTCAAAAGAGAGATTTGTTTGTATATTTGTAAAGTTTGATTAAAAAAATAGTCAAAATTAAATCAATTTATACGAAAAGATGAACGATATTATTCAATTACTGCCAGATCATGTAGCCAATCAAATTGCCGCAGGAGAAGTTGTACAACGACCAGCTTCTGTCATAAAAGAATTGATTGAAAATGCGGTGGATTCTGGTGCAACTTCTATTCAGGTGATTGTAAAAGATGCTGGAAGAAGCTTGATTCAAGTGATTGACAATGGTTCGGGAATGAGTGTGACAGATGTTCGAATGGCTTTTGAACGTCACGCGACTTCAAAAATCAGAAAGACAGAGGATATTTATAATATTCATACAAAAGGTTTTCGTGGAGAGGCTTTGGCATCGATTGCTGCAGTTGCGCAAGTAGAAACGAAAACGCGTCGAGAAGATGATGAGGTTGGTTCGCAATTGGTGATTGAAGGCGGAGAAGTTCGCAACCAAGATCCTGTTGTTTGTCCAGTCGGAACGTCTATTTCGGTCAAAAATCTTTTCTATAATGTACCTGCTCGTCGCAATTTCTTAAAATCAAATCAAGTTGAATTTCGTCATATTCAAGATGAGTTTCAACGTGTTTCGATGGCGCACGAAAACATTAGTTTCTTTTTACATCACAATGATGCAGAGGTTTATCATCTGAAAGCTGGGAATTTGAAACAACGAATCGCTCAAATTTTTGGAAAGAAATTAAGTTCTCAAATTATTTCGGTTGAAGAAGATACAGAAATTGTAAAAGTAAAAGGTTTTGTTGGAAAACCAGATGCAGCAAAAAAATCGCGTGGCGAGCAATTTTTCTTTGTGAATAATCGCTTTATTCGTAGCGGATATTTGCATAATGCAATCGTAGACGCTTTCGAGAGTTTGTTGCCAACGGGATATAGTCCTTCTTACTTTTTGTATCTAGAAATTGATCCGTCAAAAATTGATATTAATATTCATCCAACCAAAACAGAAATCAAATTTGAGGATGAAGCGTTGATTTTCACGATTCTTAGAGCGGCTGTAAAACACGCTTTGGGACAATTTAATGTAATTCCTTCGTTAGATTTTGAACAAGATCCGAACTGGGCTTTTATTCCGTCTGCGACAGAAGATACAGAAATTAAAATGCCTGAAATTACGGTAGATTCTAGTTTTAATCCTTTTGAGCATCAACAAACAAGAGCGCCAAAACCGTCTGATATTCGTGCGAATATGGATTTTTATAAAGATGCAGTTGAGTTAGAAATCGAAAATAATCATGCGCATCAATTATTTGAATCTGAAGATTTTCATGATAGTTTTGAAGTGATTCAATGGATGAATCAATATTTGGTTGTGGAATATCGTGGAGAATTGTTAATTATAGATCAACATCGTGCACATCAAAAAATATTGTTCGAAAAATTTATACATTCAAATAATGGAAGTGCTTTGGTACAACAAATGCTTTTCCCGATAGAGTTGGAACTTTCGCCAAATGATCGTCAGAAATTAATTAATGTAGAACATCAATTGTTGAGTTTTGGTTTTGATATTTCGTTGGATGAAGAAGCGATACAAATTAATGCAATCCCTGTTGATGTGCAACAAGAGGATGTTGTGTCTGTTTTTATGGATTTTATCGAGGAATTAGAATACCAAGAATCAATTGAATTAGAAAATACGTTTGCAAAAATTTTAGCAAAAAATGCGGCTGTTAAAAAAGGAGTTTCATTAAAATCTGAACAAATGCAAACTTTGGTCGAAGAATTGCTAAGACTACCAAATCCGAATTATACGCCATACGGACGCCCAATTTTTGTGCAGATGAATACGGCTGATATCAAAAAAACATTACAATAAACGAATGAGACAATCTATACCACCGATTACAAAGAATTTACTTATTATAAACGGTTTGTTCTTTCTAGCGACTTTTGTTTTTAGTACAAAAGGAATCGATTTGAGAGTGATTTTAGGTGCTTTTTATCCAGAATCTCCCAACTTCAAATTTTGGCAAATTTTGACGCATATGTTTATGCATGCCGATTTTTCGCATATTTTGTTTAATATGTTCGCATTGTGGATGTTTGGTTCTGTAGTTGAACAAACTTTTGGACCAAAAAAATTCTTGATACTTTATTTATTAGCTGGTTTTGGTGGTTTTATATTGTTTAATGCAGTTAATTACTTTCAAATAGAGCAGTTAAAAGAAGCAGTTCAGGCGCAAGGAATAGGTTTTAGTCAAATTTATGAAGCTGCAAAATTGAATATGCAAGGAGGATATCATACAAATTCAATTATTCAAAGTAACCAAGCTGCGTCAGAACTTTTGACAAATTATGTAACACCAATGGTTGGTGCTTCTGGAGCTATTTATGGTTTATTGTTAGCATTCGCGGTTTTATATCCAGATGAAAAATTAATGTTAATCTTTTTTCCAGTGCCGATAAAAGCGAAATATTTTATTCCAATTATGGTATTAATTGAGTTTTATATGGGATATCAAAACATCGGAAATGTAGCACATTTTGCGCATTTAGGAGGTGGATTGATTGGTTTCTTGTTGACAAGACATTGGAAAAAGAATTTATATAGATGGAATTAGGAATGGCAAATAATATCTTAGACGATTTAAAATTAAAATATTCATCAGGAAATAGCGCAACAAAATTAATTTACGTTAACGTTGTGGTGTTTTTTACATTGTTAATTGTTGATTTTGTTCTTCGAACGGTAGTAAATTCTACGATTACAACAACTGGTTTGTTTGCTTTGTCATCTTTCGATGATTTGATTGTGAGACCTTGGCAAATCCTAACATATTCTTGGTTACATGGCAATCTTTTTCATTTGATAATGAATATGGTTTTGTTGTATTTCGTTGGGCAAATGTTTTTGCAACAATTTCAGAACCGAAATTTAGTTACATTCTATATTTTTGGAGGAATCGCTGGTGGAATTTTCTTTTTATTGTTTCAGAATATATTCAATTATTCACATTTATTAGTTGGTGCTTCGGCAGCGGTTTATGCGGTGTTTTTTGCAATGATTTCTTATAATCCGAAAATGCCCGTTCGTTTGTTGTTGATTCCAACTTCATTTCCATTGTTGTATGTTGGTTATGTATTTATCGCATTCGATGTGTATAATATTATTGCCAATCAAAATGCGGGCGGAAGTATTTCTCATTTGGGAGGTGCTATTTTTGGTTATCTTTATATGAAACAATTTGAGAGAGGAAATGATTTTTTAGGTAACTTTATTTTCAAAATAGAACAGTTATTTAAGAAAAAAGAGAAATCAACTTTCAAAACATATAAAAATACTTCTTCAACTTCTTCGCGATCAAATGTTCCGAAAGATGATTACGATTTTAATCATCAAAAAGTTGAAAAACAAAAGAAAATTGATGTAATTTTAGATAAGATTTCTCGTTCAGGTTACGAGAGTTTGTCTAAAGAAGAAAAAGACTTTCTGTTTAGAGAAGGTAGATAAAATGAGTATAATCAGTAAGTTTAAACTAAATTATTTCAATCGTTTAGTACTAACAATTAATATCGTTTTTTTGTTGGTGGCTTATTGTGTCTATTTAAATAAAGTTTTTACGCCTACAGAAATTCCATATTTTAATTTCATTTCGATCGGTTTTCCAATATTATTTGCATTCGGAGCAATGTTTTTACTGTATTGGTTGTTGTTTAGCTGGCGACACTTTTTGTTAATTTTAATTCTTTCAGCCGGATTATTTTATCCTATTTATCTTTCATATCCAATTGTACAATTCAATAAAGTTGAAGATAAAAAAGCTGATTTATCTGTATTGACATATAATGTACATGGTTTTAAAGAAGAAGGAACAAAAGAGCTTTTGATTAAGAATAAAGCTGATATTATGTTGCTTCAAGAAGCGTATGAAGGTCAGCAGAAAAGTCTAAAAAATAAAGAATTTAAGAATTATTATTCAGAATTTTATGGTTTATTGACAATTTATAGTAAATATCCTATTATTCAAACCAAAAAAATAACGCCTGATGATAATGATGAATTGAATGGTCTTGCCGCATATGCGGATATCGATTTAGGGAATGATACGATTCGTGTAATTAATGTTTATCTTGAACCAATGTATATTGATAAAGCGATGGTAAAAGAAATTATTCAATCTGATGATTCGAGAAATGCAGAAATTTCTAGTCGAAAAGTTGAATTGAAATTGGTGCAAGGTATGCAAAAACATCAAAAACAGTTAGAAGCAATTATTCCGTATATCACATCTTCGCGCTATCCAGTTATTTTGGGAACGGATCTTAATTCGACTCCAGTTTCTTACGAATATGAGAAGTTGAAAAAATATCTTCACGACTCTTATATAGAAGTTGGAAAAGGAAATGCGACAACTTTTCACGGATTTAAATTCCCAATTAGAATTGATTATTTGTTTCATTCTAAAGAGTTTAACTCTGTTGAGGCACATGTTATTCGAAAAAAATTCTCTGATCATTATCCAGTAGCTGTAAAATATAAAATTTCAGAATAATTTTTTCTTATATTTATTCAATAATCAATCAAAATGAATCAGAAAGAAAGCTTTATTCAAGAGATACAAAGTCGTTATTCTTATAAAAACGATAAAATAATTTTAGGCAAAGCCAAGCTAGATGGCGAAATTGTAGAAGAAGCTGAAATCTCAGTAGCATTAAAAACAATGAATCGCCACGGATTGATTGGCGGAGCAACTGGTACAGGGAAAACAAAATCTTTGCAGATTATCGCCGAGCAACTTTCTCTGAAAGGTGTTCCAACATTATTGATGGATATTAAAGGAGATTTATCTGGAATTGGAGCTGCAGCAAATTCGGAAGATAAAAATGCCCAAGAAAGAATGGAATCGCTTAATTTACCTTTTGATCCGCAAGCTTCTCCTGTTGAATTTTTATCTATTTCTGATGAGCCTGGAGCAAGACTTCGTGCGACTGTAAGTGATTTTGGACCAATTTTATTCAGTAAAATTTTAGAACTGAATGAAACACAAGAAAGCATTATTTCAATTATATTCAAATATTGTCAAGATCGTAATTTACCTTTGATTGATTTGGAGGATATTCGACGTGTTTTGCAATATGTGACAGATTCTGATGAAGGAAAGTCTGAATTAAATTCGAATTATGGAACAATTGCGCCAACTTCATTGGGAGCTATTTTGCGTAAAATTGTTGCATTAGAACAACAAGGAGCAACAAAGTTTTTTGGAGAACCAAGTTTTGATGTTCAAGATTTATTGAAAACGAAAGACGGAAAAGGAATTGTAAATATTATTCGTTTAATTGATATTCAAAATCAGCCAAATTTATTTTCAACTTTTATGTTGAGTTTATTGAATAAAATTTATTCTCAATTCCCTGAATCTGGAGATTCTGATAAACCGAAATTGGTGATTTTTATTGATGAAGCACATTTGATTTTTAAAGAAGCTACAAAAGCTTTATTGAATCAAATTGAAACAATGGTAAAATTAATTCGATCAAAAGGTGTGGGTTTATATTTTGTAACGCAAGTTCCTGGTGATGTTCCTGATGCGGTTTTGAGTCAATTAGGGCTTAAAGTTCAACACGCATTAAGAGGTTTTACAGCCAAAGATCGTAAAGAAATTACAAAAGCGATAGAAAATTATCCGACAACAACCTATTATAAAGCGGATGAGGTCATCACTCAATTAGGAATTGGAGAGGCTTTTGTGACGGCTTTAGATGAAAAAGGTATTCCAACTCCTTTGGCGTATACGTATATGCGAGCGCCGAATTCGAGAATGGATATTTTGACTTCAAATGAAATCGATACGATTACCTCAAATTCAGATTTAGTGACTAAATATGCAACAGATATTGATCGTGAATCTGCAAATGAAATTTTATCGAAAAAATTAGAACAACAAAAAAATATAGAGAAACCTGCTGCTAAAGCAACTTCAATAAGAAGTGTTCCTAAAGAAAAAGATTGGACAGATAATCCTGTTGTGCGTGATGTAAGTCGTACTGCAACTCGAAAATTGATGGATTTTGGAATGAAAATGTTAACTAATTTTTTAAAAGGAAAAAAATAAGCACGTGTACGCGATTTTAGATATAGAAGCGACTGGCGGAAAAGTAGGAGAAGAGTCAATCATAGAGATTGCAGTGTATAAATATGATGGAAAAGAAATTGTCGATCAGTTTATATCATTAGTCAATCCTGAAAAAAAGATTGACCAATATGTACAAAGATTAACGCATATTTCGGATAAGATGGTGCTGACAGCTCCTAAATTTCACGAAGTAGCAAAACGTATAGTTGAGATTACAGACGATTGTATTTTAGTTGGACATAATGTAATGTTTGATTATAGAATGTTAAAACAAGAATTCGATCGTTTGGGGTATAATTACGAAAAAGAATGGATTGATACGTTCGAATATAGCGAAAAATTAATTCCAGGATTACCTTCATATTCTTTGGGGAAATTATGCGAATCGCTTGGAATTGTAGTCACAGATAGACATAGAGCTTCTGGAGATGCAAGAGCGACAATTTCTTTATTCAAATTATTGTTAGATAAAGATTCGGAGAAAATAATTACGAAGAAAACAGGTTTGAAACAACCTAAAAAAGCACATTCTAAATATCAGAAACTTCTTGAAGGTTTACCTAATTCTATCGGGGTTTATTATTTATATAATAGTCGAAAACAACTTATTTATATTAGTCGAAGCAATAATATTGCGCGATCTATTAATCAAATTTTTACATCAAAAACTCTAAAAGCAAATAAACTTAAGCGTTATACTCGTTCTATAAAATTCGAAGAAACCGGTAGTGGTTTTCTTGCTGCAATTAAAGAAAATAATGAGATTTTGAATAATCAACCAATGTATAACGTAAAGTTGGTTGAAAATAAAGTTTATCCTTTTGGATTGTATTATTTGGAGTCTAAACGTGGTTATTCGAGATTAGAAATAGGGAAAGTTAGAAAGACACAACCTGTTTTGAAATTTAAAACTAAAGAACGTGCAAAAGAGGTTTTAGAGAAAATTGTTCATGATTATAATCTTTGTCAACAAGTAAATGCGGGAATTAAATCTGATGAATCTTGTTTCCAGTATAAAGTAAATAAATGCAATGGAGCTTGTGTAAAAGAGGAATCTAAAGAAGTTTATAATGAGCGAATTCAAAGTTTTATTAAAACAACAGAATATCCTTCCGAAACTTTTTTGATTATTGATAAAGGACGAAAAGGAATTGAAAAATCATTTTATTTAGTTGAGAATGGAGAATTTAAAGGATATGGTTATTACGAATATCATCATCAAATAAAAACGCTAGAGAAGATTCATAATATCTTAATTCCGATTAAAGAAACGGAAGAAATAAAAAATATGCTCAAATACTTTTTGTATAAAGTTTCTTCTAATTCTAATCAAATCGTTATCATTGAATAATTAATTCAATTAATATTCTTTAAAAGAAGAAAATATAAATAGAAAATAATAAAAAAGCTCAGTTAATATTAACTGAGCTTTTTTTGTATGATTAAATTTTAGACTATTTAATTTCTTTGAAAATTACACGTCTGTTTTCTAAGTTTTTCCAAGCAGGACAGTTTGTAACAGGATTACATTCTGGCCATTTTAAGTCAGATTTACCTTTTCCTACAGACGACAATTTAGTTGTGTCAACACCTTTGTTAGCTAAGTAACGAACAACAGAAGCAGCACGTCTTTCAGATAATTTTTGGTTATAATCAACACCACCAGCAGCATCTGTATGACCTTCCACTACGAATTTGAAATCTGGATTTGCTAACAATACCTCAGAAGCATGATTTAATTTTTCATAAGATTGTTCTCTAATGCGATCAGAGTTGTAATCGAACTCAATTCCTTCTAAATAAGCATTAATAGTTGTCGCAACATCTTCACCAGAAATTCTAATTACTTTTTCAGGACAACCACCATTTGTTGGAGGTCCAGGAATTGTAGGACATTTATCTTCACTATCAGGAATACCGTCTCCGTCAGAATCTAAAGAACATCCTGATCCATCGACACGAATTCCTTCTGGAGTCCCAAGACATTTATCCCATTGATCACAAACACCATCACGATCTTCGTCAATACATTCGAAAGGAGTTTGTTCTACAGGAGCTTTGTATGCTATAGGAGAAACCCATTGTAATGCATCTTTATGTTTACCAATTTTATAATGTAATCCTAAAGATAATGTAAACATATTATCATCACGACCTTCTTCAACATCTGCTGCTGTCCAATATCCAATTTCTGGTTTTCCTGATCCATCAAATTCTTCGTCACCAGACATTACGTACATTCCACGTAATTCAAGATCTAATTTGTCACTTAATTTATAACGTAAACCAGCTCCTACTTGACCATAAACAGATTTGTCAGATAATTTTTGATCAGTAACTAAACCGTAATCATTACCTGATCCATAAAAATGTTGTCTATAAGCTTTAAAGCCTAATATACCAAAACCTCCATATAAATGCATAGCCCATTTAAATTCAGTTTTATTATCTACTCTTCTTAATAGATTAGATGCGTTAATATCAGCTAAAACAGAAATTCCATTATATTTTGTTTTTCCATGAGCTTTTCCTTGATAAGCATTTCCCCAAGGGGTATTGTCATATATGGTTCCTTTTTGTCTCGTTTGTCCTAATTGATATTGTAAGCTTAGACCAAAAGCATGAGAGATTTGTTTATTGACTTGAAATTGAAAATCATATCCAGGAGTAAAGTATCCTCCGCCCATCCAAGATACTAAGTCTGTATTTTGTAATGCGTTCAATCCTCCAAAAGCAGAAATAGACCAATCATTAAATTCTTTTTTACTGTTGTTGAATGGTTTTTCATCGTACTTGGTCTGTGCACTAGCACAAGCCGCAGCACCTAAGATTAATAAAGATAAAAGTTTTTTCATAGGTTAGAATTATTTTTATAACTAATATAAAGCATATCTTAATATAATTTTACAAAACTAATGAATTAATAGTTAATATCTTAATAAAAATATAAACTTTTGATAAAATCTCTAGAATAGTTCTGAGGATGAGGAATTTTTAAGTAATTACAATTGATTAAAAGTTTATTATAGAATAATATATCAATATCTATTAAGCGATCAACGTAACTTTCATTTTCTTTGGGTTTAGAATAGATTCTACCCATTTTTTGTTCGATATCTTTAATTTTTTTCAAAACCTCAAATGGAGAATAACTTGTATTGATTTCTATTTTCTGATTTAAGAATAAATGCTCTGTAGTAAATCCTTCAGCTTTATTTTCAAGAATATTTGATTCTTTTTTTATTTCACCTACCTCTTTGTTTATGAGGTTTTTAGCGATTTCTAAATTATTTTTTTTGTCACCTAAGTTTGTACCGAGTAACAAAATGACTATATTTTGCGACATATAGAGCAAAAGTAATAATAAATTAAAAATGAAAAACTTTTTCGGGAGAGTATTCTCAACAATCATAGGAAATCTATTAACGATTAGTGTATTTGTCATACTACTTTTCGTGTTGATATTTGTTTCAGCATTATCTGCTCCAACAAAAAGTGTAAAAGACGGTTCTGTTTTAGAAATTTCGTTAGAAGATCCAATTATGGAAAGTGATATGGATCGTTCCGTTTCTATTTTTGATATGTCAGAAAGTCCAAATGTTTTTTTACAAGATATTATTCATTCAATTGAAGAAGCGAAGAATGATGATAAAATAAAAGGAATTAGTTTGAAATTGGATAAATTTTCTGGTGGAGCTACGCAAGCGACTGATATTCGTAATGCACTAGAAGATTTTAAGAAATCTGGAAAATTTGTGTATTCATATTCTAATTCAGGAAGTCAGCTGTCATATTATATAAGTAGTGTGTCTGATAAAATTTATCAAAATCCTTTGGGAGGAACTTTATTACAAGGTTTAAGTTCTAATATTATGTTCTTCAAGAATGCAGGAGATAAATATGGTGTAGATTTTCAGGTGATTCGTCATGGACAATTTAAGAGTGCTGTAGAGCCTTATATGAGAACAAATATGTCTGATGAGAATCGATTACAATTATCAGAATTATTGAATGATGTTTGGGGTAATGTTTCAAATTCGATTACAAAATCGCGTAAAATTTCTCCTGAACAATTCACTACAGTAACAGATAGTTTGTATGCTTTCATTCCAGAAACAGGAAAAGAAAACAAGATTTATGATGTATTGGCGCAAGAAAATGAATATCAAAAAATGTTATTCACAAAACTTGGTCTGAAAGAAGAAAAATCAAAAACTGATTTTGAAGTTCTTGAAAAACATACCATAAAAGTAGAAGATTATTTCGAAACCTTATCAGATAAATCTGAAAAAGATAAAATTGCAGTCTTATATGCATCTGGAACAATTACAGAAGGAGATGGTTTTGATGGTATTCAATCGAAGACTTATGTGGATGCGATTCGCAAAATCAGTCAAAACGATAAAATCAAAGCTTTAGTTTTACGTGTAAATTCTCCTGGAGGTAGCGCAAATGCATCAGAAGAAATTTTATATGAATTGATGCAATTGAAAACAAAAATGCCAATCGTAGTTTCTTTTGGTGATGTTGCAGCATCTGGTGGATATTACATTGCACAAGCTTCTGACAAAATTTATGCGCAACCAAATACAATTACTGGTTCGATTGGAGTTTTTGGAATGATCCCAAATGCGCAAAAATTATTCAATAATTTCGGATTAGATTTTGATGAAGTAAAAACGAATGCAAATGCAGATCAGTTAAAATCTTTGACAACACCATTATCACCAACAGCAAAAAATACGATGCAAAAATCAATCGTATTGATTTATGGGAAATTCGTAAATCACGTTGCAACAAATAGAAAATTAACATACGAGCAAGTTGATAAAATAGGAGAAGGACGTGTTTGGTCTGGAACTCGTGCAAAACAAATTGGTCTAGTAGATGATTTTGGAAGTTTAGATACAGCGATAAAAGAAGCCGCTAAATTGGCTAAAATTGAAAAATATTCAACAGAAAATTATCCAAAAAGAAAAGATTCTTTTGAAGAATTTATGGATAATTTTCAAGGAAAAAATACTGAGGCAGCAATTGCAAAAGAATTAGGTTCGGACGGAATCCGAATTTACAAAGAAATAAAGATGATGAATGAGCAAAAAGGTGTTCAAGTTAGGCTACCTTACGATATTCAAATTCAATAAAAATCATAAAAAAGGGTTAAAATATTTTTAACCCTTTTTTATTGTTAAAATCTTACTATTTTAGTAAAAATATTTAGATGATTAAAAAATTAAATTCTCTTTTATAATCATCTAAATTTATTATACTTTTGTACATTCATTTTTAATAATACTGAGACATAATCAACGATGGGATTATTTGATTTTTTCACGCAAGAAATTGCGATTGACTTGGGGACTGCTAACACTTTAATTATCCACAATAATAAAGTTGTAGTAGATAGTCCATCTATCGTCGCTATACATAGAAGAACAAATAAAGTTATTGCTGTTGGAGAACAAGCAAAACACATGCAAGGTAAAACGCATGATGATATAAAAACAATTCGTCCTTTGAAAGACGGAGTAATTGCAGATTTTGAAGCTTCAGAATTCATGTTGACAGAGTTCATCAAGAAAATTCCTGGAATTCAAGGGAAATTATTTTCACCCTCATTACGAATGGTGATTTGTATTCCTTCTGGAATTACAGAAGTTGAAAAACGTGCCGTAAAAGATTCTTGTGCACGTGTTAATGCTAAAGATGTTCGCCTTATTTACGAACCAATGGCTGCTGCGATAGGAGTTGGAATTGATATCACTCAACCTAAGGGTAACATGATTATTGATATAGGTGGTGGTACAACTGAAATTGCTGTTGTTGCATTAGGTGGTATTGTTTGTGACAAATCTGTGAAAATTGCAGGTGATGTTTTTACAAATGATATTGCATATTATTTAAGAACTCATCATAATTTATATATCGGAGAAAGAACTGCCGAACGTGTTAAAATTGAAGTTGGAGCTGCTGTAGAAGAATTAGAGCACGCGCCAGATGATATGCCAGTACAAGGACGTGATTTGATTACAGGAAAACCAAAAGAGATTACTGTAAACTACCGCGAAATTGCACGTGCATTAGATAAATCAATTTTACGCATCGAAGATGGTGTAATGGAAACGTTATCTCAAACACCTCCAGAATTAGCTGCTGATATCTACAACACTGGTATCTATATGGCTGGTGGTGGAGCTATGTTGAGAGGTTTAGATCAACGTATTTCTAAAAAAACAGGTTTACCAGTTTTCTTGGCTGATGATCCTTTACGTGCTGTTGTTCGTGGAACAGGTATTGCACTTAAAAATATTGATAAATTCACTTTCTTAATGAAATAGAAGAGTAAAGAGCAATGCAATATATTCTGAATGCCATTAGAAGAAATGGAATGCTATTAATTTTTGTCTTTTTAGAGTTAATTGCGTTGTTTCTTGTCTTTAAGAAAAATATTTATCACGAAACTATTCTTGCCTCTGCAAGCACTTCGTTTACAGGTTATGTGGATGATAAAATTGCAAAGGTGACAAACTTTATTAATTTACCGAGTACCAATAAAGATTTGATGGACGAAAATGCCTTTTTGCGTGAGCAATTGGTGCATTTAGGGATTAAAGATGCGAAAACTAAAAAGTTTTACAAATCGGATACCTTAGGTTATCATCAAACGTATTCTTTTGTACCTGCTGAGATTGTAAACAACTCGATTATCAAAACGCAAAATCTTTTGACGATTGATAAAGGAACAAATGACGGAATAGAAAAAGGTGACGGAATCATTACAAATAATGGTGTGATTGGTATTGTAACTTTTGCAGGGAAAAATTATTCTCGTGCAATTTCGTTGTTAAACAAGGATATCAATATCAATGCACGTATCAAAGGTAATCAATATTTCGGGACAGTGAAATGGGATGGAAAAGATCCTCGTTTTGTTCAGTTATATGAAATTCCGAAATACATCGAAGTGAAAAAAGGTGATATCATCGAAACGGATGGTAAATCGCCAGTTTTCCCAGAAGGAATTATTATAGGTAAAGTTGTAAGCAAAGGAATTGATGAAACGGGAGAAATGAAAGTTCAAGTAAGATTGAAACAAGATTTTGCCAATTTAGCACAAGCTTATGTGGTTACAAACCTTAATAAAGTTGAAATTCAACAAGTAGAAAAATCAGATACAATAACAAGTCCAAAGAATGTTCAATAAAGATTTTTTAATCAATATTATCAAGATTATCGTTTTAGCTTTGCTACAAGTTTTTGTGTTCAATCACATCAACTTTTTAGGAAGCTATCAACCATATATCTATATTGTATTTGTATTATTTTATCCGCCTTATCAAAATAAATATGCCTTATTAATCTTATCATTTATGTTAGGATTAATGATTGATATTTTCGAATATACAGGTGGAATTCATGCTTTCGCATTAACACTTATCGCATTTCTTAGAAATCCAATTATCAAACTTTTGGCAGGAAAACAAGATTACGAAATGGAATTTTTCTCTTTCAATTCGTTTAGTTTTGCGCAATGGTTATTTTATTTGATTATTCTAATTCTTGCACATCATATTATTTTATTACTTCTTGAGAATTTTAAACCATCAGGAATTGGACCTTTGATGCTAAAAGCATTAATCAATTCGGGAATAACTTTTGTGTTTGTCTTTATTTATAAAATTTTATTTAAAAATAAAGTTGGAGTATGAAAAAGTTGATGGTTGTTTATGCACTCATCCTGTTTATAGTGTTTCTATTTATAGGACGTTTGGCGTATTTGCAATTATTTACAGATCGTTATACGTTAAATGCATTTAATACGTCGATCAAACAAGAGATTATTTATCCCAATCGTGGTGATATTCTTGATCGAAACGGAAAATTGTTGGTGAGTAATACCTATTCGTACGAATTAGATGTTATTCCTGGAAAATTAATTGACAGTTATGGAGAATATATGAATGGTTTTGATAAGCCTAAATTCTCTAAAATGATTGGAATTTCTACACAACAATTTGATTCTATTTTAGATAAAATTGTAACTGCAAAAGATTACAAAAAATTATCTCCATATCCTTTTTTAAAGAATATTTCGCGCGAGAATTTTGCTCGTATGCAAGAGCAATTGTATTTGTATCCAGCGTTTAGTATCATCAAACGTCCTGAACGTAAGTACATGGTAAATTCTGCAGGAAATATACTAGGCTATATAAATGAGGCCAATCAATCTTATATCAAAACAGATTCTACCTATTATCAACCTGGAGATTTAGTAGGAATTGCCGGAGTTGAAAAATCGTATGAAAAAGATTTACGTGGAGTAAAAGGTGTAAAAAACTGGATTGTAGATCGAACAATGAATGTTGTTGGTCCATATAAAAACGGTGACTATGATCGACCTGTAAAAAGTGGGAAAACAGTTCATTTAACCATAGATTATCGTTTGCAAGAATTGGCAGAACAAATGCTTCAAAATAAACGTGGGGCAATTGTCGCACTTGATCCTAATAATGGTGAAATTTTGGCTTTAGCATCTGCACCTACAATTAATCCAAATGATTATTTGAATACAAAGTTGAGAAGTGCATTAATCAACGATTCTATTGCTCGTCCAACTTATGATAGAGCCTTACAAGGAACTTATCCTCCTGGTTCTACATTCAAAATGGTAACGGCTTTGGCTGGTTTACAAATGGGAACGATGACAGAAAAGACAACGTATGTTTGTAAACATGGTTTCCGTTATGGACGTATGCATATTGGTTGTCACTGTGGAATGTATTATACACCACAAGGTCTAGAACATGCGATTGGAAAATCGTGTAATAACTTTTTCTCAGAGGCTTACCGAGATATTGTTCGTAAAGATCCAAACGATTATAGTGTAGGAATTAACGAATGGGCTTCCATTTTGAATAGTTTCGGATTAGGAAAATTTATGGGA
Source organism: Empedobacter sp. UBA7248 (assembly GCF_002472945.1). Lineage (NCBI taxonomy): Bacteria > Pseudomonadati > Bacteroidota > Flavobacteriia > Flavobacteriales > Weeksellaceae > Empedobacter > Empedobacter sp. UBA7248. Next base: position 219,215 of record NZ_DKSU01000008.1, on the reverse strand, counting down.
ACAGATTTACCTGTTGGTAGCAAAGGTCTTATTCCGACAGCTGAGTTTTACGACAATCGTTTTGGAGAAGGTGTTTGGAATCCTTACCGTATTATTTTTAATGGTATGGGACAAGGAGATATTAATACAACTCCACTGCAAATGGCTAATTATACAGCAATCATTGCGAACAAAGGATTTTTCTATACACCGCATATTGTACATAGTATTGATGGAAAACCATTGACAGATTCTACTTATATGGTGAAAAAAAATACATTGGTTGATCCAAAACATTTTGACATCATTCAACGCGGAATGCGTAATGTATTTACAATGGGTACAGCTCGTAGTTTTGATACAAGTTCTTTTGTACAATTTGGTAAAACCGGAACTTCTCAAAATTCTCATGGACAAGATCACTCATTATTTGTATTGTTTGCTCCAGCAGATAAACCAAAAATTGCGATTGCTGCAATTGTAGAGAATGGTTCTTGGGGTACAACTTATGCTGGACCAATGGCGAGTTTGATTGCTGAATTGTATGTAACAGATACAATAAAACGTCCTGCGTTAGTGCAACGTATGAAAAATGGTAATTTACAAGGCGAATATCGTCGTCAATGGATAGATTATCTAAAAAGAAAAGGATTATACGTAGAACCAGTAAAAAAGGATTCGATCGGAAATAAAGTAGATAGTTTAAAATTAAAAAAAGATTCAACAAAACTAAAACATGAGCCAAAGCAGATTACTAAAAGGAATTGATTGGACCGTACTGATCCTAGGGTTTCTGATAGTAACTTTCGGGATTATGAATGTGTATAGTGTCAATCCAGATTTAGGTGTAAAACAGCTAATTTGGTTTGGACTTGGAATGGTGATGATATTGATTTTGATAATTGCGAGTGGAAACAATCGTAATTTCTTCGAAATTTATAGTCCTGTCTTTTATATCATTTCCCTCGTTTTGCTCGTGGGAGTTTTGATTGTTGGAAAAGAAATTAATGGTGCAAAAGCGTGGTATCGTTTTGGTCCTCTGAGTTTGCAACCTGCAGAATTTGCGAAGATCGGTACAGCTTTGTTGATTGCTAATTTTATCAATCATTCAAATGCAAATCTAAAAGACTTAGGTTTTATAGGAAAAATATTGTTGATTATAGCTATACCAGTAGTCTTAATTCTTTTACAACCCGATTTAGGATCAGTAATTATTTTTTGTTCATTAAGTATTGCATTGTACAGAGAAGGACTTAATCCGTGGATAATTTTAGCGCCAATCATATTATTAATCATTTTCTTGATTTCGATTGTACAAATTCCTTTTTACGTTTTATTAGTTTTTGGATTTATAATTCTTACAATAGCTTTATTAATTTTAGCTTTCAATTATAATCAGAATGTAGTTGATGCAATGCACGGCGTTTTAATCGGTTTATCAATTTTCTTTTTATTATTGATTGGAATTTGTTATTTGGTTGAAGATTTATCAGAAACAACAAGAGAATCTTTTGGACATTTATTCCCAATGCGTTCCTTATTTTTCTCAGAACCGATATTTTTTAATACAACTTTCTTTGGATTGATAGGATTCTTTATATCAATCATTCCAGTTTTAATTTTAAAATTAACCGAACAAAAAGAAATTAATGATTCACCCTTCAAAACACAATCTGGATTAGCTGCAAATGTTTTGAATTTTAGTATTATTGCGTCTATTGTGTTGTTATTATTTGCAAGCACGGTTAGTTTTATTTCTCCGATCATTTTTGAGAAGTTACCGAAACACCAAAAAGAACGTGTGATGGTTTTGTATGAAGGAGAAGCAAAATACCGCGATACTTCGGGATATAATTTATTATATGCAAAAACAGCGATTGGTTCGGGCGAATTATACGGGAAAGGTTACAATCAAGGAACTATTAAAAAAGGAAGATTTGTGCCAGAACAACAAACCGATTATATTTTTACAACAGTAGGAGAAGAGTGGGGATTCATTGGTAGTACAGCCTTGGTGATTGTTTATGCAGTTTTCGTAGGACGATTATTTTTCTTAGCCGAAATCCAAAAAAATAGATTTGCTCGATTTTATGGATATGCTGTTGCCTCTATTTTATTTTTCCACTTCTTTATCAATATTGCAATGGTAATTGGGCTTTTCCCAACAGTTGGTATTCCGCTACCATTCTTTAGTTATGGAGGAAGTTCGTTGTGGGGATTCACTATTCTGATCGGAATTTTTCTAATCATTCATTACAAGAACAGTCAAGGATTTATTTAGAAAATAATTCAATAAAATAAAAAAGCTACATTGATTTTCAATGTAGCTTTTTCGTTATTATTTCGATACTTCTAACTCAGAAATATGATGAACTTTCTTAATTAATTTATTGTCTTTATCAACCAAAATTAGAGTAGGAGTAGACTCTATTCCAAACTCAGCTGCGATTGGCGAATCCCATCTCAAAAGATCAGTATAATTGTACCAAGGTAAATCCTTTGTAGCGCTTTTAAACGCTGTTTGATCGTAGTCTAAAGAAATGGCAACAATTTCTCCGCCTTTTGATTTAAAGTTCTTATAAAACTCTTTAATATGCGGGATTTCTTGTTGACAAGCAGGACACCAAGAAGCCCAGAAAACAATTAATTTTTGATCTGCTTTGATATCATACAACGATTTTTTTCCGTTAACAGGTTGAGGAAAAGTGATATTCGGAACTTTACTTCCTGCTTGCATAGAAGCGCTTTGTCCTACTTTCTTTTTCAATTGATCTGTTACGTTAGAAGTCAAACCTTTTACTTTATCTACGTATTTTTTATGAAAATTTGCATATTCTTTTTCAGGAACAAAGTTTAAGATAGTTGTCAATACATTTTGACCTCGTGTGGTTTTGATATCTGTTTTAGCCAAAATTTCGTCTGTAGCAGCAATTAAATTTCCTTCTACATTTTGATTGTTTGCAGCAGCTAATTTTCCATTAATATATGCAAAAACTAAATCATTAAACATTCCAGATTGTTCCAATCGTACATCATCTTTTACAAAATGATTCACAATTTCATTTAGCGTTTCAGCATCTTTATTTGTTTGAGCTTTTTGTTTCAAATCATTCAACTCATTAATATAGGTGATTAATGGCGAAAAATTTTCGTTACGTTTCAACTCTTTTATACGTTTATCTTCTTTTACCATTGCTGTATAAAACTCATCAGTTGGCTTATACATTTGCATCAAATAAGGAAAAACTTGATTTTGAACTTCATTTAATGGTTGAAGTGCCAAAACTTTATTGTATTCCTTTTGAGTATTTCCCTCTAAAATTTCAAGTTTAGAAGACATTTCTTGTCCACTTACCGTTTTGAATTTTAGATTTTTGTTATCAGTTAATAACGAAAGATTTTCTCCTGTTGGCAAATCAATACGTACAAAACCATTGTACGCTTTTGGAACTTTAACAGAGAAATTTCCATTGTTATCAGTAATCGCATTGTTGATTAATTTCATTTCAGCATTCTCAAAAATCTTAACCAAAACAGGTTTGTTTGCATAATTTTCTATTTGCCCAGAAACATTAAACTGCCCAAAGGCAGAACTTCCTAAAACAACAAGCGGTAGTATAAATTTATTTTTCATAGTTTGTTTGATATAATAAAAAAACCTCAATCGAATAGATTGAGGTTTAAAAGTATGAATTTATTTTTTAATAACTTGTCTTTGTCTGTAGGAAATCACTCCTGCGATTGTTACAGCTGTAACAATTAAAATAGGTGCGTAATCGTCTATTGGAACTTTTCTTCCTCCGGTTCCCCCTCCTTCAATTCCCCCTCCATCGCTAGATTCACAATCTGGCATATCTGGTGGACAAGGATCAGCAGCCTTTATTACCTTAGAACAACTAAAAAAAAGTATAATTAAGAATAATTTATTTAAATGTTTCTTCATAGCTAGGTTATTTGTTAATGGTTTTCTTCGTTACTACTTTACCATCTTTATATGTAATTTTAACAACATACATAGTAGGTATATTTGCTAGATTAAGTTTATAATCAGTATTTGTCATAATATTTGTTTTATAAAATATTTGACGTCCAGTTAAATCAAAAATTGAAATATCTGCTGTTGTATTTTTATCTTCAAATCTAACATACTGACTTTTATTATTTGTATAAAGAAAAGTAGCGTCGGTTCTATTCAAATCACTTGTTCCTAATTTACTTGGTAATTCATTCCAATAAAATTCAAAACGTTCGTTAATTTTATCATCAGCAATAAAACTTAGTTCAGTAGCTTCACTAACATCTATAGCTTTTTTTGTGACATTATCATATAAATAGTATTTTCCTACAGTTAAATTTTTTACTTTATTTAAAATAGAATATTCATAAAGATTTAAATTTAAACGATAATTTTTTCCATTTTCTAAATTATAAAAACCTATTCTCAAAGGTTTACCAATATAATCTTCATTATTGAATTGATTAGTTAATGTTTGAGAATCTAACAATACATTTCCTTCTTTGTCTTCTTCATAGAAAAAAATAGGATTAGTAATTTTAGCAGGATTAGAAGAGCCAGTAACCATAAAGTTAGCATTTAACAAATAAGCAGCATTTCCTTGTAATTGGTTATCTTTACTCAAATACAATTCTAGTTGCGTAAAATCAAAATCTGTCACTAATCCATTTTCTTTTAATTTTTCATTATATAAAATATCAGACTCAACATTAGCTGTATTTGCTGATTTAGAATATGTACCAGTACCTGAAAAAGTATATCCATTAATAAAAGTTTTTTGAGAATCGCTTAAATTAACCTTAGCATCAATAATAAGTGATCCATTTCCTGATGGACTAATAACATTATAGTCTACGTAAAATGATTCATAAGGCTTTACCAATAATGCTTCGGGGCTTCCTGTCCAAAAATATTTACTATTTGTATTATCCTTCATTAAATAAGCACTAAGAGCAGTTGTATTTCCTGTACTAGTGTTTCCTGAGTTACTATTCCATTTAATTATGTAATCATTTGCTACTTTAAATACTCTAAATCGTAGTGCAAGCCATGCTTCTGCAGGTGATTTACCAGATCCTGAAGCTGTATTAAAAGTAATCCATGAAGCTCCAGAATTAATATTTGATAAATCTAAATTAGATGTAAAAGGATTTCCTAAACGATGTAAATTTTTTCCAAATAATTTATCATTGTCATATTTAGTACCTGTTTGGTTTCCAATATATGAATCATAAGACTCTGCATAATTATTGATTCTATTTTTCCAATCTTTCCAAGCAAGATTTGCAAAATCAGAAGTTTTTCCTTTTAATCCACTTTTTAGAGTATAATTTGTTTGATTGTTATTAGGAATACCAGCAAATACTAACGAACTAACAGCTCCTAAAGAATTAATTGTAGACTTTACATTAGTTCCATTTCTTAAATTTAATAAATATCTACGTTCTGGAGTAATGGTATAATTGTTGTCAACAGCATCATATTCTGTTTCTTCAACATCCCACACAAAAAGAGATTGATTATACCTTTTGTTTAAGCCACAATCTACATTAATAGCACAATTTCCTGAGAAGAAATCACCTCCAGTCATAGAATTTATAACATCTTTAGCTGATGTATTTTTGTACGGTAACGAGATAATATATTCATCATTTGTTAAATCAGGAACAGATCTTTCAATAGCTACTTTTCCTGTAACACTACTAGCATCTTTAATGATTAATTGACCATAAGATGTTGAGCTAGTGTACTTGTTTACAAAGTTTTTTCCAGTTTCATTTACGTTTGTAAAACCACCTTGAATTTGGATATTCCCTTGATTAATTATTTTCTCAGTTGTAGCAGTTATTTGATCTGTACTAACATTTACATTTCCTCCGTTATAGAATAAAGTATTAGGATTAACTTTGACTATCACAGCGTCTTTGATATACGTATCTTGCGCAGAAGCGCTATATATCGCACCAAGTACGAATAAAGCAAGTAGATTCTTTTTCATAAATTATGTTATTTTGGTAGGTTTTTATTAAAATTAAAAAATAATTTCATTACAAATATAAAAATATTTATTAATAAGTTACTATACAATAGATTATATTATAACTTTTTCTGGTAAATCTTTAATGTTATACATCAAATCAGTAAAGATTTCTTCCGTAACTGCTCGCAATCCTCGAGCTCCTAAACCCAGTTCATTGGCACGGTCTACAATTCTATTTAGGGTTTCGTCCGTCACTACAAGCTCTTTTCCGTCTAGGGCAAAAAGTTTTGTATATTGTTTCATTAGAGAGTTCTTTGGTTCTGTCAAAATAGCTCTCATCGCTTCTTTATCTAATGCTTTAAGATACGTAATAATTGGTAAACGTCCAATTAATTCTGGAATGATACCAAAGTTTTTCAAATCTTGTGCATTTACTTCATCCAAAAGATTTTCGATTTCTTTGTGATCCTCATTCTTGAAACCAATTACGTGTTTCTTCAAACGATCTGCAATGTGTTTTTCTATTCCAGAAAAAGCTCCACCAGCCACAAACAAAATATCTTTTGTATTAACTTCTATAAATTTTTGATCAGGATGCTTACGTCCTCCTTTTGGTGGCACGTTAACAATAGTTCCTTCCAAAATTTTAAGCAAAGCTTGTTGTACACCTTCTCCAGAAACGTCACGTGTAATAGATGGATTGTCACTTTTACGTGCAATTTTATCTACTTCATCAATAAATACGATTCCTTTTTCGGCAAGCTCTACATTATAATCAGCAGATTGTAAAAGACGCGTCAAAATACTTTCTACATCTTCTCCTACATATCCAGCTTCTGTAAGTACAGTTGCATCAACGATTGCAAATGGAACATTCAATAACTTAGCAATTGTTTTTGCTAATAATGTTTTTCCACTTCCTGTTTCTCCAACTAAAATAACGTTCGATTTATCAATCTCTACATCATTTTCTTTGTCTAGCAATATTCTTTTGTAATGGTTGTATACGGCAACCGACAATATTTTTTTTGCCTGGTCTTGACCAATCACGTAATCATCTAAAAACTCTTTAATTTCTTTCGGAGATTTTAGCGTTAATGGTTTTATCAAATCGTTATTTTCGTTAAATTTCGATTCTTCTAAAACTATACCATGAGCTTGTTCTATGCAATTATCACAAATATTACCGTCGATTCCAGACACTAAAATATTTACTTCGTTTCTGCTTTTTCCGCAAAAAGAGCACTTATTTTCTTCCAATTTTTTATACTAATTAAGATGCAAAGGTATTTATTTTCTTCTAGATAGAAAATAAATTATTTGTTAATTTCTATAATTGTAAATTAAATCAAAAAAGTGGATGTTTTTGTCCTTATTTAGATTATTGTTTTTTTATTTCATTCTTATTGTTTTACAAAATTTTAAGTATTTGTAAACGAAAAAAAGGATACTCAAAATTTTGAGTATCCTTTTTTTGTATTTTTATTGAATTTAAAATTATTTACGAGGCAATAAAACTTCGTCAATCATTCCATATTCTTTTGCTTCTTGTGAAGTCATCCAGTAATCACGTTCACCATCTTTTTCGATTTGCTCGAAAGTTTGACCAGAATGAGTTGCAAGAATATCATATAATTCTTTTTTCAATTTCAAGATTTCCTTCAATGTAATTTCCATATCAGTAGCTTGTCCTTGAGCACCACCTAAAGGTTGGTGAATCATCACGCGAGAATGTTTAAGAGCCGAACGTTTTCCTGCTGCACCTGCACATAATAAAACTGCTCCCATAGAAGCTGCCATTCCTGTACAAATTGTTGCAACGTCTGGTTTTACTAACTGCATTGTATCGTAAATTCCTAATCCAGCATAAACACCACCACCTGGTGAGTTAACATAAATCTGAATGTCTTTTGTCGCATCCACACTTTCTAAGAACAATAATTGCGCTTGAATAATATTGGCAATTTGATCATCGATTCCTGTTCCTAAAAAGATGATTCTGTCCATCATCAAACGAGAGAAAACGTCCATTTGTGCAACGTTCAATTTTCTTTCTTCAACGATGTAAGGCGTTGTATTTTGGATGTAACTCTCCATATGTAAAGAGCTAATTCCTTTGTCTAACAGCGCATATTTTTTAAATTCTTCTCCTACGTTTTTCATTATTAAATTTAGATTTTAAATGAAAGGTATAAAGAATTTTTTAGAAGTGATTAAGCTTCTGCTAATTCTTTATTTTTTTCTGTAATAATGTCAACAAACTCGTCAAATGTTACTTCTTTCTCGTTCAATTTTACATTGTTTTTGAAGATGTCTAACATTTTGTCTGTAAACACTTGGTATGATAAACGGTTGTATTCTTCTTGATTCTGTAAAGCAGACATTGCAATTTGTTGTAATGTTTCTTCTGGAATAGAAGTTTGACCGTACATTTTTAATTGATCTTTGATTGCAGCAAAAGCAGCTTCTTTTACTTCCTCAGCATTTACTTCTACATTGTTAACTTCAGCAATTTTAGCTTCGATTAATTGGTAACGTAAACCTTTGTCCATTTTTACCAATTCTTCTTTCGCTTGCTCTTCAGAAGTTACATTTTCGTTAGAAGTGATTAACCATTTTGTTAAAAATTCTGTTGGTAAATCAAATTGAACTGTATCTAATAATTTAGCTACAACGTCATTGATAATTTGTTTGTCAGATTCTTTGTTGTACATGTTTTCTGACTCTTCTTTGATTTTGTTACGGAAAGCTTCTTCTGAATCTACAGCTCCTTCTCCATAAACTTTATCAAATAATTCTTGGTTAACTTCTGCTTTTTCAGCTTTGTTAATTTCTTTGATTGTATAAGTAACGTTAGTTCCTTCTTCAGAAACTTCTGTGTTCAATTGTTGTGCAGCTTCTTCAGCAGTGTCAAAAATATCGTTAGAATTTACTTCTACAACATCACCAGCTTTTTTACCGATAAATGCAGAAGCATCTTTCAATTCTTCTAAACGGATAAATGTTGGTTTAGCTTCTTGTCCTTCTACAGAAGCTTCTACTTTCAATACAGCTTCAGCTTCAGCTTCAGTTAAAGATTTTAATGATCCAAAACGAGCAGCGAAATTATCTACATATTTTTGGATTTCGTCGTCAGCAACTTTTACTTTGTAGCTGTCAACTTCTACTTTAGATAAATCAACATCAAATTCTGGAGCTAATCCTAATTCGAAATCAAATGATAATTGATCAGCATCCCAATCAACATCTTTCATTACTGGAACTGGATTTCCTAAGATTGATAATTTTTCTGTGTTGATGTATTCAGATACACTTTTTTGTAAAATTTCGTTAACTGTATCAAAAATAACAGCTTGTTCGTATTGTTTTTTTACAAAGCTCATTGGAACTTGTCCTTTACGGAAACCTTTGATGTTAGCTGTTTTTCTGTATTGGTTCAATACGTCAACTACTTTTTCTTGAAAATCTGCCTTATCAACAGTTACAGTTAATACTGCGTTTAATTTGTCTGTTGTATTTTTAGTAATATTCATCTACCTTAAATTTGGAGTGCAAATGTATAAATTATTAATGATTTTTAATAGTAAAAAGTAATATTACAATCAATTCATTCACTATAAATTAACAATTCGGATCGAATCTTATCAAATACTTGAGATTTTGATTTTAGATGGAATGATTGAATTGATTATTTACTACTTTTATGAGGTGATATTTTCAACAATTAAGCCATTTGATTTTTGCTGACACAATGACATAAAAAAATCCAGAACATTGGTTCTGGATTTTTAATATTTTGAAAATTTAATTTCTTATAATTCTCCGTAATTTGCGTAAGATTCGTCAAAAACAAAATCTTCCATAAACTTAGTTGTATAATTACCCGCGATAAAATCTGGGTTGTCCATCAACTGTAAGTGGAAAGGAATTGTTGTTTTGATACCTTCGATATAAAATTCTCCTAACGCACGTTTCATTTTTGCAATTGCTTCTTCACGCGTTTGTGCAGTAACAATGATTTTTGCAATCATAGAATCGTAGTTCGGTGGAATAGAATATCCAGCATAACAATGTGTATCTACACGAACACCATTACCACCAGGAATATTAATATTTGTAATTTTACCTGGAGAAGGGCGGAAGTCGTTGTAAGGATCTTCTGCATTGATACGACATTCGATAGAGTGTCCGTTTGGATAATAATTTTGACCAGAAACAGGCTCACCGTCCGCTAACATAATTTGTTCACGAATTAAATCGAAACCTGTTACTTGCTCAGTAATTGGATGCTCTACTTGGATACGAGTATTCATTTCCATAAAGTAAAAGTCTCCATGTTTATCTACTAAGAACTCAATTGTTCCAACACCTTCGTAACCGATATATTCACAAGCTTTGATAGCTGCATCTCCCATGCGCTGACGTAATTCGTCTGTCATGATTGGAGATGGAGTTTCCTCTGCTAATTTTTGATTACGACGTTGAATAGAACAGTCACGCTCTGATAAGTGACAAGCTTTACCATTTTGGTCAGATGCAACTTGAAACTCAATATGACGTGGTTCTTCGATCAATTTTTCCATGTACATTGCGTCGTTACCAAAAGCTGCTGCAGCTTCGGCACGAGCAGAATCCCATGCGTGTAATAAATCTTCTTCTTTCCAAATCGCACGCATACCTTTACCACCACCACCGGCAGTAGCTTTTATCATTACTGGGTATTTAATTTCGCGAGCAATTTCTAAAGCTTCTTCATAACTTTCTAATAAACCATCAGATCCTGGTACAACAGGAACTCCAGCTTCTTTCATTGTTGCTTTTGCGTTTGCTTTATCTCCCATACGGTCAATATTGTCAGCAGAAGCTCCAATAAACTTGATTCCGTTAGAAGCACAAATTTTAGAGAAATTAGAATTTTCTGCTAAGAATCCGTATCCTGGGTGAATAGCATCAGCGTCAGTAATTTCTGCTGCTGCAATGATATTAGAGATTTTAAGGTATGAATCTTTACTTGGAGCAGGACCAATACACACAGCTTCGTCTGCGAAACGTACATGTAAAGATGTCTCGTCAGCTTTAGAGTAAACAGCAACCGTTTTGATTCCCATTTCTTTTGCAGTACGTATAATACGCATTGCAATTTCTCCTCTATTAGCGATTAATATCTTCTTAAACATAATTTTTTAGATATAATTGATTAAGCTGGATCAACTAAGAATAATGGTTGATCGTACTCAACTGGACTAGCGTCGTCCACTAAGATTTTTACAATTTTTCCAGAAACTTCTGATTCGATTTCGTTGAATAATTTCATTGCTTCAACAATACATAAAACTTTGCCTGGAGCAATAGCATCACCTACATTAATAAAAGGTTCTTTACCTGGTCCTGCAGAACGGTAGAAAGTACCAATCATAGGAGATTTAACTGTAATTAAATTACTGTTTTCTTCTTCTGTTGATGTAGTAGAGTTATTTGCTGGTGCAGCTGCTGCTTGAGGTGCTGCAACTTGTGCTACAGGAGCTTGTGGTACATAAATTTGTTGAGATGCAACTTGTGCAGGTACGCTTGCTAAAGTTTTGATTTTGATTTCGATGTCATCTTGTTTGATGCTCACTTCAGCAACTTCTGCTTTTGATACGAATCTAATTAAATTTTGAATGTCTTTAATGTCCATATAATGCGGTTTTTTATTTGACCTTTTATGTTTGTTTTCTATAAAACGACTTCAAAGGTATTGAAAAAAAAATAAAAAAAGCTGTTTCTTTTTAGAAACAGCTTCAAAATCTTTCGAAGATTATATTATTCAGTAACTTCTTGTACTTTTTCTAATACTACTTTTCCTTTGTAGTATAATTTTCCGTCAGACCAGTGAGCTCTGTGGTATAAGTGTGCTTCACCTGTTGTTTTATCGATTGCTAATTGTGGAGCTTCGATTTTGTAGTGTGTTCTACGTTTATCTCTTCTTGTTGACGACTGTCTTCTCTTAGGATGTGCCATATCTAACTACTTTTTTTTCTTTATTTCTATAATTTATTTTAATAATAAAAACCAATTAAGGTTTCAAATCTTTCAATTTTGCCCAACGAGGATCAATGTCGTTATTATCGTCATCGTCATCATTGTTGTTGTCTTCATCGTTATGCTCGTCTTCTGCATCTTCGTCTAATTCGTAAATGCTGTATTGGTCTAACAATTCAATCATTTCAGAATCGCTTTTGCCATTCAAGACATCGGGATGAATTCGTTTTGTTGGTACTGATAGCATTGCTAGTTCATAAAAAACTTGTGCAACATTGATTTGGTATTCCTCTCTTGGAATTACCCATATCTCAAAATCAGTATCGTCAAACTCGTCGCCAAATTTAACAATTAATTCTGCATTATTCGAAATTTCTTGCTGAAACAATTCTCCAGTCAAATCACAAGGAACTGTAATGTTCCCTTTTAAGCTGATTTCTAACTCAAGCATTGTCGATTTTTTATCTAAAATAATTGTCGCAATTAAATTAGGATTGTCAAAATCTTGCTCAATTTCAAATAAATCAAAGAACGATTGTGATAATTCGAATGTAAAATCACTCTTACCAAAAGGCAAGCTTGTAAATACAATATTATAATTTTTTAACTTGTCCATACCACAAAAAGGTGTGCAAAGATAATCTAATTTATTTAAAATTAATAGCTCTTTGCAACTTATTTTAATTTTTTATTCTTTATTATCGCCTTTTTCTAATTTTAGAGGAATATGTTGCAATACATTTTTTGTTAGCTCTTGGTATTCGTTTCGATTTTTATATAATTCGATTGCCGAAAAAATAGCTTCCTTAAATGATTCTTCGTTTGCAATTCCTTTTCCTGCGATGTCGTAAGCCACACCATGATCTGGCGAAGTTCGTACAAATTTTAATCCAGCTGTATAATTAACTCCTTCATCAAAACTAATTGTTTTGAAAGCAACCAATCCTTGATCGTGATACATGGCCAAAACAGCATCAAAAGCGTCTAAATTATTTGGATTGAAAAAACTATCTGCCGAATAAGGTCCAAAAACTAATTGATTTTCGTTAATGCAACGCTCGATAACAGGCGAAATAATTTCTTTTTCTTCTGATCCTAACAGACCATTGTCACCTGCATGAGGATTAAGCCCAAGAACAGCAATTTTTGGCTTGCTGATGGCGTAATCTTCAATCAAACTTTTATGAATTTGTTGAATTTTTGCATAAACAGATTTTGAATTAATTTGTTTTGCAACTTCGCTAATTGGAATATGTTGCGTGACTAAACCAACTCTCAATTTCTCTGAAACTAAAAACATCAAAGGTTTTCCTCCCCAAACTTCTCCTAAATATTCGGTATGACCTGGGAAATGAAATTCTTCGGACTGAATATTATCTTTATTAATTGGAGCCGTTACCAAAACATCTGTAAAACCATCTGAAACAGATTTTGCAGCCGCTTTTAATGATTGATAAGCGTGTTCACCAGCTTCTTTGGTTACTTTACCATAATGTACATCAATTTGATCTTTCCAAAGATTAACCACATTGATTTTTCCGTCTACAATTTGATTCGCATCTTGAATACCTTGAAAATTGATTCGGTCAAATTTTAAACGATCTTTTTGATACGATAATAATTTGGTTGAACCGAAAATAACAGGTGTAAAAAACTCAGTTATTTCTTTTTCTTGTAAGGTTTTTAAGATAACCTCAATTCCGATTCCGTTATAATCACCAATCGAAATGGCAACTCTAATTTTTCTATCTTTTTCAGACATAATTTTAGTTTAATATGATTGGCTGGACGGTTTGTATTTTTTGAAAAACTTCTTGTAAATCAAATCTACAATTAAACCTCCAATCCATGATGAAAAGAATAAAACTGGACAGATCGCAATTTCGTACCAAGTTGGGTGATAAGGCGTGATAAGAACGTCGCCTAAAGCAACGATTAACACAATAAAACCTACAAACATCGTGTAAGCTTGTTTAGCTCTTCTTACGATAAGTGCTGTTATGACACCTCCAACTAAAGCTGCAATTCCACTAATTGCTAGCATTGATCCAAAAAATTGAACTTCGAATTTTTTCCCTTCTTGGTGCGAAAAATATTTGATGATATGTCTCCATTCTGGAAAAACTTTGTCGTCCCATCCTAATCTATCCGCGTTGTATATAAGACCAAATTGTATGATAGCATAGATAACAGCTAATCCTACTATTACAGCAATTGTGTTTCTTAATACAGTTTTGTCTTTTAGCATAATATTTTATTAGTCTGCAATGGCGATTACAGAAATTTCAACATTTACGTCGCGTGGTAAACGAGCAACTTCTACACATTCGCGTGCAGGATAATTTTCGTCATTAAAATAAGAAGCATAAACTTCGTTAACTGCATTGAAATCATTTAAATCCTTAACGAAAATTGTTGTTTTTACAACTTGATCAATTGTTGTTCCGCCCGCTTCTAAAATTGCAATTACATTTTTCATTACTTGATGAACTTCATCTTGAATGCCTGTTGTAACCAACTCATTTTTTTCTACATTAAAAGGAATTTGTCCTGATGTGTAAATAAATCCGTTGTATTTTACACCTTGTGAATAAGGTCCAATTGCTTGTGGCGCTTTTTCTGTATGAACGATTTGTTTTTTCATATTAATATTTTTTTAGTAATTAAGTCTTGATCTATCGTTGTATTTTAAATCTTGTAAGATTGATGCTTTGATTCCGATAAAGAAATCATAACTTTTATATGTTCCCATTGGTGTCCAGTTGAATGATAAAGTAAAGCTTCGTAAATCTCTTTCAAAACCAAAACGTACATAAGTAATTTCGCTTTTGATGAAATCGTAAGTTGCATTTGCTGAAATAGCCCAATATGGTGTTGGAGAAATTTTACCATTCATTGCAATAGAGCCTGTGCTACTTCCTTTTCGTTCTGTTCCTTTGCTATAATTATAACTTAAATTAGCTGTTAAACTCCAAGGAATAGCAAATTGAGCATAATTGTCGCTGTCATAATAGAAATTTTCATCACGAACTGTTCCACGCTTTTTATAGTTCTTGGCATCGAAACGTTTTCCACCAAATGTACTATTGTCAAAAGTATAACCAGTTCCTAATGTCATGTTCGAAATACGAAGATTTCCTAAGCCAAGTTCATCAATGTATTGAGCAACTTCACTTCCTTCAGCATTAATGTAACGTTGAATTTTATATGGATTAACAGTTGATGAGAATTGTACATTTACTTTTCTGTCAAACAAAGATGTCATTCCATTAATACTAATTGGAGAAAGTTTAAATTCATCCGCAGAGAAATTATAAGAAGAACTCAAACGTAAATATTCAAAAATCTTCACTTTTTTGAAACCTTTCGGATCATTTGAATCTTTGATTTTCATCTCCAAGTTATTCGAAAGTCCAAAGTTTAATGAATTTGTTAAACCAGGAATTGATACACCATATAACATGTTTTGATATTGGTTGTACCAAACTTCTTCTTGATTTTGGTTTTGATACGCTTTATAATATCCCCAAGATTGACTTTGGAAATCTGGCGTATAACTATAACCAATAGATGGTGTAATTACGTGCTGAATTCCTAAAATCTTAGCATCTTTATTTGGATTAAGATATAATCCATAAATATTTGTTGAAACAGAAGCATTGAAATTAAATGTTCGATAAGAATTGAATCCTTTCAATGTTGTGTCTTCTACTTTTCCGTTAACAGAATTGTAATTTTTAATTAAACGATTATCACCCCAAACTTCATTATAGTCAGAAGAAAGTGTTAATGGGAAATAATTAGCAAGTGTAATACCTGTTTGCAAACCAATTTTGTGATTGGCTCCCATTCGCATTTGATCTTTCCACATTTTGTCTGTAAAAATATCTTTGTCGTTGGTGTTAACTTCATTTCCTGCTTGCATACTATACGTTAAACCAAGATTTTGAATTAAACCTTCTTTTGGCATATTTTTCTTTGCAAAAGGGAAAATACGAGACATTGTCAAATTGAAACGAGGAAATGCAATGTTAATATCTCCAGTATTATAGTTTTGAGAGTGAGACATACTCAATTGAGCTGTTAGAGGTGCATTCTCAAAGTTTTTTGTTAAGTTGATAGACGAGTTAACGTTGTTTGTAAAAACTTGTCCAGTATTGATGTATTGATTTCGTACAGATTCACGGTAATATTTCGAACTCGAAAAGTTAACATTCGCATTGAACAACCAATATGGATTTGCTTTTGGGTCTTGGCTATGCGACCACATTACACCAAACATATTTTGTTTAGAAAACGCATTAGAACCTTCGGTAAGACCTTTGATACCAGTTAAACGATTTTCTACATTCGCTGCAAGTCGTCCATTGTATTTATAACGTTTTTTATAGGTAGACTCGGCTCTAGCAGCCCAACTACCTTTTGTATAAACATCCCCCGAAAGTTTTAAATCAAAATTATCTCCAAATGGAACATAAAACCCTAAATCTTCGATAAAGAAACCAAGATTTGTACGCTCACCTGGGCGAGGCATCAAAATACCTGCTGCACGTTTTGCACCCATCGCTGGGATGTAACCAAATGGCAATGCTAAGGGCGTTGGTACGTCATAAATCCACATATTGATGGGGCCGGTAATCAATGTTTTCTTACCATTTTTATCAATCATTTTTCCTTCTTTGGCGCGAAGAAAATAATCTGGTCGAGTATCTTTTTCTTCTTTAAAATAAGTATCCGTTGTAAAATCGGCACGTTTTAATAACATTACCGAATCATTGACACGTTTCGCTTTATCAGCAATGATGATTCCATCTTCTTGCGTCATGCGAATGTTATACGCGATTCCAACTTTCGTTTTGAAATTTACCTTGAAAGCATCTTGCAAAATTTCTTGTTGACCTTGTGTAAACTTTGTTTTTTCAATAATATTCCCAATAGAATCGCGCTTACCTTCGGCATATACATCACCTGTATCCCAATTTAGTTCGATATAATCTGCATCAATAGTCATATCGCCGTAAACTACATGTGCCTTACGCAAAAGGTAAGTCATACGTTTTTTACGATTATGTATTTCGTCCTCGGAATTGTGCTCTACCACAAACTCTAATTTCTCTTTTACAGGGATAATAGTATCTAATTTTACTGAATCAGAAACTATCTTAGAGTGATCTTTATCGTTATTATTTTGCTTAACTTGTCCAAAAGAAACGGTGCAAACCATAACTGGACTAAAAAATAAAATCGATTTAATTGCCTTTGTAAACAAATTGAAAAACTTATTTTTTATAAATTGCGTCAAAATTAATCAAAAAAACAAACCTATAGTATGAGTTTAAAAATGATTAACATACAAAAGTATTTATTTTTTGCGATGATGATGGTATTTTCTACATTTTCATTTGCACAAAAAAAGCAAAATTTTGTAATTGTTATTGATGCTGGTCATGGTGGACATGATGCTGGAGCAAGGGGAGTCGCTGATTATGAAAAGAATATCACGTTAGATGTTTCGAAAAGATTGGCGGAATTAATTAAGAAAAATCACAAAGATGTTAAAGTTGTTTTAACACGTGACACAGATATTTTTTTAGAATTATGGGAACGTACACGAATTTCAAATGATAATCATGCGAATTTATTTGTCTCGATTCACTGTAATTCGGCTGATAACAAAAGCGCAACAGGAACAGAAACATTTGTAATGGGATTGAAACGATCTAACGAAACAGATGAGGTTTCTAAACGTGAAAACTCGGTTGTGTTTTTAGAGAAAGATCAAGAACGTTACGAAAAATTTAATCCAAATGATCCAGAAGCGGTTATCGCTTTCGAGATTATGAATGCAGCTTACAAAGAGCAATCTATTCGTTTTGCAGATTTGGTAGAAAAAGGTTTCGTGAATCGTGATTTCAGAAAAAGTAGAGGTGTTAAACAAGCAAATTTTCACGTATTGAGAGGAAATGCTTCGCCTTCAGTTTTGGTTGAGTTAGGTTTTATTTCGAATTATGATGAAGGAACTTTTTTAGCATCAGACGAAGGAAAAGATAAAACGACGACTACAATTTATGAAGCTTTTAAACAATTCAAAAAAGAATATGATCGTAGAAGTGGAGTAGAGGACGAGGACGAAAAACCTAAACCAGTTAAAAAAGTTGAAAAACCTGTAGAAGGAAAAAAATTGAAGGTAAGGGTAATGGAATCTAAAATGAAATTCTCTTCAACTTCACCTCAATTAAGAGGTTTAACAGATTTAGATGTGATTCAGGAAGGTGATAATTACGTCTATTATTACGGGGAAACAGATTTGCAATCTCGTGCAGATGATTTGTTGCAAACGGTAAAACGTAAAGGATTTTCTGGTGCTAAAATTGTGGAATTTGAAACGAATAAAAAATTAGAAGGCGGTAAAAATTATCGTGTTCAGTTTATGACATCAAATAAAAAATATAAAGACAAAGACGAAAAGTTTAATGGATTGACAAATGTGTTGCGAGTAAAAGAAGGTGGACTTCAGAAATATTATTATGGTTCTGATAAAACAATGGAATCTGCTCAAAAAACATTGAAACAAGTACAAGACAAAGGTTTTAGAAACGCCTTTATCGTTACATTTAATGGTGAAGAACCAATGTAAACGTAATATAAAATGTTTCTTTACAAATTAAATTTTATTTTTGCATAAAATCATAACAAGTGAAGTTATCTAAAGAATTAAAAATAGGAGTTGTTACCATCTTAACCTTAGTAGGTTTTTTCATGCTATTCAATTTCTTAAAAGGTCAAAATATTTTTTCATCAGGACGTTTGTTTACAGTGAAATACGAAAATGTAAGCGGATTAGCTCCTTCTAAACCTGTTTCTGTAAATGGTTTGAGAGTTGGTCAGGTGAAAGAAATTAAAATTATAGATACTGCAAAACCTATCTATTTTGAAGTCGTGATTTCTGTCGAAAAAGATATTCAATTTTCGAAAAAAACAATTGCAGAAATTTACGAACCAGGAATTATGTCTGGACCAGAAGTTAGACTTTTATTAGACTATGGACCAGATGTAGCAAAAGATGGTGATTATTTACAAGGTCGTATTGCAGGCGGAATGTTAGATGGTTTGACGAAACAATTAACACCAACTCAAGCAAAATTAGATAGTGTTTTATTAAGTTTTAATCAAACATTAGGAAGCGTGAATAACGTATTAGATCCGTCAACTCAACAAGATATTAAAGCAATGTTGAGAAACTTGAATCATACAATTGATTCGTTCGACAAAACAGCGCAATCTTTGACTGCAACATCAAATAGTGCAAATAATTTGATCAAAACAAACGAGAAAACATTGAACACAACGCTTAACAACGCAAGTGCTACAATGGCTTCTGCAAAAGCTACGGTTGACAAATTTGGAAAAACTGCGGATAAATTAAATGCGTTAGAATTAGATCAAGTGATTAAGAATTTCGAAAATGCATCTAAAAACTTAAATACATTGTTAGAAGATATGAACAATGGAAAAGGTTCTTTAGGAAAATTAGCAAAAGACGAAACACTTGCTAACGAGCTTGAAGCAACAATCAAAAATATGAATGAATTGGTAACTGACTTAAAGAAAAACCCAAGTCGTTATGTTAATATTTCTGTTTTTGGTAAAAAGCAACCAGTTCAGCCATAAGATCAAAACTAAAATTAAATACTCAAAACTCACAAAAAGACTAATAAAAAATGATGAAGTACATTCCAAATGTAATCTTTCTTATAATTATGGTAGGAAGTATTTGGTTCTTTGCACAAAACGTAAAGAAGCTTATACGTAACATCAAATTAGGGAAAGAAATCGATCGTTTCGATCATCCTGCAGAAAGGTGGAAAACGATGGCTCGTGTGGCTTTAGGACAAGGTAAAATGACTGTTCGTCCTCTTGCTGGTATTCTGCATATCTTTGTTTATGTAGGATTTGTTTTAATCAATATCGAAGTATTAGAAATTATCATCGATGGTGTATTCGGAACACACCGTATTCTAAGTTTCTTAGGAGGTTTCTATAACGGAATGATTGGATTTTTCGAAATTTTAGCCTTTTTGGTGATGGTTTCGTGTATCATTTTCTTCTGTAGAAGAAACTTTGTAAAAGTTGGGCGTTTCTGGAAACCAGAAATGAAAGGCTGGGCAAAAGACGATGCTAATTATATCCTAATTATGGAGGTTGCATTTATGTTGGCTTTATTTACAATGAACGGTGCAGATCAAGTGTTACAAAAAATGGGTGCACCTCATTATATCGAAACAGGATCTTTTCCAATTTCTTCTTGGTTAACAGCGCCAATTATTAGTCAATTTAATGACATTACATTTATTACAATTATAGAAAGAGCAGCTTGGTGGTTTCATATCATCGGAATTTTCTTTTTCTTAAATTATTTATATTATTCAAAACATTTACACATCATTTTGGCTTTTCCAAACACATGGTTTTCTAAGTTAGAACCAAAAGGAGAATTCAATAATTTACAATCTGTAACAGATGAGGTAAAAATGATGATGGATCCAAATGCAGACCCTTACGCAGCACCTGCCGAACCACAGGGAGAGCCAGAAACATTTGGAGCAAAAGATATTTTTGATTTAAATAGAGTACAATTACTGAATGCCTACACATGTACGGAGTGTGGACGTTGTACATCTGAATGTCCAGCTAATACAACAGGAAAAAAATTATCTCCTCGTAAAATTATGATGGATACTCGTGATCGTTTAGAAGAAGTAAGTAAAAACATCGATACAAACGGAAGTTTTGTAGATGATGGTAAAACGCTTTTAAATGATTATATTACACCAGAGGAATTGTGGGCTTGTAACACATGTAATGCTTGTACACAAGCTTGTCCAGTAAATATCGATCCGTTATCAATTATTGTTGATTTACGTCGTTATTTGGTAATGGAACAATCTGCTGCGCCAAACGAGTTGAACATGATGATGACAAACATCGAAAACAATGGAGCTCCTTGGCAATTTAACACGGCAGATAGATTGAATTGGGCAAACGATTAAAATTGTAAAATACAATTACTCATTCTCAAAGAACTATTAATTTTTATACATAACACACAAACACAACACACATGGAAAATTTCTTAGAGGAAAAAATTGAAAACGGAGAAAGAGTAAGTCCTATTTTACCAGAAAATGTTAAGAATTATTTAATTGACATCGATGGAACAATTTGCGATGATATTCCTAACGAAGAACCAGAACGTATGCTAACAGCGGAGTTATATCCTGATGCTTTAGAAACGTTAAACAAATGGTACGACGAAGGACATATTATCACATTTTTTACATCACGTACAGAAGAACATCGTGAGTACACAGAAATTTGGTTGAAAAAACATGGTTTCAAATATCATGGACTTTTAATGGGAAAACCTCGTGGAGGAAATTATCATTGGGTAGACAACCATTTAGTAAAAGCGACACGATACAATGGTAAATTTACAGATTTGGTAGAAAAAAATGTTTCGATTCAAGTTTTTGATGATGGAAAACATTAAACCAAATCCATTCAAATAACACAAAGACTACAAAAAAATATGTCAAATATTACAGTTAAAACAATGGCTCAATATATGGCCGAAGGCAAACAACCAGAAGTTTTGTTTTGGGTTGGATGTGCTGGAAGTTTTGATGATAGAGCTAAAAAAATAACACGTGCATTCGTTAAGATTTTAAATAATATTGGCGTAGAATTCGCCGTTTTAGGAACAGAAGAATCGTGTACAGGTGATCCTGCAAAACGTGCCGGAAACGAATTTGTTTTCCAAATGCAAGCTATGATGAACATCGAAGTTTTGAATGCTTACGAAGTGAAAAAAATCGTTACAACTTGTCCACATTGTTTCAATACCTTAAAAAATGAATACCCAAGTTTAGGTGGAGAGTATGAAGTTTTGCATCATTCTCAATATTTACAACAGTTAATCAACGAAGGTAAATTGAAATTAGAAGGCTCTGAAACGTTCAAAGGAAGAAGAATCACTTTCCACGATCCTTGTTATTTAGGACGCGGTAACGATGTGTACGAAGCGCCTCGCGAATTAATCGAAAAATTAGATGCCGAGTTAGTCGAAATGAAACGTTGCAAAACACGTGGATTATGTTGTGGTGCTGGTGGAGCGCAGATGTTCAAAGAACCAGAAAAAGGAAACAAAGACGTCAATATCGAGCGTACAGAAGAGGCTTTAGAGAAAGAGCCACACATTATCGCAACAGGTTGTCCATTTTGTAATACAATGATGACTGACGGTGTAAAACACTTCGAAAAAGAATCAACGGTTATGGTAAAAGACTTAGCTGAATTGATTATGGAAGCTAAAGATTTATAATCGAATTTTTAAAAATAATACTGAATAAAGCCATCTCAACGAGATGGCTTTTTCATTTTAACTCAAAACTTACAACTCATTACTCACTACTTAAAATTTCCGTATCTTTGAAACACAAATTTTAAATAAAGAGAAAATGAATTTAGCAGACGATTCAAGAATTTGGATTTTTCAAGCCAATCGTAAATTCTCAACAGAAGAAAAGCAAGCTATTACAGCTAAACTAAATACTTTTATAGCAGATTGGAATGCGCATGGTGCTGAACTTTTAGCTGATTTTGATTTACCTTACGATCAATTTATTGTAGTTGGTGTAGACGAAAATCAAGCAACAGCAAGTGGTTGTTCTATCGATAAATTAACGAAAATCGTACGTGAAATTGATGCAGATTATTCGTTTGATTTATTAAACAGAATGTTAGTTTCGTATGAAAATGAGGAAGAAGTTTTTATTGAAAAATTACCAACATTCAAACAAAAAGTAAAAGAAGGAGAAATCAAAAATGTAAAAGTTTTCAATAATGGAATTTCTTCTTTGAATGATTTTAAAAATAATTGGTTGTTACCAATCGAAGAAAGTTGGGCAAAAACATTATTAAATTAAACGTTTAAAATCCATAAAATATTAAAGCCGAGTTTCGAAATAAGCTCGGCTTTATTTTTGATAAAATATTGTTGAAAAAACACTATTTTTACGTAATAATAAATTAAAAATACTATGAAAAACAAAGGATGTCTTATTGGTGGAGTGATTCTTTTACTTCTTGCAGGAATCGTTTTCTGGGGAATTGGAGTTTCGAATACGATCAAAACAACAGACCAAGGTGTGCAAAAACAATGGTCGAATGTAGAAAATACATATCAAAAACGTTCAGATTTAGTTCCAAATTTAGTGAACACGGTAAAAGGTGCTGCGAATATGGAAAAAGAAACGTTAACAGCTGTAATTGATGCACGTGCAAAAGCGACTTCTAATCAAATTAAAATTGATGATCCAAGTCAATTAACAGATGCAAATATTGCGAAATTTCAACAAGCGCAAGATCAATTAGGATCTACATTAAGCCGTTTATTGGTTTCTGTTGAAAAATATCCAGACATTAAATTCAATCAAAACTTTACTTCTTTACAAGCAGAATTATCTTCTATCGAACAAGAAGTTTTATTTGAAAGAAAAAAATATAACGATGCTGCAGAGAAATTTAACAACATGATTGTAACTTTTCCTAACAGCTTAATCGCTGGTTTTACAGGTGCTACGAAAAAAGGTTATTTCAAAGCTGCTGCAGGATCTGAAAATGCTCCTAAAGTAGAATTCTAATCATTATGGGAAAAAAGAAACATAAATTTCTTTCTTCAAAAGATGAAAAAAAAATAATCGAAGCTATTCAGAAAGCCGAGAAAAATACAAGTGGAGAAATTCGAATTCATATTGAATTCGAATCTTCTCCCAATCATTTTGACAAAGCTTTAGAAGTTTTCGAGCAATTGGAAATGCATAAAACCAAAGATAGAAATGGTGTATTGTTTCATGTTTCGCCAACCGATCACAATTTTACAATTGTTGGAGACGAAGGAATTGACAATGCAACGCCAGACGATTTTTGGGACGATATAAAAGCAGATGTTGTCAAGCATTTCAAAAAAGAACATTATGTAAAAGGGCTTTGCAAGGGAATTAAGAAAACTGGCAAGGCACTTAAGAAATATTTTCCTCATCAAGAGGATGATACAAACGAATTACCAGATGAAATTAGCTACAGTTAAATACTTTTTTCTAACTTTTTTTCTTTCCATTTTAACTGTTTTTGGGCAAACGCCTGATGAATTGGTTAATATGAAACATCCGCCAAAAAAGCTTGTGCATGATTATGCGCATGTTTTTGATGCAATGCAATTGGATGAATTAGAACGAAAATTGGTAGCCTATGATGATTCAACTTCTACGCAAATTTTGGTGTTAACAGTTGAATCTTTGGATGGTTATCCGTTAGAAACTTTTGCGAATGATATTGGTCAAAATTGGGGAGTTGGTACACAAGGCAAAGATAATGGAGTGGTAATTGTTTTGAGTGAACAAGATCGTAAGATTACTATCAGAACAGGCTATTCGGCTCAGATTTATCTACCACCAAGTGTTAACAAATCAATTATTGACAATGTTATTATTCCGTATTTCAAACAAGGTGATTACGCTGGCGGAATAAATGCTGGAGTGAATTCTATTTTTCAAGCTTTTGCAGGAAAGTATAAGCAAGACAAACCAAGATCACAAGAACCAGAAATGGATTGGTTTGCATTGATTTTTGCCATAGGATTTTTCATTTTTATCTTCATTATTATTTCGAAAGGTAGAGGTGGTAATAATGGTGGAAATGGTGGTAGACGAAGAAGTTTGTTAGACGATATCATCATCATGAATACAGGAAGTTCTGTTTTCGGTGGCGGAGGTTTCGGCTCAGGAGGAAGTTCTTGGGGTGGATCATCTGGCGGCGGAGGCGGCTTTGGTGGCTTCGGAGGAGGAAGCTTCGGAGGAGGAGGTGCTTCTGGTAGTTGGTAGAAATTTTTGAAATGAAACAGAATTATAGTATTAAATGGTTAATCAAAAATTACGAACAAGGAGTAAATCTGAAGTTTATTTATTTTTGGGGACATTCTAATAAGTATAAAGAAGAAATCGGTAAATTTTGTTTTAGTCAATGGTTTCAATCAGAGTTTGTTGTTAATGAAATTATTTTTAAGACGTCAGAACATTGGATGATGGCTCAAAAAGCATTATTATTTAATGACTTTGAAAATTTTGAAAAAATTATTAGTTCTGAATCTCCAAAGATTGCTAAAGAAATAGGACGTCAAGTAAATAATTTTAATGAGGAGATTTGGAATGCAATGAAATATAAAATAGTAGTTGCAGGAAATGTTCATAAATTTATTCAGAATGAATCATTAAAAGATTTTTTATTAAATACGAATGATAAAATAATTGTTGAAGCAAGTCCTGTTGATACCGTTTGGGGAATAGGTCTTACTCAAGATAGTAAAGATATTGATAATCTATATCTTTGGCGAGGAGAAAATTTGTTAGGATTTGCATTAATGGAAGTTAGAGAATATTTGAAACAATTTAAATTAGATAATTTATTGGATTCAACTATACTTCCTCCTTGGAAAATGTATCCTGAATTAGATCAAGATGATCTGTTTTGGAGAATGGGAAAAGGAGAAGATTATTTAATAAATTTTACACAAAAATATTTGAAATTATCTTCTGAAGACAAACTTTTATATTCTATAACTTATATAGAACCTCATAATTGGTTAGGCTTTTATAAAGATTTCTAATCTTAATTAATGATTATATTAAATAAAACCAAAAATCCGAACGAAACCGTTCGGATTTTTTTAGGACTGAACATTATTCGTTAAATTCGTTTTCTAAATCAGTTTATGGAACTTCTAAATCATATTTACACCAATCAACGCAGTAATACAAACGATACGTCGGATGCGAGATCAGAATATCAGCGCGATTATGATCGTATTATTTTTTCGTCTGCCTTTCGTCGTTTGCAGAACAAAACGCAAGTTTTTCCTTTGCCAGGAAGTGTGTTTGTACACAATCGATTGACACATTCGTTAGAGGTTTCGTCTGTTGGTCGTTCGATGGGAAATTTGGTTGGAACATTTATTTCCGAAAATTATAAATTGACAAAAGAATCGAAAGAGTTTTACAAATATAGTATTCACGATGTGATTTCGGCGGCGTGTTTGTGTCACGATATCGGAAATCCAGCTTTTGGACATTCGGGCGAAGATGCAATTGCTTCTTATTTTGATCGTCATGAAACAGATTTGAAACAATATTTTACTGAAGCCGAATGGGCTGATTTAATCAATTTTGAGGGAAATGCGAATGCAATCCGAATTTTAACGCAACAACAAAACGGAAAATCGGAAGGAGGTTTGCGTTTGACATATTCTACGTTGGCTGCGATTGCAAAATATCCGTGCGAATCGGTTGCAAAAGATAAAAGTCAATTGCATCGAAAGAAGTTTGGATTTTTTCAGGCACAAAAAGATGCGTTCCGAACAATTGCTGAAAAAACGAATATGATTTTGGAACAAGATTCGCCAATTATTTACAAGCGACATCCGTTTGTATGGTTGGTAGAAGCGGCTGACGATATTTGTTATTCGATTATCGATGTTGAAGATTCGCAACGTTTAGGAATTATTGACCATGATAAATGCCGAAAATTATTCTTGAATTTAGTTGAATCTTTAGATCCATCTCAAATTGATAAAACAAAAAATACACTAAAATCTATTTCAGATAAAAATGATCGAATAGCGTATTTACGTGCAAAATCAATTAATTTATTGACTCAAAAGTCGGTTGAAGTTTACCAAAATAATTTTGATCAGATTGTAAAAGGAGATTTTAAAACGGCGTTATTAGATGTCATTAAAAATGAAACAGAACAAGTAACAAAAAGAGTTTTAGACGAAATTCAACGTTTCTCGATTGAAAATATTTACAATCATCGTTCTGTTCTCGAAATCGAAAATGCAGGTTATAATGTAATGTCTGAATTACTTTCGCAATTTATTCCTCCAATTTTGAAAGATGAAAAAGAACGCAAAACGTTTGAGAAAAAAGCCTTGCGTTTAGTTCCTGCTCAGTTTCTATATGAGAAAGGAACAAAGTATCAAAAGGTAATGGGAATTTTGGATTATGTTTCGGGAATGACTGATAATTACGCAACTGAATTGTATCGCCGTATTAAAGGAATCGAAATTGGAATGACGATCTAGTTACGAAATTAGAAATACGAACTTCGAGTTTCGACTAACGCATAACTACATAACATCACACAATAATGAAAAATGTAACAATACGAGAAGCAAGAAAAGAAGATTGCCCTCGAATTTTGGAATTGATTAAAGAATTAGCTTTATACGAAAAAGCACCAGAAGAAGTAACGGTAACCTTAGAAGAAATGGAAGAATGCGGTTTTGGAGATAAACCAGTTTGGGGCTCTTTGGTCGCAGAAGTGGACGGAAATGTAGAAGGAATTGCGTTGCATTACGATCGTTATTCAACTTGGAAAGGACGCAGATTATATTTGGAAGATTTAATCGTAACCGAAAAAATGCGTGGTTCTGGAATTGGAAAATTATTGTTAGACGAATTAATTGTTTACGGAAAAGCAAATAATTACCACGGAATGGTTTGGCAAGTGTTGGATTGGAATGAGCCTGCAATTAATTTCTACAAAAAATACAATGCTGATTTTGATCCAGAATGGATTAATGTTTCGGTGAATTTTTAACCAATAAAAAAGACTCAAATCATATGATTTGAGTCTTTTTTATTTTGCTTACCGCTATTTCATAAATCCTTCATACCATTTCCATAAAATAATTCCTGTACAAACAGAAACATTTAACGAATGTTTTGTTCCAGATTGTGGAATTTCGATACACGTATCACATTGATCAATGATTGATTGTTGTACACCATCAACCTCATTTCCCATCACAATTGCATATTTCTGAGATTGGTCAACTTCAAATTCATTCAACAAAACAGAACCTTCTGTTTGTTCAATCGTTACAATTTTATAAGCATCTTCTTTTAGTTTTGTAACCAATTCATTCGAATCTTTCACATATTCCCAATCAACAGAATTTTCTGCACCAATTGCCGTTTTATGAATTTCTTTATGAGGCGGAGTTGCTGTAATTCCACACAAATAAATTTTATCAATTAAAAATGCATCCGAAGTTCTAAAAACCGCACCAACATTGTGCATACTTCTTACATTATCCAACACCACAACAATCGGATGTTTTTCAATAGCTTTATATTCTTCCGCAGAAACGCGACCTAATTCGTCTAATTTTAGTTTTCTCATCACTTCGTTTTTAACTAACTTAGCTGTTCAAAATTTATAATAATTTGACAAAAGTAGTAAAGAATAAGGAAACTCCTCTAATGAAACAATATAACACGATCAAGGCGAAATATCCTGATGCGATGTTGTTGTTCCGTGTGGGAGATTTTTACGAAACATTTGGAGAAGATGCTGTGCGAGCTTCTCGCATTTTAGATATAGTTTTAACGAAACGTGCCAATGGCTCTGATAATAGCGCTTTGGCAGGTTTCCCTCATCATAGTTTGAATACTTATTTACCAAAATTGGTGAAAGCTGGTTTGCGTGTTGCAATTTGCGATCAGCTCGAAGATCCAAAGATGGTAAAAGGTATCGTAAAACGAGGTGTTACGGAATTGGTTACGCCTGGTGTTGCGTTGCAAGATGAGGTTTTATCGTCAAAATCGAATAACTTTTTGATGGCTGTTCATCAAGGTGATAAAGCTTTTGGAATAGCTTTGTTAGATGTTTCGACTGGAGAATTTTTAGTTTCTGAAGGACAAGAAGATCAAGTTGCAAAAATTATTCAATCGTTTCGTCCAAGTGAAGTGATTTACCAGAAACGTGTCAAATATAATTTTTCTGATGTCAAAAGTAAATTTTTGTTGGATGATTGGGCTTTTCAATATGATTTTGCAATTGATAAATTAACCAATCTTTTCAAAACAAAGAATTTAAAAGGTTTTGGAATCGAAGATTTAAAAGATGGAATTATCTCTGCTGGTGCTATTTTAGCTTATTTGGATGATACGCATCATTTCGAAATTCAGCATCTAACATCTGTTCAGCGTCTTAATCAAGATAGTTTTGTTTGGATGGATCCATTTACGATTCGCAATCTAGAATTGGTTTATTCTCCACATCCAAAAGGTGTTACGTTATTAAATGTTTTGGATGATACTAAAACTCCGATGGGCGCACGCTTGTTGAATCGTTGGATGGTCATGGTGTTGAAAGATTTGAAATCAATTCAACGTCGTCAAAATATTGTCGAATATTTCTACAAATTTGGAGATTTACGTTACGATCTACGCGAAAAATTAGGTCAATTAACCGATTTAGAACGTTTGGCTGGAAAAGTTTCGACAGGAAAAATTACACCTCGTCAATTACAACAATTAGCACAAAGTCTTAAAATTTCGGAAGAAATAAAAGAAGTTGCTGAACAATCAAATATCAAAGAAGTTTCGGATTTATTTTCTCGAATCGAACCAATTGATCATTTAACACAAAATATTTTTGATACACTTTCTGACGAACCTCCGCATCAAATTGTAAAAGGAAATGTGATTAGAGAAGGTGTTTCAGAAGAATTGGATCGATTACGAAAAATTCAGTTTTCTGGAAAAGATTATTTGGATCAAATGTGTCAGCGCGAAACAGAACGAACTGGAATTTCGTCCTTGAAAATTGCGTTCAATAATGTATTTGGTTATTATATCGAAGTTCGAAATACGCACAAAGATAAAGTGCCAGAAGAATGGATTCGTAAGCAAACTTTGGTGAATGCAGAGCGTTATATTACCGAAGAATTAAAAGAATACGAAACGCAGATTCTTGGTGCAGAAGAAAAAATTCTTGCAATAGAAAATCAATTATTTATTGAATTGTTACAAGAAATTATTACTAAACTTTTACCAATTCAACAAACTGCAAAAGCAATTGCTTTTTTGGATGTTTTGTCAACTTTTGCAGAAATAGCAGAGAAAAATAATTACACAAAACCGTCTCTTAATGATGGTTTTGAATTAAATATAAAAGAAGGTCGTCATAGTGTAATTGAGCAACAATTACCAATTGGCGAACAATATGTGTCGAATAATGTTGAGTTAAATTCGGATCATCAGCAAATTATTATGATTACTGGACCAAATATGTCTGGTAAATCGGCACTTTTACGTCAAACTGCTTTGATTGTTTTGATGGCGCAAATGGGAAGTTTTGTTCCAGCTCAAGCAGCCGAATTAGGAATTATTGACAAAGTTTTTACTCGAGTTGGTGCTTCAGATAATATTTCGTCAGGCGAATCGACGTTTATGGTCGAAATGAATGAAACGGCAAGTATTTTAAATAACATTTCGGAACGAAGTTTGATTTTGTTGGATGAAATTGGTAGAGGAACTTCAACGTACGATGGAATTTCGATTGCGTGGGCAATTGCAGAATTCCTACATCAAAGTGCCTTGAAACCTAAAACATTGTTTGCAACGCATTATCATGAATTGAATGAAATGTCAAAATCAATGGAACGTATCAAAAACTTTAATGTTAGTATCAAAGAAACAAAAGATACGATTTTATTTTTGAGAAAATTAGTTCCAGGAGGAAGTGAGCACAGTTTTGGTATACATGTTGCTAAAATGGCTGGGATGCCGAAACGAGTGGTAGACAGAGCGAATGATGTGTTAAAGGTTTTGGAAGCAACGAAAACAGATGAAGGAATCTCGAATAAAACAGAGAAAATAACGCAAGATAATATGCAATTAAGTTTCTTTCAATTAGATGATCCAATTTTAGAATCGATTCGAGAAGAAATTATGAACACAGATATTAATACTTTAACGCCTGTTGAAGCATTGATGAAATTGAATGAAATCAAAAAGAAACTCGGTAAATAAACTTAAAAATATGAAGAAAATAATTTTAACAGCTGCAGGAGCTTTAGTCTTAGCTTCTTGTGCTACAAATCCAGTTACAGGGCGTAAATCGTTGTCATTAGTATCGAACGCAGATTTATTTCCGACAGCTTATAATCAGTATTCTCAAGTTCTTAAACAAGGTAAAGTGATTACTGGTACTGCTGATGCAAAAATGGTGCAAACAGTAGGGGAACGTCTAAAATATGCCGCTGAAAAATATTATCAAGAAAAAGGAATATCTTCTCAATTACAAGGTTATCAATGGCAATTTACGTTGTTGAATGCAAACGAAGTAAATGCGTGGTGTATGCCTGGAGGTAAAGTTGCAGTTTATTCAGGTATTTTGCCTGTTACCAAAGATGCAACGGGATTGGCTGTTGTTTTAGGTCACGAAATTGGTCACGCTTTAGCTGGTCATAGTGCAGAGCAAGCTTCTCAGCAAATGGCAGCACAAGGTTTAGGACAAATTGTAGGTGGATCGATTGGAAATGCAGAATATGCAAAAGTTTTTGAACAATTATATCCTGTAGGTGCACAAGTTGGTTTACTAAACTATTCTCGTAAAATGGAATTAGATGCTGATGTTACAGGATTGTATTTAATGGCGATGGCCGGTTATGACCCTTCTCAAGCAATTCCTTTTTGGGAACGTATGGCTGCGAAAAGTGGAAATGCTGGAGTTTCAGAATTTTTGAGTACTCACCCTTCTGATGCTACGCGTATGGCTAAAATAAAGGAAGCCTTACCAACTGCTTTAGCATATTACAATACAAGTCCGTATAAAGGAAAATAGAATAGTTTTTATTCATTTATAAAATATAAGCGAGTTAATTTGATAAATTGATTCGCTTTTTTTATATTTAGTATTCAAAACCACAATTAAAATTAAAATGATTAACAATTTTAGAATCAATTCGTTTTCTGAATATAAGAAAGCGTATAAAAAAAGTGTCGAGGAGCCTGAAAAATTTTGGGATAAAATTGCTGGAAACTTCGTTTGGCAAAAGAAATGGGACAAAACACTTGAATATAATTTTGAACAAGCAGATTTTAAATGGTTTCAAGGTGGACAACTAAATATTACCGAAAATGTTTTGGATCGTCATTTAGAAAAAAATGGAAACAAAACCGCTTTAATTTGGGAACCAAATAATCCTTTAGAAGAATCTCGAATTATTACATATCGTCAATTGCATTCTAAAGTTTGTCAATTTGCGAATGTCTTAAAAAATAATGGTGTACAAAAAGGAGATCGTGTGTGTATTTATATGCCAATGATTCCAGAATTAGCCATTGCAATGTTAGCTTGCGCTCGTATTGGTGCGGTGCATTCTATTGTTTTTGCAGGATTTTCTTCTGCAGCAATTGCCTCTCGTATCAACGATGCGCAATGTAAGGTTTTGGTGACAGCAAACGAAGTTTTTCGTGGAACGAAATCAATTAACTTAAAAGCAATTTGTGATGAAGCGTTAAAAGATTGTGCTTCTATTCAGTCGTGTATTGTTTATCGTCGTGCTATCGAGCCTACTTCTATGGTTGGTGGACGTGATAAATTTTGGATTGATGAAATGCATAAGGTAGACGATAATTGTCCTGCGGAAATTATGGATGCCGAAGATCCTTTGTTTATTTTGTATACTTCTGGTTCTACGGGAAAACCAAAAGGAATGGTGCATACATGCGGTGGATATATGGTAGAAACGGCTTATTCGTTCGATAATATTTTCCAAATGGAGCATAACGATATTTATTGGTGTACAGCAGATATCGGTTGGATTACAGGACATAGTTACATTATTTATGGACCTTTGGCTTGTGGAGCAACCTCGGTAATGTTCGAAGGAATTCCAAGTTTTCCTGATTTTGGACGTTTTTGGGAAATTGTCGAAAAATTAAAAGTAACACATTTCTATACAGCTCCAACAGCAATTCGTTCGTTAGCTCGTGAATCGTTAGATTATGTCGAGAAATATGATTTATCAAGTCTTAAAGTTTTAGGATCAGTTGGTGAACCAATTAACGAAGAAGCTTGGCACTGGTTTAATGATTATATTGGAAAAGGAAATTGTCCAATTGTAGATACATGGTGGCAAACCGAAACAGGTTCGATTTTGATTTCGCCATTAGCAGGAATTACGCCGCTTCGTCCAACGTTTGCAACATTGCCACTTCCTGGAATTCAGCCAGTTTTAATGGATGAACAAGGAAAAGAAGTAGAAGCAGTAAATGAGAAAGCTGAAGGACGTTTAGCAATTAAATTTCCTTGGCCATCTATGGCTCGTACTATTTATGGTGATCATAAACGTTATGTAGAAACTTATTTTTCAACATTTCCGGGATATTATTTTACAGGAGATGGAGCGTATCGCGATGTAATGGAAAATTATCGAATTACAGGACGTGTAGATGATGTGGTGATTGTTTCTGGACATAATTTAGGAACTGCACCAATAGAAAATGCAATAAATGAACACGAAGCTGTAGCAGAAAGCGCAGTTGTTGGTTATCCTCATGATATCAAAGGAAATGCATTATATGCTTTCGTGATTTTACAAGATGGAGTACAAGGTTCACCAGAACTTGAAGCAGAAATAAAAAATGGAGTTTCTAAATTAATTGGAGCAATTGCAAAACCAGATAAAATACAGTTTGTTTCAGGTTTACCAAAAACGCGAAGTGGAAAAATTATGCGTCGTATTTTGAGAAAAATTGCAAGTAACGAAACTGATTTTGGCGATACTTCAACATTATTAGATCCAGATGTTGTAACTGTTATTCAGAAAGGAAAAGTTTAAAGTAAGGCTGAGGTTAAGATTTAGCCTAAGTTTATCAAAATAATTTTCAAAACAAAAAGCATTACCCAAAAAGTAATGCTTTTTTGGTTTGATTATTTTGGATAAATTTTCTCATCTAAATTTCCTTTATATAGCCGAGATTCAATGCATTTTTTGTAATTTTGTAGACTTTTTAAAGGTATGATAAAAATTTCACCAGTTTTAGAATCGTATTTAGATCATCATGTGGATCAAGAACCTGAAATCTTGAGCCGTTTACGTGTTGAAACTTATCAATGTACAACGCAGCCACACATGATTTCGGGCGAATATCAAGGTCGTTTGTTAAGCATTTTGTCGAAGATTTTAGCGCCTAAAACTATTTTAGAGTTAGGAACTTTCACAGGTTACGCAACATTGTGTTTGGCAGAAGGTTTGACTGCTGATGGAAAAATCATTACGATGGATAAAAATGATGAGTTAGAATATCTTTGCAGAAAGTATTTTGATGAATCAGAATTTGCCTCAAAAATTGATTTCAGAATCAATGATGCGCGCGAAGAATTGAATACAATTGAAAAAGATTCTGTAGATTTAGCTTTTATTGATGCCGATAAAGAGAGTTATCCTTATTATTTCGAGAAGGTATTGGAACTTCTTCGTCCCGGAGGAGCAATGTTGGTTGATAATGTGTTGTGGT
This sequence comes from Empedobacter sp. UBA7248, assembly GCF_002472945.1. Taxonomy (NCBI): domain Bacteria; kingdom Pseudomonadati; phylum Bacteroidota; class Flavobacteriia; order Flavobacteriales; family Weeksellaceae; genus Empedobacter; species Empedobacter sp. UBA7248. The sequence continues at coordinate 184,789 of NZ_DKSU01000008.1, read as the reverse complement.
ACGGAAAAGTGATGATGGAGGAGGAAGATAAGAAAGATCCTTCGACAAAAATCTTGAAAGAATTTAATGAGATGGTAACGAAAGATGAACGTGTCGAATCGATCATTTTACCAATTCGTGATGGAATTACATTAATTCGAAAAAAATAATGAAGTACGCCATTTGTCAAGTAAGTGTTGCGCCATTGCGCTCCGAAGCAAGAGATTCATCAGAAATGGTGAGTCAGGTTTTGTTTGGAGAAAAGTTGATTATTTTAGAAGAATTAGAAAAATGGACGAAAGTTCAATTGGCTTTTGATGGTTATGAAGGTTGGCTTGATCCAAAACAAATTGTAGAAATTTCGGAAGAAGAATATAATAAAGATTCAATCGAGAAATTTGCTATCAATCCGTACAATCATGCGATGGAAAGCGGCTTGCCAATGACTTTGACAATTGGAGCTGAGGTTCGTGCTTTGAATGAAAGTAAAATCAAAATTGGTCCAAAATGTTTTGAATATTTTGGTGTATATACTTCTGGAAAAAAATCAAAAGATCAATTGGTCGAAATTGCAAAAGCCTATCTAAATGTTCCTTATTTGTGGGGCGGAAAATCTTCTTTTGGAATTGATTGTTCTGGTTTAACGCAACAAGTGTACAAAATAGGAGGTTACAAAATTCCGAGAGATGCTTATCAACAAGCGGAAATGGGCGAAGTTTTAAGTTTTGTTGAAGAAGCAGAACCTGGGGATTTAGCTTTTTTTGATAATGCAGAAGGTCGAATTATTCATGTTGGAATTATGTGTGGAAATGGAAAGATTTTACATGCACACGGAAAAGTTCGCATTGATCCAATCGATACAAATGGAATTTTCAATACCGATTCTCAAAAATATTCGCATAAATTGCGATGCATTCGAAAATTAATTCCTTAATAATAGAGCAAAAATCATTTCATTCGAAATGATTTTTTTTGTTTTAATTGAAATCAAATCTAAATAGGGTATAATCAATGATTAAACTATTTTTTAATTGGATTTAGCTGTAACTTTAGTAAACACTAATCGATTGAAATAATGTCTATAAAAATTCCTGAAAATTTAAAAGGGTTATCTGATTTTGAAGTTAAAAAAGCTCAAGAACAATACGGAGATAATGCGATAAAAAGTGATCAAAATTCTGCTTGGTACAGCTTATTGTTTGATATTCTAAAAGAACCAATGACTCTAATTTTGATTTCTATATCAATTATTTATGTGTTGGTTGGTGATTTGGGCGAAGCTGCATTTATGTTTGTGGCGATTGTTGCGGTGACAGGAATTTCTTTTTATCAAGATTCTCGTAATCAAAAAGCTCTGCAAGAGTTGGAAAAGTTGAACGAACCTTTGAGTTCTGTTATTCGTAATGGACGATTAGTTGAGATTCCAACACACGAAATTACAATTGGTGATTTGTGTGTGACGGAAGAAGGAAAAATGATCAATGCGGATGGGAATATTGTTCATAGTAATGATTTTTCGGTTAATGAATCTGCTTTAACAGGCGAAAGTATGTCAGTTTTTAAAGATATAGAACATCCAGAAATTTACAGTGGAACCTTAACGGTTTCTGGATTGGCTATTTTTGAAGTGACGGCCATTGGAGCAGGAACGAAGTTAGGGAAAATAGGAACCTCAATTTTATCTATAAAAGAAGAAAAATCGCCTTTGCAATTACAGATAGAAAAATTTGTGAAAGGAATGACAATCATTGGAATCATTGTTTTTGTAATGGTTTGCGGATTCAATTATTTTCAAACAAAAGACATTGTAAGCAGTTTATTAAACGGTTTGACTTTGGCAATGTCTATTTTACCCGAAGAAATTCCAGTTGCATTTACCACATTTATGGCATTGGGTTCATGGAAATTATTACGTGAAGGAATTATAGTAAAAAAGAGTAGCGTTGTCGAAACTTTAGGAAGTACAACTGTTATTTGTAGTGATAAAACAGGAACAATTACCGAAAATTCGATGAAATTGAAAGCGATTTATGATGTAAAAACGTCTTCTGTTTTTGATGAAAATCAATTCAAAAATGTCGAAATTTCTGAAATTATACAATATGCGATGTGGAGTAGCGAACCTGTTCCGTTTGATCCGATGGAAAAAACATTGCACCGAGTTTACGAACAAACACAGCTTGATGAACGTAATCAATATCAAATGTTTTTCGAATATCCTTTATCTGGGAAACCTCCCATGATGACGCATTGTTTTAAAAATAATAAAAATCAACGAATAATTGCAGCGAAAGGTGCTCCAGAAGCAATTTTGAATGTTTCTAACTTATCTGAGGAAGAAAAAAATCAATTAAAAAAAGTAATTGATGATTTTGGATTAAAAGGTTTTCGACTTTTAGGTGTTGCGAAATCTAATTTTGAAGAGGATAATTTTCCAAAACATCAACAAGATTTACCACTCGAGTTTTTAGGATTCGTCGTTTTTTATGATCCTCCCAAAAAAGGAATTAATACTGTGTTTCAACAGATTTATGATGCGGGAATAAAAGTAAAAGTGATTACGGGTGATAATGCTGAAACAACAAAAAGTATTGCAGAACAGGCTGGAATTTTACATGCAGAAAATAGTATTACAGGAAGTGAAATTGCTCAACTTTCGGAGACAGATTTGTTACAAACGGCTCATGATAAAGTGTTGTTTGCTCGTATGTTTCCTGAAGCGAAATTGGCTGTTGTAAAAGCGTTGAAAGAAGATGGAGAAGTAGTGGCAATGTTGGGTGATGGGGTGAATGATGGACCAGCCTTGAAAGCGGCTCATATTGGAGTGGCGATGGGTGAAAAGGGAACAGAAATAGCGAAACAAGCGGCGCAATTGATTTTGACGAATGATGATTTAGGAAAATTAGTGGTCGGAATTGCGGCAGGAAGACGTATTTATACGAATCTAAAAAAAGCTGTTCAATATATTATCTCTATCCATATTCCGATTATTTTAATTGTCTCGTTGCCGTTGTTTTTAGGTTGGGCTTTTCCACAAATTTTTACGCCAGTTCACGTTATTTTCTTAGAATTGGTAATGGGACCAACGTGTTCTATTGTGTATGAAAATGAACCATTGGAAAAAGATTCGATGAAAAGAAAACCTCGTCCTATGACCGAAACTTTCTTGAATTGGAAAGAGCTTTCAACAAGTATTATTCAAGGAATTATAATTACATTAGGATTATTGTTTGTATATCAATATACTTATCAACTTGGAGGAAATGAAGAGAAAACACGTGCAATGGTTTTTACAACGTTAATTTTCTCGAATGTTTGGTTGAGTTTAACCAATCGCTCATTTTATTATAGTTTATTGTCAAGTTTCCGAAACAAAAATAACTTAATGGTCTATGTCACAGTTTTGACATTAGTAATACTTTTTGCAATATTGTACATACAACCAATTTCATTGTTTTTTAAAGTAACTTCATTAAATCTAAATGAATTAGGAATCGCGATGCTTGTAGCAATCCTTTCTGTACTTTGGTTCGAAGTGTATAAATGTATAAAACGTAGAAGAAAAGTTGAATAAATAGAGATATTTAGGTTTATTGATTCGTTATAACGAATCAATAAACTCAACTGTTTTAGCCAAAGTTGGCGTTCTATTTTCTTTGTATGGCGTATGTTTTGCATTAGGAACAAGATAACTTTCTTTTCTTCCTTTTACATTGTTGATAATTCCATTTACTTGCTCAATCGAACCATATTCATCATCAATTCCTTGAATAACCAAAGTTGGACATTCGATATTTTTTAATTCTTCTCGAATATCAAAATCAATAAAATCTGGGCGTAACCAAGTTTCTGTCCACATCTCAAAAACTTTCTGCGTTTTATCGCCATGATATTTTGTCAAACGTTCTTTCAAATTAGTTTCTGCATATGCAATTTTAGCATCTCTGATTCCTTGCAATGAAATTTCTTCCACAATAATGTGCGAACCAACGACAATGATTCCTTTTAAATTTTGATGATATTTTGAAGCGTAAAGCAACGTTATCGAGCCACCATCGCTATGTCCAAATAAAATAATGTCTTTGAAATTGAAATGTTGAACCAAATCATTTAGAAAATCTGCTTCATCATGCATATAGTTTAATTCGCGATGATCAATGGTAAAAGGCGACGATTTTCCATAACCTTTTCTATCGTAGATAAATAAATTACAATTCGTTTTTTTGGCAACTTCTTTCGGGAAATCTCTCCAAAGTTGCGTAGAACCTAAAGAATCATGTAAGAAAATAAGTGTTGGTCTTGCTGGATTTATTTCGTGGTAATAATAATGAATATTGGCGTTGTTGATTTCTAAACTGTTTTGGCTTTCCATTTTTTGTTGTGATTTTTACGAAAGCTAAAGATAACAAAAATGCCTCGATTTTATTTATTCGAGGCATTTGTTTATTTTGGTTTTAGAATTATTATTTGATAAAATCTGTAATAATTTCTAAGGTTTTCGCTTTTGCAGTTTCCAAATCGTCATTCAATAAAATGATATCAAAGTCTTTTGCTTTTTCCATTTCAATTCCCGCTTTGTCCAAACGTTGTTTCAATTTGTCTTCGCTTTCTGTGTTGCGAGAAATCAAACGTTCTTTCAAAATTTCTAAAGATGGAGGATTTACAAATACCGTTAAACATTGATCTCCGTATAATTTTTTGATATTCAATGCACCAATAACATCAATATCAAAAATCACAGAATTTCCTTCAGATGTAATGCGATCAACTTCCGATTTTAAAGTTCCGTAAAAATTATCGCGGTAAACTTCTTCGTGCTCTACGAATTCGTCGTTTGCAATTTTTGCTTTAAATTCTTCTGGTGTTAAGAAATAATAGTCTTCTCCGTGAGCTTCACCTTCGCGTTTATCTCTAGTTGTACAAGAAATAGAAAATTTGATATTTTCCAATTGTTCTAAAGCGTAACGAACCAAAGTTGTTTTTCCTGCGCCTGATGGAGCTGAAAAGACGATTAATTTTCCTTTTTTCATTATAAAATGTTTAACGATTGTTCTTTAATTTTTTCTAATTCATCTTTCATTTGAACGACAATTTTTTGCATTTCAGAATGATTTGACTTTGAACCTAATGTATTAATTTCACGACCAATTTCTTGCGAAATAAATCCTAGTTTTTTACCATTTGATTCAGTTCCAGCTAATTCTTTCAAGAAATATTCGCAATGGTTTTTTAGACGAACTTTTTCTTCAGTAATGTCCAATTTTTCCAAATAGAAAATTAATTCTTGCTCAAAACGATTTTGATCAATATCAACTTTTACTTCTTCTAAACGTTTATTGAAACGTTCTTTGATAGTTTCAATTCGTTCTTTTTCAAAAGGCACAACTTGTGTTAAAAGCTCCAAAATATTATTCAAGTTTAAAGTTAAATATTTCTCTAAAACTTTTCCTTCGTCTAATCTAAATTGATTTAAAGCGTCAATTGCATCAATAATTGTTGCACGAATTTGATTCCATTCGTCTTCACCTAAATCGTCTTGCGTGTACGAAATAACGTCTGGAAGGCGCATTACTACAGGTAACAATTCACCATCAGTCACATTTGGAGTGATTGATTTGAATTCTGTCATATAACTTTTGATTAATTCAGCATTTATATTTTGATTTCTTGCAGCAGGATTTAACTCTACCAACATAGAAAAATCAACTTTTCCACGTTGAACTTTTTCTGAAATAAGGTTTCTGATTTCTAATTCTTTTTCACGATAAAAAGAAGGAATTCTCGTGTTTAAATCCAGTGTTTTACTGTTTAAAGAACGGATTTCTATCGTTACTTTTTTCTCAGGTAATTCCAATACGGCTTTACCGTAACCTGTCATAGATGCTATCATAATTGTAAAATTATGCGAACAAAATTACAATAAATTAACGTAATGCGAACTGAATTATCATCTTTAATCATTTTAAAGTTTAACATTTTGCTAAAATTTTGATGAACTTAAAACATTTATCTTTAACAAAAAACAAACTAAAAATAACTATGACAAATCAAGAATTGTACAAAGGAATTGCAGAAGATGGATTGAGTTTGCCTTCTACAATGGGAATTTTTCCTTCATCGAAAGATTTTGTATTCTCGAGAGAATCAATCGAAAATAGTCTAAAATCAACTAATTATTTTCAATTAATTAATTTTGATCTTATCGAGATTGATAAAGACGAAAATGAAGCGGTAAAGCAAGAATATCAACTTGTAGTGTCTTATTTGGAGGAAGAATTTGATGTGAATTTGTATGTTGTGGATGCGAGAAGTAACGATTATTCAGAATTTGGTTTTGGAAATATGATTTCGGATGAAGAAATGGAAATTGCAACGCAACAAGATTTTTATTTGGAATCTGTGATGTATTTCGGAAATGACGCGTTGGATAGTTTTCATTTGCAACTAAAAATTATGCAAGCCATTGTCGAGAATCCGTCTATTGTTGTCGATTTTATGCCTTATCGTTTGCTTTCTGGTAAATGGGCGAAAGTAACAGCAGAGTCAGAAATTCCGCCTGCGCCTTCGTATTTATATGTGATACATGGCGTTTATGATGAGGACGAAAATGGCGATCGCGTGTATTGGATGCATACACATGGTTTGCATCGTTGTGGTTCTGTGGAATTGGAAATGTTGAACATCAAAGATGGAGTAGAGCAGATGAATTCGGCTTTGGATATGATTGTAAATGCGTTTATCAAACCAGATTTTCGTTCGCCAGAAAATGAAGAATTTAATATTGGTTATGATGGTTTGGATATTACATTTTGTTGGAAACGTTGGGAAGATGTGGTAAAAGATTATCCTGCAACAATTCCGGGAGGTTATAATGAGCGTCAGCCAGAAAATGAAAATTACGAACCTTGTGGCGTTTTGTTAGCGGTGCAAGAAGGACATACATTGACGCCAGAAGTTTATGCGGCGACAATTGCAGATAATCCGATTTTCTTTATCAGCGATCAGGAAACGGAACGAATGTCAGCCTTGGCTTATCAACGTTTTGAATCGTATAAAAAAGCATTTAACACGTATTTTAATCCAGAAGCAGATGAAGAAAATTATTATCGATTTTTAATCAAATTAGGATTTGATGTTGATCATGAAATGAATAAGGAACATATTTGGTTTGATGTGTACGGAATCAATGAAAACAACGAAATTTTTGGTGTTTGTTTGAATCGTCCTTATGCTGTAGAAGGTTTGAATGAAGGAGATGAAGGTCTTTATCCGCAAGAAATGATTACCGATTGGTTAATTTACACGCCGACAAACACCATCACTCCTGATAATATTTACACTATTGATTAATCAACGCGCCATTTTTCCAAACATGCGTTGGTTGTAATTGCCCTTGATAATAGATAATATTACGATAATCGAAGGTAGAGAAGCTGATAAAATCGGCTTTTTTACCTTTTTCTATTGTGCCACGATCAGCTAAATTTAATGCTTTTGCTGCACGAAAAGTAATTGCTGCTAAAACTTCTGCCATTGATAATTTCTCGAAAGTAGCCAAAACAGAAGCTTGTGTCAAAAGATTTCCCATCGGAGCCGAACCAGGATTCCAATCTGAAGCAATCGAAACGCAACAACCAGCATCTAACAATTTTCGAGCAGGCGCATATTGCATTCCCAAACCGATTGAAGCGCCAGGTAAAACAGTTGCCACAACATTAGAATTGGCAAGATTTTTCACTTCTTCTTCACTAGAAAATTCTAAATGATCTGCACTCAATGCCTTATATTTTGTTGCTAAATAACTTCCTCCAGCTGTAAATTGATCGGCATGAATCGTAATTTCAAATCCTTGATTTTTTGCTTCATTCAAGAAATAATCGCCTTCTTCAACAGAAAAAGCAGATTGTTCCACAAAAATATCGACACGATTTGTTAAATCATCAGCTTTTAATTTTGGAAAAACTTCTTTCACCAAAAGTTCTAAATATTCTTTGTTCGAACCTTCAAAATCTTTTGGTTTCATATGCGCACCTAAAAAAGTTGGAATTAAATCAATTTCACTTTCTTGATTCGCCATATTTATCGCTTCCAACATTTTAATTTCGCCTTCAACAGAAAGTGCATAACCCGATTTAACCTCAGCAGTTGTGATTCCTTGTTTGGCTAATTGCGCAATATGTTTTAGCGTAATATCTTTCAGTTCGTCAACTGTTTTCTTACGTGTTTCTGTTACAGTAGACCAAATTCCACCACCACTTTCGGCAATTTCTAAATAAGTTTTTCCGTCCAAACGCATAGCAAAATCTTTGGCGCGATTTCCTCCAAAACAAACGTGCGTATGCGAATCAACAAGTCCAGGAAGAAGAATTTGTTCCGTTTTAATTTGTTCAATTTCGATGGTTGGATGTTGTTGAGAAAGTGTTTCGAAATTTCCAATTTCTACAATTGTTTCATCATCAATAATAATTCCTCCATCTTCGAGAACTTCGATTTGGTTTTCGTGAAGTGCTCCTTTTAAAGGTAGATTGGCAAGTGTTATAATTTGTCTGAAAGGACCGATTAATTTCATTTTTGTTGTTTTATAACACAAGTTTACGAAATTTAAGGGAGATTGTGTTCGAATTTTGAAACTCGTTTACCTAACTTCGAAGTTTTTATTTTTACGAGATTTGATTCGAAAACGAGTTTGGAATGACTTAATTTTTATCGTAAGTCAGTCGATAAAATAGCGTAGCCATAATTATCTGCCCAACCAGATTTTAGAGGAAGTAATTGTCTTGTATGCGCTTCTCGTATCATGCCAACTTTTTCAAGAACTTTATAAGAACCAATATTATCAACAGCGTATCCAGCTTCAATTCGATGTAAATTTAAAGTGTTAAAACCAAAAGAAATAATTTCTCTTAAAGCTTCTGTTGCAATTCCTTTGTTCCAAAAATCTGGATGTAATTTGAACCAAATTTCTGCATTTCTGTATTTAGCTCGACCTAAATTTAGAGAAATTAATCCAGCAAATTGATTGTCATTTTCGATAACAAAAGTATAGGCTTGCGGTTGCTCTCCTTGATTAGATTTTACTAAATCTTTTACATGAAGAATGGTAACGTCTATATTCTCTGGAATTCCTAACGTGTTATATTGATCAACTTCTTCGATAGAATGTAATTGGTGAATTGTTTCAGTATCACCAATTGTGACTGGTCTCAAAGTTAAACGTTCAGTTTTAAGAATTACATTCATATAAATTACTTTTTCTTCAAATAAGTTGGGTCGTTTGGGTATTTAATTACTTTGACTAATGTAATAATTGTAAAAATAACGAAGATTAATATCACGATTGCGCTAAGAATGATGCGGTTATTTTGTTCGTTGTTGAACCCAAGGTAAAGCTCGAAAGCTGCCCAAACAATCATTAAAATTTGTGGTAATAGTGCACCGAAAATATTTTTTGTCATTTTATTCTTCTATTGAGCTGTAAAAATAAGAAAAATAAAAAACCTGCTTATTAAAAGCAGGTTGAAAATATTATTGAGAGACTAATTTTGTTTCATTAAGAATTGGTTCTCTTTTCAGAATGTAAGTTGCCACTTCTATAGTTTCTTCTTTTTCTTCGAAAATTGGAGCTTCTTGCATAAATGCAGTTGCTGGCGCTTCTTCTACTTTTGGTGGCGTGTTATCAAATTTGTAATTAAATCCGATTCCAAGTGTTTGTTTTGCTTGCGTTTTTTTTATTTGATCTTCGTCATACAATAAGTTTATTGTAACCTGCGCAGAGATAAATTTGTTAACTTTTAAATCTAGAATACCATCATAGGCTAAATCCATATTCCCAAATTTGTTTAAATAATCTGCATAAATTCCTAAACGATTATCGTATGTGATTCCATCCATAATTTGGATTTTGTATCGAGCACCTAAATAAGCACCAAATTCAAGTAATGTGTTATCTCCATCGTTTTTAAGACCAAAGTTTCCTTTTTTCTGTAGGTCTTTATCCATTACAAAAGTCATTCTAGGCGTGAATGGATGAATATTAATTTGGAAATTTTCGTTTGGTTTATAATCAACACCCAATCCTAAACTCAAATATCCAGGAGCTAAAATATTTGATATTTTAACTCTCGGATCTGGAACATAGTTGTAACCAGCAGAGAATTGAGTACGAAAAATCATTGCAGATGCTAAAAACCAATTATTTTTAATTTTGTAACCATAAGAAGAATAAAATTCTAACATATCATTAGTTTTGCGCGTATCATCTTTATTAGCTTGTATACCATATGCCATTACAACTCTATTATCCCAAATATGTTTATCACGAGTAAAATTGAATTCATAGTCTAATGATCCATTAAGTGCAAAAGAATTAATTCCTCCTGCAATCCAATTGCTGTACGCATTTTGAGAAAATAAAAGTGAATTATTTCCTGATATGAACCAGCCAGGTTGACGTCCATCAAATTTTTGATCTTTTAAATAACGTTTGCTATCAGTAGACACTTTACCATCTTTAACAGATTGAGCAAAACTTGTAGCACTTCCTACAATTGCTAATGCAAATAAAATTTTTTTCATATAGATTTAGTTGATTTTATAAAGGTTTATTCCAAAAATATGGATTCTGATTTAATATACGTTGATTTTTCGTCAATTGTATTTTTATCAAAAACTTGATCATAGTTTTGCTTCTCCAGTTTTATTCTAGGTAATTTGATTGGAGAAATGCCAGATGTATCGAAATATGGGAGAATTTCCTTCTTTCGACGTTTCTTCTTATCTTTTTTCTTAGTACTGTCTATTTTATACGTTAAGCCAATCCCAAGAGCTTGTTTAAACTGTGTTTGCGCAACTTGATCTTCATCGTAAATCAAATTAATGGTTAATTGAGTAGACATAAAATTATTAATTTTCATGTCTAATAATCCAGCATATACAATATCGAGGTTATAAAATTTGTTCGAATAATTAGAGAAAATTCCAATATTATTATCGTAAGTGACATTATCAAAAAGTTTTAGCTTATAACGTCCACCTAAATATGCACCAACTTCGAAAAGAAACGTGTCGCCTTCATTTCGCAAACCATAGGTTCCTTTCTTTTGCAAATCTTTGTCTGCAACAATTGTTGTTCTTGATGTTAAAGGTTGAAAACTGACAGAAAAATTAGAATTTGGTGTATAATTCGCTCCGATCCCAATTGTTACATATGCAGGCGCAAATAAATTTGATAGTTTTGTTTTTGGAGTTGTTCCGTAATTGTAACCCGCAGAAAACTGTGAACGAATATTAAGTGATGAGGTTAGATACCATTTTTCTTTAATCAAATATCCATAAGAAGTTGTGATATTTAGATTGTCAGCAGTTTTACGTGTTCCATTGGTTTTATTATCTAAAAAACCATATTCAAAAATAAAACGATTGTCCCAAAAGTGTTTCTTTTTTCGGAAATTGAATTCGTAATCAGTTTTTGCATTCAGTGAAACCGAATTTTCACCTCCTGCCATCCAATTGGAAAAGGTATTTTGATTAACGGTTAAAGTATTTGCACCATAAATTTCCCAACCCGATTTTCGTCCTGTAGTATCCACTTTAGATTTCAGATATTTTCGACCATCAATAATTAGATTTCCACTGGTATCTAAAAATTGAGCCGAACTAAAAAGTGATAGGACTAAAAAAATAATTGAGAAAATTAGTCTCATTTTAAAAAAATATCTTTGTTTAAAATTGAAAAATTCCAAACAAAGATATCTAATTTATTTTGTAAGGCTAAAAACCTTTCTTAATTATTTTGCCAACCTTTCAACCATTTCACTAATGTATCCACCCATTCTTGACGATCATTCAAACATGGGATGTATGTAAATTGTTCTCCACCAGCTTTTAAGAATTCTTCTTGTCCTTCCATCGAAATTTCTTCCAAAGTCTCCAAACAATCTGCAACAAAGGCAGGTGAACAAACAACTAAATTTTTCACGCCTTGCTCAGGAAACTCTTCCAATACATAATCTGTATATGGTTTTATCCAAGGATCACGTCCCAAACGAGATTGGAAAGATGTTGTGTATTTATCTTCTGGTAATTGCAGATATTCAGTTAATAACCTTGTTGTTTCAAAACATTGATTACGATAAGTTTCAATTGGTAATTTACTAATCTTCGCAGCACGAAGTGCTTTATTATCATGACGCTCTGGAATTCCATGATAAGTGAATAATATTTTATCGTATTCTTCAGGTAAATTTTCTTTGATAGAATCTCCTAAAACTTTGATATAATCTGGATGATTGTAAAAAGCTTTCAAGAAATTAATCTTAGTGTCTTTGTAACTTTTTTTCTGAATTTCAAGCACTTTATCCGCAACAGTTTCTGTAGAAGACATCGTGTATTGAGGATATAAAGGAACAACCAAAATGTCGCGAACTCCTTTGTCATGAAGCTCTTGTAAACCAGCTTCTATCGAAGGATTTTTGTAACGCATTGCCAAAACAACTGGAATATCCATTTGTTTTTGTACCATATCTCTCAAAATTTTAGAGTAAACAATCAAAGGAGAACCTTCTTTTGTCCAAATTTTTCGGTAAGCTTCAGCAGATTTTTCTGGTCTTTTTGGTAAAATAAATAATTCAACAATAGTTTTACGAATAATCCAAGGAGAATCCAAAACTTTCTTATCCATTAAAAATTCGCGTAAATAAGTTCTTACGTCTTCAACATTGGTAGAATCGGGCGAACCTAAATTCACTAATAATATTCCTTTGCTCATAATTCTTTTTATCTAAAAAAATATTGCGTTCTTTGTAGGTGTAAAAGTACGGAGGATAATTTAATTTGTCCTTCGTAATATCATCATTATAATTTATATCATCATTTTATGTCAGATTTATTAAATCCTGATAAAGAATTTTATCCAGACGACGATCTAAATCACGAAAATACTGTTCGTCCGCAAAGTTTTGATGATTTTGCTGGACAAGCTCATATTCTCGAGAATCTAGAAGTTTTCGTAAAAGCTTCTAAACTTCGTGGCGAAGCATTAGATCACGTTTTGTTGCATGGACCTCCAGGTTTAGGAAAAACTACATTGGCGAATATTATTGCGAATGAATTAGGCGTTGGAATCAAAATTACCTCTGGACCAGTTCTCGATAAACCAAGTGATTTAGCTGGTTTGTTGACGAATTTGGAAGAAAATGATGTGCTTTTTATTGATGAAATCCATCGTATGTCTCCTGTTATTGAGGAATATTTGTATTCGGCAATGGAAGATTTTAAAATTGATATTATGATCGAATCTGGACCAAATGCGCGTTCGGTTCAAATTGGTCTGAATCCTTTTACATTAATTGGCGCAACAACACGTTCTGGTTTATTAACTGCGCCACTTCGTGCTCGTTTTGGAATTAATTTCCGTTTCGAATATTATAATGTCGAATTATTAAGTACGATTGTTGAGCGATCTTCTCGTATTTTAGATACACCAATTGACGAAAGAGCAGCGATAGAAATTGCAGGTCGTAGTCGTGGAACTCCCCGTATTGCAAATGCATTATTGAGAAGAACACGAGATTTTGCTCAAATAAAAGGAAATGGAAAAATTGATTTATCAATTGCTGAATTTTCTCTAAAAGCCTTGAAAGTTGATGATAATGGTTTAGATGAAATGGATAACAGAATTTTATCAACTATCATAGAAAAATTTAAAGGTGGACCAGTCGGAATTACAACTTTAGCAACAGCAGTAGGAGAAAATGGCGGAACATTGGAAGAAGTTTACGAACCATATTTGATTCAAGAAGGTTATTTAATGCGTACTGCTCGTGGACGTGTAGCAACAGAAAAAGCTTTCAAACATATTGGCGTAAAATACCGTGGAGAAAATTCTCCTCAAACCGATTTATTTGATTTGTAACAAATGCTCCTTCAAACAGAAGAACATATCAAAATAAAATGGTCCCATCGCATCAAAGAAAAAGCTGAAGCGTTGGGATTTATTTCTTGCGGTATAGCCAAAGCTGATTTTTTAGAAGAAGAAGCACCTCGTTTAGAAGCTTGGTTGAAGAATGATTTTCATGGCGAAATGCAGTATATGGAAAATCATTTCGATATGCGATTAGATCCTCGAATTTTGGTAGAAGGAGCAAAATCTGTGATTTCGTTGGCGTATAACTATTACCAAAATTTAGATCGAAATCCAGATTCTTATAAGGTTGCGATGTATGCGCAAGGCGAAGATTATCACTTTGTCGTGAAGGAGAAAGTGCGCGAATTATTAGATTTTATTCAAGAAGAAATAGGAGAGGTGAGCGGAAGAGCATTTACTGATTCAGCTCCAATTCTGGAACACGCTTGGGCAAAAAAAGCTGGAATTGGTTGGGTTGGAAAAAATTCGTTGACATTGTCTAAACAAAAAGGGTCGTTTTTCTTTTTGTCCGAATTAATTATTGATTTGGATTTAGCCTATGACTTTCCAATCGAAACGGATCATTGTGGAAAGTGTACGCGTTGCATTGATGCTTGTCCAACAGAGGCAATTTTACCCAATAAAACAGTGAATGGAAGTCAATGTATTTCATATTTTACAATAGAATTGAAAGATCAAATTCCAACCGAAATGAAAGGGAAATTTGATGATTGGATTTTTGGTTGTGATGTTTGTCAAGAAGTTTGTCCTTGGAATCGTTTTTCGTTGCCAACGAAAGAAACTCGTTTTGTTGGTCATGAGAAAATTAATCAATTCTCGAAAAAAGATTGGGAAGAAATTACGGAAGATGTTTTTCGTGAAATTTTCAAGAAATCGCCTGTCAAACGTACAAAATTTGATGGTTTGAAAAGAAATATCGATTTTGTAAAATAAAATTAGATAATTTCTGTTTAAGTATTATTTAAATTGAAATTATGTTAAGCAAAAAGATTGTAGATAATAGTTTATTAATTATTATTTTAGTATTCTTTTCTATACTATATTATTTTACACTTTATCCTGGAGTCGGAGGGAGAGTCAACTTTGGAGATTCTGCTAAGTTTCAATTTTTATGGGCTATAGATGGAGTTCCACATTCAACTGGTTATCCTCAGTATACATTTATTACAAAAATGCTTGCTCAATATTTACCTTTTTTTGAACCATGGAAAAGAGTATCAATGCTATCAATATTATTTGGAGTGGCAACGTTAGCAGTTTTATATAAAACAGCATTGTCATTGACAAAAGACAGTTTTATAAGTTTATTACCAGTTATTACGCTTGGTAGTTGTTATGTTTTTTGGAGTCAATCAACCGAACCAGAGGTTTATACATTGAATTCTTTTTATCTAGTTTCAACAATTTTCTGTTTAATAAATTATTATTACACCCGTAAAAATACTTATTTATACTTATCTATTTTTATTTATGCAATTAGCTTTGGAAATCATCTTATGATGATAACTTTTCTACCAGCATTTGTTTATTTGATATATGCGGTAGATAAGAAAGTATTTTTTCAACCAAAATTTATTATTATAACGTTTTTATCAATTCTAATCGGAATAAGTCAATATTATTATTTATGGTATTTAGCACATCAAGAATCTATTGGTTTAGAGTATGTAGGTTATAATCCTACATTTAATCATTTTCTAGATTATATAACAGGAGGACAATTCCGAGATCAATTAAATAATAATCCTGGATTCTACTATATATTTTCCGAGTCGTTATCGATTATGTTAACCCAAATATGGAAGAATATTGGTTGGTCTATTTTAATAATATTAATTATCTGCTTCTTTTCTAAAAGAGATAATACAAAAAGTAATCATCAAATTAATTTTTTTTTACTAATAGCTTTACTTTGCCATATTATTTTTACTTCTCGTTACGATATAGGTGATATTGTTGTTTATTATATACCTATATTCATTTATATTTCACTATTTTTTTTAATCTATTTGAATTCAATAATTTCAAAGAAAACAAAAATAGTAATTGTTATTTTGCACACTTTATTAGGATTTATTTTTATTAATCAAACAAATAAAAAATTAGATGAGGTAAGTTTGAATCCAATGAATGAATTAGAAATTTATACGAATTCAATTCCCGAAAAATCTACATTATTTTTACCACATGCACCATTTTATGATTATTATGGAGCAATGGCTATAAATTATGTGAAATTTGTAGATAATCCGAAAAATTTAAATATTCTTCAAGCTCTTGATCCAAATCAATTACCAAAAGAGTTTTACATTCCTGTAAAATATGCGCAAGAAATTCCTCAAGATAAATATAATTTAAGCTATGTTGATCTTCAGAAAGAAGAAAATATTGTTGATTTTATCAATTCAAATAAAAGTAAAACAATCATTATTTCAGCAAAAGACGAAGCTGTAAATGGATTGAATGATATTGATAAATTAAGTTTAAAAAAGATTGGTTTAAATAAAATTGAAAAACTACTGATTAGAGGTTCTTATGTAGCAGTTATTAGTAATAACAAGGTTATCGAAGAAGAATATGATAATTTCGGTGTTGTCAAAATTACTGATATAGTTTTACCAAATAATAAATATCTTAATGAATTAACATCTGCAGGATATTTATTAGGAAATTACTCAAATATCATTATAGATAACAAGGATTATTCTATGAATCAAAAAGGACTGAATATTGTAGTTATTGATGAAAAAGGAATACACGCTAATTATTCTGATACTAATATTTCTAATTTAATTTATCCATTTATGTATAAGATGACTTTAAAGTAAAATCACTATAATTCGTGAAAATTTTTGGTTTAGATTTTGTTAGCTTTACTTCAAGAAAATCGAATCAAAAAATGAAAAAAAGTTTATTCATTCTTACTACTTTTTTAAGCTATTTTGCGCAAGCTCAATTTGGGATTGTCCAAGATAAAGATGGTTTTGTAAATGTGAGAGATGAAAAAAGTACTTCATCTAAAATTGTTGCTAAAGTCAATTCAAATTCAATTTATCCAATTGATTCTGATGAAGAAAACTCGAAATGGTATTTGGTCGAATATCAACTTGAAAAAGCAGGTTATGTTTACCATGATCGAATCAAAAAATTAGAAGATTTTGAAACAATTTCACCAACTTCAGTCAATGATTCTAAAATAGAATTTTCGGTTGCAGATTATATTATTCAGCTCGAAACGCAAACATTTAATTCAAAAAAGCATAAAATTTTCAAGGAAGGTGATTTTGTTTATGCGATTGATGAAAAAGATTTTCTTGGTTCGGATGGAATGATTCCTCAAACAGAATTCAAATCGTTTAAAATATCATTCAAAGGAAAAGAGATTATCATTCCAAAAGAATATTTTACCAATTTATATAACGCAAATTTATCCGCTACAAAACTTACTTACAATAAAGAGTTAAATCAATATTATTTGTTTGGGACATATAGCGATGGAGCTGGAGTTTATGATACGCTTTGGGTGTTGGATAATGGGAAAATTGTAAAACATATTGCTCAAATTAATGCTTATGCTTAGTCGATTTTTTTCAATTTTAGGATGCTTTTTGCTATTTACTTCGATAATATTTGCTCAAAAAGTAACGACTTCCAAATTTGGAGATATTTCGTACGAAATGACGCAAAAACAAGTAGCAGCTTTAACGCCAAATAAATTAGCTCTTTATGATGTAAATAATCCTGAAATGCCTGAACAGGACATTGAGTTGAATGGAATTAAATATCATATTTCGTACTATAAAAATTTGAAAACAAAACAATTTGAAATATATACAGTTTCGTCTGTTAGCGCTCAACTTTCGACTTTATCAGGAATAAAAATTGGAAGTTCGTTGGATGATTTATGGAAAGCGTACAAAAAATATGATATTTCTGTGCAAGATATTTTTGAAGATGGTGAGACAAAATCGGTCAGAGCTTTTGCAATAAATGATCTTGATAATGGATGTACATTAGATTTTTATTTGAAAAATAATAAAGTCGTAAAAATGGTTTTGTCAAATGAATCGGGTTTTTTAAATAACAATATTTATGAAAACTAAAATAGCTTTAGTAGGATTTTTCTTACTATCAATAGTAGGATTTGGTCAGATTTCTACAACACGAATGAATGAGTTGAAAATTGGAATGCGTCCGTCCGAAGTATTAAAATTGTTAGGTAAAAAACCTGCTGCAATTGTTGATGAAGGAGAAACGAATATCACGTTAAAAGGAATTGATTACACGATCGAAATAAGAAGTGGTTATTTGAGTAAAACAGAAAATGACACCTATTTAAGTTCTATTTCGACAACAAGTAAAAACATCAAAACCTTATCTGGAATTGGTATTGGCAGTACGTTGGACGATTTATGGAAAGCTTATTCGTCGAAATACAATGTGTTTTTGGATAAATCGAATAATAATTACAGAGAATTTAGAATTGATGATAAAGAAAATGGTGTAATATTGACTTTTTCTTTGAAAAATGAAATTGTAGCAACAATAGGATTGAGTTCTTATAATCCAGAAGAATGTACACTTTAAAATAATGATTAAAACCTAAATACATAAAAATGAAAAAAATATTTTTTATAGCTGCTTTTGTAGCTGGAATAGCTTTGCAAGCGCAAGTTTCTACAACTCGTATTAATGACGTAAAGCTTGGAATGAAATTGTCTGAATTAGAGAAACTAACTGGACAAAAATTCAAGTTGAAATTAAACGAATATGGTTATCCAGAAGATGATTTGACAATTGTTTCGAAAGGCGTAACCTATAAAGTTGGCTTAACATCGAACGGAGAAGGAAATGGCTCTAATAATTTAACTGTTTATAGCGTAAAATCGACAGATTCGAGCCTTAAAACATTGTCTGGAATTAAAGTTGGTTCTTCATTAGATGAACTATTATCGAAATACAAAAACTTAAATATTTCGATTTATGATGGTTATGATGATAAAACGGATAAAAGAACAAAGGCTTTTCGTTATTTTAATGTAGAAGATCAAGATACAGGTTCAATATTACAATTCAAATTGGTAAATGATAAAGTAGCTTCTTTTGATGTGATGTATAACGAAGGTTGTTAAAATGAATAAACAAAAAATTCCAACTCTTAGAGTTGGAATTTTTTGTTTAAAATTATTTCTTAATCACTTTTTTTGTGATGATGTTTCCATCTTTTAGGTGAATAGATAAAATATACATTCCAGCTGGATAATTTTTCAAATTAACTTCCGAACCCAATTCAATTCCAAGTAAACGACCATTAAAATCATACAGATTCACGTAATCAAAATTCTTCGCATTAATTTTTACCTTATCTGTTGTTGGATTAGGAAAAATTTCTACGAGTGTTTGCTGATAATTGTAATCGTTCGCAGATAATTCAGCCCAAGTATTTTCGGCTTTATCTCCGCCCCAAATTAATGTTGCTAAATACGGATTATCAATAAATGGATTTCGACTTCCTTGTGTTTCGGCAATAATTTCGTTTCGGACTTTCTCAAATTCAGATACTTTATCCTGCACATTCCATTTCAAAAACATATCTGGCATTCCATCATTATTGGTTGTTGTTGTGTTGTTGTACGCAACCAATTGTGGATCGGTTTCCAACCCATAATGTACATACATATACATAATAATTCGCGCCACATCTCCCGTCCATTCATCACCAGGATAAAAACCTCCATTGATCAATTTAGCTTGTCCTGTCACATCTTGTGTCCATTTTTCACGATAAGCATTGTTACTTCTAGTCGAATTAATTTGTCTGTCAACTGCGCGTAAATTATGTGCATCTGTACCTGTTCCAGGACTATTAGTCGTCAAAACAGGATTTGCTAATGATTTTGGAAAAACATGTTCGCGTTCCCATTTTCCATTTGCATTTCCGCCAGTATTGTTTTTGTTGTTTACATCGCGCGTGCGTTGTTCAGCATAAACAGTAGAATTATCTGTGAAACCATAAATCAATAAAACGCGACCTTTCGAATCTAAATCTAAGTCAGATTTATCTAAAATATTCCAAACTCCAGGCGTATAGCTAACTGCATGATGCGTAGCATTGATTAAATCGTGTAATTCTTCCTTTATCGTTTTTCCATTTTGTTTAAAATCAATCCCTTCATAATAGTCGGGTTGTTGCGCAAAAGCGGCAAAAGGAAATAAAAGAAGTAAAAATTTTTGCATAACTATTTATAAATATTTAACAAAAGTAAGTATTTATAAGTAGTTAATAAATGATATTAAGATTAACAATTATTAAAGTTTTTACTGAAATTGTTTAATGTATTGTTTAGGTGTCAAGCCGTATTTTTTTTTAAATGCTGATATAAAATGAGATGGGTTTTCGTAACCAATTTCAAACGAAATATCTTTTACCATTTGTTGATTTTCTTCTAATTTATGCAATGCATATTCCAGTTTTTTATCCAACAAATAACCATAAACAGTGGTTCCATAAAGTTCTTTGAAACCTTCTTTCAGATGATATTCCGAGATCGAAAATTTTTCGCAAAGTTGTTTGATGGTTGGAGGATTTTTAAAATCAGCTAATAAATAATCTTTGATTTCTTTGATTCGTTTTCCTTCATTTTCGTCATTAAGGAAAGGACAATGTTCAGTTTGACTTTCGATTTCAGAAAAATAAAGCGTGAACAATTCGTACATTTTTCCAATCAAAAATAAATTTTGAAATTGTGGAGAAAGTTTCATTTGTTCAATTTGATTCAAAACTAATTTTATTGCTGGACCAATTTCGCGTTCAATATAAAATTTTTCTTGCGTCATGCTCGAAATCAAATTATTCTGAATTTGATATTCTGCAAACAATTGATGTAATTTCTGAATAGACAAAACCACAATATAAACCTTACTTTCTGCATTTATATTTAGCGATAATGGAATGTCTAATGTCGGATAATAAAACAAAAAACTTTTTCCTTCGTTCAAATTGATTTTATAAATACCATTATTAAAATTAAATGTCAGCGAACCTTTTGTACAAAAATAGAATTGTATATAACGCTTGTCAATTCCTTTCAGAATCGTGTCTGTAGAAGCTGTAAAGTTGTCTATTTGAGCGATAAATACGTCTGTTGATAATTTATACTCGTTAATTTTACTTTTATGGGTATTTTTTAAATCCATTTCGAATGATGAGGTTTGTCATATAAAAAACGTGATAATTGTCAACTTCGCTCTTTATAATGGTTTACATACAAATATAAACCTTTAATTTATAATTATTCTAAAAAAGCAAACTTTAATTTTTAGCGTTATTTTTTCTTTTTAAAGTTATTTTTCGAAGACTTTTGAAACTACTTTTGTATCAGTATTTGAAGAAATGGCAATTAGAGGTAATAAAACGGAAGAAAATTTTTACGTAATCGGAATCAGTTATGAAAAAGCTGACGCCATTACACGTGGTAAATTTACATTTTTCCCGGAACAAGTTGAAACGTTTACACAAGATTCTAAAACGAATGGTTTAGAAAACTTTTTTATTGTATCAACTTGTAATCGTACTGAATTTTATGGTTTTGCAGAAAACGAAGATCAAATCGTTGAGCAATACTGTAAATACACAGAAGGTAATGCAGATGAATTCCGTCAATTTATGATGGTAAAAGAAGGAGAAGAAGCGATTACACATTTATTCCGAGTTTCTTCGGGATTAGAAAGTCAGATTTTAGGTGATTTTGATATCATCGGACAAATCAAAATTTGGTTTTCTCGTTTCAAAAAACAAGGTGCATCAAATGCTTTCTTAGAGCGTTTGGTAAATACTGCGATCCAAATTAGTAAAAAAGTAAAGAACGAAACTTTCTTAAGTAACGGTTCTGCTTCGGTTGCATATTCTGCGGTTAATTTTATTCAAGCAACGCAAGGAAACTTGGTCGACAAAAATATTTTGTTGTATGGAATTGGTAAAATTGGTCGTAATACGTGCGCTAATTTGGTCAAACATTATCCAAATACAAACATTACGTTAATCAATCGTACAAAAGAAAAGGCAGAAGTTCTTGGTTTGAAATACGATATTACCGTAAAAGATCACATCGAATTAAAAGAAGAATTACAAAAAACAGATATTCTAATTGTTGCAACGGGAGCAAGTAATTACACGATTACAGAAGAAATGATTCCGTTCGATAAGGAAATGACGATTATAGATATGTCAGTTCCAGAAAATGTAATTCATACGTTGGCTGCTCGCGAATCTATTCAATTGGTAAATGTGGACGGATTGTCTAAAATGGTAGATGATACGATTGCGCAACGTCGCAATGCAATTCCAGAAGCTTTGGTAATTATAGAGGAGCATTCTACAGAGTTTTACGAATGGTTAGAAACCAGAGAATTGGTTCCTGCTATTCAATCTTTCAAAGATAGATTAGACTTTTTTCAGAGTTTTGCTTTAAATAACTTGAAAAAAGATAATGTAAACATTGACGAAAATGAAACGATTTTAACTGAAAAAGTAATTCAGAAAATTACAAATCAGTTTGCTTCTTATTTGATTGAAAATAAAGAAAATGCAGACGAAACAATTCAGTTAATCGAAAAAATGTTTCATTTAAAACAAGCTTAATACAATCATGAAAACAATAAAAATTGGTACACGTCAAAGTCCGTTAGCGCTTTGGCAAGCCAATAAAGTTGCTTCTATTCTTGAGGCAAAAGGTCATCCAACAGAAATCGTTCCGATTACTTCTGAAGGTGATGCAAATCTAAAACAACCCATTTATTCATTAGGTTTAACAGGTGTTTTTACGCGTTCATTGGACATTGCTTTGTTGAATGATCAAGTAGATATTGCGGTTCATTCGTTGAAAGATGTGCCAACTGTTTTACCAGAAACATTAGAGTTGATTGCGTATCCAGAGCGTGCAAGTTCTGCGGATATTTTGGTGTACAAATCGGAAGATATTTTCGAGAAAGAGCACCGAATTATTGCAACAGGATCTTTACGCCGTAAAGCATTTTGGAATCATAAATATCCAAATGATACGATTGTAGATTTACGTGGAAATGTGCAATTGCGTCTGAAAAAGTTGCAAGATAATGCAGATTGGGACGGAGCTGTTTTTGCGTTTGCAGGTTTGGATCGTTCAGAAATTTTGAATGAATTGGCAGAAAAAGGTCTTCATTATAAAGTGATTGATTGGATGATTGCTGCGCCATCACAAGGAATTTTAGGAATTGTAGCCAAAGAAGGTTTGGATTTGAGTGATATTAATAATCCTCAATGCGAACTTTTTGCTACGGTAGAACGTCAATTCTTGAATGTTTTAGAAGGAGGTTGTACAGCGCCAATTGGTGCGTTAGTTGAGAAAATTGATGAAGAAAATTACTCGTTCAAAGGAGCAATTTTATCAATCGATGGACAAGAAATGATTTCAATCGAAAGACAATTCAAAGCAGATGAATATTTGACAAAAGGTCGCGAATTTGCTGAAGAATGTATTGCGCAAGGTGCTGCAAAAATGATTGAAGAAATTAAAAAAGAAATCGGAACGAAATAGTGCGAACGAAGGTTTTATTCACGAAGTTAATTTCTCCTGAATTACTTGAAAAAGAATTTGGAGCCGATGTTGAGGTGGTTTGTAAACCAACTTTACAAATCGAATTGACTTCGAAAAATGAAATTTATGCACAGATTGATGAATCTGTTCATCAATTTATCGTGACGAGTCAAAATACAGTAAATGCCATTCAAGGATTGGAATTGAATGGTCATTTTTTTGTTGTTGGAAAAAAAACGGCAGAAAAACTAAAAGCGCAAAACAGAGAGGTTGTGTTGATTGAAGATTATGCAGAAGATTTAGCTCCGAAATTGATTTCAGGAAATTATTCTCCGAAATGGAATTTCTTATGCGGTTCATCGCGCCGAGATTTGTTGGTAAATGAATTGTCAAAAGCAAATCACGAAGTCAATCAAATTATTACATATCAATCAGAACAGATTGTTTATCAATTAAATGAAACTTTTGATACCTATGCTTTTTTTAGTCCGTTATCATTCAAAGCGTTTCATCAACAAAATGAAATATCGGAAAGTTCGTGTATTTTTACAATCGGAAATACAACAACTTCTGCGATACAAGAAGTTTATCCAAATCATGAAATTATAACTGCGCAAACACCATTGGTGGAAGTAGTTATCGAAAATATAAAAAAATACATCAATGATAAAAAATGATTTGCTTTTAAAAGCATTGAGAGGTGAGGAGGTAGAACGTCCGCCAGTGTGGATGATGCGTCAAGCAGGACGTTATTTACCAGAATTTATCGAATTGAGAGATAAATATGATTTCTTTACACGTTGTCAAACGCCAGAATTAGCGGCTGAAATTACAGTTCAACCAATTCGTCGTTTTCCGTTGGATGCAGCAATTATCTTTTCAGATATTTTGGTTGTACCACAAGCAATGGGAATGAATTTCGAGATGAAACCTGGTGTTGGTCCATGGTTAGAGAATCCTATTCGTACAGCTCAAGATGTAGAAAAAGTTTATATTCCTGATGTTGAAGAAGAGTTAGGTTACGTTTATGCAGCGATGGATATTACAAAGAAAGAGTTGGACAATAAAATTCCGTTGATTGGTTTTGCAGGTTCTCCTTGGACATTGTTATGTTATGCTGTAGAAGGACAAGGTTCTAAATCTTTTGACAAAGCGAAAGGTTTTTGTTTTCAAAATCCAGTTGCAGCGCATCAATTGTTAGAAAAAATCACTCAAACAACGATTCAATATTTGTTGAAAAAAGTGGAACACGGTGCAAATGTGATTCAGATTTTTGATTCTTGGGGTGGAATGCTATCGCCAAAAGACTATGATGAATTTTCTTGGAAATACATCGAGCAAATTGTAAACGAAGTTTCTAAAGTAGTTCCTGTAACAGTTTTTGCAAAAGGTTGTTGGTTTGCTTTAGAGAAAATGGCAGATTCTAAAGCTTCTGCTTTGGGTGTTGATTGGACAATTACGCCGCAATTAGCGCGTGAGTTTACAGGTTTCAAAAAGACGTTACAAGGTAATTTTGATCCTTCTCGTTTGTTATCTCCTCCAGAAACTATTCAGCAAATGGTAAAAGAAATGATTGACGATTTTGGTCCGTATAAATACATTGCCAATCTAGGTCACGGAATTTTACCAAATATTCCAGTTGAAAATGCACAAGCTTTTATAGAAGCTGTTGTAAATTATAAGAGAGATTAAGAAACTCTATATAACAAGAAAACCTTCCGTAATGGAAGGTTTTTTTATTGAATATATAATTTAAATTTTACGATATTATTTAGATCTTTTGTATAATAAGCTATCCAATAATAATTATTCTCTTTACTTACAATTCTATATTGATATATTTCTCCTTTTCTACTAAATGATTTTTTCATTGAATTATTACTTTCTAAAAACTCTAAATTAAAATCATTATTTTTTATCCAATATAATTTTAGTTTAGAAAAAGATTCATCAATAAAATATTCAATCCAATTATTATCTTCAATTTTTACAATTGTTTTATTTCCTTCGTAGTCAAAATAATATAATTCAGAAGCTGACTTTACTAAATTATAATCTTTGTCATTGATTGTTGATTTAGGCAAATTTTCTAAAGTAATCCAGTTTTCATTATTTTTTTCAGAGAATTTCTTTATTATATCAGTGTATTCTTTACAATTTTTTTGAAATCTATAAAAGATAGCTTCTTCTTCAGCTTGAATTTCATCTTTTGAAAAATCTTTAAAATATTTAATTAAACTAACATTTTGATTAACTAAATTAATTCTTTCTAAATCATTAAGATTTTTATTTTCGGAAAGGATCTTACAAAGATTATGAATTAGTATATCTCTTTTTTCATCAATATTTTGTGAAAAAGAAATTGAACAAATTATAAATAGAATATAAGTTAGGTAATATTTCATCTTTGGTTTTTTATAATTAATAAAATAAGAATAATTAAAATCTCTGAAATAAAATAGTGTTTATTTCGCAAAATTTTTTGAGAGTTTATCACTGAAAATAATTCCAATAAATGAAAGTAGAATAATAATTGAACTCGAAATTAAATCAGAAGTTAGTCCATTTTGAAAAGAATCTTTTACACTAAAATACTTAATTGTTGTATTGATAAAAATAGGTAATTGAAAAATCAATAAAATAATCGAAACGATTATTATCGAAATCTGTGCATATTTTTGAATAGGAATTGTTAGATTTTCAATTCTTGTATCTTCAAAATATTTTTCGATTCTAAGAAATCTAATCATAATTTCTGTTTTATAAATGAAAGTATAATAAATCAAAAACAGTACAATGAATAAAACTACAAGAGTGATGTAAGGAAATAACACGATATTTTGACTTTTTATTTCTTCAGGAAATATTACATCAAAGTTCATTAACAGATTGATTTGCTCGGGAAAAAATGTTATAAAAGTTTCTATAATAAAGAAAAAACCAATCAATTTGATTATGATTGCAAATAGATTTTTAATCGTCATTTTGTTTCGTGTTAATTATTATAAATGTAATAAAAATACATTCTAATCTCCATTTTAACAGAAAATTAAAAGAAATCAATTTTATATTCGATAGTTTTAGTATATTTTAGTAGAAATATTAATATCATAAGTAAACTACATAAAAGAATAAGATGAAAAAGGGTATATTTTTGATGTCAGTTTTGGGTGTTCTTTTCTTTGTTCAGTCATGCGAAACGAAGAAAGAAAATGCTGACTCAACAACTAAAGAAGTTGTAAAACAAGATACAGTGCAAGCTGCTGCAGAGCCTGTTGGAAATCCTACAGATGTTAAAGCTGACCCAGGAACTTTCCAAATTAAACCTTTGAAATATGGTTACGATGAATTGAACGAATACATTGATGCAAAAACAATGGAGGTTCATTTCTCTAAACATTATTTAGGATACATCAACAAATTGAATACAGCGCTAAAAGAAGCAAATATCAAATCGAATGATATTGTAGACATTTTGAAAAAAATGGATATGAATAATGCTGCTTTGCGCAAAAATGCTGGTGGATATTACAATCACATGCTATATTTCGATATTATGTCTCCAACGCCGCAGAAAGCGCCTACAGGAGATCTTAAAGCGAAGATTGATGCAACATTTGGTTCTACAGAAGAATTGATGAAACAATTGGACGAAGCGGGTTCTAAACGTTTTGGTTCTGGTTGGGCTTGGTTGGTTGTGAAAGCGGACGGAAGTTTGGCGGTTACAAGTACAGCAAATCAAGATAATCCATTGATGCCAGGAGCAGAGGTTGCGGGAATGCCAATTTTAGGAATTGATGTTTGGGAACATGCTTATTATTTAAAATACCAAAACAAACGCGATGATTATTTGAAAGCGTTTAACAATGTTTTGGATTGGAAACAAGTTGAAGATAATTACAAGAAAGCGAAATAGACTTTCGGATAACGACATAAAAAAAGCTTCTCAAATTTTTGAGAAGCTTTTTTGTTTATTTTTTATTTTAATTCTTAATCAACGATTGTGTTTCTGTTGTTCCATCTTCATTAAAAACGCGAACAATGTATTTTCCTTTTTTCAAACTTTGTACGTTAAAGTTTGCTTTTTGGCTTCCGTCTAATTTTTTATTCATCACTTCATTTCCAATAATTGAATATATCGACACCGAACTTGCTTTCGATGGATTATCAAATTTTATTGTAAACGTAGAACTCGCAGGATTTGGATAAATACTAACAGAGCCTTTGTCCTGATCAAATCTCGACTGAGCTGATGCAGATGTTATGGTGAATAAAAATATAGTTATAAATAGTATAAAGTGTTTCATATGCTT
This sequence comes from Empedobacter sp. UBA7248, assembly GCF_002472945.1. Taxonomy (NCBI): domain Bacteria; kingdom Pseudomonadati; phylum Bacteroidota; class Flavobacteriia; order Flavobacteriales; family Weeksellaceae; genus Empedobacter; species Empedobacter sp. UBA7248. The sequence goes on along the minus strand of NZ_DKSU01000008.1, from coordinate 156,998 downwards.
GTAATCCTAACAAATATAAAAATAAATAATTATAAAACAAACATTTCAAAATATATACCAAACAAAAAAGTGATGCTAAATTTTAGCATCACTTTAAGATATATAATAAAAATTATAAACTTATTATAAGCTGTAACGGATAAATCCAGTTACTTTCAAGTCAGCGTTAACAGCTTTAACGACATCTTGAACAGAAGTTTTTCCGTCTTTGATTGACGCTTGGTGAACTAATGTATTCTCTTTGAAGAATTTTTGTAATTTACCTTGAGCGATGTTTTCAATCATGTTTTCTGGTTTACCTTCTGCAACTAAAGTTTCTCTAGCGATAGATAATTCAGTGTCAATTACAGATTGAGCAACAGAAGTTTCATCTAATGCTACTGGGTTCATAGCAGCAACTTGCATAGCAACGTCACGAGCTACTTCAGAAGCACCTTCTACGTTAGCAGATAGAGAAACTACAGCACCAATTTTGTTACCAGCGTGGATGTAAGAATTAACGATAGCACCTTCGATAGCTTGGAAAGTACCAATTTCGATTTTTTCTCCAATAACACCTGTTTGCTCAGTTAATTTTTCACCAACTGTAATTCCTGCGAATGGTAAAGCTAATAATTCTTCTTTAGAGTTAACTGTTAAAGCTAAATCAGCGATTTCGTTAGCCATAGCAACGAAAGCTTCATTTTTAGCAACGAAGTCTGTCTCACAGTTCAAAGCGATAACGATACCTTTAGTTTGGTCAGCGTTAACTTTAGCGATAACTGCACCTTCTGTAGAATCACGGTCAGCTCTTTTAGCAGCTACTTTTTGTCCTTGTTTACGTAAAACTTCTACAGCTTTATCGAAATCTCCACCAGCTTCTTCTAAAGCTTTTTTAGAGTCCATCATTCCCGCACCAGTTGCGTTTCTTAATTTACTTACCTCAGCGGCTGTTGCTTTGTAGCTCATAGTAATATTTTTATTTTGTTTCTTAATATTTTAAATAAAAGTAGCTCGTACACCACAAAATGGTGTAGGAGCTACAAGGTATATTATATCGATGAATTGATCATCAAGTTAATGTTAAGCTTCTTTTGTTTCAGCTCCTTCTTCTTTACCTTCTTTTGCTTTTTCTTTTTCTGCTTTACGTGTAGATAAACCAGCTTTGATAGAATCAGCTACTGTAGATAAGATGATATCGATAGATTTAGAAGCATCATCATTTGCAGGGATTGGGAAATCTACTTGACGTGGGTCAGTATTTGTATCAACCATTGCAAAGATTGGAATACCCAATTTTTGAGCTTCAGCTACAGCGATGTGCTCACGTACGATATCTACAATAAATACTGCAGATGGTAAACGTGTCATATCAGCGATAGAACCTAAGTTTTTCTCTAAAGATGCTCTTTGACGATCAACTTGTAATCTTTCTTTTTTAGATAGTGTTTCAAACGTACCGTCTTTTTTCATACGATCGATTGAATTCATTTTTTTAACTGCTTTACGGATAGTAACAAAGTTAGTTAACATCCCACCAGGCCAACGTTCTGTAATATAAGGCATGTTGATTTCTTCAGCATGCTTAGCTACAACATCTTTCGCTTGTTTTTTAGTTGCAACAAAAAGAACTTTACGTCCAGATGCAGCAATTTTTCCTAAAGCTTCAGATGCTTCATCTAATTTCACTGCAGTTTTGTGAAGGTCGATGATGTGGATTCCGTTTTTCTCCATAAAAATATAAGGAGCCATAGCCGGATTCCATTTTCTTGTTAAGTGACCAAAGTGCACACCAGCACCTAATAAGTCCTTTACATTTACTTTTGCCATTTTCTTTTTTTTAGTTTACGTTCCGTTATCTCAACAAGCAACAAACAAGTGGTCGAAAAATTCTAGCCTTATTTGTTTAGATGCTAAACCAACGGAAAATGGATTTTTTAATGAATTGAATAAATTAACGTTTAGAGAATTGGAATTTCTTACGCGCTTTCTTTTGACCGAATTTTTTACGTTCAACCATACGTGGGTCACGTGTTAATAACCCTTCTGGTTTTAATTGTAAACGAAAATCTGCGTCAACTTCACATAAAGCTCTAGAAATTGCTAAACGAATTGCTTCAGCTTGACCAGTGATTCCACCACCAAATACTTTGATATCTACATTGTATTTCTCTTTTGTACCAGTGATTAAAAATGGTTGTTCTACTTTGTATTGTAATACTGCCGTAGGGAAGTAGATTGCTAACTCGCGCCCGTTAATGAAGATTTCTCCATTACCTTCTTGTAAGTATACACGAGCAACAGATGTTTTTCTACGTCCGATTTTATGAACTATTGCCATGGAATTAGATTATAAATATTCGTTAATATCGATTTGTTTTGGTTGTTGAGCTTCGTGATTGTGCTCAGTACCAACAAATACATGTAAATTAGTCAATAATTTACTACCCAATTTATTTTTAGGTAACATTCCTTTTACTGACTTTTCGATTAAGCGTACAGGATCTTTTGCAAAAACTTCTTTCGCAGTTAAAGATCTTTGTCCACCTGGGTAACCTGTGTGACGGATGTATAATTTGTCATCCCATTTGTTACCTGTTAATTGAATTTTGTCAGCGTTTAAAACAATTACATAATCTCCACAATCTGCATGAGGAGTGAAGTTTGTTTTGTGCTTACCTCTGATAAGCTTCGCAACACCTGACGCTAAACGACCTAATGATAAGTCAGAAGCGTCCACAACTACCCATTCTTTCTGAGCAGTTTCTTTGTTGGCTGATGAAGTTTTGTAACTTAACGTGTCCACTATCTTGATTTTTAATATTTTATAAATTACCGACAATCCGATCGGGGTGCAAATGTACAAAATGATTCTGTTTTCCCAAAAGATTTTAGGAATTATTCATCATTTTGATGGATTTGTACCATTTAGATGGTTGTCAAAACGTTTGCAAAATTACGTTAATTAATTGAATATCCAATATTTTTTTCGAATTAGACGTTCTATTTAACCGATTGATTGTTTTAAAATGATTAACAAATTACATAAAAAAGTATTCATTTTATCGTTTAATCAATTAAGTATGATGCTAAACAAAATTTAAAAACCGCGCAATTCAAAATTTAAAATGCACGGTTTTTTTATTGTAAGATATCTTATTTTAACCTCTTGAGAAAGGTAAAATAGTTTGAGTTGTAGAACCTAAACCTTCAATTCCATATTCGATAACATCTCCTGGTTTTAACCAAACTTGAGGTGTTTTTCCCATTCCTGATCCTGCTGGAGAACCTGTAGAAATAATATCTCCTGGTAAGAAAGACATAAATTGAGATAGGTAAGAAATTAATTTAGGAATACGGTAAATAAAATCACTTGTATTACCATCTTGCATCAATTCTCCGTTTAATTTTAACCAGACACGTAAATTATTTACATCCTCGATTTCGTCTTTTGTTGCAATAAAAGGTCCAACAGGTGCAAATGTATCACATCCTTTTCCTTTGTCCCAAGTACCACCACGTTCTGTTTGGAAAGCACGTTCAGAAATATCATTAATCAATGCATAACCGTATACGTGATTCATTGCGTCTTCTTCCGTTACATTATTTGCTTTTTCACCAATAATAATACAAAGTTCTGTTTCCCAGTCCATTTTTGTAGAACCATTTGGTTGCATAATTCCGTCTTCTGGTCCGTTAAACGATTGATTCGCTTTGATAAACATAATCGGTTCTGCTTGTTGTTGTAAACCTGTTTCTTTTACGTGATCATCGAAGTTAAGACCTACACAAACAATTTTTCCTGGACGAGTTAAAGGTGTACCAATACGTACATCATCTTCAACTAATGGCAAGCTATTAATGTTAAGCTCGATATATTTTTGTAAAGTTTCTTGTTTTTCTGTATTTCCAAAAAAATCATCATCATAAATAATTCCAGATGCTGAAACATCGAATTTTTTCTCATCGATGATTACACCTGATTTCTCCTGACCTTTTGGTCCGAATCTAAAAATTTTCATCTTCTTTATATTTTTTCCGCCACAAATATACGACGTATTGTTTTTTGATTAAATAAATAAAAAAAAGACATCTGTCATTAACAGATGTCTCATAAAGATAAAAAATAATTATATTTATCTAAAATTATTTAGCAATTCCTCTCGAAATTACAATTTTTTGAATTTCTGATGTTCCTTCGTAAATCTGAGTAATTTTTGCATCACGCATCATACGCTCTACATGATACTCACGAACATAACCATTTCCTCCATGAATTTGAACGGCTTCCGAAGCAACTTCGTTCGCTGTTTTAGAAGCAAATAGTTTTGCCATTGCACCAGAAATAGAAATATCTTTTCCTTCGTCTTTCTCAACCGCAGCTTTGAAACATAACATACGAGCAGCTGTAATATTAGTTGCCATATCTGCTAATTTGAATGCAACAGCTTGATGATTGATGATTTCTGTTTTGAATGCTTTACGAATTTTTGCATAATCTAACGCTAATTCATAAGCACCTTGAGCAATACCTAATGCTTGAGAAGCAATACCGATACGTCCTCCGTTTAAGACATTCATTGCGAAAGCAAATCCAAATCCATCTTCACCGATACGGTTTTCTTTTGGAACTTTTACATCATTAAAGAATAATGAATGTGTGTCAGAACCACGGATTCCCATTTTTTGCTCTTTTGGTCCAATTTCGAAACCTGCCCATCCTTTTTCTACGATGAAAGCATTGATTCCTTTGTGACCTTTTTCTGGATCAGTTTGAGCGATTACTAAATAAGTAGAAGCTGTTCCACCATTCGTAATCCAGTTTTTTGTACCATTTAATAAATAGTGATCTCCCATATCTACCGCAGTAGTTTTTTGAGAAGTCGCATCAGAACCAGCATCTGGCTCAGATAAACAAAATGCTCCGATCACTTGACCAGAAGCTAATGGTACTAAATATTTTTGTTTTTGATCTTCGTTACAATATTTTTCCATACCAGCACAAACCAAAGAGTTGTTAACTGACATGACAACAGCAGCAGAAGCATCAACTTTAGCGATTTCTTCCATTGCAATGACATAAGAAACGCTATCTAAACCAGATCCTCCGTATTTTGGGTCAACCATCATACCTAAGAATCCAAGTTCTCCCATTTTTTTTACTGCATCAGTTGGGAAAGTAGATGTTTCATCGCGTTCGATAACTCCTGGTAATAATTCGGCTTTAGCGAAATCACGAGCAGCTTCTTGAATCATTAATTGTTCTTCCGATAATTGAAAATTCATGTGATTATTTATTTATGGTTTTTATTATTTTATGATTATGACTTTAAATTTTTATTCAAATTTTAGAGAAAAAACAAATGCTCTGGTTGATAATGAATTCAAGCTTCCTGTCCAATAAGGGTCTGTAGAAGGTTTATCAGGAACAATTTCATTATTAAAGAAGAACATACCTTTTAGAGCTGGTGTAAGTTTAAATCGTTTGAAATAAATTTCAACTCCAATTTCAGCTTGCCAGTTAAAGTTATTTGTTGTTGTTCTAAAAACTCCAGTTGCGTTATCGTCTTCTTTATTTTCGTTCGATTGTAAGTTCATTAGATAACCCAAACCTCCTTGAATGTATGGACGTGTATTGAACCAACGATCTCCGTGAAAGTTAAGTAACAATGGAATTTCGATATAAGTAGATTTTACTTCACGTTTTACATTAGAATCTTCTAAATTTCCTTCATAAGTACCAGTCGATGTACCAGCTAAAGGGGCATTACGAAAATGTAAAATACGTTGAGCAAAATGCAATCCTGGTTCTGATTTTAAATCAATATAATCATTTACTCGCATTTTTGCGATTAATCCAACAGAGAAACCAGCTTTACTTTCTTGATCTAAATAAACTAAACCGTGTTCATTTACTCCATCATCTTCTGGAGTTTGAGGAGTTCCTGGTAACGGATTTGTTTGAGCTTTAGGAACAATCTTGTAACTCATCATATTAGTTCCCAAGAAATATCCAAAACTAAATTTTTTCTGATCAGTTTCAGTTCTGTTTTCACTTCTGTCATTATTAGGGCGAAACTGCGCATTTGCAATGCTAGCAACAGTTAACGATAATGCGATGATTAGATTTTTTCTCATAGACTTTCAACGAATAACAAGCAATTTTATTTTATACTCTTATAAATGCTTGCAATACCAAAAGTAAGTTTTTTATCAATAGGTTGTGTAAATTTTACACTTTTCAAGATGTTTTTCATCTCTTCTCCATGTGGAAAAGCACGAACTGAATCTGGTAAATAGGTATAAGCACTTTGATCTTTCGAAACCATTTTACCAATTGCAGGTAAAATATTTTTAGAATAAAACGTGTACAATTGTTTCATTGGGAAAGCTGTAGGATACGAAAATTCTAAAATAACAAAAGTTCCGCCTGGTCTTAAAACACGATTAATTTCTGCTAAACCTTTCTCTAAGTTTTCAAAATTACGAACACCAAAAGAAACGGTTACACAGTCAAAAGTGTTATCAGGAAAAGGTAAATTTTCCGAATCACCTTGTACCATTTCGATACGATTTTCTAATCCAGCTTCTTTTACTTTTTTGCGACCAACTTCCAACATTCCGTTAGATAAGTCTAATCCAGTAATTTTTGCATCGGTATTTTTACCCATCATAATCGCTAAATCTCCTGTTCCAGTCGCGATATCTAAAATCGTTTTTGGTTGAGAAGCTTTTACCATTTTGATGACATCTTTTCGCCATTGAATGTCGATTCCCATTGATAAAACACGGTTTAATAAATCGTATTTTGGCGAAATATTATCGAACATTTGCTCGACTTGTTTCTTTTTATTTAGATCTGATGCTTCGTAAGGAGTTACTGCATCGTGTTGATGATTTGCCATTTTGTAAAGTTATAAAATCTAAATCTTATTCGTAATTCTCGAAATAAAATTGTTTAAAATCTTCTTTGTTAAATATTTTCGATAAATCAGTTGCTTTCTCGCTTCCGCCACTTTTTATAAACATCTTAGGATAATCCTGATCGATGTTGTAGTAAAAGTTTTCGATGTATAATTGAGAAGATTTTTCGATAATTCCGTGATAAACCTTGTTATCTATTGCAATATTGTTTGATAAAAAGATAGAATCTTTGTTTTTTCTAACACCATAAGGTCGTGTAAATGTATAATATTCTTGATGCGTTGGATTTATAAAACCATTTGCTCTTGTAATATCTACAACTGTATCTACATTTTTGTTATTAAAACTATAAACGATATGCGCTTTTCCTTTTTTCAGGTCTACTCTTGCATTTTGTTGAGGTGCAATTGTAAAATCTTTATCGTTAATTTTGATTGTCAAGGTTTTGTTTGATGGATTGTCAATCACATACCCATCTTTTTTGCTCAAAAAAGTGTTATAAACAACAACGATCAAAGCAGCTAATCCACAGACGATTAAAAGACCAATTAATGAAGGATTTTTTTTCATGCTGCTAAATTAATTATACTTTATTAATTTCAGCATGAGTTATTACATATTTTTCATGACTATTTTAATGAAATGTGTAACTTTGTCGCTATTATTTTTTTATTAAAATTGAACAATATTAATATGATAAACTCTGTAATTACAGGTTCTGGACACTATTTACCAAATAGAATTGTTACGAACGAAGATTTTGTTAACCACGAATTTTATGACGAAAGTGGAAATCGTTTGGATAAAACTGGTGAAGAAATTACGCGTAAATTTGAGGAAATTACAGAAATCAGAGAAAGAAGATATGTAGAAGATGATTTATTAAATTCTGATATCGCAACTTTTGCAGCTAAAAAAGCAATTGAAGAATCTGGCGTTAATCCAGAAGAATTAGATTATATAATCGTTGGACACAACTTTGGAGATATTGATCCTGTTGGTCATCAAATTGATATTATGCCGTCAATTTCGGCAAAAGTAAAACACAATTTAGGAATAAAAAACCTAAAATGTAAACCTTATGATATGACATTTGGTTGTCCAGGTTGGATAGAATCATTGATTTTAGGACATCAATTTATTCAAGCAAATATTGCAAAGAAAGTTTTGGTAATCGGTTCTGATACGCTATCTCGTGCTGTAGATCCACATGATCGTTCTGCGATGATTTTTGCAGATGGAGCAGGAGCAGTTGTTTTAGAAGCAAAAGAAGCTGACTATAAATATGGAATCATCAATCATGAAACTTTAAGTTATACAGGTGATGAATTGGCTTACTTGACAAATGGACGTTCTGCAAATCCAGACTATAAAGGTTCAATCAAAACAATTAATATGAAAGGTCGTAAAGTTTACGAATTCGTATTAAAAAATGTTCCGCCGGCAATCAAAGAATTGTTAGACGAAACAAATTTATCAATTACTGATATTGATAAAATTTTATTGCACCAAGCAAATGCAAAAATGGATCATGCGATGATAGAGCGTTTATACAAATTATATGGTGTAGCTGTTCCAGAAAAAATTGATCCAATGACGGTTCAATTCTTAGGAAATACATCTGTAGCAACGGTTCCTACAATGTTTGATTTAATCAAAAAAGGAGAATTAGCTCCTCATCAATTTCACGCAAATGATAAAATTATTTTAGCTTCTGTTGGAGCTACAATGAATGTTAATGCGGTGATTTATCAATTCGAAAAATAAAAACAAAAAACACATATATTATTGTGAATACATTCGGAAGACTATTTAAAATTTCAACTTTTGGCGAAAGTCATGGTGTAGCGATTGGAGGTGTAATTGATGGCGTTCCAAGTGGAATCGAATTAGATTTTGATTGGATACAAGCGCAATTAGATCGTCGTAAGCCAGGGCAATCTGCAATTGTGACACAACGAAAAGAACCAGATGCAGTACAATTTCTTTCAGGTATTTTTGAAGGAAAAACAACAGGTGCTTCTATCGGGTTTATTATTCCGAATGATAATCAAAAATCGCACGATTACGATCATATCAAAGGCGTTTTTCGTCCTTCTCATGCCGATTTTACATACGAAACCAAATATGGTGTTCGCGATCATAGAGGTGGAGGAAGAACTTCTGCGCGCGAAACGGCTAATTGGGTTGTTGGTGGCGCTGTTGCAAAACATGTGATTCCAAATATCAATATTACAGCTTATGTAAGCGGAGTAGGTGAGTTGAAGTTGGATAATGATTATTCTACATTAGATTTTTCTAAAATTGAAGATACGGCAGTACGTTGTCCAGATCTAGAAATGGCAGAAAAAATGATCGATCGTATCAAAGAAATTCGCAAAGAAGGTGATACAATTGGTGGTGAAGTGACTTGCGTTATTCAAAATGTGCCAGTAGGTTTAGGTGAACCAATTTTTGATAAATTACACGCACGTTTAGGGCAAGCAATGATGTCGATAAACGCGGTGAAAGGTTTTGAATACGGCGAAGGTTTTGCTTCAACATCAATGAAAGGTTCAGAAATGAATGATCAATTCAACCAAGATGGAACAACAAAAACCAATTATTCTGGCGGAATACAAGGTGGAGTTTCGAATGGAATGGATATTTATTTCAAAGTTGCTTTCAAGCCAGTTGCGACATTGATGCAAGAACAAACGACGTTGAATGCTGATGGCGAAATGGTCGAAATGCATGGAAAAGGTCGTCACGATCCTTGTGTTGTTCCAAGGGCCGTACCTATTGTAGAAAGTTTAGCTGCGATGGTTTTGGCTGATATGTTGCTGATACAACGAACAAGAAATATATAAATAACAAAAAACTCCAACTTTTAAAGTTGGAGTTTTTTGTTGCTTAACGCTTTTAACCAAAATCCTTCATTTCTTTTCTGTATGTTTCTCCAATTGGTAAAATTTTCTGATTGAGATAAACAGAATTACCATCTATTGAAGTTAAAAAATCAAGATTGATGATATACGAACGATGAATTCTTTTGAAATGATTTGGTAATTTTTCTTCGAAAGATTTCATGGTTTCTAAGACTAATATTTTTTCAGTTTTGGTATGAATTCGAATATAATCTTTCAAACCTTCAATGTAAATTAAGTCCGAAAAATTAATTTTTACTTGCTTTCCATCTGCTTTTACAAACAAATAAGTCGATTGATTTTTAGTTGATGTCGTTTGAAAAAAATCAACATACTTTTTTACTGACGAATCAAAACGGTCTTTCGTGATAGGTTTCAATAAATAATCAACCACATGAAAATTAAAACTTTCTAAAGCATAATCTTGATAAGCAGTTGTAACAATAAATTTCTGAGAATGATCAAGGATTTTCATCAATTGAATTCCTGTTAATTCGGGCATTTGAATATCTGTGAAAATAAGATCAACTTTATTATTTTTGAGAAAATCAATTGCTTCAAAAACTTCAGTTGTAGCAAGTGAAACAATTAAATTTTCATATTCAGAAGCGTGTTTTTTTAATAATTCAACAGCCAAAGGTTCATCGTCTAAAATAATACACTTAATTTTCGTCATTTAATGGAATTTTTAGGTAAATATGAAAGGTTTCGTAATCGTTTTTAATCTCGAAAGTATAATTATTTCCGAAATAATAATTTAATCTTTTTTTCAAATTTGTTAATCCAATTCCAGAAGTTTCATCTTTTTGATGTTGATTAATTTTATTTGAAACGGAAATCTCAAGGTATTCAGAATTGGTTTTTAAATTGATTTTAATTGGATGATTAATGTCTTTTACAACACCATGTTTTATTGCATTTTCGATTAAAGGCGAAATAATATACGGATGAATTAATTTTTTAGAATTTTCGATCAAAAATTCTTTTTCGACATAAAATTTTTCTCCATAACGAATCTGCTCCAAATCTAAATATTGATTGATGTAATCAATTTCTCGTTCAATTTCTATTTTATCTTTATTGGTTTCGTAGGTTGTGAAACGCATAATTGCACTCAAATTTTCGATAGCTTTCAGCGAATGAGGAGAATTTACACTAACCAAACTATAGATATTATTAAGGGTATTAAATAAAAAATGAGGATTAATTTGAGATTTCAGAAAATTGATTTCAGCTTCTTTTTTCTCTTTTTCTATAATGTTATTTTGTTTTAGTGTATGGATTGAATGAAATGTCATCCATAAAAAAAGTGACGAAAAAACGATGAAAGAACCATAATGTAAATTGTCGTAAATGTAAAAACTAATCGTTGTTCCTTCAAAATAATTGACTTTGTGAAACAAAAAATCTGTAATAATTTGCTCAATAAAATAACGAACAATAATGAATGTTGTAAAGGAACATATTATAGAGAATAATATCGATTTCCAATTGATTTTTTTAAGAAAATAGGGGGCAATAAAAAAATAGATAATAAAAATTGTAATTAACTGAACAATATACATTGTTGATGCAAATAATGTAATTGCTTTAAAAAATGAATTTCCGTTAGTTAGATTAACTAATCCAACTGTTATATAATCAAACAGAATGTAAATAAGCCAGAACCCCAAAAGTATAAGTACACTTTTTTGTTTCGAGAAACTTAAATTTTTTTTATCACGCTCCATTGTTTTTGTTTTTTGTAAAATTAGATTCTTTTCTAGATAAAAGTGAAGTGATTCGTCGATAAATCAAATGGGTTAGTCGATAAATAGAAGTCAATTTTTTCAGAATCACAGAAATTTGAATCATAATTAAAAATTAACTCAAATGAAAAACTTATTTATTGCAATTGCTACATTTATTGGTACTATGAATTTATCTGCTCAAGCAAAATATCAATTTCAAACAAAATTTGATGATGCTATTCCAGTTCTTAATATGGGAACTTTTCACATGGGATATACGCCAGATGCAAGTACGACTGAATTTGATGAGAATAACCAAGATAATGTTCGTCAAATACATGAAATAGCAAAGCAGATTGCGGCTTTTAAACCTACAATTATTTTAGTTGAACAAAATCCTTCTCGCAATAAAATGTTGAATAAACTTTTTCAAGATTATTTACTTAATCCTAAAATGAAGTTTGAAAATCCAAACGAAGTTGAGTTATTGGCTTATGAAGTTGGGAGACTAAGCGGATCGAAGAAAATTTACGGAATTAATTATCAAGAAGATTATCTTTATATGCTTGGTGATTTGTTGAAAGAGCAAGATGATTCGATTACATTCAAAAAATACATTGAAATGTTCCGAAATAATGAATCAAAAAATGGAATTACAAAAAAAGATGTGAAATTGAAAGAGTTATTGCAGTACTATAATCAACCAGAATTTTTAGATTTTTCTGTTGCAGTTAATGCAGATATGTTAACGACGGTTTCATACAAAAAATATCCAATAGGAGCAGAACAAGCGGCGAAATATTATCATAGAAATTTAGCCATGTTCTCAAATATGAATAATGTGCCAATAACAAAAGACGATCGTATTTTTGTATTAATGGGAGCTACACATACGGCTTTCTTTAAAGATTTCTTACGACGTTCACCAAAGTTTAAAGAAGTAAATACGTTAGATTATCTAAAATAAAAGCATAAAAAAACCTCGCAAACTGCGAGGTTTTTTTATATATAGTTGAATAATAATTATTCTTCTGTAGATGGAGTTTCTTCTGTAACAACTTCTTCAGATACTTCCTCTTTTTTCGCTTTCTTGTCGTTAGCGTAAATTGGGTTATCATAGTTGAAGAAAGAACCTTCTTCTTTAGTAGCATTAGCTGCTTTTTGAGCATCTAATTTAGCTAATTCTGCTCTAGTTTTAGCAGCTTCTTCAGCAGCTTTGATAGATGCAGCATCTGGTACAATTTCAAATCCGAAATCTACTTCAACATCTCTGTGGAAACGAACTTTAGCTTCGTATTTTCCTAAACGTTTGATAGTATTTCCAGGGATTCTAATATTTTTCTTCTCGATTTCAACACCAGCTTTTACTAAAGCTTCTGCTAAATCTGCATTGTTGATAGATCCAAATAATTTGTCTCCAGAACCAACTTTAGCGTCGATTTTAACCACTAAACCATCTAATTTAGCCGCTTTTTCTTTCGCTGCAGAGATTAATGTAGCTTCTTCTGCTTTACGAGCGTCTAAAACTTCATTTAATTCTTGTACATTTTTTGGAGTTGCAACTGATGCTAATCCACGAGGGATTAAGAAGTTACGTGCGTATCCAGGTTTTACTGAAACAACTTCAAATTCAAAACCTAAACCTTCTACATCTTGTCTTAAAATTACGTTCATGATATTTTAATATTTAGGTTATTATTTTAATTGATCACCAATAAATGGCATTAATGCTAAGTGACGAGCTCTTTTGATCGCTTTAGAAACTTTTCTTTGGTATTTTAAAGATGTTCCTGTGTAACGACGAGGTAAAATTTTACCTTGCTCATTCACGAATTGAATTAAGAAATCAGCGTCTTTATAGTCAACGTATTTGATTCCAAATTTTTTGAAACGACAATATTTTGAGTTTGATTGTGTTTCGATATCTAAAGGAGATAAATAACGGATTTCTGATTCGCTACCTCCAGCTGCTTTTTTTGCTAAATCGTCAATTGCCATAGCTTTGCTTATTTGTTAGAGTTAGACTTTAATTTTGTTCTACGTTTTTCTGCCCAGTCCATACCGTGTTTGTCTAATTTCACAGTTAAGAAACGGATTACACGCTCATCACGTTTGTAAGCAACTTCTAATTGAGAAACTAACTCGTTATTGTCTGATTTAAATTCTACTAAGTGGTAGAATCCATTTCTTTTGTTTTGAATTGGGTAAGCTAATTTTTTTAAGCCCCAGTTCTCTTTTGCTACGATTTCACCACCGTTAGCAGTAACAAAGTCATTGAATTTATTAACTGCTTCCTCTACCTGAGAATCAGATAGAACGGGAGTCAAAATGAAAACAGTTTCGTAATGTGTCATTTTTAACTTCTTTTAAGTTATTATTTATACTAAAATTCGAGGTGCAAATATAAGAATAATTATTTGAATATCGCAAATGAATAATTATTGAATTTTTATAGATAGCTTATTTGTTGAATATTATCGTTTTATCATATTGACGTTAAAAAAATATTGACTTTTTTTAAAAAAAATTTGCAGTTTAAAAAAAGTAGCTTACATTTGTCAACATAAAAGGCTAATGGCTTTTTCATAGGTTTAGGTTGGTTAAGGTTAAAACCCTCGTTTCTGCGAGGGTTTTCCTTTTTTTTCTAAAAACATCTTCTTAAATTTGGTCATAATAATTAATGTAAAATTTTATGACAACAAAATACAATCCTATTCCAAGCGAATTATTCGTAAAGAACAGAGCGAAATTTGTAAAAGCAATGAAACCTCGTTCTCTTGCTATTTTCAATTCTAACGATATTTATCCAATTTCTTCAGATTCTACGTTACCATTTGCACAACATCGTGATATTTTTTATTTATCTGGAGTTGATCAAGAAGAATCTATCTTATTAATTTTTCCTGATGCTTACGATCCAAAATATAAAGAAGTATTATTTGTTCGCGAAACAAACGATCATATTGCAGTTTGGGAAGGAGAAAAATTATCAAAAGCTCAAGCAACAGAAGTTTCTGGAATCAAAACTGTACTTTGGTTACAAGATTTACCAAATGTTTTGCGCAAATTGATGGTAGAAGTAGAAAATGTCTATGTGAATAAAAACGAACATTATCGTGTAACGGAAGCGCCACAATTAGAAACGCGCGAAGATCGTTTTGTAAAACAATTGAAAGCAGATTATCCTGGACATACTTATTTACGTTCAAATCCTATTTTGCAACGTTTGCGTTCTGTAAAAGAAGTGGAAGAAATTGCTTTGATTCAACAAGCGTGTGATATTACAGAAAAAGGTTTTCGTCGTATTTTAAATTTCGTAAAACCTGGTGTTTGGGAATTCGAAATCGAAGCTGAGTTTGTTCATGAGTTTTTACGTAATCGTTCAAAAGGTTTTGCATACACGCCAATTATTGCGTCTGGAAATAATGCGAATGTGTTACATTATATTCAAAATAACCAAGAATGTAAAGATGGTGATTTGATTTTGTTTGATGTTGCTGCAGAATATGCAAATTATTCATCAGATATGTCACGTACAATTCCGGTTAATGGAAAATATACAAAACGTCAACGCGAAGTTTATGATGCAGTTTTACGTTGTAAAAAAGAAGCAGAAACGATGTTAGTTCCTGGAAATAATTGGTATAAATACCACGAAGAGTTAGGAAAAGTTTATACTTCTGAATTGTTAGGTTTAGGTTTATTGGATAAAGCAGATGTACAAAACGAAGATCCAGCTTGGCCAGCTTACAAAAAATACATGATGCACGGAACGTCTCATCACATGGGATTAGATACACATGATTATGGTTTATTGACTGATGATTTTGTGGCTGGAATGGTTTTCACAAACGAGCCAGGATTCTATATTCCTGCAGAAGGTTTTGGAATTCGTTTGGAAGATGATTATGTAATTCAGAAAGAAGGAAAGCCTTTCAACTTGATGCAAAATATTCCATTAGAAGCAGAAGAAATCGAAGATTTAATGAATAAATAATCTTTCATTATATTAAATGATAACAAAAATGGAACTCAATATTGAGTTCCATTTTTTATTTTAAAAGATAATTCTTAATCATTTTCTGGCGCATCATGCGATGGAATATCATCTAAATCTAACATTTCTTTTGCAAGAGCAATCATACGTGGAGTTCCTGTGTGTTTATTTTTTTCGTCCGAAAGTTTTACAACGCCTGTCCATTTTATATCTATCGAAGAAATTTCGGTTAATTTCATCACGATATTCATAGGTTTTAAATCAGTGTCATTTGTTAAGTTCGTTCCAATTCCAAATGATAATCCAATTCTTCCTTTGAAAGCTTTTGTAATCATTTCCACTTTTTCTGAATTTAATCCATCCGAGAAAATAATCGTTTTGAATAAAGGATTGATGCCCATTTTTTCGTAATGCGCAATTGTTTTTTCTCCAAATTCAATTGGATCTCCAGAATCGTGGCGAACGCCATCAAATAATTTAGATAGTTTTTTATCAAATTGTCCAAAGAAAACATCCGACGTATAAGTGTCAGTCAAAGCAATTCCTAAATCACCATAATAAACTTTTACCCAACGATCTAAGCTGATTGAATTCGCGATTTTGAATCCGTAGCGTGCACCATGAAACATAAACCATTCGTGAGCATGAGTTCCAATTGGTTTTACGCCATATTTATGAGCAAAGTGAACATTAGAAGTTCCAACAAAACTTTTTCCTTTATGGTTTGTTAATTCTTTCATCACGACATCATGAACTTCGTAACTGTGACGACGACGAGTACCAAATTCCGCAACTGTAACGCCAAGACGATTGTATAAATCAACTTTATCACTTGTGCGTTTTGTGATTTCTTCGTTAGAAATACGTTGCGCATTTGTCAATTTATAGAAAATTTCGCTAATCAAACACAAGATTGGAACTTCCCACAGAATTGTGCGATACCAATATCCTTCTACATGCACTTCTACATCAGTACCATTTTGAGTGATTTTTACTTCATTTGGATCATAACGATAACCTTGCAAAAAATCTAAATAAGCAGGACTTAAATAAGGACAGTTCGTTGTGAAAAAGTTTTTTTCGTCTTTGGTTAAAGCAAGTGAAGCCATTGCATTGATTTCTTTTTGCAATTCATCTGCAAAACCTTCAGGAAATTGATGTTCACCACGGTTGATGAATTTATAGCGAGCCATTACATCTGGATATAATTTTGTAACGCCAAATTGCATGGTGAATTTATAGAAATCGTTATCGATAATAGATTTTATAATACTCATTTTTTAGGTTTAATTCTAATATATTTTGAAATTTAAAGATAAAAAAAAACCATCAATGTAGATGGTTTTTGTAAGATTATCTAGTTTTGAAGATAATTATTTTGTTGTTCTTTTCTCGATTTTAGGTAATTCGAAATTGAAAACTATAGTTGCGTCTCTGTATGTTGAATATTCAGTTAACCCTGTACTTTGAACGTAATATTTGTTTCTTGCATAAGCTAAACGAGAAGGTAAAATAATTACACCTTGAAAGTTATACAAATCAGTTGTAGCACGTTCAGTTGTTTTGAAATGTTTCAGTCCTTCTACAAAGTTTTTTAATTCGATGTGTTCTCTTTTTACACCATTTTTAATTTCTGTTGCTGTTGGTGTAAAGTAATAAAAAGTTGGATCTTGTGTAGCAGAACCATCTCCAGTATTTATACTTGAATAATAAAACTGACCCAAAGAACCATATTTTCTTTTGTAGTCTGTACTATTCGTTGCAACAAAATATGTTGAAATAGAACTTAGATAAATAGAAGTACTATCATTAGAAACAATAGTTTTTCCTGTTCCTTTATGATTAGGATTTTCGGCATACCAAATTCCTAAGTTGTCTTGTTTTGCTAAAGATTTTAATGTTGGATAAGCATCATCTTCGTTTCCTTTGATAGTATCAAATTTTGTAAGTACACCTTTAGAGTTGAAGTAAAAATCTTCCATGTATTGTTGAATCGCTTCATCGTCTAATGCATTACGTTCTTCAATTGGAATTTTAGTTTCTTTATTTACACCATTATCATCATCATTATTACATCCTACTAAAACAGCAGAACATGCAATTAAAGTAACGAAGAATTTCTTTATCATGTTATTTCGATTTATATTGCGAATTTAGAAAAAATATTAGTTTAACCTAACAAATATTCAGTTTTTAAATGAGATTAGATAAATTTCTTTGGAGTGTTAGATATTATAAAACGAGATCTTTAGCGGCTGATGCGGTAAAAAAGAATCGTGTAAAAGTGAATGGAGATGTAGCAAAAGCATCGCGAGATATAATTCCAGGTGATGCGATTGAGGTGAGAAAAGATCAAATTAATTTATCTTTTAAAGTATTGCAAGTGCCAAATAATAGAATTGGAGCTAAATTGTTAACCTTGCATATTGTGGATACAACGCCAAAAGAAGAATATGAAGTTTTAGAGCTTCGAAAGCTTTCGCAAGATTATTATCGTGAAAGAGGTGAAGGTCGACCAACGAAAAAAGATCGCCGAGATTTGGATGATTATTTAGAAGAGGGTGGAGAAGATGCAGAAGGTATCATTATAAAAGGAGAAGATTTGGATTAATTCCAAATCTTCTCCTTTTTAAGATGTTTCATAATTTCGTCCAAAATCTCTAATGTACTTTGGTTTGAAATACTGATTGTATATTTTGCCTTTTCATAAAACTGATTGCGCTCAAACAAATGTTTCGCAATAAACTCCATCATTTCTTCATCAGAAAGGTGAGCAATCAAAGGTCGAGTTTCTTTTTTATTTTCCAATCGTTTCACCAATTGCGGTAATTGTACACGCATGAAAATTGAAATCGAATTGTTGGCAATTTCATCCATGTTATCGTAATAAACAGGAGTTCCACCGCCCAAAGAAAGCACAATGTTTGTTGAAGTCAAAACTTCTTTTAAGGCTTCTCTTTCTTTTTTTCGAAAACCTAATTCGCCTTCTTTTTCAAAAATCTCACTAATTTTTGTTTGATATTTATTTTCGATAAAATCATCAAGATCGATAAATTCGAAACCTAATGCTTTGGCTAAATCTTTTCCGGTAGTCGATTTTCCGCTACCCATATATCCTACTAAAGAAATAATCATGATTAGTCTACTGGTAAGTCTTCTGAATAAAAAATAGTTAATCTCGCGTATCCATCAAACGTATCAATTTGATACGAATACGTATTCTCCAAACGTCTTGCATCATATCGCTCCACATTATAAGTTACCTGATAATCTTCGTTGGTAACAATAGAATTTGAATGATGATATTTAGATTTTGGCGCATCTTTTTTGATTTCTGCTCTATATTGATTCAAGAACTTAATCGGAAAAGAATACGTTAATTTGTAAACAATCTCTTGCGAAACCTGTATTGCTGTTATTTTATTCAAAAACATCGTTCCTTGATTATTGTTTTTGATTTTCAAAGAATCTAAACGATCAGAATTTTGAATGTATAGATTTTTCCCAAGTTTAGAAACCTTGAAACAACGATCATTCAATTTTTGATGAATAATCTGTGGTTGATCTTTTATCAATTCCTTTAACTCTTTCAATGCAAAATTAGACAAATGTGCATCTTTTGTTTCCTGATTACAATTGTTTGCATATTCAGAATCGGGTACGTCTGCCTCTGGATTATCAGATTTTTTACACGATACTACCGAAAACAAAGCAATAATAATATATAGTATATTCTTCTTCATTCTAAAATTTCAATCTTTAAATAGCGTTCCGAAAATAATTTCGGTTCACATAGATTTAGATTTGCTGGTTGACAAATATAGTATATAAATCATTTATCAAATATATAAAATGATGTTTCTATGGCTTATTTTTTCAGTTTTCTTACTCGAAATTCTATCTTTCAAAAAAAAACTAAAAATTTATCTAAATTTAAGTTCTTAAAACCGAAATGATTAATTAATAAATTGTAAAAAACTTCACAAAACGTTTGTTAAATTAGTATTAAACGCCCTATATTTGCACTCGATTTAAGAAACCGACCTGGTAGCTCAGTTGGTAGAGCACAACACTTTTAATGTTGGGGTCCTGGGTTCGAGCCCCAGCCAGGTCACTTAGTCAAAACGTTCTTTTTTATATAAGAAAAATAAAAACGTTTTTCGTTTTGTAAACTCAGATATAATCGTATATTTGCAGTCCGAAAAAACGGAGACCTGGTAGCTC
>NZ_DKSU01000008.1:0-137061 GCF_002472945.1 Empedobacter sp. UBA7248 | reverse complement strand
CGAGCCCCAGCCAGGTCACAAGAAGCCAAGCAGAAATGTTTGGCTTTTTTTTATGCAAAATAATTGAGTTTAACATGATAAATGTTGCGGTAAATAAATATCGTATTGTTTCCGATTAACTTCTATTCTCAGTTACTTTGTTCAACCGATTTTATGATTATGAAGAAGAAAAAAACAGTTCTCTCAAAATTAATGAAAGTAGTCAAGATTACTGGATTTTCTTTGGGTGGAATTGCATTGGTTTTATATGTATCGCCTTATTTTTTTAAGGATCAAATTAATGAAGGCATAAAAAGCGTTGTCGAAAATTATGTAAAAACTGAAATTGAATTTAAAGATTTAGATATTTCGTTTTTCAATCATTTTCCTAAGCTAACAGTTACTTTAACGGATTCTTTCATCAAAGGTTCTACGCCTTATCAAACCGAAAATTTAATCTCTGCGAAAGAAATTGCACTTGGTGTTGATGTCAAAACATTGTTTGATGATAAAATAATTTTCAATGAATTATTTATTACAGATGCAACGATTAATCTGAAAATAGATAGTTTAGGGCGTAATAATTTTGATATTATGCAACCTTCTGATGAGGTTGAAAAAGAAGAAGAATCGAGCGTAGGATTAGCGTTGAATAATTTTAAAATCGCAAATTCTAACTTTTTATATGACGATCAATCATCTAAAACTTATCTAAAATTAGATCAATTTGATTACGATGGACTGATAGATTTTACAGAAAATCAATTAACATTAAATGCAAAAACAGATATCAAAAATGTCAATTTTAGTTTTGATGAAGAGAAATATGTTAAGAATTTACCTTTAAAAGGAAAGATCAATTCAAAAATTGATTTAAATAATTTATCCTTTTATTTTACAGAAAATAATCTCGAATTAGGTCAATTTCCTTTTTCGTTGAAAGGTTCTTTGTTGATGCCAAATGAAAGCAAAGTTTTTGATTTGACGATTTCATCAGAGAAATATGATTTGCAATATATTCCTGCGATTATTCCGGAAGCGTACCAGGAATGGGCAAAAGATGTGGAATTGAAAGGTTCTTCGACGATTCTTTTTACGATGAAAGGAATAATGAATGCGACAACGAATCAGAATCCTGATATTCATATTGATGCAAAAATTGATGATGGATGGATGAATTATAAGAAATCATCTTCACCAATCAAAAATATAAACCTTGTTTCTACAATTGATTTGCAAGCGTTGGATCCTGATAAAATGCGTGTGAAAGTCGAAAATCTTGATTTCAAATTGTTAGATGGAACAACAAAAACTAATTTCACGTATTGGGCTGGAAAAACAATGTTTTCGGAAGGAATTATCGAATCGAGTATTGATTTGGAAGCCTTGAAAAATGCAACAGGTTTCAATCAATTTGATGCAAAAGGAATTCTTGATATGGAAGGAAGTTGGAAAGGTTCTATCGTTCAGAATGCAAAAAATCCTTTGCAAAAAATTCCAATATTTTATCTAAAAGCTAATCTTGAAAATGGTTATTTCAAAATGAATGAAATGCCTGCTGCTTTGGATCATATTAATTTGGATTTGACGATGAAAAATACAGATGGAAATGTCAAAAATACGTCTGTTTTGGTTCATAAAATTGATGCAAAAGCGATGGATAATTATATGATTGGACGATTGGAATTGAAAAATCTGAATAATTTTCCGATTAATGCAGATTTTGGTGCTAAGATTCATTTAGAGGATATCTACAAAATTTATCCAATAAAGAATATTGACATGCGAGGTGATTTGTTTGTGAAAATGAAAGCAAACGGAACGTATGAGCCAAAACGTAAAAAAGTTCCAGTTTCTAATTCGGTCGTTATTCTTAAAAATGGTTACATCAAATTGCATGAATATCCGAATTTGCCTTTAGAAAATATTACGGTAGAAACGCATATAAAATCGGGTAGAGGATCATTTAACGATTTATCAATAGATGTTTTACCTATCAAATTTACATTGGCAGGAAAACCATTTATGGTGAATGCAAATCTGAAGAATTTAAATAATTTAGATTATCGAATTCATTCAAAAGGTGAATTGAATTTAGCCAATATTTACAAATTATTTCCAATCGAAGGTTTAGATGTTGATGGGTTGATTGAAACTAATTTTGGTGTAAAAGGGAATAATGGAGCGCCTTTGGAGAGTTTTCAAAACAAAGGTTTTGTGAAAATCCAGAACATTAAGATTAATACAAAATTCTTTCCGAGCAAATTTGTTATCAAGCAAGGAGATTTCCGATTTGAAGGAAGTCATTTGACTTTTAAAGATGTAAAAGCGCGTTATAAAAAGAATGTTTTTGTATTTGATGGAGATGTTTCGAATTATATCAATTATGCTTTAAAAGACAATGAAACGCTAAAAGGAACTATTAATTTCAAAACAAGTCGTGTCAATATTGATGATTTTATGGCATTTAATACCGAATCGACAGCGACTAACTCGATTGCAGCGGAAGAAGGTGTGGTTTTGTTGCCGAAAAATGTAGAATTGTCGATAAAAGGTCAAGCAAAAGAAGTTTTATTTAAAGATATTACGTTGCAAAATTTCGAAGGAGATTTAGGTTTGAAACAAGGGAATCTTGAGCTTCAAAATACCAAATTTAATTTGATTGGTTCTGAATTTACAATGAACGGAAATTATGTGCCAACAAATGCGAAAAAAGCGAAATTTAATTTCACTGTAAAAGCTAATAACTTCGATATTCAGCGAGCTTATCACGAAATTACGTTGTTTAGAGAATTGGCAAGTGCAGCGGAAAAAGCGCATGGAAAAGTTTCGATGGATTATCAGCTCGAAGGTGATTTGGGTGCAGATATGTTTCCGAAATTGAAAACCATAAAAGGAGGAGGAGATTTTACGTTAGAAGAAATTAAATTTTTAGGATTTAAAGTATTCAATTCTGTTGCAGAAAAAACTTCGACAGACGCGTTGCATGATGCGAATGTGAAGAAAGTGACCTTCAAAACAAAGATTGAAAATAATGTAATTACGATAAACCGTACGAAATTTAAAATTGCAGGTTTTCGTCCACGAATCGAAGGTCAAGTGACGTTAGATGGTTATATGAATCTCGGTATGCGACTTGGTTTGCCTCCGTTTGGGATTATCGGAATTCCGATCAAAATTACTGGTCCAGCGGATACGTTTGAGGTTGAAGTGGGGAAATATCACAAAGAAGATTTAAATGAAACGGATGACGAATTTGGTGAATATCAAAAATCGTTAGAAGAAGAAAAGGCGAAGCAGGAAGCTGTTCAAGTCAAACAATAAATACAAAATCCTTCAGAATTTCTGAGGGATTTTTTCATTATAAATAGTGATTGCGAATCATCAATAAAAAGTGTATTTTTAGATTCAAAATCAACCAAATCTGAAACTTACAACTGCAATAAAAAATACCTCGTGGTGGAAAATACTACTTTTCCTTGTTTGGCTTTATTTCTTCGGATTAATGCTGCAAATCACGTTGCGTTATATTCCGATTTCGTCGGATGTTTCATTTTTAGCCATCAAACAAGATGAGGTGACAACGATTCCAAGTTATTTAACAATCTTTTATATTCACGTTTATTCAGCAATATTTACATTGTTTTTTGGAATTGTCCAGTTCATTAAAATTACCAATCAACAAATCAGAAAAACACATCAGTTTTTCGGTAAATTTTATTTTTATATTACTGTTTTATTGGCTGCGCCGAGCGGAATTTATATTGGGTTTTATGCAAATGGAGAGTTAATTGCGAAAACTGCTTTTGTAATTCTCGGTATTCTTTGGTGGATTTTTACGGTAATTGCAGTTGTTAAAATCAAACAGAAAAACATTCAATCTCACCGAAATTTTATGCTTCGTAGTTATGCGTTGGCTGTTTCTGCGCTTACGTTACGCGCTTGGAAAGTGATTTTGGTTTATCTTTTTCATCCTGCGCCTATGGATGTTTATCAAATAATTGCATGGTTGGGATTTGTACCCAATTTATTGCTTGTAGAATATTATATTTATAAAACTAAACAATCTAAAATATGAAAAAATTAGCACTACTTATTTGCACTACACTTGTTGTTCTTAGTTGTAAAGATGACAAAAAAAATGCCGTTAAGAATAATGATTCTAATGACACGATTTCATCAATTCATATCGAGCCAACGCAAGAAGATGTTGGGCTTTGGTCTGGAATTTTTGAGGCAGATTCAGTTGATTATGATAAAGGTGATAAATGGTCGTATCAAAATAGAATTAGTGTCGTTATTCAGAAAATAAATAATGATAATACGGTTGAAGGATATAGTGTTTCGGCGGGAAATATTAGACCATTTAAAGGTGATTTGGTGAAAGAAGGAAATTCGCGTTATGTGATGGTGAATGAACCTGGCGATCAAAAATATGATGGGACTTTTAAGTTTAATATTTCTGAAAAAGATGATTCAATTTATGGAACTTGGATTTCGAAACGTAAAGATTTACCTGTACTTTCTCGAAAATTTAGCTTGAAGAAAACGGAGTTTAACTATAATCCTGAGAATATTTTGAAGAAAGCTAAAGATGATATGGAATATGAAGATTCTTATGCAAATATAGATTGGGTAAACTCTAAAAAGAAAAAATACGATGAGACTGGAGATGGTGAAGAATATTTTTATGATGTGCAACGTGCTGCTTCGGATGATATTTATAAGATAAATGGATCAACGCAAAAGTTGACGGAAAAACAATTGAAAAATCTTCATAAATTAGATTTAGAGATTATTCGCAATACAATTTATGCGCGTCATGGATATTCGTTTGCGAATCGTGGCGCACGACAATTTTTTGATTATGTAGATTGGTATGTGCCGTTGTATACAAACGTTGAGAATAAATTGTCGCCAATCGAGAAAGATAATATTGCGTTATTGAAGCGTTTTGAGAAATATGCAACGGATAATTACCAACAATATGGACGTTAAAATTTAGAATTTTGATTAAGATAAAATGAGTTAAAACTCAATCCGAAAATAAGATAGCAGGATTATCATTTTGCTTTATAGGTTAAATTGAAGAATACAATTGTTTTTTCTCGATAAAACCTATGTTCTGAAAGAACTTTGCAGAGCAAATCAAGATAATTTTGTTTGTTGTGTTTATTAATTTTGGCTCGTTAGCTTAGTTGGTAGAGCACGAAACTCTTAATTTCGGGGTCCTGAGTTCGAGCCTCAGACGAGTCACGAAAAATCTGTTACACAAAAGTGTAGCAGATTTTTTTGTTGTTTTATTATCAATATATTTATACAAATAATTAACACAATGAATTTCATAAAATCAATTTTAACTCTTGCGGTATTATCATCTACTTACATTTTAAATGCTCAAAACGTAACGATTATCAATTATGATAAAGACGAATTTTGGTGGGGCGGAGTAGTAGCCTTAGGCTCTAAAATGCCTTATATTCAGCCTGTAAAACAGTTTGATTTAGCACTTCAGAATAATAATAATCAGGTTGTTCCCTTGTTTTTATCAAATAAAGGACGATATGTTTGGAGTGATAAGCCATTCAAATTTGAAGTCAAGAATAATCAATTAATATTAGATTCTAAATACGAAAATATCCAAATTCAGAAAAGTGGAAATACGTTGAAAAGTGCTTATTTAGATGCTAGTAACCGTCATTTTAAATCAAACTTTATTTTACCGAACGAGTTATTGTTTGTTAAACCACAATATAATACTTGGATTGAATTAATGTATAATCAAAATCAAACTGATATTCTAAAATATGCGAATGCAATAAAGAGTAATGGTTTTCCAGAAGGTGTGTTAATGATTGATGACAATTGGCAACGTTATTATGGTAACTTTGATTTTAGAGCCGAGAAATTTTCTGATGCAAAAGGAATGATTAATGAAATGCATTCGATGGGATTCAAAGTTATGGTTTGGATTTCTCCTTTCGTGAGTGCAGATTCTGAGCAATACAGAGCTTTAGAAGCAAAAGGATATTTAATTAAAGAAAAAGGAAAGAATACTCCTGCAATTATTTCGTGGTGGAATGGAAAAAGTGCATGTTATGATTTGACAAATCCAGAAGCGAAAGCTTATTTTATAAAACAGTTAAAGGATATGCAAGCAAAATATGGTGTTGATGGGTTTAAATTTGATGCTGGAGATAATGGATTTTACGACGAAAATTATATTGATAGTTACGATAAAAATGCTATTTCTGTTGATCATACAAAAGCGTGGAGTGAGATTGGTTTAGAGTTTCCTTTTAATGAATATCGCGCAGGTTGGCAATTGGGAGGTCAGCCATTGGTACAACGTTTGGGCGATAAACCTTATTCATGGAAAGCTGTTCAAATGCTGATTCCAGATATGATTTCTGCAGGATTATTGGGATATGCGTATACATGCCCAGATATGATTGGAGGAGGGTCTTTTACTACTTTTTTAAATATAAAAAAAGATCAATTTGACCAAACACTTATTGTGCGTTCTACTCAAATACATGCAATGATGCCGATGATGCAGTTTTCTGTAGCGCCTTGGCGAATTTTGAGTAAAGAAAACTTAGAGATTGTAATAGATGCAGCGAAATTACACGAAAAATTTGGCGATTATATTTTAGAATATGCTAAAATTTCATCTAAAACAGGCGAGCCAATTGTGCGTCATATGGAATATGAATTTCCAAATCAGGGATTTGAACAAATTACTGATCAATATATGTTAGGAAAAAAATACATGGTTGCGCCAGTTGTTACAGCCGAAAATAAAAGAGCTATCAAGTTGCCAAAAGGTAAATGGAAAGATGATTTAGGAAAAATACAACAAGGAGGTAAAATTATACAAGTTGATGTTCCATTGAATAGAATTCCTTATTTTGAGAAATTAGATTAATTAAATTTATATCAATATTTTGATCGAATAAATTAATCAATCTGCAAATAAATCAACGTTTTAGTAAAAAGTATTCAGTAATATTAAATTTTTCTAAATTAATTATTGCTAAAATTAAATAAAATCAAAAGTATAGTAATAAAAAATAAATTTGTCGTAAATTTGCACCCATAATTTTCAAGGATGCAAAACATTAGAAATATTGCGATTATCGCACACGTTGACCACGGTAAAACTACATTGGTTGACAAAATTCTTCACAGCGGAAACGTTTTTAGAGAAAACCAAGAGTCTGGTGAATTAATCATGGATAACAATGATATCGAGCGTGAGAGAGGGATTACGATCTTTTCTAAAAATGCTTCGGTAGATTACAAAGGTGTAAAAATCAATGTGATTGACACTCCTGGCCACGCGGATTTCGGTGGAGAAGTTGAGCGTGTATTGAAAATGGCTGATGGGGTTATCTTATTAGTTGATGCTTTCGAAGGACCAATGCCTCAAACGCGTTTCGTTTTGAGTAAAGCATTAGAATTAGGTTTAAAACCATTAGTTGTAATTAACAAAGTTGATAAAGAAAACTGTCGTCCTGATGAGGTATATGATAAAGTTTTCGAATTATTCTTCAACTTAGATGCAACAGAAGAGCAATTGGAATTCCCAGCGTTCTATGGTTCATCTAAACAAGGATGGTTCAATACAGAAAATGTACGTGTAGACGATATTTCTCCATTAATGGATGGTATTCTTGAACATGTTCCTGCTCCAGAAGCTTATGAAGGTTCTTTACAAATGCAAATTACATCTTTAGATTATTCTAAATTCTTAGGACGTATCGCAGTTGGTAAAGTAAGTCGTGGTGTTATTAAAGAAGGAGATTGGGTTGCTTTAACAAAACCTGATGGAACGTTCAAAAAACATAAAATCAAAGAATTATATACATTTGCTGGTTTAGGTAAAGTAAGAGCTACTGAGGTAAAAGCGGGTGATATTTGTGCTGTTGTTGGTATCGATGGTTTCCAAATTGGAGATACAATTGCAGATCCAGAGAATCCAGAAGCATTACCAGTTATGCACATCGACGAGCCTACAATGAATATGTCTTTCGGAATTAACAACTCTCCATTCTTTGGTAAAGATGGTAAATTTGTTACTTCTCGTCACTTAGTAGAACGTTTAGAAGATGAGTTAGAGCGTAACTTAGCTTTACGTGTAGAACCAACAGAAGATTCTAATACACAATTAGTTTACGGACGTGGTATCATGCACTTATCTGTATTAATCGAAACTATGCGTCGTGAAGGTTATGAGTTGACAGTTGGTCAGCCTCAAGTAATCTTCAAAGAAATTGATGGTGTAAAATGTGAACCATACGAAACATTAGTAATTGATGTTCCAGATGATTATTCTTCTAAAGCAATCGACTTAGTAACTCAACGCAAAGGTGATTTATTAGTAATGGAAGCAAAAGAAGGAATGCAACACTTAGAATTCGAAATTCCATCTCGTGGATTAATCGGATTACGTTCTCAAATGTTAACTTCTACTGCTGGTGAAGCTGTAATGGCACACACTTTCTTAGAGTATAAACCATTCAAAGGAGCAATCGCTGGTCGTTCTGCAGGTGTAATTATTTCGAAAGATCAAGGTACATCAACTCCTTATTCTATTGATAAATTACAAGATCGTGGAAAATTCTTTATCGAGCCAGGTGAAGAAGTTTACGAAGGAATGATTATCGGAGAGCACTCTCGTAACAATGACTTAGTAGTAAACGTTGTTGAGGCTAAGAAATTAAATAATATTCGTGC
Organism: Empedobacter sp. UBA7248; assembly: GCF_002472945.1. NCBI lineage: Bacteria > Pseudomonadati > Bacteroidota > Flavobacteriia > Flavobacteriales > Weeksellaceae > Empedobacter > Empedobacter sp. UBA7248. The sequence goes on along the minus strand of NZ_DKSU01000008.1, from coordinate 128,343 downwards.
AGCTGGTAAAGATGATTCATCTTCTATCGCTCCAAAAACAGAAATGACTTTGGAAGAATGCATGGAATATATCCAAGCTGATGAATGTATCGAGGTAACTCCAAACTTCATCCGTTTACGTAAAATTCACTTAAAAGAAGTAGATCGTAAACGTTTCGAAAAATCAATGAGCTAATCATTTGAAATTATATATCACAAAAAACCAGAAGTTAATCTTCTGGTTTTTTTTATGGGTCAATATTTATTAAATCAAAAAATCACTATAATTAGTGATTTTTTGATTTAATGTACTGAATTACATTTGCTTATTAATCAGTCTTTAATCTATTTACCCATGAAAAAAATCTATCTTTTAGCAAGTGTGATAACTTTGCTATTATCTACAGCTTCATTTGCTCAAGTTGGAATCAGTTCGGCAACTTCATTCACACCAGATACGAATTCAATTTTAGATGCAAGTTCTACAACAAAAGGAATTTTATTACCAAGAGTAGCTTTAACATCTACAACGACATTGGCACCAATTACAGGAACGTCTACAGCTCCAGAATCATTGTTTGTGTACAATACATCGACAACAGGAACTTCTCCAAATAATGTAACACCAGGCTTTTATTTTTGGACTGGAACAAAATGGAATAGAGTTTTGAATACAGATAATGAAGCTAAGCCTATGGTTTTTTATGCTCCAAGTATTGCATTGGATACAACTCCTGGAACACATACTGTGGATTTATATTTGGAATATAAAAATCAATTTGGAACACCAAAATATTCTTCAAATGTAGATACACCTTTAACAGCCTATACAGTTGGTCAATTAGCTTATTTTATCACTTATATAGATGAAACAGTATTTACTTCTCCAAGTTTATCTACTGACGGCAAATTAACTTACACTGTTCCGGCTACGCCAACAATCACAGAAAAGACATTTATTAATGTAGTTTTTAAGGTTAGAAATTAATAAATAGGACATGAAAAAAATCTATTTATTTTTTGTTTTTGTACTAAGTTTATTTAGTACGAAAGCATTCGCAGCTGATTTTTATTGGACAGGTAAAGGCTCAAATAGTAATTATAATTCTTTACAAAACTGGGCTTTAGGAAGTGTAAATGGAGGGACACCTACAGTAGCTCCGGGCGCTAGTGATAATGTTTTTTTTACAGATGGAGCAACAAAGTTTAATGTTGATTTTAGTCAATCAAATATTGTTTTTAATAATTTTACATCTAATTCTACTACAAATGATTTTACATTTAGATTAACGGCTCCTAACGGCTCTTCTAAAACTTTAACTGTTAATGGAGTAATGAATTTATCATCTCGAGCTAGTTTTTCTAGTAGTTCTTCAGGTGATATTAATTATGTTGGATCTTTAATTCTTAAGAATAGCCCTATATTGAATAATAATGAACTTGCTGTTTATTTAGTTTTCAATTCAGGAACTAACATTGTTATTGCAAATAATTTTAATGCAATGTCTATTATTGTAGATAATGGAACAACGATAGACTTATCTAATCGATCAATTATCTTAAAGAAATACGCTAACAATAATGAAAATTCTGCAGGAATGTTAAAAGTTTTAAACAGTAACAGTGGAATTAAATTAGCAGGAACTACTTTAAATATAGAATCTTTATGGTTTGTAGATTTTAGTATAGCAAAATCAGATTTAACCAACTCAACTATATATATTCATGGAGGAGGATATGACCCTACTGGTAGTATGAATCATAATACGTCTGTATCTACATTTTACTATGGATTAACTATAGAAAAAACAGATCTAACTTTACCAAAAGTAATCATCGATAATGCTAATAATTATTCAACGAGAGTTTCTAGTATTATTAACAATAATAAATTAACCATTACAAATTTAACGATAAAAAATACGAGTACATATTTTGATACGGCTAATTTATTAGTGACTAATTTAACAATTGACAAAGGATATGAGTATCGATTTTATGGTACTTCTACACAGACAACACCAAGTATAAATCCTAATGTAAAGGTGACAAATCTTAATTTTAATCCTTCATCTTCAGGAACTACAAAGTTTAAATCATATTTATCAAAAGATAATACTTTAGCTCATTTAGATATACCTACAACTTCAATACCTGCATACAGTAATATGATTGCAAATGGTATTTATTCTAAGAATGTAGTCACATTTACTAATTCAGTTTTAGAAAATTTGAATAAAAATATAAATGTGACTAGTGGAGTTGCTGTAGATTATTATTGGGGAGGAAAAGGTGATGGAAAAACATGGACAGATTTAGCTAACTGGAGTTCTAGTGGATCAGTACAATCACCTGTTGCTACTTTACCATCTTCAAATGATAATGTATATTTTAATGCAAATTCTACTATTTCAGGAAGAATAGATATTGATCGAGTAATTGATATTCATAATTTCACTGTTTTACCAGATTTTATAGGGAAAACATTTGAAATTTTTAGTTTAGCAAGTGATGCATTTACAATACGAGGTTCTTTACAATTACAAGTAGGAGCTACACTAAGTATTAGAAACTTGTATTTTGTTCCTAAGTCTACAAATATTAATTCTCCTGAAACAATTACATTAAATAATGGAATATTAAAAGGCTCTACTTCAAATAGAGATAGATTAGTTGTAACTGGTGGAGGAGCATTAAGTTTAAAAGGTACAGATTTTTCTTATTATAATTTTGCAGATGTAAATAGAAATACATTTGTCTTAGAGAATGGATCATTAATATTTGATGCAGCAACAGTAAATTTTAATGATTTCAATGGAACAATAGCAAAAGGTTCTTCTTTTAAAACGAATTTGTATTTAAATAATAGTATTGTCAATACAAAATATTGGACGTATAATAATGTAAATACCACTAACCCTGCTGGACAGTTTACTTTAAATGCTGGTTCTAGTACGCTTAATATATATCAAAGTTTTAATGCTGCTGGTGATACCAATGATTATACGATCGATAATAAGTTGAAGTATAATAAAATTATATTAAAAAACTCGAATAGTACTATAGGTCAAACAATATCAGGTGTCTTTGATGCTAGTTATATAGAATTAGAGCCAAATGCGACTTTTAGAACTGAAGGTGCAGGTATTTTTTCGACAGCCGCAAACCAAGTTAATATTAATGAATTGAAAGTATACGCAGGTAATTTAATTGCTTTTGATAGCGCATATCGAATAAATATTATTGATAAATATCAGACGATTAATACAGGAACATGTCAATTGGTTACAATTTTAGATGGACAAACATATAATGTTAATTTTAAGGTCGCATCAACTGTAACAGATGAAACAAATACGCCAAATGTTTTAACTTTAAAAGGTTATGATGTGCGAAAAATTGATTTTACGAAGAATGCTGGTTATAGTATTAATATATCAGGAAGTGTTACAAATTCGACAGGTTATACATCTATTAATCCTGCAACTCCTACAAATTTATATTGGATAGGAAGTACTTCTTCAACAAATCAGTGGCATAACTCAATCAATTGGACTACAAATGCAAATGGTACAGCAAATGCGTCTTCATGTTCTCCAACAAAATTTGATAATGCTCATTTCAAATCATATTCAAACGCAAAAGGAAATGAAGTAGCGATAAACAATGATATTTATATCAATAATATCATTTTTGAAAATGATTCGCCTGCTGGAATGTCTCTGAAAGGAATTGGATCTAAAGATATTTATTTATCAGGTTCAATGTATTTAAACAATAATATAATTACAGGATTTAATCGTATTCTTACTTCTGGTAAACAAACTGATGCTACTTATGATGGTACAGCAAGACATAAAATACAATTAAGAGGAACAGATCTTAAAATGCGTATCAATTTTCAGGACGGATCTTATTATAAATTAGTTGATGATTATAAAAGTACAAGTAATGATTTATATTTTATAGGAACTTCAGATATTGATGCTTCAAATATTACAATGAATTTATCAAATATTACCGCTGCAACTGCAGCACCAATTGCTTCAGGTAAATTAAATATCAATAATTCGAAAGTTAATTTAACGAATGGTTTTGATAGTCAATCTCCAACTTTTTTAGTTACTGCAGATAATGCAATAATTAAGTTGTTTTCAAATTCATCTTCAAGTTTTAATTATTTTAATCCAACCAATAGTACAACAGCTTTTAATACTGCTATGTTAGAATTTATTGATGCTAGATCATCTACAAATACAATTGCAGGACCTACAACTGCAGCATTAGTATTTAAAAGTATTACAACAAGAGGTGTAACATTTAATGCAAATTCAAATATCACAACAGAGGTTTTAAACTCTTTAAGTAACAAAATTTCTATTGCCGCAGGAAAAGAACTAAAAGTTACTCAACAAGCTAATTTAAGTGGAACAGCTTGTGATGTAACACGTTCTATTGTATCTTCTGTAGCTGGTACTAGAGCTAAATTTACGATAACAAGTGGTCCTACTAATTTTGATTATTTGACTGTTAAAGATATTGACGCAAATTCTAGTTATCAAATTTTAGTTTTTGGAACTTATAGTACAAATGGAGGAAATAATACAAGTTATGTAACCTTTCTTGATAAAACTCAAGATGACTCGACTTATGGTTTTGGAGCTGTATCAGCATGTAGAGATTTAACGACTTCTTCGTTCTTGTCCGCAGACGGATTTTATCCAAACGCATTTACAACATATAAGTGGTATAAGTTAACAGGTGACAATGCGGACCCATCGATACCTATTGCCACTACTCGAAATATTGATTTGTCATTATATGGTTATGGAACATATAAATTAGAAATTAATTATGATCCAACTACAGCAGGTTCTTGTGTGATTACAGATCAAATTATTATCAATCCAACACCAACTAAACCAACGGAATTATCTGATGATAAATTCTGTAAAAATAAAGTCGTTACATTGGGAGATATTCAATTACCAGGATCTACTTTAGTATGGTATAATTCAGATTCAGCAACTACACCATTGCCTTTAACAACTATTGTTTCAAGCGGTACAACATATTATGTTGCTCGTAAATATGATAGTGGGAGCGGAATGGCTTGCGAATCTACAGAGCGACTAGCTTTACAAGTAAAATTGGATGCTTGTGGAGGAGTGTATTTGAACCCAGTTTTAAGAATGAGAGGTTTATAATAACAAATTCTATTAATAATAAAAAAGGAACATCAATTTGATGTTCCTTTTTTATTGATTTTATTTTTAAAAGTTTCAATTGCAGAACTTAATTCATTTTTAGAAGCGTTATATTCTACTATTTCACCTTTAATTTTGAATTTCGAAACATTAAAACCTTCTTCAATATCATTGTACCAAATCAAATAATTTTCACATAAAGCAACTACCCAAAAATTATCCTCAATAACATCATCACATTTCCATATTTCAGGAGAGATTTTAATTTGATTCCAAAATATTAAGGTTTCGTTTTTCATATTTTGTTCAGAAAAATAAATTTCTAGCATCAAATCCTTTTTAGGAAAATTTATCCAATTATCCATTAATAAGTACTTTTTAATAAAATCCAATCCTCAAATTTTTGAGTTTGAGTTGAATTTGGTTCAGTCCATTCGATAATATACCAATAACTATCAGAAGGAAGCGTTTTTCCATTCAGTTTTCCATCCCATGTATAATTATTAGCTTCCGAACCTGTAAATAATAATTTTCCTTTTCGATTATAAATGACAAATTTAGGATTGATTTTACTTTTTAATTGCGAATAATCCAACACATCATTTTTGCCATCTCCATTTGGAGAAATAAAATTGATTAGTTTAATCAGCGAAAATTCTTTCGAAATAGGAGTACAATTATCTGCCGATTTTACATAAATTATATGAGTTCCTAAAGTTACATTTGTAAAAATATTTGAAGATTGAAAAGCACCATTATCCAACGAATAAAAATATGGCGGTGTAGATCCAGTAACTTTTATAGTCACCGTAGAACCTTGAATTTCGATGGATTGAATAGTTGGATCTTCGGCTTCAATAACATTCACTTCTTGGGTATAAAAACAACCATTTAATCCTAATTTTACATAATAAGTTCCAACAGGAACATTTGTAATTGATTGACTTTTGTCACCATTATGCAACCATTCATAAGTTTTAAATCCTGGGCCTGCATCCAGAGTTGTCGTTGTTCCTTTGCAAATTGTAACATCTTTTAGAGTAGATGATTTTCCAGATTGTTTGAAAATAAAATGTAATGGAGCAACATTTTCGCATAAACCATTTTGTTTAAATCTTACCCAAAATGTTTGATTAAAATTGATAATTCGTGTTGCGCTGATAGCATTTCGTCTATTTTTAGCATCAGCTTCGCTTAAATAATAAGTTGGAGATCCGTAAATATCCGTAACCAAGTCATCAATATAATCGGATAAAAGAATTTCTTCATAATTGCTTAAATTTTCATCACAAATTTCTATTGGAGGAATTGTATTGGCAACACTTAAATTATTTAATGTAAAAGTAATTTTTTTAATAACTGGATCACAAGTCCCGATTTGAACACGAATCCAAACTTCTTTAGACGTCTGAATATTATTTAATTCGAAATTTGTTATCCCAGCAGAAATATTATTATTTGCATCTAGTTCGGTTTCAAAATATTTCACTTGATGAGCAGAATAATAATCTTCTACAATTCGATCAGTATATTCGTCTAAATTTAATTGTGTTTTTCCATCTAAATCATCATCACAAATAGGAATATTATATTGATAAATCTGCGGTTCTTCTTGTACAGAAACATTAATATGACCTTTCAAAGAACAACCAGTATTCAGTGTAATTTCTACTTCGTAATAACCTGTTTCATCTACCACTAATGTTGCATTTGTTTCACCACTAATTTCCTCACCATCTTTGTACCATTTATAGGCTGTAGCATTTGTAGTTGTAGCATCTATTGTTTTAGATGTTCCTGGGCATAATACAACATCAGAACCTAAACTTTTTGATCCTACAAAACTTCCAGCTTTCAAGAAAACGGCAGAATCATAACGACCTTTTGAATCTCCATGATCGGCAATTACTAATTTGATATGATATTTTGTACCAGCTACAATTTTTGCATTTGCTTTCAAAACTTTTGTTTGTCCATTGAAATTCGTTGGACTATTTGCAGAATTAAAACCTCCAAAATACGATATGTTTCGAGGACAATCTCTTGCGCCATTTATGGTTAATGAAGTTACAGGAATGGTTGTATTTGGAACTAATGCAATATTTTGATAAGGTTCAGAATTATCTGCTTTTTTGATTAAGAAGGCAAAAGCATCAGAGTATTGACAATTACTTGATTGATATTCTTCTGAAAGAAACATATATTCGAAACTAATTTGATCTGTTGTTAGATTTGATACAAAATCAAATTCAAGATAAGTTGCATTTAAAATATTATCATGAGGTAAATTAGATTTTATCAAAATATCAATCAAATCTTGATCTCCTCCCCAATTACTTCCCCAAAAATCTTGCAAAGATGAATTTGGACCTTCAGCATCTTTTGCTTTTCCTGTAGATAAAATAATTCCTTCAGAAAGATCAAAACTACTAGTTCCTTTTGTAAAATAACCATAGCTTATTTCATCATAAGCTCTATTGTAGCCAGAAATATTAATATTGGAAATAGTAATACAACCTGTGTTTGTTCCAATAAATTTATCAATTAATTGTTCTTTCGATAAAGATGTATCTACCTGAATATATTGACCAAATAAAAAACTATTTAGTGTAAAAGTAAAAAGGAGTAGGAGAATTATTTTTGAATAAAAATGCTTCATGAAAAAATAATTTAGACAAAAAAACTGCTAAATAACTTTAAAAAATAAAGCTCATTTAACAGTTTTAGGAATTTTATTTACCGAAAAATGGTCTTACCCTATTTTTCCTAAATTTTCTGCAATAGTTTCAATGAAAGATGTCAATGGTTTTTTCGCCATCATTTCGATCATCATATTGAAATTTCCATCAAAATCTAATGTAACATCAGACGAATTTTCATCAACTGCATCAATAGAAATTGTCAAAGTATATTCAAAAGCAGGTGCAGGAGATTCGAAAACAATTTTCGATGGTTCAACTGTCTCTTTCAAACGCATTCCAACCTTTGGTAAAGCACCAACACCAACCGTAAATCCTTTTCCAGATTCGTGAATTTCAAACGATTTTGTGTCCTCTGGCATCAATTGCTCATAATTCTTCATATCCAACAAAAAAGAGTATGCTTCTTGTTGATTTTTTGCAAAACGGACTTTATTTGTATTTACCTTCATATCCTTGTGAGTTTTTTATAAATTTGTAACAAATCGTTCAAATGTACAAAGTTTTTTTTAATGAAAGTTTGTTAACTTTCAGCAACCAATCTAATCCAGAAGCAAAAAATATTTTGTTTCAAAATGAAGCTCAATTTGATGAATCTTTTCATTTATTATCATCAAAAGCGGCAACTTTAGTCAATATTTTTAGTGAAGATATTGATGTTGTTTGGACGAAATTCTTAAAATATTACAAGCATATACAAGCTGCGGGCGGAATTGTTCGTAATCCGCAAGATGATTATTTATTCATTTTCAGACTTGGAAAATGGGATTTGCCAAAAGGCAAAATGGAGAAAGGAGAATCGAGAGAAGAATCTGCAATTCGCGAAATTGAAGAAGAATGTAGTTTGACAAATTTAGAGTTGAAACGATTTTTGATGCCTACTTTTCACATTTATTTTTTGAGAGAATATATTATCAAAGAAACATTTTGGTTCGAAGTTTTTTATAATGGTGTTGAATTGCCTTTACCGCAAACTGAAGAAGGAATTGAGTCGGTTGAATGGAAAAAAGAGAGTGAAATTCCTGAATTATTAGAAAATTCTTATCCAAATATTCAATTGTTAATGGATAATTATTTAAATTTGAACTAAATAAAAATTAAATGAAAAAATATATATTAACTTTTTGTGCCTTAACATCTTTTGCTTTGACAGCAAATGCTCAAATGAAAAAAGAAACCAAAGCTAAAATTGAAAAAGCTTCTAAATCTCAATCAAAAATTTTAGATAACGGAACGGCAAAAATAGACGATTTATATGCGTATCAAGTATATGGAGAATCGTTTGATATCAAAAATACATTAACGAAAAACGAGCTTGGAAAGTTATATGATAACATGAAAAGTGGTGATTCTTTGGAAAATGTTCAGTTTGTTTCGACGATAGAATCTGTTTGTAAAAAGAAAGGTTGTTGGATGAAAGTTGATCTTGGAAAAGGCGAAGAACAATCGTTTGTGCGTTTCAAAGATTATGGTTTTTTTATGCCTTTAGATGGTGAAAAAGCGAATGTTGTTGTACACGGAAAAGCTTTTGTAAGTGAAATTTCTGTTGAGAAATTGCGTCATTATGCAGAAGATGCAGGACAATCGAAAGAAGAAATTGCGAAAATTACAAAACCTCAGTTGCAATATAATTTTGAGGCTGATGGAGTTTATTTAAAAGAAAACTAATATTTTTAACTCAATAATTAATCAAAACCTTTCTATTTTTGGAAAGGTTTTTTTATGAAATCAATTCTATAAAATATGACAAACTTATTTCAAGCCAATCCAAATCAGTATTTTTCTTTAATCGGAAAATCGGTGAATGACGAATTATTTCAATCATTTCAAACTGAATTTGAATCTAATATTTCAGAGCAGAATATCGCTCAAGGTAAAATTGTGTTGTATAAGGAAAAAGGTATTTCTGTGAAAATTGTTGATGAAATGATTACTTCGATTAAGTTTTATCTTTCTCCAAATCCAATTTGTAAGGTTTATGAAGGTCAAAATATTTTTGATTTGAATCGAAATGTTGATGAAACGCATGTTCGTAAAAGTAGTGATTATCAAAGAATTATTAATAATGATCCAAATCGTTTGGCAAATGATTATAGTCGTCTAAACTGTTTGTTTTCTTTTGATTCGATGACTGGAGAATTCTTAACGATTGAAATATTAAACGAATTATAAGGTGTTTTTTGCTGAAAATTTCAGATATTTATCGTTTAATAATAAACCTTAAATGAAAAAATATTTACTTTTAGTTTCTTTATCATTTGCTCTTTTTGTCTCAGCTCAAACAAATTACAATAAACCATTTATAGAGAATGATTCACAAGTTTCTTATACGTATAAAGCAGTTTTAGATTCAAGATCTAAAGAAGCGGTTATTAATCGAATTTCTTCTGAATTTAATACTCCAAAAGTGAACAAAAACGATTTGGTTTGGAATTATAATGGAAGTTACGAAATTGTTGTACGAGAAAATGATGTTAATATAAACTTCGGGAAAAGCAATGATAATCAGGCTTTGTATGAAAAAGTAAAAACATTAGGAAAGGATTTATCAACGATTGTCAGTCAACCTGTTTTTAAACATCGTTTGATTACAGAAAAATTTTATGTTGTAAATGATAAAGCAAATACATTTTCGTATCGTGGAGTTTTTACGTTGAATAAACGAGCAAATATCAAGAAAAGTATTGAAAAATATTTTGGAGATCCAACTCTAAATGTTGATAATTTTGTCTGGAAAACTGCTGATTATGATATTATCTTGAAAAAAGATCAAGTAGAATTTTCAATGATGAAAAATAATTCTGATGATTCATTTTATCAACAATTTCTGAATTTAGAGAAAGAATTAACTGAAATTATCACCAATCCAGGACCAAAAAATACGTTGATTACAACCAAGAATTATGCGTTGAACGACAATCCAATGTCGTATACATACAAAGCGGTTTTTCGTCCGCAACAAAACGATATGGTAAAAGATTTAATTGAAACACAATTTGGAAAAGGGAATTTGAGTGGAGGAGATTTGGTTTGGAACAGAAATGGAAGTTATGAAATTATCTTATCAGATTATCAGTTAAAAATAAACCTTGGAAAAAGTAACGATACAGAAAGCATTTATCAACAAATAAAAGAATTAGGAACAACAATTACAAAAGCATTGAATTATTAATTTAAGTATTTAATAAACGACTATTAATTTATTTTTAATGATATTTAATTATCAAAAACCTAAATAAATTAATATGAAAAAATATTTAAGCTTGTTCTTAATGTTATCAACGTTTGCAGTTTTTGCACAATTGAGAGCGAATAATACAGAGTCTTATTACTCGATGAAAGGAACTTTTAATTCGGATAAAAAAGACATTATAAAGAAAACAATCGAGAAAGAATTTGGTGAAGGAACTTTAGAAGACTCTGGTTATATCTGGACTGGACGAGGAAGTTTTGAAATTATTTTGAATGATAATTCGCTCAAAATGGAGATTCAAAAAAGTACGGATAATGGAGAAGTTGTGGATAAAATTAAAAATCTTGGAGATAAAATTCTTGCAACAAAAAATATAAATAATACGAATACGTAAAAAATGAGCTACAATTATTTTGTAGCTTTTTTTGTGTTAACGCTTCGTTAACCGTTCATTAACCAATGCAAATCAATCTTTTTCAGAATTTTATAAAAAATAAAAATATGAAAAAGACATTATTTATAGTAATAACTTTAACAGCTTTAGCTTGCAACGGACAAACAACAAAATCGCACGCAGTTGCCAAATCTTCAGGATCAACAACTCATTCTACTGTTTCGGTTAGTGTGAGCGATAGTAACGAAGTTTATTCGTATTCGGCAATTTTTGATAAACCAAAATCTAAAGCTGCAATAAATGAAATAGAGAAAGCTTTTGGAAAGCCAACGACTGAAGGAAAAAACTATGTTTGGCGAGAAGGAGAATCTTTAGAAATAAAGGCACGTGAAGGAAAAATTTCGATAGAGTTTGAAAAAGGTTCTACAAAATTATATGATAAAGTAAAAGAATTGGGTGAATCTATTTCTGCGATTGTCGGAGAAAAATAATCATTCTGAAACATAAAAACGGAAGTCAAATTTGGCTTCCGTTTTTATGTTATTTTAATTCTCTATACTTAAAATCTTTTCCAAAAAAGTAATTCCATATTATACTAATAAGAATCAAATTTGCTATTCCACGAATTGTTATAAATATCCCGAAATTACCAAAACGTTTGTACTTAATATGTGATAATTCTTCTTGATGATTAACTATATATTCGTACAAATAATAATCAAAAACTAACATCAAAAGACTAAAAAGAACTAAAATAATATAATGAAAGAGCATTATGTCTTTAATTTTTTTTAGATTTTTATATAATAATACAGCTCCAATAAAAGAAAAAAATACGCTTGAATGAAAAACAATTTCAGTTTTAGTATGAAGTTTCGGAACCTCATTATTTTCCTCGATATCTTCAACTAAATTAGGTTCGAAAGAATTTTTCTTTTCTTCTTTTTCGTGATAAATAGTTTTAGATGAAATTAAATTTTTAATTCGAGTGGTTTCAATTTCAGAAAACTGAATATTTCGTTCATTTTTTAAAATTTCGAAAGCCATTTCTATTGCTTCAGGAACAAATCTAGAATCATCTTTGATGTAAGAATTTAATTCATTTGTAGACAGTTTTTGAAGAACGCTTCTTTTAACTTGCATTAATTTAATTATAAATCAAATATTTTGCTCTTATCTTCATAAAAGCCTCCAAATCTTTTTGCCAAGTTGCTTTTATTTCTTCTTCTGATAAACCTGCTTCTATTTGTTTACGCAATTCATCTGTTCCAGAAAGTTGATCAATCCACAATTTTTTACCATTCATCGTCCAAAAAGGTTGCTTCGTATTGTTTTTATATGCATTGATTAACCATTTCAAATTGATGGAAGATTGATACGGAACATCCGATAAATCCTCACCGTAACAAACTTCATCTTTAAATTTTGGACTTGTTGCACCAGGTTTTGAAGTTGGCGTATATTGATAAGGCATATTTTTTAGGAATGGCGAACCATAAACCTGAAACTGAATATCTGTTCCACGACCTTCGTTTACGTTTGTCCCTTCAAACAAACACGTACTTGGGTATAAATTTATCGCATGTGCATTTGGTAAATTAGGCGATGGTTTTACTGGTAAATTGTACTTGGATTGATGCGTATAATTGATCAATGGAATAATTTCCAAATCTGCTTTTATACCATTTGCTAACCAACCTTCACCGTTGATCATTTGCGCATATTCACCAATCGTCATTCCATAAACAATCGGAACATTGTGCATTCCAACAAATGATTTGTACTCGTTTTTCATTACAGGTCCGTCCACATAATGTCCATTCGGATTTGGTCTATCCAACACAATTACTTTCTTGCCATTTTCGGCCGCAGCCTCCAAAACATAATGCAAAGTAGAAATGTATGTGTAAAAACGTGCGCCAACATCTTGCATATCAAAAACCAAAACATCTACATCAGCAATCTGATTTGCTTTCGGTTTTTTATTGTCACCATAAAGCGAAATAATTGGCAAGTTAGTTTTTGCATCAACACCAGATTTTACTTTTGCACCTGCATCAACATCTCCACGAAAACCATGTTCTGGCGAATAAAGTTTAACAACATTGATGTTATTTTTTAGTAACAAATCAACTGTATGCATCGTTGTTCCATTAATGGTTGCAATTCCTGTTTGATTAGAAATTAATCCAACTTTTTTACCTTTTAATTTCGAAAGATAGTTAGCTGTATTTTCTGCTCCAACAAGAATAGTTGAATGATTATCTATCGTTTTTGATGTATTATTTTGAGCTAAAATTGGAGTAGAAAAGCCGAAAAAAATAACTGAACTAAGTAAACCAATTGATGTATATTTGACAAAGTTTTTCATTTCGTTTTGAATCATTTGAATTTAGGCGAATTTAAAGCCTAAAGTTAGTTTTAATCTTATAAAAAAATATATAATTTGAGTTTTTCTTGGTGGTTTTCAAAAAAAATTGCGCTTGGTAAAAATACTAAAAATAACTTATCGAGTATTATTATTCGAGTAGGTCAAATTGCAGTAGCATTGGGGTTGATTGTTTCTTTGGTGACGATTTCAACTGGTGTTGGTGCAAGAAAGGCGATCAAAGAAAAGTTGGCCGATTTTAATGGTCATATTACAATTAGAAACTACAATAGTAATACGTCATTAAATTCTGATTCATTATCACTTCATCAAGCTTTTTATCCAAAGTTTAAATCGATTCCAGAAATAGAACATGTACAAGCAATTGCCAATAAAAGTGGTGTTATCCGAACGGATGAAAATTTTAGTGGGGTTGTGTTCAAAGGAGTTGGAACAGATTATGATTCGGTTCGTTTCGAGAAATTTATGGTAAAAGGACATTTTCCACGAATCAATAAAGATTCGATAATGGATGAGGTTTTATTATCGAAAAAGATTGCGGATGAAATGAAATTGGATGTTGATAGTTCGTTTGTGATGTATTTTATTCAAGAAGATACAAAGCCTATTTATCGTCGATTTACCATTTCTGGATTATTCAAAACAGATATCAAAAACTTTGACGATCAAATTATGTTTGGTGATATCAAGCATGTACAACGTCTTAATCGTTGGGATTCGACAACTGTTGGTGGATTTGAATTATTTGTAAATGATGTCGAAAATATTGACCCAATTGCAAAGCGTGTGCAAGAAAATATTCCATACAATTTGTATGCAGAATCGGCTACGGCTTCTTTTGCTCAGATTAATGATTGGATTTCAATTTTCGATAAAAATATTGTCATTATTCTTTTTATCATGCTTTTTGTTGTGGTGATTAATATGGTGATGGTTTTATTGATTTTAATTTTAGAACGAACACATTCAATCGGAATTTTAAAAGCATTTGGTGCAACAAATTGGCGAATCCGAAAATTATTCATCAATTACGCATTATTTATTATGTTGCCAGGATTAATTGCTGGAAATGCAATTGGACTTGGATTATTATTAATTCAGAAATATTTCGGAATTATCAAACTTCCGGCAGAAAATTATTATTTATCAACAGCTCCAGTCTATTTAGATTTTGGCACAATTGTTTTATTGAATGCAGGAGCGTTATTAGTTTGTGCAATTGTATTACTTTTGCCATCGTATATGATATCTAAAATTACACCTGCAAAAGCGATTAATTTTAGATAAAATTTAATGTTTTAATTTAAAAGTTAGAAAAAAATGAAATACGCAAACAATATATTAGAAACGATTGGGAATACACCTTTGGTTAAAATTAATAAGATTACAAAGGATTTACCATGTACAGTTTTAGCAAAAGTTGAATATTTTAACCCTGGTCATTCTTGTAAAGATCGTATGGCGTTGAAAATGGTTGAAGATGCCGAAAAAGATGGTCGTTTAGTTCCTGGAGGTACAATTATCGAAGGTACTTCTGGTAACACAGGAATGGGGTTAGCTTTGGCTGCTGTGATCAAAGGTTACAAATTAATTTGTGTGATTACAGACAAACAATCGAAAGAGAAAATGGATATCTTGCGCGCTGTTGGTGCAAAAGTTGTCGTTTGTCCTACAGATGTTGAGCCAGATGATCCACGTTCTTATTATTCAGTTTCGAAACGTTTGGCACAAGAAACGCCGAATGGCTGGTATGTAAATCAGTACGATAATCCATCAAATGCACAAGCGAATTATGAGCAAACTGGACCGGAAATTTGGGAACAAACAGAAGGAAAAGTAACGCATTTTATTGTTGGTGTTGGAACTGGAGGAACAATTTCAGGTGTTGGAAAATACTTGAAAGAAAAAAATCCTAATATTAAAATTTGGGGAGTTGATACGTATGGATCAGTTTTCAAAAAATATAAAGAAACCGGAATTTTCGACGAAAATGAAGTGTATTCTTATGTAACAGAAGGAATTGGTGAAGATATTTTACCTGAAAATGTAGATTTTGATATCATTGATGGATTTACAAAAGTGACTGATAAAGATGCAGCGGTTTATACGCGTCGTTTAGCTTTAGAAGAAGGTTTGTTTGTCGGAATGTCTTCGGGATCTGCGATCAAAGGGTTGTTGCAAATGAAAGACGAATTCGGACCAGATGATGTTGTAGTTGTTTTATTCCACGATTCAGGTTCTCGTTACGTAGGGAAAATCTTTAATGATGATTGGATGCGTGATAGAGGATATTTGGACGAAGAAATCAAAACAGCTGTAGATTTGATTAAAGAGCATGTCGATAAACCTTTGGTAACGGTTCGTACAGAGGAATTGGCTTCTCATGCGATTGATCGTATGCGTCGTTTCAAAATTTCTCAAATTCCAGTAATGGATGTAAATGGAATTGTTGGTTCTTTGGATGAATCAGATTTGTTTCAAGCATTTTTAGAAGATAGAAATGTTGCTGAAAAACCTGTTCACGAAATCATGGGAAAACCTTATCCAGTAGTAAAAGCAGGAACATCTATCGAAGAAGTTTCGAAGTTAATTACAAAGGATAATCAAGCTGTTTTAATAGAATTAGAAAACGGAAAATATCATATCATCACAAAATATGATATTATTAACTCGATTAAATAACAAAAATCCTATCTTTGAAGCGATATGGGAATTGTATTAAAAGGTCAGAATTTAGTAAAAGATTACGGTAAAAAACACGTCGTAAAAAATGTGTCTTTTCAAGTAGAGCAAGGAGAAATTATTGGATTATTAGGACCAAATGGTGCTGGTAAAACGACTTCTTTCTATATGATTGTTGGTTTGGTAAAAGCTACGCAAGGAAAAGTTTTTTTGGATAAACAAGATATCACAAGTGATGCGATGTACAAACGAGCGCAAAAAGGTATTGGATATTTGGCGCAAGAAGCTTCTGTTTTTCGTAAACTTTCTGTAGAAGATAATATCAAATCAGTTTTACAATTCACGAAACATTCCAAAAAAGAACAACAAATGCGTACAGATGCTTTGATTGAAGAGTTTTCGTTGGAGCATGTACGTAAAAACCGTGGAGATTTACTTTCTGGAGGTGAACGTCGTCGTTGCGAAATTGCGCGTTGTTTGGCAACAGAACCTAATTTTATCTTATTAGATGAGCCTTTTGCCGGAGTTGACCCAATTGCGGTTGAAGATATTCAGAAGATTGTACGTTCGTTAAAAGATAAAAACATCGGAATCTTAATTACCGATCACAATGTATCGCAAACACTTGCAATTACCGATAAAACATATATTATGTTCGAAGGTAAAATCTTGAAAGAAGGTTCGCCAGAAGAATTAGCAAATGATGAAGATGTTCGTCGCGTTTATTTAGGTGAAAACTTTATGTATCAGCAGATATAAATTACAATATAGTATTTTCTAAACCACTCAATTTTGAGTGGTTTTTTTGTTTATGTTTGTATCAAATTAAACACTATAATCACTTATGAAAGAATTAAAATTAATCTTAGTATTCTTATTGTCAATTACTATCCAAGCACAAATCAGATTTGAACAAGGTTATTTAATTGATAACAATAATCAAAAACAAGTTGTTTTAATCAAAAATGTAGACTGGCTAAATAATCCCAAATCAATAGAGTATAAAAATAATGAAACTTCTAAAGTTGAGATTGCAACGATAAATCAGATAAAAGAATTTGGAATTGATAATCAATCCAAATATGTTAGAGCGGATATTAAGATTGATAGATCTTCTGAAGATTTGGATAAAATAAGCTCAAATGAAGAACCAGACTTTAAAGAAGAAAAATTATTTTTGAAAGTATTGATAGAAGGTGATGCTTCATTATATGGTTACAATGATTATAATTTGAAGAGATTTTTTTACAAAACTAACACTGGAGATATAGAGCAATTAGTGTATAAAAAATATGAAGTTTCTACAAATCAGTTTGCTTATAACAGAACATTTAGAGGACAAATTGCTCAAAATTTCAAATGTGAATCGATTTCTAATGATAGAATTAAAAAAGTAAATTACAGAGAAAGTGAATTAATAAAACTTTTTACAGAAATTAATATCTGTAAAGGTTCTGACTTAACTTTTACGAAAGAATCTAAAAAAGTTGATTTTAATTTATGGGTAAGACCTCGTTTAAATAACTCCAAATTAAATATTTCAACAGATACTGAATCAGCTAAATTAGGCAATAAAACTGGTTTTGGTTTAGGAATTGAAGCTGAATTTATTTTACCATTTAATAAAAAGAAATGGAGTTTGATTGTAGAACCATCTTATCAAGGTTATAAAGTTAAAGGTACTAAATTGACAAGTGGTGATATTGTTGATGTAGATTATAAAAATATTGAAATTCCTTTTGGAGTAAGACACTACTTCTTTTTAAATCAAGATTCTAAATTGTTTATTAATCTACAGTATATGATAAACCTTAATCTAGATTCTAGTATCCAATTTAAAAGAGGTGAATATACTTATTGGGATTATAAAATTAATAGTAGAGGTAATGTTGCTACTGGTATTGGATATAATTTTAAAGACAAATTTAATGTTGAAGTACGTTATCTTACTGATAGAAAATTATTAGATGAATTAAATGTGAATACGAAATATTCTACTATTTCATTTGTTTTAGGATATAATATTTTTTAAAATAGACAAAAAATAAGTTTCTCTACCACTCAATTTTGAGTGGTTTTTTTGTTTAAAATAGATTCAAAATGATCTAAAATTAAGATTTGCTTAATTTTAAAAGTTTCTCATTTTAAGATTTACTTTTTCGGTATATTTAAGTACTAAAACTTACTGATAAAGAATGCTAAAACTTAACTATTATTTTATTTGCTTAATTTCAATTTTTGTGTTGAATAGCTGTACGCACGAAGAAGATGCGATAAAAGAACCAAAAAAATCTACAAATAGAGCAGGAGTGGTGCTTACATTTGATGACGATTATGTGGACGAATGGTTCAATGCTAATATAAAATTGAAACAATACAATTGGAAAGGAACGTTCTATGTAACGCATTTTGATAAGCTTTCGGAGAGTCAAATTCGTGAGTTAACTTATCTGCAACAAAACGGAAATGAGATTGCTGCGCATGGTTTAAATCATGTACACACAACAAAGTATATAAAAGAATTTGGAGGAAAAGAATTTATTGATAAAGAAATCGCTCCAATGCTAAGTTTGATGAAAAACAAAGGACTTGATGTAACCGATTTTTCCTATCCTTATGGTGATCGAAGTGTAGAATCGGATCAATTACTTTTCAATCATTTTAAAACATTAAGAGGAACAACTTATGGAAACGAAGCGCCTAATTTTCAGAACTGTTATTATCAAAATAAACCGTTATTTTTTGGTTTAGGAATCGATAATAGTTACGAGCATTTTAATGTGCCTTATTTTATTTCGTTGTTGCAATATGCAAAGGATAACAATAAGATAGTCGTTTTTTACGCGCATAAAACAGTTGCAAAAGCAACTAATAATTATGAAACTGAATTTAATACCTTAGAAGAAATTTGCAAGTTTGTAAAGAACAATGATATGAAGTTTTATACGGTTAATGACTTACAAAAATTGAAATAAAAAAATGCTCAAATTCTTGAGCATTTTTCGTTTATTCTATAAAAAGTAAATCTCCTTTTTGATTAACTGCTTCTTTGAAATAAAGATAAACATCTTGTATATCAAAACGTCTAAAATTGATAGCGTTAGAAATATTTTGTTCAGGAAGTTGATAAATCATTTCAAAATTTAACATACTACCAAAACCAGAACTCTCGATTTTTTCGACCAAAATTCCTAAAGATTCTAATCGTTCAATCAACCGATTAATTTCCAAATCATTATGTTTCATAATCTCTAAAACTTACTATTAAAGCGGTTTCAAAGCTAAAACATAAATTTTTAAAATAAGATTTTGAGAAATAAAATTATATGTTAAACCTTTCATGTTTCAACTTAAATCTCTCTTTTTTAATTATTTATTTTATAATATTTTTTAAATAATCTAACACATTTTCTATCGAATCAAATTGTTTTACACCATATTTTTCTGCTGTAATATCAACATTACCTTTTTGCCAAAAACCATCTGGACAAATCACCAAAAGTTTTCCACTTTTTGCATACAATCCCATTTCTAACAAACTAATCGGACTTTTAGAATCTTTTCCAAAAAACATAATAATATAGTCTGCTTTTTCCAATGCATTCAATTCCCATTCCACTTGTTTGCGAAATTCGGGCTCTTCTTTTATAGGCTTCCAAGCGCTATCCCAATCATTACGACGAGGATTTAGCAAGATGACTTTTTCATTTTTCAATTCTTTTGAAACTTTCGCTTGCCAATCTTCAGAATTTCCCATATCAATCGTTCCTCCCAAAAATATCTTTGTACGTTGATCATTTTTAGGAAGTTCATTCGGTGATTTTATTTCAAGAGATTGAGCAAAAATTGTAGTATTCAATAATAGAAATAAGGTAAATAAAATTGCTTTCATGTTATTTTTGTTTCGGCAAATATAATGAGGTTGTAGATTTTGTATTCAATGACTTTTGTTAGAATTGGCTCGAAATAAGGAATATTTAACACAAATTTTATACTTTTTGAATAGATTTGAGGTTATTTAGTATAAATAATAATCATCTATGAACAAGCTATTACCTATTTTTGCTGCTTTTGTAATCTTTTCTTGTCAAGAAGACGAAGCGACAACTCCAGTTAAAGAACAACCTACAAGTCCGCAACCTACCAATCCACAACCAACGGAAACTGAAATTTTCAAATTCGATAAAAAAGTTTCAATTTTAGATACACATTATTATAAAGGACCAGATGGAAAAGATTATCCAGCTGAAGCTGAAACTTTCTTTAAGAAAACGTGGACGCTTTACGAAGATCCTTCTGTCAAATTTATTGAATTGAAAAAAGATTCGATTATAATCAATGAAGAATTGAAAACGTCTAAATATAAATCAACTGTAGAGGAAAATAATCTGTATGTTGCAGATGGCTCAAGAAAAGTATTGTTAGGTCGAATTGATAAAACAACAAATTCATTTTATTTGTTCAAACATTTTGAGTCTTATGCTGTTGTAGATCCTGAAAATGGAGGTGCTGCTTCTGGTAAAAGTTCTTCTTTTGGAAAAATTACAAAAGACAATATTTTTCCAAGAATTATAGATAAGCCTGAAAGTTTAAAACAAGAAGGAGCTTATGTTTTTTGGAATAATGTTGAATATAAATTTGCGAAATAATAACAAAAAAAAGCTAAGAATCAAGTGATTATTAGCTTTTTTAATTAAAATATTTGAATAGTATCATCAACTATTTCGTTGGTTCTTTATGTGTTGTAGGCGTGTGCACGATATCAAAGTATACAGATTTATCGTCGTTAGAAGGATAAATTCTATAAGTAAACTCTTGTTTTGTTAAAACCGTAATGTCAACAACTCTTGTAAACAAAACCTCCCCTGCATCATTTTTAGCAACGATTGTTCTTGTTTTTCCATCTTCGGAAACGGACCAATCTCCTTTCATTTTTGGCGTATCATTTAAATTGTACATTGTAAATGTTCCATCTTTTTTGAAATAAGCAAAACCTACAAAATTAGAAACGTTAGGATCTGTTAAAGCTACATTTTGTCCTTTATTGTTCAACGCATTTGTCGTTTCCCAAGGAGTAAATGACAAAGTTTCGCTTGGAGTTAATTGTTTAGTAATTGTAGAATCGTCATCATTGTTACAACTAAAAAGTGTTAATCCAACCAATAATACAAAAATGCTTGTTGTAATTTTTTTTAAAATATTCATGTT
Organism: Empedobacter sp. UBA7248; assembly: GCF_002472945.1. Lineage (NCBI taxonomy): Bacteria > Pseudomonadati > Bacteroidota > Flavobacteriia > Flavobacteriales > Weeksellaceae > Empedobacter > Empedobacter sp. UBA7248. The sequence goes on along the minus strand of NZ_DKSU01000008.1, from coordinate 106,592 downwards.
TTGTTTTTTTGATACCACAAATAAAATCAATATTTTACGGCTTCAATTGTAGATTTTATTCCTATAATTGTATAAATTATTTTAGATTAAGGTGTATTAAAAAAGCTGAAAATCATTCTTGATTTTCAGCTTTTCAAAATTACTTTTTAGCTTTTTTGGTTGCTTTTTCATCAACCACATCTTCCTCATAATAATACTTATGTCTAGGACGTTTTACACCATAAGAGCCATTCACAATTTTTCCTCTTCTCGATTTTTTATCGCCTTTTCCCATTATAAATGTTTTAAAATTAATAAATTCGATTACTTTCTACCTAAGTTAATAATTTCAATTTAGTTAGACAAAAGTTTTACAATTCTTTATCATTTAATCTAACTTTGCGACATCGTTTGACGTAGTTCAAAATTAATTTTAAACAGGCAAAAATGAGTAGAAATACAGATGCTAATAAAAAAGCTGTAAAGGCGAAGAAAGCGCAAAAAAGAAAGAAAGCTAAAGACGAGGAAGCTGAACGTAAAGCACGTTTGAAAGAAATTAACCGAATTTTTAACGAAAAAAATAAACCAGAAACGGGAGAATAATGATAAAAATTCTACATACAGCCGATTGGCATTTGGGCAAAAAATTAGATAGTTTTTCTCGATTAGAAGAACAAGTTTTAGTCATGAATGAAATTGTCGAAATTGCAGATCAACAACAAGTTGATTTGGTACTTATTGCGGGCGATTTATTTGATAATTTTAATCCAAGTGTAGAAGCTGTAGAATTATTTTATAAAACATTAAAAAGACTTTCGAATAGTGGAAAACGTCCTGTTGTAGCGATTTCTGGTAATCACGATTCACCAAGTTTGATTGATGCGCCAGATCCTTTGGCGCGCGAATGTGGAATTATTTTGATTGGTTATCCAAATGCAAAAATTCAGGAATTTGAATTAAATGATTTCAAAATTTCGAAATCTGTAGAAGGAATGATTGAATTGAAATTAAATTCTTTCGATTTTCCGATTCGAATTATTCATACGCCTTATGCAAACGAAATCCGTTTGAAACAATATTTTGGAGAAAATAAAGAAGATGCATTGAATGAAGTTTTAGCGACAAATTGGAAAAATATTGCAGATGAATATTGCGACGAAAAAGGTGTTAATTTGTTGATGGCGCATTTGTATATGAATCAAAAAGGTGCTGAAATCTTAGAAGAACCAGAAGGCGAAAAACCGATTAAAATTGGAAATGCAGATATGATTTTTTCAGAAGCTATTCCGCCTCAAATTCAATATACAGCGCTTGGGCATTTGCATGGTTTTAAGAACATCGGAACGAAAGAAAAGCCTGTTGTGTACAGTTCTTCGCCTTTGTGTTATAGCTTTTCTGAAGCTGGTCAAACGAAATATGTTTCGATAATAGAAGCAGAACCAAATCAAGCTATTTCTTATCATAAAATAGAATTAAAGAACGGAAAACCACTTATTCGTAAAACTTTTGATGATATAAATGTAGCTGTAGAATGGTTGAATGAAAATCAAAATTCGTTGGTTGAATTGACTTTAGAAAGTGATTCTTTTTTGAAAGCTGATGAACGAAAATTGATTTATCAAGCACATGATGGAATTATTCATTTGATTCCGAAAGTTAAAAATCAAGAAATTGAAACGGTTGAATATAAGTTTGCAGATCAAACGAAAGATATGAAGGAATTGTTTACAGATTATTTCAAATCGAAGAATGGAAATCAAGAACCAAACGACGAAATAAAGGATTTGTTTAACGAAATTTTGAATTCATAATGATTCCAGTAAAATTAACCATAGAAGGACTTTATTCATACCAAGAGCGCCAAACAATTGACTTTTCTGAATTAACTGAAGCAGGATTATTTGGGATTTTTGGGAATGTAGGTTCCGGAAAATCATCTATTCTAGAAGCGATTATGTACGTTTTGTATGGAGAAACAGAGCGTTTAAATTCCAAAGATAAACGCGCCTATAATATGATGAATTTGAAATCGAATTTGTCATATATAGAGTTTGATTTTTATAATTTTGAACAAAAATTATTCAGAGCGACGCGCGAATTTAAAAGAAATTCGAAACGTTTTGAAGATGTAAAATCGCCGACAGTTGTTTTTTATGAGCAAAAAGACAATGAATGGATTCCGCTTAATCATTCGAAAGCAGAGGAAATAATTGGGTTGAGTTACGAAAATTTCAAGCGAACAATTATTATTCCTCAAGGACAATTCAAAGAATTTATTGAGTTGGGTGCAAAAGATCGAACACAAATGATGAAGGAGATTTTTGGACTTCATCGTTATGATTTACAAGATAAAGTTGCAGCTTTAAATTCTCAAAATTTAACGAATTTGAATCAGCTTGAAGGAAAATTATCTGGTTTTGAAGAAGTTTCGGAAGAAAGAATAAAAGAGCTTGAAGATAATTTGATTGAGCAAACAAAAGTTACCAATCAAGTTCAAGAAGAATATAATCAAATGAATGAATCATTTCAACGTTTAAAAGCGTTGAAATCAGATTTTGAGACGTTAAAACAAAAGAAAATTGAGTTTGAAAAAGTTTCAGTTCAGAAAGATCAAATGGATCAACGAAAACTTGAAATTGAGCGCTATGAATTGATTTTTAATGCGTTTTCTCAACTTTTAGAAAATCATAAAAAAGTTTCAAATCAGATTGAAGAAAAGTCAATTTCAGTTGAGAATCAACAAAAACAATTGACTTTAATAGAGAATCAAATCAAAGAAATTTCGAACCAAGTTGAAGCGATTAAAACTGATTATGAAACTTTACCAATAAAACGAAAAGAAGAAACAGATTTAGAATTAATAGTTCAAATTTTAACTTTTTCAGAGGAGATAGAAAAGTTAAAAGCAAGAACAGCAAAAGGTTTGAAAGAAGTTGAAGAGGTTCAGAAAAATGAACAAAAAATTGAAGCTACAATCAAATCATCTGAAAAAGAAGTCAAAACTTTAGCTGAGTCAAAAATAGATTCTCAGACTTTGATTGAAGTTGGAAATTGGTTTGTTCAGAATCAAAATTTACAACAATCTATTCAGAAACAACAATTTAAAATAGAAGAACAAAAGCAACAAATTAATTTTTTTGAAACTCAATTAAAAACTGAAAATATTGAGATTTCAAGTTTTGAAAATTGGTTTAATTCTGAATTTGAAAAACTTGAATCAATTAAAAAATCAATTGAAAAACAGAAAAATGAATTTGAAGTTCTGCAAAAGTTGGCTCATTTTGCACATAATTTACACGAAGGTGAATCTTGTCCGCTTTGTGGAGCTCTAGATCATCCAAATATTGTTGAGATTAATGATATTTCAACGAAATTTGAAGTTGTAAATAATGAATTAAATCAAATTGATGAAAAGCTAAAATCGCTTCAAAAAAAGCAAAATGAAATTCAGAAAATTATTGATCAAAAACAGTTTGTTGAAAAACAAATTGAACAAGAAAATCAAGTTTTGAATGAGTTGAAAATTGAACAAGAAAATCATTTGAATTTGTTTGTTTGGAAAGGTTTTGATTCTAAAAATATTGAGTTGTTTGAAGAAAAAAAGAAAGCAGCTATAGCTTTGGATAAAACAATTTCGGATAAAAATAAAGAAATTGAAATTTTTCGAGAAACTTTAGAAAAAGAACGCCAATCTGTTGAAAAATATAAAAATGCTTTAGAAAAATTTAGATTAGAAGAAACTGAAAAAGCTTCGAAAATCAATCAAAATCAAGCAAACTTGAAAGTATTGAAATTTGAAGATTTTCAAAATCAAACAACAGATAATGTGCTTATAAATTTGAATGATTTAAAGTTAAGTAATGCGAAAATTGAACAAAATTATATTCAATTTATAGAAAGTTTAAATCAATTAAATCCAAAATTAGCTTCTCAGAAAACTTCAATCGAATTAGTTGAAAAACAAATCATTGAGTTGAAAGAAGAATTAGCTATTAATCAAAATCAATTAGATAAAGCATTAGAAAAATATCAAATACAAAATATTGAAGAAGTTCAATTAGCTTTAAATCAACAATTTAATATTGCTCAAATCAGAAAAAAATTGGAAGATTTTAGAATTTTGTTCGAAACATTGAAAAGTTCAATTCAAGAATTAGAACAAAAATTAGCTGAAGTTTCTTTTGATGAAACGGTTTTTAAAACACAAGAAGAAAAATTAATTTTTGTTGCAAAACAGTTGAAAGAAGCGACCGAAATTGTAACTAAAACAAAAACTGAAATTGAACGATTGAATAAATCTTTTGCAGAAAAGAAAGATTTGTTAATTGAATTGGAAAAATTGCAAAAACGAGCGACGAATTTACAAACGATGCGAAATTTGTTTAATTCAGCAGGGTTTGTACAATACGTTTCGTCGATTTATTTGAAACAATTATGTGATAACGCAAATGTTAGATTTCATCGAATGACGAGAAATCAATTGAGTTTACAAATGAATGACAACAATGATTTTGAGATTATAGATTATTTGAATGAAGGGCGTTCACGTAGTGTGAAAACGCTTTCTGGAGGACAATCTTTTCAAGTTTCATTGAGCTTGGCTTTGGCTTTGGCAGAAAGTGTGCAAACGAATGCTAAGTCGGAAAAGAACTTCTTTTTTATTGATGAAGGTTTTGGAACGCAAGATGCAGATGCTGTAAATATCGTGTTTGAAACGTTGATGAGTTTACAAAAAGAGAATCGAATTGTCGGTATTATTTCTCACGTTGATGAATTAAAAGATAGAATTCGTGTTGCGCTTCAAATTACAAAAGACGAAGAAAAAGGTAGTTTGATAGAAGTTGTTTCGTAAGGAAAAACGATTATAAAATAAACCCCAAGATTGAATTAATCTTGGGGTTTATTTATTATATGATGAGAATAATCTACTCCTTAACTTCCGATTTATTCGAAATTAGCGACCAAATAATTGTTGTTAATAGAACTCCACCAATGATTGATAATGAAACTGTCGATTCGAAATGATAGAATGGCATAATAATCATTTTAATTCCGATAAAGCTCAAAATAATTGCTAAACCATAATGTAGTTTATTGAATTTATCCATTGAATTTGCCAACAAGAAATACAATGAACGTAGTCCTAAAATGGCAAAAATATTAGATGAATATAAAATAAATGGATCGTCTGGAGCAACAGCGAATATAGCAGGAATACTATCTACAGCGAAAACTAAATCAGTTACTTCAATTACCATTAAAGCGACGAAAAGTGGTGTTGCCATTTTAATTCCATTTTGTACAGAAAAGAATTTATCTCCATCAAAATTTGGTGTAACCTTAAAGAATTTGTGTACCAATTTAACACCAAAATTTTGCGATAAATCTTGGTTTTCATCATCATCACTTGATTTCCAAGATTTGATTCCTGCAACGATTAAGAAGAATCCGAACAGTGTTAAAATGACATTTGGACGGAAGAATTGTTTTGCTGCAAAATTTGCATGAGTCGCTTCATCACCAAGATTAAAGTGCCAATCTCCAATTGAAAAAGCTGGTAAATAAGTCATTTTAATTAATTCAACTCCTGCAAAAATAAAGATTGCTCTAAAAAGAAGAGCACCTAAAATTCCCCAAAAAAGGACTTTATGTTGATATTCTTTTGGAATTTTAAAGAATCCAAAAACGAGGATGAAGACGAATAAATTATCCACGGATAAGGCTTTTTCTATCCAATATGCTGCCTGAAATTGCGAAAATTTATTGATGGCAAATGCATGTCCATCTGCTTCTTTAAAAACGAAATAAATTACACCACTAAAAATCATCGCCAAGGAAATCCAAACGACAGTCCAAGTAAGCGCTTCTTTGTTCGAAACTGCGTGCGCATTTTTATTAAAAACACCCAAATCAAGCAGCAACATAATAATTACTGCAACCCCAAAAACAGTTATTAGTCCAGGATGATTCAACATGCTATCCTGTACAACACTGAAAATACTCATATAAATTTATTTAATTTGACAATTTACTATAAATTTACCAATCCTAACTCGATTGGCCTTTAAAAAATGTTTCTAAAAAAGAAAAAACAAGCAAAATTAATTTATTCCGGAATGAAAAGAGTAATCGCATACGTATTCTTAACAATTATTTTACCTATAGCTTCGAAAGCGCAACACGTTTCACCATTGTACAAAGATTCTATTCAGATGAAATGGGTGGATGAAAAGTATAATTCTATGTCGTTGGAAGAGAAAGTAGGTCAGTTATTTATCGTTGCAGCCTATACAAACAGAGATGCGGTGCATGAGAATGATATTCAAAAATTAATTGAAGAAGAACATATCGGAGGATTAATTTTTATGCAAGATCAAGCGGCTCATCAAATTGAGTTGACAAATAAATTTCAATCGATTTCTAAAATTCCATTATTGATTGGTATGGATGCAGAATGGGGATTGGCAATGAGATTGAAAGGAGTGGAGCGTTTTCCTTGGAATATGACGCTTGGCGCTTTACGCGATAATAAATTGGTTTATCAAGTTGGAAAACAAATTGGTATACAAGCGAACAGAATGGGTGTTCAGTTTAATTTTTCGCCTTCGGTTGATGTTAATGTTAATCCAAATAATCCAATTATTGGAAATCGTTCTTTTGGTTCAAATCCTGATCGCGTTGCAGAAAAAGGAATTGCTTATATGGATGGAATGCGAGCACAGAACGTGTTATCGTCTGCAAAACATTTTCCTGGACATGGAAATACAGACCAAGATTCGCACAAAGTTTTGCCTTTAATTCCAGATAATAAAGCAGATTTAGAGAAATATCACATTGCGCCTTTCAAAAAAATGATTGATGCAGGTGTACAATCTATTATGGTGGCACATCTAAATGTTCCAGCTTTAGAACCAGATCCAAAAATGCCTTCAACGTTGTCAAAAAATATCATTACAGATTATTTGAAAGGCGAGTTACAATTCAAAGGAATTGTGATTACAGATGCTTTGAATATGGATGGTGTGGCAAAAATGTTTCCTGCTGGTGATGTAGACTACAGAGCATTTGTGGCTGGAAATGATATTTTGTTGTTTTCTCAAAATGTACACGTTGGGAAACAAAAAATTATTGATGCAATTAATAAAGGTCAGATTTCTGAAGCGCGTTTAGAAGAAAGTGTGAAGAAAATTTTGATGGCGAAATATATTACAGGTTTAAATGAGGTTAGAACTTTAAATCCTACAAATGTGTTAGAAGATTTGAATTCTGCGGAAAATTTAGCATTAACAACTAAAATTTTTGAGAAAGCTTCGACAGTTGTAAAGAATGAACACAAACTTTTACCAATCAAAAAATTAAATCAAAAAATAGCTTTTGTTCCGCTTGAACAAACAGATTATGATCAATTTTTGACACATTTACAAAAATATACAAATGTTGAGTTAGTGAAGATTTCAAATCCAAATCAAATCAATTTATTGAATGATTATGATGTGATTATTTCTGGAGCATTTTTATCGAATGAAACGGTTTACAAACCTTATAAATTGTCCGATAATTCGAAAGCAATTTTGAAAGCGTTACCAAAAGACAAAAAGAAAATCTTTTCGTTATTCACAAGTCCTTACGGGTTGAAAGATTTAGATTTATCAAATTTAGACGCGGTTACAGTTCATTATCAAAATACAAAAGATGCGCAAGCAGCTGCTGCACAAGTTATTTTTGGAGCAATTGATGCAGATGGAACGTTTCCAGTAGATATCAATCAAAATTTGAAAGAAGGACAAGGAATTGTAACAAAACACATCAAACGTTTGGGATTTACTGCACCTGAAAATGTGAATTTAGGAAAAAAAAACTCTCAGAAATAGATAAACTTGCCGAAGAAGCAATTGCAAATCATTACACGCCTGGAATGCAAATTCTAGTCGCAAAAGATGGAAAAATCGTTTATGATAAAAGTTTCGGAACACAAGATAAAAATTCTTCAAAAAAAGTGAAGTGGACAGATTTATATGATGTCGCTTCGGTAACAAAGGTGACGGCGACGTTGCCTTTGTTGATGTTGGAGGTAAACGAAGGAAAATTAAACCTCGATCAAACAATTGGAGAAATTGATAATGATGCGAAGAATTCGAACAAATCTTCTTTAAAAATTCGTGAAGTATTAGCGCACCAGGCTGGTCTTAAACCTTGGATTGGTTTTTACAACGAAACTGTCAATGTAAAAAATGCACGATTATATTTAGATTTCTATTCGAGAAAGCAAGACGAAGAACATCAAATAAAAGTTACAGATAACATTTATATTATCAATTCTATAAAAGATACGATTTACGAAGATATTTATAAATCTTCTTTAGGTCGTAAATCATACGAATATTCAGATTTAGGTTATTATATTTTCAAGAAGAAATTAGAAAAGGATTTTGGGAAAGATCTGAATCAACTGACACAAGAGAAATTTTATCAATCATTGGGAATGTATCGCACAACATTCAATCCAAAGGAAACATTTAGTTTAGAAGATATTATTCCAACCGAATATGATAAAACCTACAGAAATCAACTCGTTCATGGTTTTGTACACGATCAAGGAGCTGCAATGATGGGCGGAATTGCTGGTCATGCTGGTTTATTTTCTAACTCGATTGATTTAGCAAAATTGATGCAAATGTATTTGAATGGAGGCGAATATGGTGATGAGGTTTATTTGAAGCCAGAAACGGTGGCGGAATTTACCAAACAACAATTCAAAGGCAATCATCGTGGAGCTGGATTTGATAAAATGCAAACAACGTCTAAAATAGGTCCATCATCCGAAAGTTTTGGTCATACAGGTTTTACAGGAACGATGGTTTGGGCTGATCCTCAGTATAAAATTGTATATATTTTTCTTTCGAATCGTGTTAATGAAACTGTCGAGCCAAATTATCTTTCCATTAAAAAAGTGCGAGAAAATATTCGACAAGTAATTTATGAAGCAATTTTACCTTAAATTTGTCTAAATAAAAATCGCGAATGAAAATAGGAATTGTATGCTATCCAACCTATGGAGGAAGTGGAATTGTGGCAACAGAACTGGGAATGGATTTAGCGGAAAAAGGTCATGAAGTACATTTTTTTAGCACAAATGTTCCTGCGAGATTAAACATCAAATTACCAAATATATACTTTCATCGAATTCATGTCGAAACGTATCCATTGTTTCAATATCAGCCATATGATTTGGCGTTGAGTACAATTTTGTATGATAAAGTTTTGCATTACGAATTAGATTTGGTTCATGTACATTATGCGATTCCGCATGCGTATGCAGCGTATTTTACGAAGCAAATGTTGGCGCGAAAAGGCTATAAATTACCAATTGTAACAACCTTGCATGGTACGGATATTACATTGGTTGGGAAACATCCTGTGTATAAAACGGCTGTTGAATTTTCGATCAATGAATCGGATGTAGTAACATCAGTTTCCGAAAGTTTGAAACAAGATACTTTATGTGCATTTGACATTACAAATGAGATAGAAGTTGTGCCAAACTTTATTGATAATGATCAATATTTGCCAGAGAAATGTGTGTGTTGTCGTGATAATTTTGCGCAACCAAAAGAGAAGGTGATTTTACATACTTCTAACTTGAGAAAAGTAAAACGCATTGAAGATGTAATTGGAACGTTTAATTTGATTCAGAAACAAATTCCATCAAAGTTGATTATTGCTGGAGAAGGACCTGAGTGGGATATGGCGGATCAAATGATTCAAGAATTTGGAATTCAAGATAAAGTGAAAAGTCTTGGAATGGTAAGTGATTTGAATGATGTCTTGAAAGCCGCAGATTTATTCCTTTTACCGTCCGAACAAGAAAGTTTTGGTTTAGCAGCGCTTGAAGCAATGGCGGCAAGTGTTCCGGTTATTTCGTCCAATGCAGGCGGAATTCCAGAAGTAAATATTGATGGACTTACTGGTTTTGTTTGTCCTGTAGGAGATATCGAAATGATGGCAGAAAAGGCAATCTATATCTTAGAAGACGATAAGCGTTTGGCAGAGTTTAGTCATCAAGCAAAAGAACAAGCGATACGATTTGATAAAACGAATATTCTTCCGCAATACGAAGAACTTTATCGCAAAGTCATCGCAAAATCTAAAATCGGGTAAATCCCGATTTTTTTTATATTTTTAAATTTCAAACCAACTCAACTTATGTTGCAAAAAGTCACTTTTCCTAATCCATTTGGATTTCCAAAACCTACAAAAGAAGAAATTCTATCATTACAAAAGAAGTATAATTTTTCTGATGAATATGCGACTTTTTTATTGGAACAAAATGGATTTAATGATTTACTCTTTTTTGATGCTGATTATAAAAGTTTTACCACTAATTATGCTGGTGAAAAACCTTGGCAAATGTTTGGAGGTTTATATGGCTTGAATTCTAATTCAGATTATTATGATTTGATAGAAGTGCAAGCCTATACTATTTTCGAATCTATATTTTTTAAAATTGGAACAGATCCTGGAGGAAATGAATTTGTTGAGGTTTTACAAGGCGATAAAAAAGGTTGGATTGGTTGCATCGATCACGATTTATATATCACGCATGAAACGTTAAACTCATTTCTCGAAGAAGTTGAAGAAGAAACAGATTATAAAGATTTGAATCAATTATCGCTCGAAGAATTGACCAAAATTTTAATTTCTGAAGATTTTGGAATGATGAATTTTCATGCAAAATCAATGAATCAATTCCTTGCAGATTGTTTTATAATTAAAGATCAAACCATTTTGATAAAAGATTTAGAAGCAGAATAATTATTTATCCTCATTATAAACCTTTATTGAAAAACTGACAATATATTTTATTGGCACAACGTTTGTCTTATTAATACTCGCTTTTCTAAACGCTTCAAACAAGAACTATATCGTAGTTTTTTTGAAATTATGAAAAGCTTTCGTCAGTTAAAAATAGTTTTACTGACACTTTGAACGTACAAAAAAATTATGAACATAGACAATTTGTCATTAGCACAAGTAATGGAAGAAGAAATCGAATTAATTCCTTTGATGAGTAAAGACGAAGAAAGTAAGCTAAATAAGCAAGATATTTCTTCGGTATTGCCTATTTTATCGTTAAGAAACACTGTCTTATTTCCGGGTGTGGTTGCGCCAATTACCGCGGGTAGAGATAAATCTATACAACTTTTAACACAAGCTTACAAAGAAGATCGCATTATTGGAGTGCTTTCGCAGAAAGAAATTGCTGTGGAAGATCCTACACAAGACGATTTGTATACAGTTGGTACAGTTGCGAAAATCATGCGAATGATAAAGTTGCCAGATGGAAACATTACGGTGATTTTACAAGGTATGAAACGCTTTAAAGTCAAAGAATTTGTTTCAAATGATCCTTATTTCAAGGCAGAAGTAGAAATTTTGACAGAAAAAGTTCCGACTTCACGCAACAAAGAATATCCAATTATTATTGAATCGATTCGTGATTTAGCTTTTCAGATTGTAGAAGAAAATCCAATGCTGCCTTCTGAAGCTGCAGGAGCTATAAAAAGCATCGAAAGTAATACGTTTTTAATCAACTTTGTCGCGTCTAATTTGACGTTGAGTTTAGATGAAAAACAGTTGTTGTTAGAGATTTCTGATATGAAACTTCGCGCAATGGAAGTGATGCGTTTTATGAATGTTGAGCTTCAGAAATTGGAGTTGAAAAATACAATTCAGAATAAAGTTCGTAAAGAATTAGATCAACAACAAAAAGAATATTTCTTAAATCAACAAATCAAATCGATTCAAGAGGAGTTAGGAGGAAATTCGACAGAAGAAGAAATCAATGAAATGCGCAAACGTGCTTTAACGAAAAGTTGGAGCGAAGATGTAGCGAATCATTTTGATAAAGAAATTAATCGTCTTTCTCGTCTAAATCCGCAAATGCCAGAACATAATATTCAGCGTAATTACCTTGAATTTATGTTGGATTTACCTTGGAATACCTTAACGAAAGATAATTTTGATATCAAGAATGCAAAGAAAATTTTAGATCATGATCATTATGGTTTAGAAGATGTGAAAGAACGTATTTTGGAGCATCTTGCAGTCTTGAAATTGAAAGGAGATATGCGTTCGCCAATTCTTTGTTTATATGGACCTCCGGGTGTTGGTAAAACATCGTTGGGGAAATCTATTTCAGAAGCGATTGGACGCAAATATGTGCGTATGTCATTGGGTGGTTTACATGATGAATCTGAGATTCGCGGTCACCGTAAAACCTATATAGGAGCGATGCCAGGACGTATTTTACAATCAATCAAAAAATCTGAATCGTCTAATCCAGTTTTTGTTTTAGATGAGATTGATAAAATGACAGCGAGTGCGCATGGAGATCCTTCATCAGCAATGTTAGAGGTTTTAGATCCTGAGCAAAACTCAACTTTTTATGACAATTTCTTAGAAATTGGCTACGATTTATCGAAAGTATTTTTCATTGCGACAGCCAATAATATTGGAGATATTCCAAGTCCGTTGCGCGATCGTATGGAGATGATTAATATTGCAGGTTATACAATCGAGGAAAAATCTGAAATCGTAAAACGTCACCTTTTACCAAAACAATTAACAGAACATGGCTTAAAAGAGAAAGATGTTGTGTTAGGTAAAAAAGAAATCGAATATTTGATTACGGGTTATACACGCGAATCTGGAGTTCGTAAATTGAATCAGAAAGTTGCGAAATTAGTTCGTTCGGCTGCAAAACATATTGCGTTGGAAGAAGAATTTAATGCTAAGTATTCAATCGAAGATATTTCGAAAATCTTAGGCCCTTCTATTACGCCAGACCAATACGAGAACAACGAAGTTCCGGGTGTTGTGGTTGGTTTAGCTTGGACAAGTGTTGGAGGAGATATTTTATTTATCGAATCTATTTTATCAAAAGCAAAAAATGGCGGACTTTCGATTACAGGAAATTTAGGAACTGTGATGAAAGAATCTGCGACAATTGCGTTAGAATATATCAAAGCGCATGCGGATGAATTAGGAATCAAACCAGAAGTTTTCGAGAATTATAAAGTCCATATTCACGTGCCAGAAGGAGCAACACCAAAAGATGGTCCATCTGCCGGAATTACAATGTTGACGTCTTTGGTTTCGTCTTTTACACAACGTAAAGTCAAAGCGAAATTGGCGATGACAGGAGAAATTACACTTCGTGGAAAAGTTTTACCAGTTGGTGGAATTAAAGAGAAAATTTTGGCGGCAAAACGTGCAAATATCAAAGAAATTATTTTGTGTGAAGACAACAGAAAAGATATTGAAGAAATTAAAGCAGAATATGTAAAAGGAATGACTTTCCATTTTGTAAAAGAAATGAAAGAAGTTTTGGAAATCGCTTTAACAAATCAAAAAGTAAAAGGAGCAAAGGTTTTGGATTAATCTGAAATCTTCTCAAAACAACAAAAAAAAGGAACTCAATTAGAGTTCCTTTTTTTGTTTGTATATGTAACCTTCGTTATTTTCAAAATTGAAAGAATGAGAAAATTGTAAACCAATTTTTTCTAAAACTTTTATTGATGCGAGATTTTCTTTCATCACTCGACCAATAATCTCAGTTAAATTAAGTTGAAGAAAACCGTATTCTAAACAAGCTTTAGCACTTTCTGTAGCGAAGCCTTTGTTCCAATATTCCTCAAAAAACCTGAAACCTATATCAATTTCGTTTGTGTCTTTATGAAATTTTAAGCCACACCAACCAATAAAATTATTTGATTGTTTTTCGATAACTGCCCATCTTCCAAATCCATTTTGAAAATAGTCAGAATAGTTTTCCAGAAAATCTTTCGCTTCTTTAATATTCGCAAAAGAATTATCTCCTGTATATTTTATTACGTTTGGATTTAAGTTTAAATAATAGAAACTTTCAGCATCATTAATAGTTAATTCTCTTAAAATTAATCGTTCAGTTTCTAAAATTACTTTCATAGGATTTTACTTTATCTTATAAGCAATCCCCCAAAAAACGGGCATATTAAATGGACCACTGTATTTTCCGTAACCAGGAATAACCAAAGGATCAATTCCTTGATCTTTTTTACCACCAATATAAGCTGCAGGATGCAAAGCTAATTCACCATAAAAATTCTTGAAAATCTCTACACGTCCACCAACAACAGCTTCTATCCAATAACTACTTACATTCGCTTTAGGTAAACTTCCTTTGTTGATGATTTCATTTGATTGTAAATCTCTAATCGGATAACTATTGATGGTTTGCGAATATTTAGAATACGCAATTCGTCCACCAATGTAAATTCCGTTCGATTGATTTTCTACATCTTGCGTTATAAACCAGTTTGCACCAAGTTTTGCAAAAACGCCATCAACATCAACATTCCAATTGATTTCATTGAACTTATTTTTCTCGAAACCAGCTTCTATAACAGCATGCCACTTATTATTGATTTGATAAGAAGCATAAGCGCTAACACCTTTTTTATCGTTGAAAGCAGAAACAATCGGATTGAAAACATCTACACCGATAAAAATATCATGGTGTTTTTTCTTTGGAATAGAATCTGTAACCGAAACTTTTGTCGAATCAGTTTTATTTTCTTGACCAAATGCAAAATTAATTGCGCTCGTCAGCAAAAAGCTTAATAACAGTTGTCGAACCATCTTTAATTTCAGTATTTACAGTTTCTATATTCTTTATCCAATTTCCAGCTCCATTTCCAGTTTTCGTCACCAATTTTACATCAACTCCTTTAAAAGTTAATCCAAAACCACAAGCTTTAGAAGTATAGCCATTTCCAAGTGTATCGTATTTTAAAATCAATCGATCACGTTTTGCAAGGATTGTTCTGATGACTTTACCCGTTATAGAATCTTTTACATCTATATCTGGACCTTGCGCTATAGTATAATAAATTTCTTTTTTTGAATTATTACGCAAAGTAATTCCGAAACTCGTTTTTCCTAAAGCAGAATTTTTTTCGATTAAGACAGTATCTTTACTCGTTCCTGTAGCTTCTCTAATTCCTTTCGTAATCGAATCATTATAAACATAAGCCCAGTAATAAATCGAATCTTCTAAAGGAACATTTGTTCCATCATAATACATATCAGCAACCATGCGAGGAACATCACCTTCGTCAGTACAAATATCATCGTCTTCGCAACTATAAAATGCTAAAGAAATTATAGAAACGAAAATTGAATAAGCTAGAAAACGTTGAATATTTTTCATTTTTTTTGATTGAATTTTAAATTCGCTCTAAAAGTACAATATTTTCTACATGATGTGTTTGCGGAAACATATCAACTGGCTGAACTTTAACAATTTTATATTGATCTTTCATCAATTCTAAATCGCGCGCTTGTGTAGCAGAGTTACACGAAACATAAACAACACGTTTTGGATTCATGAACAAAATATTTTCAACTACTTTTTTATGCATTCCATCACGTGGAGGATCAGTAATAATTACATCTGGAATTCCGTGTTCGTTGATAAAATCTTGATTCAATACATCTTTCATATCACCACAATAGAAATCACAATTATCAATTCCATTGAATTTTGCTGCCGCTTTTGCTGCATCAATCGCTTCTTGAACAGATTCTACACCAACTACTTTTTTTGCTTTTTTCGAAACGAATTGCGCAATTGTTCCAGTTCCTGTATATAAATCGTACACTAATTCATCTCCAGTTAAACTTGCAAAATCACGTGTTAATTTATATAATTCGTAGGCTTGTTCTGGATTTGTTTGATAGAAAGATTTTGGACCAATTTTAAAGTTCAAATCTTCCATCTTTTCCATAATATGATCATCTCCAGTAAAAACTTCGATATCTAAATCATAAACAGAATCGTTTTGTTTTGGATTGATTGCATACAATAAAGACGTGATTTCTGGGAATTTATCTTTCAAGTTTTGTAAGAAAGCTTCACGATTTTCTTTCTCTTCGCGGAAGAATTGAACTAAAACCATCACTTGTCCATTCTGAGAAGTACGAATCATTAATGTTCTTAATAAACCTTCTTGACTTTTTAAATCGAAGAAATCTAAGTTATGTTCTAATGCAAAACGTTTTGCTTCAACACGAATCGCATTCGAAGGATCACGTTGTAAGTGACATTTCGTTACGTCCAAAACTTTAGACCAAGCACCTGGAATATGGAATCCAACGACGTCGCGATCGTCAAACTCTTTCCCAGACTGAATTTCTTCTAATGTTAGCCAACGTGCATTAGAAAAAGTAAATTCTAATTTATTACGGTAAAAATATTGTTCTTTAGAACCTAAAATTGGAACAATTTCAGCATCTAAATCTTTGAAACCTCCGATGCGAACCAAATTGTTAACCACTTCGTCGTGTTTAAATTTAAGTTGCGCATCATAGCTCATATCTTGCCATTTACAACCACCGCAAACACCAAAATGCTCACATTCTGGCTGAACACGATAAGGAGATTTTGTGTGAATTTCGATTGCTTGTCCTTCTAAATAGCTGCTTTTCTTCTTCAAAACGTGTACATCTACAACGTCTCCTGGAATCGCACCTTTTATCAGAACCGTTTTTCCTTCCTCTGTTTTACCAACAGATACACCTTTTGCACCAGCACGTAAAACTTCTATATTATTTAATATGATTTTTTGTTTCGCTTTTCTTGACATTTTGCAAAGGTAAGGAAGTCCATGCAATTTTTATAAGTGTTTTTTTATTAAAAAAGTAGGTTTTATTTGTCAATATTTTAATTATATAAGACTTTGTTTTAGTTATATTGTATCTTTAAAATGTAATTGTTCTAGAATTGAATATTTAATTATCTTAGTCTTTTTAAAAATACTCACTATCTAATTTATAATAAAAAAATGGACTCAATACCTAAACCTATAATTAGACTTCTCTTTATATACTTTTTAACTTCTCTGACCTGTTTTTCTCAAATTAAAATAGATCCAATTAAAAAAGAGAAATTTGATTCTGCATTGAATGTCTATAAGATAGATATGAGTAATACGGATTTTCTGGGTAAGAAAATGATGGCTAACGCTCAAACAGATTATGAAAAATCAGTTGCATATAATGTTCTTGGAGAAAGTCAAATAGATGTTTCTAATTATGTGAAAAGTGTAGATTATCTAGAAAAATCGATTTATCATATTAAGAAAACAGATTCAATAGACTTGTATTTAAGGATTTTAGGTACTCTTATCGTTGCTTATCGTCAAGCTGGTTTGGTAAATGATTCTGATTCAAATTGGAAATTATTTCAAAAAGAGATTAAGAAGATTCCAGAGGAAGATCAAAATGTTAGTTTGCTATTTATCAGAGCGAGAATGTACGACATTGATAAGAATTATTGTAAATCGGCCGAAACGCGTGAAAAATTCAATAATTTATTTAAGCATAGAGCGGGTGATAATGAAATTGGTTATTCATTTAATTTTGCAATAGTTGTTCAGATTGTCTACGACCAATTCAAATGCGGAAATATAGAAGCTTCGCAAAAAACGATGATAGAAGCAGAGTCTATTTTAGCAAAAATGAACCAACGTGATAATATTTTTATGTATGAATTTTATTTGTTGGATAAAGCGTTGTTTTTTGTTCATAACAAGCAAAATAATTTAGCAAAAAAAACATTTGATCAAGCATATAATTTAAGTTTAAAAGTGAAATCTGGAAATATACAGAAAGTAATTTTAGAGGAACGATTGAATGCTAATATTGATTCGGCAGAAGAGAAACTAAAAATATATGAAGCGCTTGAAATTTTAACTAAAAAAGAAATAAAAGCGACAAAAAAGATTACTGAAATTGAGACTAAAAAGAACAAGGAAAAACTGAAAACAATTAGTGATAACAATCGCAATTATTTGATATTTTTTGGAATAATAAGTTTATTTCTCGTTTTATTTATGGTGTATTATTATCAAA
Source organism: Empedobacter sp. UBA7248 (assembly GCF_002472945.1). NCBI lineage: Bacteria > Pseudomonadati > Bacteroidota > Flavobacteriia > Flavobacteriales > Weeksellaceae > Empedobacter > Empedobacter sp. UBA7248. Next base: position 88,661 of record NZ_DKSU01000008.1, on the reverse strand, counting down.
GAAATAAAAAACAGAAAGCTCAATTCCTGAAAATTATTAAAGAATTGGAGCAATCTGTAGAAGATAAAACGTTAAAAGAAGATGTTTATTTGTCAGAAAAGCTAATCAAGAGTGATGAAACCGAAAAGAAACTTGTAGAAAAATTAAATTCTTTTGAGAAGAAACAATTATTTAACACAAAAGGAATTTCTGTAGCTCAAATGGCAGTTATGTTAAAAACAAATACAAAATATTTGAGTTATATATTAAAAGAGTATAGAAATGCAGATTTTTATACGTATATTAATAATTGTCGTATAAATTTCATTGTGAAAGAATTACATGATAATCCATCTTTACTAAATTATAAAATAGCTGTTTTATCAGATATGTGTGGTTATAATTCTCACAGCCAATTCGCGAGTATTTTTAAATCAATTAAAGAAATTTCTCCATCGCAATATATATCGTTTCTTAGACAAGAACGGAAAGGGAAATAATTAACGAATACCTTAATTGTTAAGGTATTCGTTGAATATTTATTTTAAAAAATGGTGCTTGAATGTTAGTTTGCTGGTACTGCATTCAAATAATTTTCATAATTACTAGGAGAAAATTTCCAATCAACAGCATTATTATTGCTATCAGTACTTAAGTTCTGTATCAAAAGATATATTGTTGTGTTGTTAGCTTGAACATCTATAATTGTTGAACCTGTAATAAAATTAGGATTGTTCGCAGTTTGATTTTTAATCATATTTCCTCCAAAATTTTTAGCAACATTACCAACATAAGTAAAGTTCGTATTGGACACTGTAGTAGGAGAAGATGATAGATATAATGATAACCAATATGGGTTTAAATTTGTTGTAGCATTGACAGTTCTTAACATAATTGTTAGACCTGTGTTTATCATCCATTTACCTTTGGATAATACGATAGAAGCTTGAGAGTATTTGACAGAAGTTGTAGAGGCGTCGGAATTAATATCACCAGAAGATATATTAAAATTACCACTTGTAACATATTTAAAAATAGGTAATTCTTGCCAAGTTCCGATGCCAGTAGCATCACTTACTAATACTTTTCCTTCTCCTTGAGTTCCATCTACAATTTTTATAGAACCAGCGGTAGAACTGTTAATTTCTAATTTTGTACTTGGAGCAAGTGTTCCAATTCCAACATTTCCTGTAGAAGTTATTATAAAATCATCAGTATGTGTAGATGTTGTACCTAATACTGTATTTGTTGCAGCATCTATATGCAAAATACCTTGCGGATTTGTTATGCCGATACCTACTTGACCAAAAGTATAAAAACTAAGAAGTAATGTTATTTGAGTTAAAATATTTTTTTTCATCATAAAAATGGTTGATTAATTACTATCTAATGGTACTGCGTAAAAATAGTTTTCCCAATTATTATTAGTTACGTTCCAATTTCTTTTTGGGGCGATATCCGATTGATTATTCTCAACTAATACCTTAATTGTTGTATTTTGTTTAACCTTAATAATAGAAGATCCACTGATAAGATTTGCATTACCTACACCACTTGTCTTGTTTGCTATCATCAATCCTGCATAGCCAGTATTATTACCACCGCTACCTAAAAAATCAAAAGTAGAATTTGTCCTGCCTGTCTCAGAATCAGATAAATAAATGTGTAGCCAATAAGGGGTTGTGACATCATTCATTTTAAAAGTTCCTCCAAAATTTACCATCCATACTCCTGGAGTAAGGTTTATTGAAACAAATATATATTTTGTTCCTCCAGAATTATCAGAAGTAATTGTTGGGATATTTTGCCAATTACCTAATACAATCTGCTTTATACTTCCTTGTATATACCAAGATCCTACGCCATTAGCATCACTTAATAAAAAAGCATTTTGTTGTTGTGTACCATCCACAATTTTTATAGCTCCGTTAGTAGTGCTGTTTATTTCTAATCTTTTACTTGGTGTTAGTGTTCCTATACCCATATATCCTTGTGGTGTTATAACAATATCATCACTAATATTAGTAGAAGGTGTACCTATAATTGTATTTTTAGATGCATCTACATGTAAAACTTGTTGCGGAGAATTAGTACCAATTCCTACTTTTCCATTTTGAGAAAAAACTAATGTAGATAGACATAGTGAGATCAAATAATATAAATTATTTTTCATTTTTTTAATTTTAATGGTTAGTTAATCGGAATTGCATAAAAATAATTCTCAGGGGAAGAAGTGTCAAACTGCCATGTTGCAAGATTTTCTAATAATAAGTACAAACTGATAGGAGATGTAGAGGTTACTTCTATAATTGTTGTTCCAGTAAAAAAACCTTTTCCATTCGCTGTTCCATCACCATAGATTACACTTGCATAACCAGTAGCATTTCCTGCAGGACCTAAATTTTTCCAACCTACATAACTTTGACTTGAATTAGAACTTGAGATTTTACCATGTAACCAAAATGCATTTGCAATAGTTTTAGATGTAGATAATCTTATACCCATATTTACAATCCATTTTCCTGTAGTTAAACCAGTAAGAGAAAGATTAGTATATAGGTTACTTCCATTTGATAAATATTCGCCATTTGAATTTACGTTTTCAGGTGAAGTGACTATCTGTTGAGGTGTTCCGTTATATGTCCAAATAATTGCAGATTTAAAAGAGTTTGGCTTTATCCATTTTGCTAAACCTGAATTATCACTCATTAGATATTTTCCAACTCCTTCCGTACCATCTGTAATTTTAATAGCTCCATTAGTAGTTCCATTATTAATTTCTAATTTGGTAGTTGGTGAAGTTGTTCCTATACCAACATTTCCATTGGTTTGAGAAATAATGAAATCATTGGATTGTTGCACATTAGAAATTGTCGAAGTAGCATCTTTGGGATTATCTTTATTTCCATCAATATGTAAAGCTCCTTTAGGAAAACTTGTTTCTATTCCTACTTGACTATACGAATAAGTAAATAAGAAAATACTTAATAAAAGTATAAGTTTTTTTATCATAATTAATTTAGGTTGGTTGTTTCGAAACACGAAATATTGATTAAAATTAAATATGATTTATATGTTCTAAAAGTAAAGTTCTGTAGAATAGTGAGAAAGGTGTTAAATAAATAAATTAAGGTAGTTTGTTGATTATTAATATTTTATTTTTTAAAAAATCGGAATTTTCATTTTTTCTCTAAAAAAGAAATGAAAATTGTGATTTTGTTATGAATGATGAGATAATGTTATTTTTTATATCATTTTGAAAAAGATAATCAGAAGAGATTGTAGGTTATTTTTTAAGATAAATTATATAAAATCTATCAAACAAATTTAATTGTAGAAATATTCATTTTTTTATCTTTTTTTTGGAATCAATCTTTGTATTTTAAATAATATTTTTACTTTTACAACATAAAATCTATCGATTTTATAGATTATTATTTTGTTTGATAAATATATTTAGAATAATTTTCTTAAAATAGTATAAAAAATAGGTTTGTTATTTAAATTATTCTATTAATTATATTTATTTAGAAAAATAATATAATTTTGAAATCAGAAATGAAACAAGAAAAAATGAAAAATTTAGTATTTAATATGTCAATGTATATGTGTCGCTCTTTACAAGAGGAGGAATATGTTGTGATGTATTAATTACGAAAATAATAATTCATGAACTCCTCCAAAATTTTGAGGAGTTTTTTATTGTCAAAAAATAAGTTAGAAAGTTAGAAAGAATGTCAAGTCAAGAAAAAAATTATTTAAATCAGCTAGAAGACGAAGCAATCTACATTTTGAGAGAAACAGCTGCTCAATTTGAGCGTCCAGCATTGTTATTTTCAGGAGGAAAAGATTCGATTGTTTTGATTCATTTAGCTTTAAAAGCCTTTCGTCCAGGGAAATTTCCTTTTCCTTTGGTACATGTAGATACAGGACACAATTTTCCTGAAGCGATAAAATTTAGAGATTATTTGGTCGATAAAATCGGCGAAAAGTTGATTGTTGCCTCTGTAGAAAATGCTATAAAAAAGTATAATCTGAAAGAAACTGCTGGTCGTTTTCCTTCTCGTAATGCCTTACAAACGTATGCGTTGTTAGATGTGATCGAAGAAAATGAATTTGATGCATGTATTGGAGGAGCGCGTCGTGATGAAGAAAAAGCACGTGCAAAAGAACGTATCTTCTCGGTTCGTGATGATTTTGGTCAATGGGATCCTAAACTTCAGCGTCCAGAATTGTGGAATATTTTGAATGGAAGAATTGAAAAAGGACATAATGTACGTGTTTTTCCGATTAGCAATTGGACAGAATTAGATGTTTGGAATTACATCAAACAAAATAACATCGAATTACCAAATTTATACTTTGCTCATGAGCGCGAATGTATTGTTTACAATGATAAATTAATTGCGACTTCAGATTTTATTCAGCCTAATGCAGACGATGAAGTTGTGATAGAAAAAGTACGTTACAGAACGGTTGGTGATATGACGTGTACAGCAGCTGTACCTTCGGATTCTTCTACGATTGATGATATCATTACTGATATTATTAATACAAGAATTAGCGAAAGAGGACAAACTCGTTTGGATGATCAATTGTCAGAATCAGCGATGGAAGACCGTAAAAAACAAGGTTATTTCTAAGTCAAAATTTTTTTAAACAAAACTCTATAAATTCTATAGAAATTAAGTAAAATGAATACATTAAAATTTATAACAGCAGGAAACGTAGACGATGGTAAAAGTACTTTAATAGGGCGTTTACTTTACGATTCAAATAGTATTCACACCGATCAATTGGGTGTTTTAGAAAAACGTAAATCAAATGAAGACGACGAAATTGATTTGTCTTTGATTACAGATGGTTTACGTGCCGAACGCGAACAAGGAATTACAATAGACGTAGCGTACAAATATTTTTCGACTGCAAAACGAAAATTTATTATTGCTGATGCGCCTGGACATGAGCAATATACACGAAATATGATTACAGGTGCTTCAAATTCAGAGTTGATTATTATTCTGGTTGATGCACGAAAAGGAATCACTTCTCAAACAAAACGTCATGCAAGTATTGGTTCGTTAATGGGAATTAAAAAAGCAATAATCGCTATTAATAAAATTGATTTGGTTGATTATTCACAAGATATTTTCGAAAAGATAAAAAATGATTTTCAACAAATTCAAGATCAATTGAATTATGATGAAGTAACTTTTATTCCAGTTTCTGCTTTGGTTGGCGATAATATTGTCGAAAAATCTGCGCAAACGCCTTGGTATAATGGTGAAACATTATTGCATCAGTTGGAAACAGTTTCGATTGAAACAGATAAAAGTTTAGCAGCTCGTTTTCAGGTTCAATGGGTAATTCGTCCAAAAGATGAAGAGCATCACGATTATAGAGGTTATGCGGGACAAATTTTGAGTGGAGTCTACAAAGTTGGGGATTCTATTAAAGTTTATCCATCAAGTATCGAATCAAAAATTGTTAAAATAGAGCGTCATTTAAAAGAAGTACAACAAGCTGAAGCAGGAGAAAATGTTGTGATTCATCTCGAAAATAATATAGATATCAGTAGAGGAGATACAATCGTAAAAACTTCTGAAGAACCGCAAACGACAAACGAACCAAAGGCTTGGATTTGTTGGTTAGACAATAATGCATTGCAACAAGGAAAAACGTATGTTTTGCAACATCGTTTTCATTCGGTTCGTGCAAAAATCAAAACAATCGATCAACAATGGGATATTAATAATTGGGAATTTATTCCATCTGAAGAAATCAAGTTAAATGATATTGGACAAGTGGTTTTGAAAACAAATCAACCTTTATTTTTCGATTCTTTTAAAGAAAATATTCATACAGGAAATGCCATTTTGATTGACGAAACAACGAAAAATACAGTCGCTGCTTTGATGTTTATTGATTAAAATTCGTCAGTTCGAGTGATTTTTAGAAATGAAATGTATAAAAATTGTATCGAGAACTAAGATGAATTTTATTTTCCATAATTTTTTATCGATACAAAATTCCACTCGAATTAATGGTTTCATTGATAAAATTATCTAAAAGCACAAAGGTTTAATATATCAACTCAATCTTATCAATCAACTAATTTATTACAAACATGCAAACAACAATAGGAAAAGTAATTTTGGCTGGCGCTGGTCCTGGAGATCCAGAATTGGTGACGCTCAAAACGTTAAATTATATCAAAAAAGCAGATGTTATTTTGACAGACCGCTTAGTTTCTCCAGTGTTAATAGACGAATATGCGTCGAAAGATGCGTTGGTTATTTATGTCGGAAAACAATGTTCGAAAGGCATTCATACGCCTCAAAAAGATATCAACGATTTGATGATTGAGTTTGTAATGCAAGGAAAATTAGTGGTTCGATTGAAAGGAGGTGACGCTTCACTTTTCTCTAATATTTTAGACGAATTAAAAACCTTGAAAAAAAATCATGTTCCGTACGAAATAATTCCAGGTATTTCGGCTGCTTTTGGTGCTGCAGCTTACACGGGAATTCCATTGACAGCGCGAAATCATTCGAAAGGAGTTCGCATGTTGACGTTGTGCGATTTGAAATCTATTGAAGATAAACAATGGAAAGATTGGGCGAAAACGTCTGATACATTGGTTTTTTATATGAGTGGACAACGTTTACAAACTTTGGCCGATCAGTTAATTTTGAATGGAATTGATACCGAAAAAGGTTTAGCAGTTATTCAACAAGCGACAACTCCAGATCAGAAAACACAAGTTTTTACTTTCGAAAATATTGTAGAAAATAATTTACCAACCTTCGATTTTGTACCAACTTTAATTATCGTTGGTCATGTTGTCAATTTGCATCAATCATTCGCTTGGTTCGACGAACAGCCAACTTCCAACTCATATTTTGATAACCATAAAACAACAATTTCTTATGCTAGCTAACGAAAAATTGAACTTAGTAAAAAGTTTAGTCAAAGAATTATCACGTGACGAAATTATTTGGACAAATGGTTATTTGGCTGGATTAGTTGCGAATAAGACACAAGATCAACCGAAAGAACAAAGGGTTTTAACCTCAATCAAGCCTACAATAATCTATGGAACTGAAACAGGAAATGCGAAGAAATTAGCCAATCAATTGCTTGGAATTTTTAAGAAGAATAAAATTCAAGCCAAAGCGATTGATGCGTTTCAATATCCACTCGAAAAAATTGAAAAAGAAGAATTTTTAATTCTAATTTTTAGTACGCAAGGAGATGGAGATTTGCCTCAAAATGCACAAAAATTCTATGATAATTTGAGCAATTCTGATTTAAAATTAAATCAAACAAAGTTTGCTGTTTTTGGTTTGGGCGATACGTCTTATCCGTTTTTCTGTAAATCAGGAGAAGAAATCGATGAATTATTTGGAAAACTAGGCGCACAACGCGTTTTCGATTTGGTAAAAGTAGATTTAGATTATCAAGAAATTGCCGAAAATTGGTTTGCGGATATTTTAAAAACTATTCAATCAGAAGGAAGTTCAATGGTTGTACAACCTCAAAAATTGCAAAGTTCTTCTACGCAAAAAAAATCGTATGGAGGAATTGTAAAGCATAAAGTTATTTTGAACGATAGAGGTTCGAATAAAGAAACCTATCATATCGAAATAGCAGTTGATGAGCAAGTCGATTACGAACCAGGTGATGCTTTGGGTGTTTATCCAAAAAATAATCAAACCGAAATTTTAGAGATTGCAAAGCTTCTCAATGAAGAAAATCGCGCTCAAGAACTTGAAGAAAAAAATATTAGAGCACTTTCTAAAAAATCAATCGATCAATTTGCAACAATTTTGAATGTAGAAATTCTCGAAACTAAAATTGATTTAATTGATTTGTTGATAAAATATTATTCGTCTGAATCTACAATAAAATTTGATGATATTTTAAATCTTTTGCATCCAATTGCACCACGTTTATATTCGATTTCATCATCGAATGAAGCACATGATAATGAAATTCATTTAACGGTTAGTCTGAATACTTTTTTAGTTTCAGATCTACAAAAAACTGGATTATGTTCTCAGTTTTTAGCAGATTTTGAGCAAGGTAAATCCATAGAATTTTACATTCATAAAAATAAAAACTTCAAACTTCCAGATGAAAATCAATCGGTAATTATGATTGGTCCGGGAACAGGAATTGCGCCTTTTCGTAGTTTTTTGACACATCGTGATGCAATTGGTGCAGAAGGTAAAAACTGGTTATTTTTTGGTGAACAACATTTTGTTTCGGATTTCTATTATCAAACTGAAATTCAGGAATGGCTTTCGACAGGAGTTTTGAGCAAATTAGATACAGCTTTTTCGAGAGATCAAAAACATAAAATTTATGTACAAGATCGAGTGAAAGAACAAGGAAAAGAGCTTTACAATTGGTTAAAGGATGGTGCTTATTTGTATGTCTGCGGTCAAAAAGACGGAATGAGTACAGATGTAGAAAGTGCTTTAATCGAATTAATTGCAAAAGAATCAAATCAAGATGAGGTTTCAGCGAAAAATTTTCTAGAACAATTAGAAGAAGAAGGTCGCTACCAAAAAGATGTTTACTAATCAACCAACAATTAACAAAATGAATACTGAAAAACAATCTCCTATAGAAGGAATTAAAATAAAAAGTGATGGACTTCGCGGTACGTTAAAAGAGAGTATAGAGCTAGATAATCACACCGGAAATGTGCGTGCAGATGACGAAGCTTTGGTGAAATTTCACGGAATGTATGTGCAAGATGATCGCGATAGACGAGAAGAACGCGCAGAAAAAAAGTTAGACAAATTGTATTCATTTATGATTCGTTTACGTATTCCGGGTGGAATTATTGACGCTGATAAATGGTTGGCAATTCACGAAACTTCTGAACAATATGGAACTGGCGTTTTGAAAATTACAACGCGTCAAACCATTCAATTGCACGGGATTTTGAAACATCAATTGCGTCCAACTTTACAATCGTTTGACCAAGCAAAGTTAGATTCTATCGCGGCTTGTGGCGATGTAAACCGAAATGTAATTGCGAGTTCTCATCCGTTGGTTTCGCCAATTCACGCTCAAATTCATACATATGCAGATAAATTATCAAAACATTTGTTGCCTAAAACACAAGCTTATTATGAGATTTTTGTGGATAATGAAAAGATTTACGAACGCGAAACAGAGAAAGATGATTTGTACGAAGATCGCTATTTACCTCGAAAATTTAAAATTGCAATTGCTATTCCGCCAACTAATGATGTAGATGTTTTTGCAAATGATTTGGGACTGATTGCGATTATCGAAAATAATGAATTGAAAGGTTTCAATATCGCTGTTGGTGGAGGTTTGTCTACAACTCACGGAAATCCAAACACATATTCGCGTTTAGCAACCGAAATTGGTTTTGTTGATTCTGAAGAAAAAGTGTTGAAAGTTGCTTATGAAGTGTTGACTATTCAGCGTGATTTTGGGAATCGTGGCGATCGAAAATTAGCGAGACTAAAGTATACAGTTGATAAATTAACGGTAGATGGTTTCAAGTCTGAATTAGAAAAACGTGTTGGTTTTAAATTAGAGCCTTCTCAGCCATATCAATTTACGGAGCGTTCTGATATTTATGATTGGCGACAAGTGAATAATGGAACGTGGTATTACACTTTATTTGTGGAGAATGGAGTTGTACAGCCTAATCAGAAAGCATTTTTACATGAATTGGCTTTATTAAATATCAATAATTTCATTTTTACAGCGAATCAAAATTTATTGTTAGGTGAAATTTCTACTGAAAATAAAGCTAAAGTTGAACAGCTTCTAGAAAAATATTCTATCCACAAAGATATTAGTGAGCTTCGAAAAAATTCGATGGCGTGCGTGGCTTTACCAACTTGTCCATTGGCTTTGGCGGAAGCACAGCGTTATTTACCAGAATTAGTGACTAAAATAGAGCCTTTGCTAGAAAAACATCAACTTCAAAATGATGATATTTCTATTCGTATGACGGGCTGTCCAAATGGTTGCGGTCGTTCGTATGTTTCGGAGATTGGTTTTGTAGGGACTTCTACTGGACATTATAATTTGATGTTGGGAGGCGATCGATATGGTGTTCGTTTGAACAAAATTTACAAAGAAAAAGTAAATGAAACTGAGATTTTGAATGAGCTAGACCAAGTTTTCGAAAGTTATACAAAAGAAAAAATAGACAATGAAACATTCGGAGATTTTACTTATCGAAAATATTTTTCGGTTAATTAAAAAACTGATGATTTTCGGATGTTTTTGTTTTGTATCGAAAAGTTTTGCTCAGAAAAATGTAACTCATCAAAATTTGTTGTGGTATGGTTACTATAATACGTTGGTGATAAACGAAAAATATTCGGTTTTGAGTGAAATTCAAGAACGTCATTTTATAGATCCAAGTGCTCAACATCAATTGATTTTTAGATCAAATTTGCAACGAAAACTTGATGAAAATTGGAATGTTTCTGGTGGATTAACTTATTTTTTACAAAGTCCAAATGATCCAAATTCCGAAAGTGATTTGGTTGTTCCAGAGATTAGACCTGATATTGGTTTTGGTTATCAACAAAAGTTAAAAAAAATTACAATTAATCATCGTTATAAGGCTGAAGCAAGATTTTTTCATGATACAGAAAATGACGAATTGACAGGTGGTTTTCGTTTTTCTAATCTTCGATTTCGTTATCAATTAGGCGTCGATATTCCTTTGGTTAAAGATCATAAAACCAATAAAAATAAATTGGTTGCGAAAATAAAAGATGAAATAATGGTTAATGTTGGACGAAAAATCGTGAAAAATACATTCGATCAAAATAGAATTTATGGTGCGTTGAATTATTCCTTTCATCCATCATTTTCCATAGAATTAGGATATATGAATTGGTATCAACAACGGAGTAGTGGGGTTGATTTTTATAACCGAAATATTTTCCGTTTATCGCTGTTTCATCAAATTTCGCTAAAACAAAATAAGAACAATGAAAAATAATTTATTCCCGATATTTTTAAAAACAGAACATTTGCGCTTCCTGATTGTTGGAGGAGGAAATGTAGGATTAGAAAAGGTTTCGACGCTAATCAAACAAAATCCTTCGATCAATTTGAAAGTTGTAGCAAAGGAATTTAAACAAGAATTGAAAGATGTTTTTTCGCAATATCCATCAATTAAATACGAAACTCATACGTTCGAATCGAGTGATTTGGAAGATATAGATTTAGTGATTGTCGCAACCGATAATAAAGAAACTTCGAGAGAAGTGAAGCAAAAAGCAAATGCAAAAGGAATTTTGGTTAATGCAGCTGATCAGCCAGATTTGTGCGATTTTTATTTAGGTTCGATTGTGAATAAAGGTCATCTTAAAATTGCGATTTCTACAAATGGACAATCTCCTGTTATAGCAAAACGTTTGAGAGAATATTTTTCTGATGTTATTCCAGATTCAATTGATGAAAACATTGAAAGTTTAAATAAAATTAGAAATAATCACAAAGGAGATTTTAATCAAAAATTAACAGATTTGAATCATTTAACTTCTTCATTTGAAGGGAAAAAATCGACAAAAAAATACAAACGTTTAGTGACCGAAATTACCTTAATTTTCTTTGCTTTATTCTTAGGATATGCTTTGTCATCAATCGTAAGTTTTTCGGAAGCGAAAGATTTTGTGATTCACATTCCGAATGTTTTTTACATTATGTTGGCGGTTGGTTTTTTCGCTCAAATGGTCGACGGAGCCGTTGGTTTAGGATATGGTGTAACGTGTTCCACAAGCATGATGTTGTTTGGTGTTAATCTGCCTTCAATAAGTGGTAGTATTCATACTGCCGAAATGTTTTCGAGCGGAATTAGTGGTTTTTCACATTATAGATTTGGAAATGTAAACAAAAAATTATTATTGGCATTGGCTATTCCAGGCGTTATTGGAGCAGTTTCGGGATCATTATTATTGGTTTATTTGGGAAACAAATACGAAACCATTACTTACGGAATTTTAGCTTCGTATACCTTAATCATCGGAATTCGATTAATTATTTTAGCATTCAGAAAAAAAATCGAACGAAAAAAAGTGAAACGAGTTGGATTTTTAGGATTTGCTGGAGGTTTTTTAGACGCCTTTGGTGGAGGTGGTTGGGGACCTGTCGTGACATCAACTTTATTAGCAAAAGGAAAAAAATCAAACTTAGTAGTAGGAACAGTTAGTTTAGCCGAGTTTTTTGTGACACTTTCTGCATCGTTGACTTTTTTTGCAGCTTTGGGCGTAAGTCATGGTTTTATCATTGCAGGTTTAATAATTGGAGGAGCTTTAGCAGCGCCAATTGCAGCGAAATTAGCAGGCAAAATACCTCAGAAAGTAGCTATTTTGGCTGTAGCTTTTTTAGTTATTACATTTAGTATTCGTATTCTATTTAAAATTTTCTAAATTTTATATATCATTTCTAACAATCAAAACACTCTTCATCTCGCATGTTGAGTGTTTTTTTATTGTTCATTTTTTAAGACATATTAGTTAAAATATATTTTGTGACAGGTTTCAATGTTTTGCCATTTTCGGGATGTAAACCGTAATTTGTATAAAATTCTACTTCACCATTTTTCTTTGTATACCAAACTTTATCAAGTGCATTTTCAAAATTTAAAGTATCAGGTTTTGTGATTTTCTTCAATTGAAAAATAGTTTCGTTATATGGAACAGCATTCATTTGTGGAGAAGTTTCTTCGCATTCGATTTCTTCATAATGATTTTCTTTCCAAATCATACAAGACGAATTTTGATTGATTGAATTAAGAAATAATCCTCCGCCAGCCAAAATAGTTGCAATGCCACTTCCAGCAATTATTTTATTTCGTTGAAGTTTTATTTTCTCAAAGAAACTATCCTTTTTTGATGGAAGATTAATTATTGATTCTTCTTCAGGAATATTATTATCTATTATTGGTTCTACGGATACGATTTCTTCTACATTAACTTCTTTTTCATCACTTTTTATCAGCTGATTTTTTTGATTAAAATCTCCAAAATTTTTATAACCGATATAATGAGCAAGAATGTTTAATATCTCAATAGAGATATTCTTATTATTAATTTCATTTTTCTCGAATGCTTCATAATATCTCGAAATCGTTTTTGTGCTAATCGGGAAATTATAATCATCAATAAAAATTGTATTTAGATAAGTTGATAAAGCATTTTTACTTGAACTCCCACATTCATTTTTTGCTTTCTCAAAAACTTTTTCGAATAGATCTTTTTTCGTAGACATTTCACTTTTAATTCTTTTACAAAGTAGACAAATTTTGGACAAAATAAATTACGGTTTCCCGTAAAACGGACTGTCCAATAATTGTCCAAAACTTGTCTATTGTTTGTCTAACAGCGACTTTGTGTTCTGTATTTACTTTGCAATAGAAATCAAAACAAAAACAAAAAACTTGATTTCTGAAAACGTAGTCTCGAAAATAGTTGAGGTGATTTGAAGGGAAGCATTTTTCCTGAATTGTTCTCAAGGCTACAAAAAACTTCCCACTAAAGAAGCGCTTCTTTTTTTCTCGTATACACTACTCGCAATCTGTTTTGTGAGGAAGAGCACCTATATCAAAAAATTAAAAATTTAAGCTATGTTACAATTATTATTCGCTTTATTGGGATTCTTTTTTCCAAATCAAAATGCAAACACAATTTCACAAGATCAACATCCAGTTGTACAAACTTCATCAGATAGTATAGATGGTGATACAAATGGTGAAACAGGAAGTACACCTCCAAAAAAATAAACTAAATGCGGATAGAGAAATCTATCCGTTTTTTATTTAGCTTTATTGAGTAAATACAATGATTTGAGAAAAATTTTATTTTTTGGTATTATACTTCTAATAACTTCATGTCAACAATCTAATAACAAAGAGATTGAACGTGATAATTTAGATAATAAAGCTTACGATACAGCTTGGGATTTTTATGAAAAAGAGGTGTATGATAGTGCTTATGTTTATTTTAATAAAGCATATTCAGAGTTTATTAAGAATATGAATAAGAATCAAGCAGCGAAATGTTTGATTAACATGGGATATATAAGTTATTATAAAGGAGATTGGTTTGGTAGTCAAGAATTGAATATAGAGGGAATAAAATTATTAAATCCTCAAATAAAAAGTGAAAAAGAAACGTTGTCAAGTGCATATAATAGTTTAGGACAGAGTACTCACGAATTAGGAATTTATAAAGAAGCTATAAATTATTATAAAAAAGCAATAGATTTTTCTACAGAAAAAGATGTTTATATTATCAATCAAAATAATATTGCAAATAGTTATCGTTATGATAAGCAGTATGATGAAGCGATAAAGATTTACCAGGAATTACTAAAAGATAAGAATACAATTGAAAATCCAAAAGAATATGCGCGAATTACTGATAATTTAGGATACACGAAATGGTTAAAAGACAATAAATCAAATGTTATAAATGAATTAAATAAAGCGTTAAATATTAGATTAAAGGAAAATGATTTGTGGGGACAAAATGCAAGTTATGCGCATTTAACAGATTATTTTTCAAATTTAGATCATAAAAAAGCATTAGACTACGCTTACAAAAGAAAAGAAATTGCTTTCGAAAATAAGAGTGTGGGCGATAAATTAGAAGTTTATCAGCAACTAATTTTATTAGAAAATCCTACAAATGCAAAACAATATTTTGAAGCTTATCAAAAGCTAAACGATAGTATTCAGTTAGAACGTAACAGAGCGAAAAATCAATTTGCGTTGGTGCGTTATGATTCGGAGAAAAATCGTGCAGATTTTTTGAAAGCCGAAGCAGAAAACGAAAAAAAGAAAAATGATATTTTAAAACTTTATATTCTAATCGGTTTATTGATCGTCCTGTTTGTTTTTGGATATTTTTTGTACAGAAAAAGAAAGCAAAAATTAGAGCAAGAGAAAGTTTTGTTGCAACAAGAAAAGGTTTTGGAAGTCAAGAAAACGGAACTGAAATATTCGAAGAAAGTACACGATAAAGTGGCGAACGGAATTTATCATGTGATGTCTGATATTGAGAATAAATCAGAATTTAATCGTGATGAAATCTTAGATAAATTGGAAGTTGTTTATGAAATTTCGCGCGATATTTCTTATGACAAAATCGATGAAAATCAACAAGAAAATTTTGCCGAAAAATTAGCACAATTGATAAGTTCTTATGATTCGGAACAAGTCAAAATATTTTTGATTGGAAATGAAAAAGAACTTTGGAAAAAAGTAAAAGATTATGCTAAAACAGAGGTTTTTTTGGTGATGCAAGAATTGTTGACGAATATGAAAAAACATAGCGAAGCTTCACGAGTTATATTAAATTTTAAAGAAGAAAATCAGCAAATTATCATCAATTATTCGGATGACGGAATTGGAATTTCGGATTTAAAACCTAAAAATGGTTTGCAAAATACGGTTTCACGTATTTCTAATCTAAACGGAGATGTTATTTTTGAAACTGAAAATGTGAATGGTCTAAAAATTAAGATCATATTTCCAATTCAATTAACCTAAATAAAAAGTATGTTTAAAAAAGTATTAATTGCAGAAGATTTTGAGAGTTTTAATATTTCGGTTCAGAAAGTTTTAAAAGATTTACAAGTTGAAAATCCTGATTATGCTTTTTATTGTGATGATGCATTTTTGAAAGTTAAAAAAGCATTACACGACGATCAACCTTATGATTTATTGATTTCTGATTTGTCTTTTGAAGAAGATCATCGCGAGCAAAACTTGAAAGGTGGACGAGATTTAATTGAAGCTGTAAAAGCAATTCAGCCAAATTTGAAAGTGATTGTCTTTTCGGTAGAAAAGAAAGCGGATATGGTAGATAATCTTTTCAAAGAATACCATATAGATGGGTTTGTGGCGAAAGGAAGAGAGGATTCGAAAGAGTTGAAAAAAGCGATACAAACTGTTTTTGCGGGCGGAATGCATTTGGAATTGGATATGAAACGTAGTATAAAACAAAAAAATACGTATGAAATTACTTCATATGATGTCACATTGGTTTCTTTGCTTTCGAATGGAATTTTGTTAAAAGATATTCCAAATCACTTAAAACAAAATAATATCAAGCCAGCTAGTCAAAGCAGTGTAGAAAAGAGATTGGGCTCATTAAAAGAATCACTACAAATTTCAAGTAATCATCAATTGGTTGCATTTTTTAAAGATTTGGGAAGTATTTAACCCAAATCTTTACACCATTTATCTACAAAAATCTGTTGCAATTGCTCAATTTCTTTTTCGTAAATCGTATTCTTTCGGGAACCAAAATAGAGTATATTTTCCAAGGATTTTTCACCTTGCCAAACCAATTTTATTTTACCAGAATTTAGTGCTTCTTGACATAAAAAGTCAGGAACAATAGAAAAGCCATTTCCATCACTCAAACAACGAATAATAGAACTGATATTTGGAACGATATAATTAGGTTTGAAATCTGGATGTTCTTTAAAATTTTCCATCCAAAAATGTTTCAAATGCTCCATATCGGCGGCTGTGCTGTACCAAAGATTATTTTTTAAGTTATTTTTTAAAGCTTCATAATCTTTATTGTTTAAACTTTCTTCAATTGAAGTTAAATCTGTATTGTTTCCTGCGATCAAAATTATTCTTTCTTTCGAAAAAGGATGATAACAAAGATTTTTGTGGGTACTTTTTTGAGGTGTGATAACCAAATCTAATAAACCATTATCCAAATCTTGATGCATCAATTTATAATCTCCAAATTTGATGATTAGGTTAAAATCTAAATCAGAAACATGCTCTTCTAATGTATATTGAAAAGTTTCAAAACACATTCCGATGCTGATTGTTGCACGATCTTTATCAGCTCGTTTATGAAAATGTTGCTCCGCAGCTTCTAATTTTTGAATCGGTTCTAAAATAAAATTATACAAAATTTTTCCTTTTTCAGTCGGTACCATTTTTCGCGCCGAACGATCAAATAATTTGTAACCCGTATAGGCTTCCAACGAATTGAGATGTAAGCTAACACCAGGTTGTGAAATAAATAATTGTTGCGCAGCAGCAGATAAAGTTCCCGTTTCGTAAATTGCTTTAAACGTTCTGAACCATTCAAAATTTGATTGCATAATTCTATATTTTAATTTTCATCATAAGGTAAATCCTCAGGATTTACATCAATATAATCGGGTTTTGGTAAGGTCGAAAGTCGATACGCTTTTATCGTTTTCAACTCCAATAAATTTGCTTTTACAACGCGATGCATTCCGTCCATCAATTTTCCATCAGGACAAATAATTATTGGATAATTTAAGTCTGAATCATTAACCAATTTTATATGTTGTGTGATAGAACGGCATGTCGGAGAATCTCCTTCTTCATTATACCAATAAATTTCTTCAAACTCATTTATTTTAGTCAAATCAATATTTTCGATTTCTAATTCTTTTGTTAGAGAAATTAGATTGTCTACATCCCACGCGTATAATTTGTTATCAATTGTTCTAAAATGATATTGTTTTCTCATTCTATAATAATTATGATACAAATATATAATTTAAGTTATTTTAATAATAGAAAAACTTGTCGGAATTTTGTCTTAATCAAAAAAGAAAATACAATGAAAAATGTTTTTATCATAAACGGCGGTCTTAAATATGCACATTCAGGCGGAAAGCTAAATCATTCTATTACAAATTGGTCAAAAGAAGTTTTAAAAGATTTAGGATTAAATATTCGAATAACAGATATTAATGATGAATTTGACCCAAAAGAAGAAGTTGAGAATTTTAAATGGGCAGATTTGATTATTTATCATGTGCCAATTTGGTGGTTTCAAGTTCCTTTTCGATTAAAGTTTTACATAGATGATGTTTTTACAGCAGGACACAATAATGGAATGTACGCAAGTGATGGACGTTCACGAAAAAATCCTGCAATTAATTACGGAAAAGGTGGATTGATGCACGGAAAAAAATATATGGTAACAAGTACTTGGAATGCGCCAGAAGAAGCTTTTACGTTAGAAGGTGAATTTTTTGAGCAAAAATCTGTTGATGAAGGTGTTTTATTTGGATTTCATAAAATGAATGAATTTACAGGAATGACAAGATTGAATAGTTTCCACTTTCATGATATCGAGAAAAATGCAACGCCAGAGCGGATTGATGCTTATCAAAATGAATACAAATCATTTTTGAAAACTGAAATAGAGCAAGAGTTTGATGTGATTTAGAAAATTATAACTAAAACAAAACCCTCCTAAAATGGAGGGTTTTAAATTTTATTCTGCAAGAAGTTTTTTAATATCTTCTTTTAAAAATTCTATTTCAGGATGGTATTTTCCAGCTAGAGAAGGTTCTTTTCCTTCAGGATCTTTATAATTCAGTCCCGAATAAAACAACATTGGAACACCCATTTTATCATATCGACTTCTGATATTCCCCTGTTTATCAACCAACGCAAGTTTTCCGCTATGATTTAGACCTTCGGCAGTTGTTTCATCTTTTCCAACATAAATATTGAATTTGTCCGAAAGTTGCTCAATATTTTCTCGATCCGAAGTCAAATAATACCAATTCGGCGATTTTACACCAATTTGTTTTGAATATTCTAACAATCGTGCAGGAGTATCTCGTTTTGGATCAATCGTAACCGAAATAAAACCAAGGTTTGCATCATTTATTTCATCTTCTATCGAACGTAAATTATGGCTCATCACAGGACAAATCGTTGGACAACTTGTAAAGAAAAATTCTACAACGTACACTTTTCCTAACATATCACGATTTGTAATCGTTTGATTATTTTGATTCGTCATCGAAAATTCTGGAACTTTCATTACGGTGTAAAGTTCGTCTTTTGGCTTATTTTTCAACCAAAAAACAGTTCCAATAACGCCTAAAATAATAACAATAACGGCTATTAATTGTTTATTCATGAATATGTTTTTCTGGATTTTTTAGAAATTCTTCTTTGCACATTGTCGAACAAAAACCATACGTTTTTCCTTGGTAATTAGCTGTATCACTCAAATGTTCCGCAGTTTTCATTCCGCAAATTGGATCAACTTCGTTCACAACCGCAACATCCAATTTAGTTGCTGCTTTCATTTCTTCGTGAGAAACATGTTTTACTTCAAAATTCTCTTGTTTTGGTTGCTCTTTGTTACAAGAAAATAATGCAAATCCTACTACTATTAAGGTGAATATATTTTTTAAGATATTCATTTTAAATTGTTTATTTATTTTTAATTAAATTAAAATTCGTCAATTCGAGTGATTTTTAGAAATATTACTTCGATAAACTAAGTACAAGTATTTCTAAAAATTGTATCGAGAATTAAGATGAATTTTATTCGAATTGACGGTTTTTTTCATCGAAATCTAGAAATAAAAACTAAACAATTGGCGGATGAAAAACTAAACAAATAATATAATCAGAATTAATATCTAGATAATAATCAGTTGATAATTTATTTTTTTGCGTAAAATATTTTTTTGGAGAAATAATTTGTTTTTTTGGAACGATTGCATCTAAAATTTTGACCGAATTTTTGACAAAATGATTTTCGGGTTGATTCTTTTCACTTTTCGAAATTTCCTCTTTCAAATAGCAAAAACCATTACAAAGTAATTCAGGTTTTTCTCGATTTTCACAAAGTTTATTTGCGATTTCTTCATAATTCAAAACATAGTCTATCATCGGCATTAAAGGACGAAATGCGATAGAAAATATGAGTGATATGAAAAATAGTATGCGCAAAAAACTAATTTATTGACAAATTTAACCAAATTGATTGAGGTTGAATATGATAAAATTTATGATTTTAAAAGAAAGATTTATCATAATCTTCACTTTTATGTTCTGTAAAATTTTTACCTTAAAAAAGATTTTACAATCTATAAATATTTATGAAAAAAAGTAAGATTTTAGATTTTACAACAACCGAAGAACTAATGCATTTTTTAGTTGAAAATCAAGAAGAAAATCCTCTCTATAAAAATGTGATAAAGAAGTTTGAATACGAAAATGAGTTACTAAAACTGCAATCAGAATTAGTAAATCTTCAAAATTGGATTTCGACAGAAAAGAAAAAAGTTGCAATTATTTTCGAAGGGCGAGATGCTTCAGGAAAAGGAGGAACAATTCGCCGTTTTCGCGAGCATCTTAATCCGCGTTCTATGCGTGTTGTTGCATTGAATAAACCTACAGAAGTCGAGCAAAATCAATGGTACTTCAATCGTTATATCAAAGAATTACCAAATGCTGGGGAAATTGTTTTTTTTGATAGAAGTTGGTACAACAGGGCGGTTGTAGAGCCAGTTATGGGGTTTTGTACAGAGCAACAATATGAGCAATTTATGGTGCAAGTTTCGGAATTTGAACATATGTTGTACGAATCAGGGACATATATTATCAAATTGTGGTTTTCTGTGACGAAAGAGGAGCAGCAAGCACGTTTTGATTCGAGGTTAAATAATCCGCTTAAAAAATGGAAATATAGTCCAGTTGATGCAAAAGGACAGGAACTTTGGGACGAATTTTCGCATTATATCAATCAAATGTTTACGCGGACACACAACTCTTTTTCGCCTTGGATTATTGTCAACGCAAATGATAAAAATGCGGCAAGATTAGAATCTATTCGTTATGTGCTTTCTTTGTTTAATTATAAAGGAAAAGAGGATGCTGAGGTAAATTTGATGGTGGATCCAAATGTGATTGAACGTTATTATCGAATGGTAAAAGAACTGAATCATTAATTTTAAATAGTAAGAAAATGGAGCTAAAACCGAAAGATTTAAAATTAATCGAAACAAAAAAAGGTCTTGTTGGACTTTTGCAATCTGATCATGGGAAATTGAATTTTGCGAAAGCCTTGCGTACTGTAAAATATGAAAATAGGATAGAGCAATTACAAGAAGAGTTGATAAAATTACAAACTTGGGTAGCCGAAAATAAACGGAAAGTAGTGATTGTTTTTGAAGGTCGAGATGCAGCTGGAAAAGGTGGTGCAATTCGTCGAATTGTAGAACATTTAAATCCTCGTGAGCATAGAATTATAGCACTTCCAAAACCTAACGAAGTAGAACGTGGACAATGGTATTTTCAACGTTATGTTCGTCAACTTCCTCGTGAAGGAGAAATAGTCTTTTTTGATCGTTCTTGGTATAATCGTGCTGTTGTAGAACCTGTTAATGGTTTTTGTTCTAATGAAGAATACGAAACGTTTATGAACGAAGTGAATGATGTCGAAAAAATGTGGATTAATTCAGGTATATATTTGATTAAAATTTATTTTTCGATTACAAAAGAACAACAAGCAAAACGTTTTGCAGATATTGTAAATTCACCAACCAAACGATGGAAGTATAGTTCTGTTGATCAAAAAGCGCAAGATTTATTTGATGTTTATTCCGCTTATAAAGATGTAATGTTTGAGAAAACAAATACAGATGTTGCTCCTTGGAAAATTATTGATGCCAACAAAAAGTACAAAGCTAGAGTAGAAGCGATGGAATATATTTTGTCTAAAATACCTTATGATGATAAAAATAAACGTATTTTGAAACATCAAAACTTAGAAGAAGAAAATTAATCATCAAATCTATAATTATGGCCGAATTTGATTTAAACGATTTAGAGAAAATAAATAATAAACAAGAAATCATTGATTTTTTGGTTAGACATGATATTATAAAAGAAAAGAAGTTCAAAGAACAACTTGCTTATGAGAAAGAACTGAAGGAACTTCAAGAAAAATTGTTAGAAATACAATCTAAAGTTATTCAGGAGAATAAACGTGTACTAATTATTTTCGAAGGTCGAGATGCGGCTGGAAAAGGAGGAACAATTTCTAGAATAACAGAATTTCTAAATCCCAAAAAATATCGTGTTGAAGCATTACCAAAGCCGACCGAAATAGAACAAGGACAATGGTATTTTCAACGATATTTTAAAGAATTACCAAATGCAGGCGAAATTGTATTCTTTGATCGTTCTTGGTATAATCGTGCTGTTGTAGAGCCAGTTTTTGGATTTTGTACGGAAGAGCAATATTCAAAATTTATGAAACAAGTTGTAGAAGTAGAACAGCTTTTGCAAGATGATGGAATTATTCTGATTAAAATTTTTCTTTCAATTTCGAAGGAAGAACAAGTAGAACGATTACAAGAGCGAAAAGATGACGAAATGAAACAGTGGAAATTAGGAGCATTGGATCAAAAGGCACAAGAGTTATGGGATATTTATACCAATTACATTGATAAAATGTTTCAACAAACAGGAACAGAAAGTTCGTCTTGGCTAGAAATTGTGACAGATGATAAAAAAGCTGCTCGACTTTTAGCGATGAAATCAATCATTGCTAAATTAGAAAATAAAACTTTTGAAAATGAATTAGTGAAAATTCATTCATAAAAGAAAGAGAATCATTTGTATAATCAAGATTTTTGATTAATTTTGCACCCACATTGTTCAACCTCTGACGAAAGACGTTTAAGTTGCTCAATTCAAATAAATTGAAATTATAATAATGGAAAATTTAGTAAAATACGTACAAGAGAAATACGTAGCTAAAAAAGAGTTCCCAGCTTTCGCAGCAGGTGATACTATTACAGTTTATCAAGAAATTACAGAGGGTGGAAAAACTCGTGTTCAGTTCTTTAAAGGGGTTGTTATCCAAAGAAGAGGACAAGGAACTACAGAAACTTTCACAATCCGTAAAATGTCTGGAGATGTTGGTGTAGAGCGTATCTTCCCAGTTAACATGCCAGCGTTACAAAAAATTGAAGTAAACAAAAAAGGTAAAGTTCGTAGAGCTCGTATCTTCTACTTCAGAGCATTACGTGGTAAAAAAGCTCGTATCAAAGACGCTGCTTACTAAAAACTGCTTTTTTAGGAAAAATATAAAATCCGTTCGACTATCGAACGGATTTTTTTTGGCTGATTTTGAAAGTTTAATACAAAATATTAAATTTTACTATTTCTTAACATTCTATTAAGAGTTGAAAAAATAGTTTAATATTTTATTGAAACAAGTAATCCCTAAAAATATTCTATATATTCTTTTATTACTTGGTTTATTTTTGTATTTGAATTATAAGGTAATTCTTAAGTGTTTTTTTTAATACTTTTATTGTTAACAATTTTAACACAAGAGATGAGAAAAAAACAATTTAGAATTTTTAGTCTTCTTTTTGTTCTTGGATCATTTGCTTATGCTCAAACTACAGGTCATGTAAAAGATTCTGACGGTTTTCCAGAAGCAGATGTAGAGGTAAAAATAAAAGGAACTGACAAAGCAGCTTTCACAGATGAAAATGGTGATTTCAATATTGATGCCAGAATTGGTGATATTTTAATTATCAAAGGCAAGGAAATTACAGTTACTTCTGAAAATTTAGGAGATTTATCCACTCAATTAAATCCTAAAAGTGAGAATATAGATTTAGGAACAGCTGTTGTAACAGGATATTCTACTCAACGTAAAGAAGAAGTAACCGCTGCAGTTTCTGTTGTAAATGCTAAAGACTTAATGGATGCTAAATCTCCGAACATTACCAATTTATTACAAGGTAAAGTTGCAGGTCTTAGAATTACAAGTAGCTCTGGTCAGCCAGGTTCAACAGCTTCTTTGAGATTAAGAGGAAAAACAAGTATTTCTTCTGGTACGGCTGCTTTATGGGTAGTTGACGGTGTAATTTATCATGATACACCAAATATTAATCCAAATGATGTTGAAACAATTTCTGTATTGAAAGATGCAGCAGCAACGGCACAATATGGTTCTCGTGGAGCAAATGGAGTAATTGTAGTTACTACTAAAAGAGCTAGAGGTAATGGATTAGTTATTAACGCAGATTATTCTACAAGTTATAATCGTTTCAATCCAGGGAAGTTCGAAGTAATGAATGGAAGTGAATTGTATAATTTATTTCAGAACATGAAAGGAGCTCCAAAATTACCTGATGCTTTGGCGACAACTAATTATGATTGGGTAAAAAATGGAACAAAAACAGGGATAGTACAAGATGCTAACTTAAGTATAAACTCAAATTCTGAATCTACTAAATTATTTTCTTCTATTGGTTATTATAATGAAGAAGGAACTGTAAAAGGTTATGAATATGAAAGATTATCTGCGAGAATTAATCTTGATCAAAAATTATCAGATCGTTTAACATTCAAGCCAAAATTAAACGCAACATACACAACAAGAGATAACAGACAGCATGATTTGTATAGTATGTATATGAATATGCCTTGGGATAATCCATTTTTGCCGAATGGGAAACCTGTAAATCCACGTGTTGATGAAGAAAACAAGGTAATTGATAAATGGTATGGAAGAGATTATTCGAACTATTATTATGATTTACAAACAAATTATAGTAAAAGTGAGAATTTTGATATTCAAGCTAATATGGATTTTTCTTGGAAAATATCTAATTCATTAACGTTTGAATCTACTAATAATGTACAATATTATACTACAACATCAGTAGGGTATACTGATCCAAATTCTATATCTGGAATGGCTTCAAATCCAAAAGGTTCTATTTACCAAAGTTCAGATAAACGTGTCATAAGATTATTTAATCAAATGTTACGTTACAATAGAAAGTTTGGTTTACATAGTTTAGCAGGATATGTTGCCTATGAATATAGTGATTATGAATATCAAAGTATTGATGGAACAAGAAGAGGTATTTTACCAGGATCTGAAATTTTGAATAATGGAGCGTTAACCATTTCTGCAAATGGAACAAAAAATGATTATGCATATCAAGCTGGTTTAACTCAATTTAACTATGGTTATGATAATCGTTATAATTTTCAAGCTTCTTACCGTTTAGATGGGTCATCTCGTTTTGGGAAAAATAACAAGTATGCTCATTTTTATGCATTTAGTGCAGGTTGGAATATTAACAATGAAGCTTTCTTAAAAGATTCTAAAGTTATTTCTAATTTAAAGTTAAGAGCATCTTATGGAGTTGTAGGTAATGCTGGTGGAAATGATGGAAATTACTACAGACAATATTCATTATATGGTTTATCTGGACAATATGATGGAAACCCAGCTGTTACACAAGGTCAATATAATAACCCTAATGTATCTTGGGAAGAAACAAAGGATTCAAATATTGGTTTAGAAGTAGGATTATTCAATCGTATTAACATGACTTTAGATGTATACGATAAGAATACAGATAAATTATTACATTTTGTAACATTTCCTAATACATCTGGTTGGTCAGGATATTGGGATAACGTAGGGAAAGTAAATAATAAAGGTATTGAGTTTTCTATTAGTGCTGATATCTTACCAAGATCAAGCGAAGTACAATGGAATGTATCTTTCAATATAGCTAAGAACAAAAATGTTGTTAAAGATTTATACAATGATACAACAATCAATGCTGATGGGATTGCAGAGGGTAGTTTAAAACGTGTTGCCGAAGGATATGATATTGATACATGGTATATGCGTAAGTGGGCTGGAGTTGATCCATCAAATGGTAAACCGTTGTGGGAAAAAGTAGACGCAACGACAGGTGAAATTACTAAAGTTTCAAATTACAATCAGGCAACTTTACAATTTATAGGAAATACAACGCCAGATTTTAATGGAGGTTTTGCGTCTTCTGTATCTTACAAAGGATTTACATTAAGTGCAGATTTTGTGTACTCTAAAGGGGGATTAGCATATAATATTGGACGTAGTTTATTTGATTCTGACGGAGCATATCCTTATTATAACCAAATGAGAATGCAAAGTGGATGGAAACGTTGGACAGCAGCAGATCCAGAAAATGCAACTCATCCAGAGTTAATCTTTAATAATACTTCGAATTCTAATAAAATTTCAAGCCGTTATTTAGAAGATGCATCATTCTTAAGAATGAGATCAGTTCGTTTAGGATATAACTTTGATCAAAAAGATATCGAAAGAATAGGGTTAAAAGGTTTAGGACTTTACATTTCTGGAGATAATTTATGGACAGCAACTAAATATACAGGAGCTGATATTGAGGCTGTTATTTCAGGTGATAGAACAAACAACTATCCGAATCCAAAACGTTTTACGTTTGGTGTTAACTTAACATTTTAATTAAAAAGACATGAAAAAATCAATATATCTAATAGCGTCTTTAATTGCATTAAGCTTTACGTCATGTGATTTAGATTATGAACCTTACTCAAGTTTGTCTGATTCTAAATTAGACCAAATCGAAGGTTCGTCAGAGAACATTACAGCTGGTAACTATTCTTTATTAAAACCATGGGTAGAAAACTGGCATCGTATAACAGAATATCCATCAGATAATGTAGCCTTAAGTGGATCGACTACTGATGCCTTTATGAACAATTATAATTATAATCGTTTAGTAAATAATGGTCGTGTAAATACTTATTATTCTTATTCTTTTAAAATTATTGCAGGAACGAATGTAATCTTGTCAAAAATAAAAGAAGGAGTGAACAAGACAGATGATCAGATGATTGCTGAAAACTTGTATTTGAGAAGTATGGTATACTTTTATCTAACAAATGTTTTTGGACGTCCATATAATCAGGGAGCTACAACAAATTTAGCAGTCCCTTTAAAATTATCATCAGATCCTTTAGAGAACTTGCCTCGTAATACAGTTAAAGAGGTTTACGATCAAATTGTAAATGATCTTTTAAAAGCTGAAACATTATTTAATAATGAAAGTCGTAATAAGATTTATGCATCTAAACAATCTACTTATGCATTATTATCACGTGTTTATCTGTATATGGGAGAAAATGCTAAAGCAAAAGAGTATGCAGATAAAGTAATAGAAGGAGGAGAATTTTCTTTGATTACGACAGCTAACTACAAGAACTTCACAGCAAGTAAGCCAGAAGATAATCCTGAAAATATTTTTTCGATTAAATTTTTGAAAGATACAGACTATCCAGATGGAGGTTGGTATACAATTGGATCAATGTATGCAGATATTAATGGTTCTGGATGGGGAGAAATGTATGCATCTCGTTCATACTTAGAATTAGTTCGTAAATACCCAGAAGACGTACGTTATTCATTGATTACACCAGTTGTGTCTAATGAAAACGAATTACATGCATATTATGTAAAAGACGATTACAAATATGGAAGTGTAGTTGTAACTAAATCTGGAACTGATTATAATTACACTGAATCAGGAGCAACAAAAACATTAATTAAAAAATCGAATGGAGCAGGTTCTTTCCAATATTCTATTAATATAGAAGGTAAAGAGAGAACTGTTTTAGTAGATAAAAAATTAGCTGATCGTAATGGGTATTTGAAATATTATATTCTTAAATGTTCTGGACAAGAAGGGCAAGCCCATTTATGGTCTCCAGTTATTTCTCGTTTAAGTGAAATATATTTAATCCGAGCTGAAGCAAATGCAAAATTAGGTAATACAACTGCTGCATTGGCAGATGTGAACATAATTAGATCAAGAGCTGGTATTCCTGCTGCTGGTTTATGGACAGCAAGTAACTTAGGTTCTTTGTCTGTTTTAGATGTTGTAATGCAAGAGCGTCAATTAGAATTAGCATGGGAAGGTCATCGTAAATTTGATGTATATAGAAATGGATTGACAATGGATAGACGTTACCCTGGTACACATTTATCAGGAAGTAATCCATTATATACTATTCCTGCTACAGCAAATGAAGTGATTGAATATATTCCTGAACAACAAATTATTGTTTCTAAAGGAGTTTTAGTTCAAAATCCTTAATAGGTAAAACATTTATAAAACAAAAAAATCCGTTCGATAATTCGAACGGATTTTTTTATATTTTGGTTACAGACTTTCTATTTTTATTGTTTTCAGCAATTCGGGTAAAGCGGTATTCGTAAATTCTTCTTGCGCTTCTATTAACAAAGGCTTATAATCGTGATAGCGATTAGAAAAATGACCTAAAATTAATTTCTTTACATTGGCTTGTTTCGCAATCATTCCAGCTTCTTTTGCAGTTGTATGTCCTGTATAAACGGCTAAATCTTTCAATTCATGCAAAAATGTTGATTCGTGATACAACAAATCGACATCTTTTATAATTGGAACAATATCTGGTTTATATTTTGTGTCCGAACAAAACGCGTAACTCAAGGACTTTTGAGCATCAAATGTTAAATAATCATTCGGAATTATTTTTCCAGATTCTAACGTAAAATCTTTTCCATTTTTCAAATTTTGATAATCGCAGATTTCAATTTCTGGAAATTCCTCGATCGTATCCATATTCAATTTTCGAGGTTTTGGCTTTTCTCGAAAAAGATAACCATTTGTATAAACTCGGTGATTTAATGGAATAGAATAAACTTCTACTTTATCATCTTCAAAAACTAGAACAGATTCTTTTGTATGCAATTCATTGAAAATAATCTCGAATGAATTATTAGATTCTGTTAAACGTAATTGTGTCGTAATAAATTCCTCAATTCCTTTTGGACCATGGATATGCAAAGGCATATCGCGACCAAGTAATTGAAGTGTGGAAATTAATCCAATCAATCCAAAAACATGATCACCGTGCAAATGTGATATAAAAATGTGATTTATTCGGTTGAATTTTGCCTTCGCTTTTCGCAATTGTACTTGTGTTCCTTCTCCACAATCAATCAAAAAGTATCGTTCTGCGATATTTAATAATTGAGCAGTTGGGTGCGTAAAAGCTGTTGGTAATGCCGAATTAAATCCTAATATTGTTAGTTGTAAACTCAATTTACGTTTAGATTAGTTAAAAAATCGTTTAATTTTTCGACAGCTTTTCCTCGGTGGCTAATTGCATTTTTTTCTTCAGGAGACATTTGTGCAAAAGATTTTGAAAAACCATCAGGAATAAAAATCGGATCGTAGCCAAAACCATTGTCACCCATAATTTCAGTTGCAATAGTTCCGTTTACTCGACCTTCGAAAAAATATTCCTTTCCATCCAAAATTAAACAGAAAATAGAAATAAAATACGCTTTTCGATTCGTTTTTCCTTCCAATTCTTTCAACGCTTTTGCAATATTATCTTCATCTTTTCCTGTACCAGCATATCGAGCAGAATATACACCAGGCGCGCCATCTAACGCTTCTATCACTAATCCAGAATCATCTGCAAAGATATTTTTTCCAGTTTTATCGAAAATAGTTTTCGCTTTCAGTTGTGCATTTTCTTCGAAAGTTGTTCCAGTTTCTTCAATCTCATCAAAGAAATTAATATCAGTCAACGATTTCATCGATAGGTAAGAAGGCAACATTTTTGTAACTTCTTTTACTTTATTGTTGTTATGTGTGGCAAAAATTAATTCCATTTATATTGTTTTTTGTTCTGTTTTTTTGATTAATAAATAGACAGATAAAATTCCGATAAGTGTCATTCCTCCAATTAATAAATAATCTCTTTGCGCAAAAACTTCGCCTTCCATATCGCCCTGCATCAGCATTAACGAGTATGATAGTGTATTGTTTAAGAAATGTAATAACATAGGCAAAAACAACGATTTAGTACGATAATAAACTATTCCAAAAATGATTCCTAAAAGTCCAGCGCCTATAAATTGCCAAGGATTCATGTGTGCACATCCAAAAATAAATCCATTGATTAAGATTGCAGTGGTTGGATTTATATTGAAATTTAGCATTCCTTTCAAGATTATTCCTCTAAAAATAATTTCTTCGAAAATTGGAGCCAAAATACAAATCATAACAAACCCTGCGATTTTGTAATCTAACATCATTTCAAAAGAAGCTTGAAAGATTTTATAGATTTCTTCTAAAGGTCCAGTTGTTGGAATTAAACTTGTTGCAACCTCGGCTAAAGGCAAAAGAAATAACCAACAAGCTATTGATAATATGAGCTGAATTGGAGTAAAAGAATGTTTGATATCTTTTAAAATTGATGCAAATTTAGTTTGTGTCAACATCAATAAAATAACAATTGCGCAAACCGTTCCTGTTAAAAATCCTAACGGTAAAAGTAAGTGATTAAGTGGTTTGTAAAAAAGTGCTGGAGCAGAAACAATTCCGCCAGCAAATTGCATCATAATCACTGCAATCGCGCTATACAAAAGTGCTTTTCCAATGCCAAAACTTAGTTTATTTTCTTGCTTTGGAACAAATTCTTGAAACGGAGAGGTGTTATTCATGATGATAAGGTTTACCCTGCAATATACTAAATCCTCGGTAAATTTGCTCTGTTAAAAATAAGCGAACCATTTGATGCGTAAATGTCATATTGGATAAAGACATTTTTTTATTTCCTCGATTATAAACAGATTCGTCAAAACCATAAGGGCCACCAATCACAAAGACAAGATTTTTGACAGATTGATTCATGTAATTCTGAATATCATCTGCAAATTGCTTCGAAGTAGGCTGTTTCCCTTTTTCATCCAAAATGATCACAAAATCTGTATTGACGATTTTACTCAAAATTTGCTCAGCTTCTTTTTGTTTTTGTTGAATTTCGGACAAATTTTTACGATTTTTGATGTCAGGAATTTCAATTCTTTGATAATTAATGTGCGAAGGCAATCGATTTTCATACTTTTGTAATAGCATTTCGATGGCTTTTTCGTCTGTTTTACCGATACAAATGGTCGTAATATTCATTCAAAATTATTTATTGAGACAAAAATATGCGCATTCTACAAGATTTTAAAACATATACAGGAATAAATTATTTTCGAGATTGGTCGAAAACAAAATTGATGAACAAAAATACGGGCATCACGGTATATGATTTCTTGAAAGTTTTTTGGATTCGCGTTATGAAAGGTAATTTTCCGTTGCGTTCGGCAGCAGTTTCATGGATTTTATTTTTTAGTATGTTTCCATTTTTGCTTTTTTTGTTTAGTATTTTGCCGCATTTGGTTTATTATCAGGAAATAAAAAATCTATTATTTACACAACTTCTTCCTCAACTTTTGCCTAAACATGTGAGCAACGAAGTGATTTCGTATATTGATAAAACGACGGCTGTGCAAGGAAAACGTAAAGTGAATTATTTCTTGATTTTGATTACAATTTTTATGTCATCCAACGGAATACAAGGAATTATAAATGGATTTAATGTCTCGTATCAAGATGTTTATGTGAAGCGAAAAAACTCTAAATCGAGAATGATTTCGATTATTTTAACCTTGTTTTTTACAGCTTTTATTGTGTTGCAAGTGTTTTTATCCTATTCTACATCAATTATTTGGAAATACTTAACCAACGTTTCATTCTTAAGTAAACTTGGACAGTTTTCGTATTTAATCAACTATTTTTCGGTATTTCTTTTCTACTTTGTTTCGATGTGTATGTTGTATTATTTCGGACCAAATCACAAAAAATCGCGTAGTACAGTTTTACCTGGTGCTATTTTGACTTCAGTTTTGTTCTTGTTAACTGTGATTGGTTTTAATTCGTATTTAAGTTATTTTACAAATATTGATTTGTTGTATGGATCGCTTGGATTAGTGATGATTATGATGATTTTTGTATACATCAATGTGATTTTGATGTTGGTTGGTTATGAATTGAATATGTCAATTAATTACACCAAAAATTACGAATACGTTAATCATATTGACAATAATCGATTTATTAATTTGGATAAATTTTAAGGCTCATTTAAAAGATGCCCGCAGGTTTTGCAATAAATAGCACCATCTAGGTGATAATCATCGCCACAATTGCGACATCTTTGTGTGTTTGTAGGAATGTCTTCTTTGTGTCTAGCCGCTTTATTCATTTCCATTGTTACAATACTTGTGGGAACAGCAATTACACCATAACCTATAATCATAACAACAGAAGCTAAAAATTGTCCCAAACCAGTGACAGGAGAAATATCGCCATAACCTACTGTTGTTAAAGTTACAATTGCCCAATAAATACTAATAGGTATACTTGTAAAACCAGATTCGGGATGATCATGCTCCACCATATACATGATCGAGCCAATTACAACAACAATTAATACTACAAATGATAAGAAAACGATGATTTTATCTTTACTTTCTTTCAGCCCTAAAACCAACACATTTTTCCCACGTGTAAATCGTGTAAGGTTAAAAATTCTGAAAATACGTAATAATCTTAAAATACGAATACTTGCTAGGTACTTACTTGTAGGTAAAACTAAACCAAGATAAAATGGTAAAATAGACAATAAATCAATAACTCCATAAAAACTAAAAATATATCGCCAACGATTTTTAACACAATAGATTCTTAATAAATATTCTATAGTAAACAAAAAGGTTAAAATCCATTCTAAAGATACTAAAACTGTATGGTGTCTCGCATTAATTGCTGGAATAGACTCCAACATAACCAAACCTACACTTAATAAAATTAAAAGTAATAACGAGATATCAAAAAGTTTTCCATAAGGTGTATCAGCTTCAAAAACTATATCGAATATTTTTTGTTTTAGCTTCTTTTCTTCATCAGCCCCCATTCTTTTTAGATAAGGAAATCTACCTTTAAACATTGGTTTATATTTTTGGAATGAGCTAAATTAGGAAAAAATTTTAGTATGAATATTCTATTGACTGGTGGAAGTGGATTAATTGGTTCAGAATTAACAAAGATTTTAATTGAAAATGGACATCAAGTTCGCATTTTGACAAGAGAAAAACAGATTGAACATCCTTTTTATCATTGGGATAAAGATACAATTGATGAAAAAGTTTTTGAAAATTTGGATGGAATTATTCATTTGGCTGGAAGCTTAATTGCGAAAAGATGGACAAATTCTTACAAAAAAGAAATTTTTTCGAGTAGAGTTGATACAGCGAATTTACTTTTTGAGTATGTCAAAAAATTGAATATTGATTTGAAATTTTTTATCTCCGCGTCTGGAACAGCTTATTATGGACAAATTACTTCGAACAAGATTTTCAAAGAGTCTGATGAACCGAATATTGATTTTTTAGGTAAAGTTTGTGTCGCATGGGAAAATGCTGCTTATCAGTTCGAAAAAATAGGTGCAAGAGTGGTTTGTCTTAGAACTTCTTTGGTTTTGTCAAAAAACGGCGAAGGTTTCAAATTATTAAAAAAACCTATTCAACTTGGTGTAGGAGCAAATCTAGGTAACGGAAAACAATGGATGCCTTGGATACATATTACAGATTTGATACAAATGTATGCGGAAGCTGTGGATAATGATAAAATAAAAGGAAGTTATAATGCATCTTCACCGCAATATATAAATCATTCGGAATTCAATCATACGCTAGCGAGAAAAATGAAT
This sequence comes from Empedobacter sp. UBA7248, assembly GCF_002472945.1. Lineage (NCBI taxonomy): Bacteria > Pseudomonadati > Bacteroidota > Flavobacteriia > Flavobacteriales > Weeksellaceae > Empedobacter > Empedobacter sp. UBA7248. The sequence goes on along the minus strand of NZ_DKSU01000008.1, from coordinate 55,393 downwards.
AAACCTTTTTTTATTCCTAATATTCCTGCTTTTGTTATGAAATTAGCATTAGGTGAGATGAGTAGTTTAGTCCTAAATGGATCTAGAATTGACGCAACTAAAATTCAAGAAACAGGTTTCAAATTTCAATATCCTACTTTAGAAAAAGCGTTAGAAGAATTGATAGAAAAGTAACGAAAATTTTATTTAGATTATTCTTTATGTATTATTGTGTATTGTACTTTTGCAGGAATTACAAATTGAAATGAAATTAAAAATTACTTTACTCTTTTTATTTATTGCATTATATACAAATGCGCAATCGAAAGATTTAAAATTCGGAAAAATTTCGGAGCAAGAAATTAACTTAACTCAAGTTCCTTTCGAGAAAAATGCAGATGCTGTTATTCTTTCGGAAGAAGGAAAAATGGATTTAACTTCATCTAATTATTATTTGACTGTAAAACGAAGAATCAAAATTCTGACTGATAAAGGACTTGATGAAGCAAATATACAACTGAATTATTACAGCAAGAATAGAAATGAATCTATAAGCGGAATTAAGGGAGGTACAATTAATATTATAAATGGAGTAGAACAAATGACTCCGATTGATGAGAAAGAGATTTTTGATGTTTCTCTAAATGAATTGTATGCTGCAAAACGTTTCACTTTTCCAAATGTAAAAGTTGGTTCAATTATCGAGTATACTTATATCAAAAGTAGCGAACATAATTTTTCTATTGATGCGTGGAATTTTCAACATGATATACCAACGCTTTCGAGCAAGTTTCGATTAAATAATCAAGCTTATGGCACCTATTCGATTATTACAATTGGTGATGGTTTGAATACAAAGTATAAAGGTAAATCAAGTTCAACGGAGTGGTTATTACATAATATCCAAAGTTATAATCAATTAAAATACGTTTATAATCCTGAAGATCAAAGTGAACGTATCAAAATACAGGCTGCTACTTATCATACAGATGGTGCAAAGAAAACTACGATGAGCGCGTGGAGAGATTTGATTCAAGATATAAATGCACAATATGATTTGTATCGAAATCCTTCTGCAATCAGAGATTTAGCGCAAAATATTCCGAATGGAAAAGATGAGGTAGAAACTTTGAAAAATGTGATTGAATATATTGATTCAAATGTAAAATGGAACAGATTTTATGGAATTATTCCAACGCGTTCAAACAAAACTTTATTGAAAGAAAAGTCTGGTTCTACGGCAGATATGAATCTTTTATTGAATGAAATTTTAACAGCCAAAGGTTTCGAAACTTCGATGGTTATGTTTAGTAGTCGTCATCATGGACAAATTTTGTTTTCTTATCCAATTGTCAATCAATTCAATTCTGTTTTGACGGTTGTGAAATTGAATAATGGCGCTTCAAATATTATTTTAGATGCTTCGAAATTAAATAAAGAGCAAATCGAATTTGGACCTTTAGATGTGTTTAATTATCATGGAATTGTCATCAAAAAAGGTGAAGCTTCTTTTGTAAAGTTGAATCAAAAATTGTCTTATTATGAATCATCATTAAAGTATGATTTTATGAGTAATGGAAATTTAGTTCTCTATCGTAAAGACAAATTCAATGGTTATTTTTATGATGATGATATAGACGAAAAAAATGTTTTGAATAGATATTTGACTGAATCTTTAGATGTTCGTTTGGACGAAGAGATTAATGATAAAACGATTTTCGAAACCGATTCTTACGTTAAAAACTATAAAGCAAAAACTGTAATTCCGAATACTCCATTTTATACATTTATTAATCCTTTGCGCGAATTTCTAAAACAATATACTTTTGAAGATAAGAATCGTCAACGCAAAATAGAATTTAATTATCCTTATTTGTTTAATATTCAGGTGAAATCTAAAATTCCAGATGGTTACGAAATGATAATTGATGAAAAATACAAAGCGCATCACAAAACTGAGCTTGGTTTAGAATATTATCAAGAAGCTAAAGTAAAAGATGGACAATTCACGTTAGCGATTCAATTTTTATTACCAGAAGGTGTTTATGAAGCGGATAAATACAATGAATTGAAACAGTTTTTTGAGAAAATAAAAACAGAATCTCTGAAAGAAGTTTTAATGAAAAAGAAATAAAATAAAATCCCGCACTGAATTTCTCAGTACGGGATTTTTTATTATTCAATCACCATCAAATTACAACCTCGCACATCCGAATGATCGAAACGTCCTAAGATTTCAAATTGATTGCGAGTTATTTTTTTACCTAAATCATCAGTTGCAATAAAACTAATCGAATTGTAATTTGCCAAATCAATCACATTCACGCCACCTGTTTTTCCCTCTTCAACATATTGGAAAGGATCTTCGGTTTCTCTGATCAAAATTCGCATCCAATTTGGCGATTTAAACGTCAAATCTCCTCGAGAATAACCTTGCGAAAGCAATTCCGTCATTCCATATTCCGAATGAATTTCATTTGTTCCGAAACCATTTTTCAAAATTGAATGCAATTCTTCGCGCGTAATTTCTTTCTTGCGACCTTTCATTCCGCCAGTTTCCATCACAATTGTATGCTGCAAATTCATTTTATAATTTTCGACAAAATCTAATAAAGCAAACGAAACACCAATTAAGATAGCTTTTTTACCTGTTTTTTCATGTGCGATAAGATTTTCGTACAATTCATCGTGATTATACAAATAGAAACCACTTTTATCGCTGCCAGATTTCTCAATCCAATATTCCACCATATCAATCAGAGACGAACCTGTGCGCTCCAAATATGAAGGCAAAAGTGCGAAAATAGTGTAATCGGAAAGTGAACCATAAAATTGTTCGAAACATTTTTCTAAACTATAATGATACAATGCCAAATCCGTAACCAAATGCTTACTTGTCGACATTCCAGTTGTTCCAGAACTTGTAAAAACCTTTTCCACTTCACGATTTCCCGAAATCAATTCAAATTTCTTAAAAAACTGAATCGGTAAAAAGGGAATTTCGTTGGTGTGTTTTACAATAGAATAATCAACGTTCAAGAAATTTAAGAAGTTTTTGTAGACTTCATTTTCTTGCGCTTGATAACGGAAAACTTCCAATGCAACGTTTTGGAAATCTTCTTCGGATTGAATAGAAAAAATTTGCTTTGAATCAAACATTTTGCAAAATTACAAAATAGAGTAGAAGTGAGCGAATTTATTCTTTATCTAATTTTTTAATAAATCTAATAGCATAATCTTTCAAAAATTTTGAATTTAATTTATCTAAAATAGTATAGAAAGAATATTGAACTAGTAAGAAAAGAAAAGAGCAAACTATTAAAGATATCTTTAAATATTTGTACAAAAAAATAGAAATGATATTAAAAGCTAAGAGAAAAATGATTGCTAATAATGAATATTTACTTCTAATTTTTTTTAAGTTTTGATTTGATTCAATATTGATAGAAACTATTTCTGGATTTATGAAATTATATTTGATAATCCCAATTCCTGTTTTAAATAATAAAGGTGAAAAATCTCTATTGATGGTAATTTTATCATTTTCAATTTGTGAATTTTGAAAATCAAATTCTTCTATTGAACCAAATAAGTTTTCGTTTTGTAATTTTTTAAAGTGATTTAAACTTTCAATTATTTCATCGAATGTTTTTTTTGTTTGATACTCAAAAATCATTAATCTTTCTTTGAATCAAACTTATAAAAATCTACTGATTTTTAAGCTTAACAATTGTTGCATTAGCTTTGTAAAGATGATCGCCAAGAATTTCGTAATTCTGAATTAAATCTTTGTAGAAAAGCGCACTTGTCGTCAAAAGCTTCTCTTTTTCAATCGTTTTCATCAAATTGGCTTCGGCTTCTTTGTAAATTGTATTAATTGTTTTTTCGATAAACTCCGCTTGTTTGATAGAAACCTCTTCTTGTGTTTCGTTCAAATTTTGATTTAAAATGCGCGTTGTTTGATCTAAATTGTTTTGAAATTCGACCAAATACGTTCTCATTTTTGGTGTAAAATAACTATTTGTCATTCTACGACGACGATGAATAGACGAAATCTTAATCGCAATATCACCCACACTTTCCAAATGATGACAAAGCGTAATTAGTTGATGAATTGCAATTGTATTTTCGTTTGGTAAATCTAAATCAGCAATTTCATTCAAAAATTCATTGACTTCTCGCTCCAATTGATCGCCTTCTTTTTCCAGTTCCAAAATTCGTTCACGAAAAACCAAAATCTTCTCTTCATCACTTTCAGTAATCATTCGTCCAAGCGTATAAATCGTTTGTTTCGTTGTAGAAGCAAGTTTCAGAAGTTTTTTGTTGGCTTCATTTTTATATAGGTCAGAATTTGTTCCGAACGGAATCGCATAAAATTCTAATTTATTGTCAGTAGATTTTACAGAGAAATATTTTTTCTGACAATAGAAAGCTATTTTATTGATAAAAGGCGTAAATAAAATTACTCCAACCAAATTACTAATCGTATCAAAAGTAATCAGCTGAACAGCTATATTTGATGAAATTGTTGTTCCAATAAATTTTAAAACAAAATTTGCAATCAACATAAAAATCAACGCAATTACAACATTGAAAAATGTATGAAATGCTGCGACAACTTTCGTGTATTTATCTCCAATTGCTGCAACTAAATGCGCTGTAAAAGTAGTTCCGATATTTGCTCCCAAAACAATCATTGCAGCTAATTCGATTGGTAAACCTTTGCTCGCTAATAAAATTGCAATGGTAATTGATGCAGAAGAAAAGTGGACTAAAATCGTTAGTAATATTCCAAATAGAATAAATAACAAATTAGTCAAAAAGCCATAATGTGATAATTGCTGAAAGAATTCTTGTAACTTTTGATGACTTTCGATAGAAGGTAAAAAAGTTTTCAGGAAATAAAGCGAAAGAAAAAGTAACGAAAGTGAAAATAAAATTCCGCCTACTTTTCTTTGGTTACGTTTTTTCGATAAATAAAATGGAAAAGCCACTAATATAAGAGGCAATGCAATTTGTATCAAATCGAATTTCATTCCGAAATAGACCAACCATAATGTAAGCGTAGTTCCGATATTTGCACCTAATATCAAACCAAATGCTTTTCGCAAATTAATCAATCCAGCATTTACAAATCCTAATATAAATACACTTGCAGCCGAGGAAGATTGTATGGCTGTTGTAAAAAAAGTACCTGTAACAATTGTCGATAAATTGTTTTTGGTTAATTTGTTTAAAGTGCGTTTAAAATTCGATCCAGATAACGCTTGTAAATTTTCGCTTAATAGTTTTATCGCAAAAATGAACAGAGCAATTGCTCCGAAAAGTTGCAAAATTTGTATGATAAGATGCATTAATGATTAATTGACCACAAAAATAGGGACTCTAATGTAAATAGAATATTATCTTTTTTACTTTTATTGAAAAAAAGTTTGATTTTTTTTTGAATTCTAAAATTCTGATTTTCAAAATTGAAGTGGTTTTTTCGAAAAAACTTCTACTTTTTTTTGAAAAAACATTTGCGAGTTTCGAAAAACTGCCCTAATATTGCACCACGAAAAAGGAACAACACTTCTTTCGAGAAATGAATCTCCTGTTTTCAATTTGAAATATTCAAATAATAATATTTTTGCCGATGTAGCTCAGCTGGCTAGAGCAGCTGATTTGTAATCAGCAGGTCGTGGGTTCGAGTCCCTCTATCGGCTCAGCAAAAATATAGGTCGGGGAGATACTCAAGCGGCCAACGAGGACGGACTGTAAATCCGTTGGGTAACCTTCGCAGGTTCGAATCCTGCTCTCCCCACTAAAACGCCGATGTAGCTCAGCTGGCTAGAGCAGCTGATTTGTAATCAGCAGGTCGTGGGTTCGAGTCCCTCTATCGGCTCCAAAAAAGTTTATATTTTACTTTTAAAACAAAAATAAAAAAACGCCGATGTAGCTCAGCTGGCTAGAGCAGCTGATTTGTAATCAGCAGGTCGTGGGTTCGAGTCCCTCTATCGGCTCTTCTTTTTTGAAGAATACTTTATTATTAGGCGGGGAGATACTCAAGCGGCCAACGAGGACGGACTGTAAATCCGTTGGGTAACCTTCGCAGGTTCGAATCCTGCTCTCCCCACAATCCATTTTAAATATTTGGAAAGCAAATCATCAAATCTTTTGATGATTTTTTTTATTAATGTGTGCATCATAAAAAAAGCCCTTTTTAAAGGACTTTTTACTTGATGATATTCTTAATAATCTCTATTGAATATACATTCGAAATTTTTTCTATAAAACTATTAAAATCTAATGTAGAATGATCGTCAGCATCATCTGATATTGTTCTGATGATGATAAAAGGAATATCAAATTCGTAACAAACTTGTGCTACAGCAGCGCCTTCCATTTCGACACAAAGCATTTCGGGTAAGTTTTGTTGTAATTTTTCTTTCTGAGAATTTGTCGAGAAAAATAAATCTCCAGAACCTATTAAGCCAACATGTAGTTGAGGTTGATGAATATTAAATTTATCCAAATCTTTTTCAGAAATCACATTATGTAAATGTTGTTCTTCTAAAATTTCTAAAATAGCTGTTGTCGCAACTTCTAATTGAGAAGAATCAGCCTCAAAATAAGCTTTTCCTAACATTGGGATTTCATAAGCAGGAAAAAGAGGTTGTGCATTCATATCATGTTGAATCAAACTTTGTCCTAACACAATATCTCCAATTTTTACATCAGTATGAATTCCGCCTGCAACACCTGTAAAAATCAATTCAGAAACTTTAAATTCAAGGATTAAGGTTGTAACCGTAGCAGAAGCAGCAACTTTACCAACACGAGAAAAAACCACCACAACTTTTTGATTGTTTAATTCTCCAGTAAAATAACTTCTTCGACCAATTTTATGTTCTTGCTTGTTTGTTAATAAATTGACTACACCGTTTATTTCTTGCGGTATAGCGCCCATTATTCCTATTATTCTTTCGCTCATTTTTTCAATTTGAAAGCGAAGTTACCAATTTATTTTCTGTATTTGTAAACCGAACAATAAATCTCATAAATTAAGATAAATGGCAAACAAATGATAATCAAACACGTATTTAGAAGATTTTTTATCATGTTACAAAAGTAGACTTTTTTCAGAATATGTTAAAAATCAATTGTGAATTAGTCTTGGCTTGTTGTACTTTTGTAACATAAAAGTTTGAAATGAAAAAATTATCTATAGCGATTATATGCTGTGCATCAGTAATGCTGATGAATTGTACGAATAAAACAGAAGAAAAAACAGTAGAACAACCTGCTAAAACTGCTGTTACAGTGGAAGAGCCAACAGAAATTGTAGAAGGTGTGATTAGAAAATCTGGAGTTGAGTGGACGGCTTATAAAACGACAGAAAAAGTGGCTGTCTCAGGACGTTTTGATGTTGTTTTGGTGAAAGATGCAAAAGAAGATGGAAAAACGCCTCAAGAAGTTTTAGAAGGTGCAAATATTATTGCGACAGTTGCGACATTAAATTCTGATCAAATTGATCGTGATCAAAAATTGAAAGATATTTTGTTTGGAAATATGATTAATACAAGCGAAATCAAAGGTCAATTACATTTCAGAGATGGTAAAACTTTCTTGAATTTAACGTTGAATAATGCTTCTAAAGAATACGAAGTAAAATCGACATTTGAGAATAATGTTTTCACAATTGAAACAGATGTTGATTTGATGGATTTTAACACAGGAAAAGCGATGGAAGCTCTTAATCAGGCTTGTTTCGAATTACACAAAGGTGCAGATGGCGTTTCTAAAACATGGAGCGAAGTACACATCAAAGGTCAAGTAGAATTTAGCGATAGTTTCGGTAAATAATTCAAAAAATAAATAATTAATTTTAAGGCTACAATTTTTTGTAGTCTTAATTTTTATAAACAAATCAGTAAAAAATGAATTGGGTAATTTTACTAATCGCAGGATTGTGCGAAGTCGGTTTCGCATCATGTCTTGGAAAAGCAAAAGAAGCAACTGGAAATGACACCTATTTATGGTATGGCGGTTTTTTATTTTTCTTAACGGTGAGCATGGTTTTGTTGGTAAAAGCAACACAAACTTTACCAATAGGAACGGCTTATGCAGTTTGGACGGGAATTGGAGCAGTCGGAACAGTTTTGGTCGGAATTTTTATTTTTAAAGAACCAGCAAGTTTTTGGCGCGTTTTCTTCTTAACGACTTTAATCTGCTCTATTATTGGATTAAAATTTGTGTCAAATTAACTGAATATTGTGTTGATTTATGGAGAATTTTAATGTTTTTGATCAAGAGGAATTTATTCAACAAACTGTCGAGAATAAACGTTTGAAAAAAGATTTGATTCAAACGATTTTTATTCAGCATGGTTATTTAATTATTTCTCAAAATGATCAAGAAATTAAACTTAAACAACACGATGTTTTCTTCCCAGAACCTAATAAATCTTATAAAATAATTTCAAAATCATCTGATTTAGAATTATTGAGTTTAGTCTTAACCAAAAAGATTTTAGATACGTCGATTATCGATTTGAGTGGTTATGAATACAACCAATTTTTTGGCGAAAGAAGAGTCAATAATTATCATTTCAATGAAATAGAATTTTCTGCTTTAATCGAACTTTTATTGCAATTAAAGTTGCGTTTGCAAGAGAAATCGACCAAATTCGTACGTTATTTACAATTCAATTTATTTTATGCGATTGTTTACACAACGTTTAGCGAACTTTCAAAACAACAAACAATTATTGTAAGAAAAGGAACTCGAAAAGATGATATTGTAAAGCGTTTTTTGAATGACTTAAATAAAGGTTATGCAGAAAATAGAGATGCAAAATATTATGCAGATAAACTGAATATTACAGTTAGATATTTAACTGAATGTTGCAAATCAATAACGGGTAGAACGACAAAAGAATTGATTAGTTCTGTTGTGATTCGCGAATCGAAAGTATTGTTGAGTGAAACAACTAAAACAATCTCTGAAATTTCGAATGAGTTAAACTTTTCTGACCAATATTCATTCGGAAATTTTTTTAAAAAACATCTAAAAATTAGTCCAACTCAATTTAGAAAAAGTTTACAATAACTTCCGTTTTGGACATCTTTAGGCTACTTTTCAAACTTTTTTTAATCTCGATTTTTATCATCTTTGTTACTATCAAAAGGGTCACTATAATTTTATAGTAAAAACAGAGGTGTTTTTTGATGGCGAAAGCTAACAAAAGTGAGTAGAGTATTACTAAAAGTTTATATCACCTCTGTTTTTTTCTAAAATAATGTTTTTAAAATTAATAGTTCCGAAAAAGTTTAAAATAGTTCTAAGTTTACTGATATTTGAAAAGAAGTAATCCAAAAACCCAAAATGATTATTTTGACCATTTGAGAAAAAATAAAAAGAGAACCTAAAAAATTAAGTTCTCTTTTTCTATATTTTATAGATATTTAAGTGGAAATCACCTTTTTTTGAAAGGTGATTTTTTTTATGCTTTAAATAATTCATTCAAGTTTATTCCACCGAAGTTTCCTGAACTCATCATCAAAAATACTTTATCTTTTTTATCTAAACTTTCGATATAATCTTGCAATTGTTCACCATTCGTAAACACCAAAATAGAATCATCTCCAAACGCTTTTTTGATATCTTCTGGAGAAATCATTTCCATACGTTTTATTTCTAACGCTTCTGGGCTATACATTACAATTTTGATATCAGCTTTATCTAAAGCGCCTTTGTATTGAACCAAAAACTCAGGATTTAAAGACGAATAGGTATGAATTTCTAAACATCCCACAACTGTTTTATCTGTATATTGTTCTTTTACCGCATTGGTTACCGAAGTTACTTTACTTGGCGCATGAGCAAAATCTTTATACGCAACAAAATCAGAAGTACGATTAATTAATTCCAAACGTTTAGATGCTCCCTTAAATGATTGAATTGCTTCGTTGAAGTCATCATCCATTACGCCTAATTGTTTACAAATTGCACGAGCGCCTTCTAAATTCATCAAATTATGATTACCAAAGACTTCTAATGGAATTGGACCATCTTCTGTTTCGATAAAAGTGATTCCATTTTCGATAAAATGTTCTGGTAAATGATAAGGAAATTTCTTGATTGCTTTCTCCGTTTCTTCTACAACTTTTACAACTTCTTCGTCCGTTTCATTGTAAATTAAAGCACCTCCATTCACGATAGATTCTACGAATTTTGAGAATTGCGAAGTGTAATCTGCAAACGTTGGAAAAACATTGATATGATCCCAAGCAATACCAGAAATCAACGCAATATTTGGTTGATACAACAAGAATTTTGAACGACGATCTAAGGCAGAAGATAAATATTCATCTCCTTCCATAATCATAAATTCGTTGTCTTCTGTCAATTTTACCATCACATCAAAACCATCTAATTGCGCACCAACCATATAATCTACATCGATATTATGATAATGCAAAACGTGAAGAATCATTGATGTTATCGTCGTTTTTCCATGTGAACCACCAATCACAACACGCGTTTTATCTTTCGATTGTTCGTACAAATATTCTGGATATGAATAGATTTTTAAACCTAATTCTTGCGCGCGTAACATTTCAGGATTATCAGCGTGAGCGTGCATACCTAAAATCACAGCATCTAAATCTGTTGTAATTTTTTCTGGAAACCAACCCATTTCTTCTGGTAAAATACCACGTTGATCCAAACGTGTTTTCGAAGGTTCGAAAATTGCGTCATCAGACCCCGTTACTTGATAACCTTTTTCGTGCAAAGCAATCGCCAAATTGTGCATTGCACTTCCACCAATTGCAATAAAATGAACTTTTTTCATTTTGTATGTTGTATTCTTTTAGTCTTTTTTATTTTCTTCGTCGTAGCCCATTTCTTCGAAATCATCAAACTCTTCGTCATCTTCGTTCAAATAATCATCCAATGATTTTTCACTATTTTCAGCAAGAATTTCGTCCATTGGTCGAACCTTATTAAACTCTGGCGCTTGCTCAATTGCATTCATAATTTTTTTCATGATTGCATCGCTCGAATCATTTTCATAATCGATTTCCAAAGGCTCTTTGAATGTCATTGTCGCATTAATTCCACGTTTTTTGATGCGCAAACCTTTTTTATCAAAAGCTCTACGAAAACCATCAATCACAACTGGAATTACAATTGGTTTATTCTTCTTGATTAAATGCGCAGTTCCACGACGACCAGGCGCAAATGCAGTTGTAGTCCCTTGCGGAAACGTTACGACCCAACCACTTTGCAACGCAATATCGATATTGTTAATTTCGCTTAAATCTACTTTTCTATTTACATTTTCTCCTTTTGCACGCCACGTTCTTTTTACGGTTACCGCTCCTGTGTAGGCAAATAATTTCGTCAAAAGATTATCTTTCATCGTTTCCTCTGCGGCAACGTAATAAAAATCAATCTTAGGATTAAGTAAATAAATTGGATTTTTAATAGTATCAATAAAACCATTTTTTACACTACAAAATACATGATACATCGCAAAAACATCAGCAAAATAAGTTTGATGATTCGAAACGAATAATACATTTTGAGCTGGCAAATGAACCAAGTTTTTTGTACCACTAACTTTTAGTTTATTAAAACCATTATAACGGTTATAGGTAAATGATCCTAATAAGAAAATTAACGTCCTTTTTAGGAAATATAGATGTCCAAATGAATCGCGAAATGCGTTCTTTTTCTTTGCTTTTTGAGACACGAGTTCTTAATTGTTTAAGTTACAAATTTAATACGATTTTTAGATAATCTTTAAATTCTTCTAAAATCATTGCCGTTGCGCCCCAAAGAAATTCATCGTCACCAATGTTATAACCAGGAATTTCGACAACTTGACCAGAAAATTCTCTCTCAAAAACTTCGTAATCAGCATTCAAAAAAGCTTCCAAATTTAATGGAACAACATATTGTACTTCACGCTCATCTGGATTGAAATGTGGCTCTCCATGATAAATTCCGATATAAGGATAAACCAAGAAATTGCTTGGCGGAATATACATTTCGCTCAATTGTCTTACAATCTCAATGTTTTCGTAATCTACACCAAGTTCTTCCACTGTTTCACGAATAGCAGTTTCATCAAAACTAATATCTTGTTCTTCAAATTGTCCACCTGGTAAAGAAAACTGATGCGAATGCGCTCCTTCGTACGAAACACGCATGGTTACTGGAAATTCAATTTCGCCATCTTCGTTTTGATACAATAAAATCATGACAGACGCACTTCTTGGATTGGTACGTTTTACATATTCTAAATCAAATTTTTGACGATATGGAGGTGAAAGCTTTTGGTGTGATTCCCAACTCGGCAATTCTTCAACACTTTCGGCTAATAAATATTTTAATTCTTCTAAATCTAAATACAAAATGGATTGATTTTTAGGGTAATAAAAAAGAGTGAAATTTTTCCTCACTCTTTTTCAAAGATAATTATTTTCGTCGAAGAAAATTCAACCTTTTCGGTAAGGTTTATTAATTATTTAACTTTTAAGATTTAGCTTAAATATTTTCCATTGTTCGAATGAAAAACAGAATGTTTTTGAAATTTCACATTATAAGTTTAACTTCGTTAGGTCTAAAAATAATAAAAATGTTTAATAAAAAACTTTTTTACGGAATGATGGTAGGATCGTCAATCCTAGTCACTTCTTGTAGCGAAAAGTCAACAAATAGTATGTGGAACGATAAAAATCCTTTTTTTGAAGTGAGCACTTTGCCTTATCAAACTGCTGATTTTTCGAAAATTAAAAATGAAGATTTCAAACCTGCTTTGTTGCAAGGAATGGCTGAACAATTAGTCGAAATCAATAAAATTGCTAATAATTCTGAAGCACCAACTTTTGAAAATACATTAGTTGAGATGGAAAAATCTGGTCAATTATTAACACGAGTTAATCATGTTTTTGGATTATTGACTGGAGCAAATACAAACGAAACATTGCAAGCAGTAGAGGAGGAGATGTCGCCTAAATTTGCAGCTCATAGTGATGCAATTTACTTGAATGATAAATTATTTCAACGTGTAAAAACTTTACATGATAATAAAAAATCATTGAATTTAGATAAAGAATCATCTCGTTTGTTAGATGTTTATTATCAACGATTTGAATTGGCTGGAGCAAATTTATCTGCTGCACAAAAAGATGAATTGAAAAAATTGAATGGAGAAATAGCTTCATTAGAAACTAAATTCTCAAATCAATTATTAAAAGGAACAAAATCTGGTGGAGTAACTTTTACAAAAGAAGAATTAGCAGGTTTGAGTGATGCTGATTTAGAAGCTTTCAAACAAACTGATGGAACATATTTAATCAGTTTATTGAATACAACGCAACAACCTGAATTGCAAAATATGACTAATGCAGCTTCTCGTAAAAAATTATTTGATGCAGCTTGGATTAGAACAGAGAAAAAAGACGAAAACGATACGCGTGCTACAATTTTAACTTTGGTTAAAAAACGAGCAGAGAAAGCTAAACTATTAGGCTTTGCAAATTATGCAGAATGGAATTTGCAAGATCAAATGGCACAAAATCCAACAGCAGCAAAAGGAATTTTGAATCAAATGATTCCAGCGGCAACTGCAATGGCTCAAAAAGATGCAAAAGAATTTGAAGCGTTAGCGAAGAAAGAAAATCCGTCAAATACATTAACAGCTGCGGATTGGAACTATTATGCAGAGAAAGTTCGTAAAGAGAAATATGATATCGACGAAAATGAAATGAAACCTTATTTCGTTTTAGATTCAGTTGTAGAGAATGGAATTTTCTTTATGGCGAAAGAATTGTATGGAATTTCATTCAAAAAACGTACAGATATTCCAACTTGGCACGAAGATGTGAAAGTATACGAATTGTTTAACGAAGATGGTTCTCAATTGGGATTATTTTATACCGATTATTTCAAAAGAGATTCTAAACAAGGAGGTGCTTGGATGAGTAATCTTGTAGAGCAATCGCACTTATTTGGAACAAAACCTGTTATTTATAATGTCGGAAACTACACAAAACCTGCAAATGGTCAACCTGCATTGATTTCGTATGATGATGTAGTGACAACTTTTCACGAATTTGGACATGCGTTGCATGGTTTCTTTGCAAATCAAAAATATCCAACTTTATCTGGAACAAATGTTTCGAGAGATTTTGTTGAGTTTCCATCGCAATTTCATGAGCATTATGTAACGGAACCATCTATCCTAAAAAATTATGCGAAACATTACCAAACAGGAGCTGCGATTCCTGATGCGTTGGTAGAAAAAATGAAAAAAGCATCTAATTTCAATAAAGGTTATACATTAACAGAATTGCTTTCTGCTGCGGCTTTAGATTTGTCTTGGCACACTGTTTCTGTTGATAAAACAATCACAAGTGTAGATGATTTTGAGAAACAAGCCTTAATTGATAATAAAACAAATTTATCACAAGTTCCGCCTCGTTATCGCTCTTCTTACTTTAGTCATATTTTTGGAGGAGGATATGCAGCGGGATATTTTGCGTATATCTGGGCAGAAATGTTAGATCATGATGCATACGAATGGACAATAGAAAATGGAGGAATGTCACGTAAAAATGGTCAAATTTTGAGAGATAAAGTATTTTCTCAAGGAAATTCGGATGATTTGAATGTGATTTACAAAAATTTTAGAGGTAAAAACCCTTCAATTGAGCCAATGTTAAAATACCACGGATTGAAATAATCATTCTAAAATATTAACAACTTAAAAATCCAAGACATAGTTCTTGGATTTTTTTCGTTTTATGAATAAATTTGCAGCTATAAAAACAAGTATAAATGGGAAGAGCATTTGAATTTAGAAAAGGACGTAAATTAAAACGTTGGGCGGCAATGTCTAAAGCGTTTACTAAAATTGGGAAGGATATCGTAATGGCAGTAAAAGCAGGAGGACCTGATCCGCATTCAAATTCTCATCTTCGTGCGGTGATTCAGAATGCGAAGGCTGTTAACATGCCAAAAGATAACATCGAACGCGCAATCAAAAAAGCATCTGATAAAAATACAGAAAACTATAAGGAAGTTATTTTCGAAGGTTATGGACCTCACGGAATTGCTGTTTTAGTTGAAACTTCTACAAATAACAACAATCGTACAGTAGCTAACGTTCGTTCTTATTTCAGTAAATGTAATGGACAATTAGGAACGCAAGGTTCTGTTGAATTTATGTTTGATCATATCTGTAATTTCAAAATTCAAAAACCTGAAAATGTAGATTTAGAGGAATTAGAATTTGAAATGATTGACTTTGGAGTAGAGGAGATTTTTGAGGATGAAGATGGAATTGTATTAATTGCACCTTTCGAGAATTACGGAACAATCTTCAAATCTTTGGAAGAAGGTGGATATGAAATTATTTCATCAGAATTTGAAAGAATTCCACAAACAACAAAAGAATTAACAGAAGAACAAAAAGCTGACATCGAGAAATTGTTAGAGAAATTTGATGAAGATGAGGACGTCAATAACGTTTATCATACGATGAAAGAAGACGAAGAAGAGGAAGAATAATCTTTTTTGAAAAGAATAATATGAAAACCGTTTAATTTATTTTAAACGGTTTTTTTTATCTTTAACTATAATTGAATTTTTGAGAATGATAAAAATTTTTACTTTACTTGGTTTGATTTTACAATTTGTTGCATTTTGGATGGCTGCGCCAGAAATTCTTGGAGCTGATTGGTTAAGTAAAACCGAAGAAATGATTCGGAAAGCAATTAATCAATTACCACAATTAATATTAGCTGTATTAGGAATGGCTATGGGAGTGATGTTTTATCATTCGATGAGTTCTATTTTGATATTTACAGTTGTTATGGTGATTATAATTTTATTATTGATTTTCTATAAAAAAGTAGAAAAGCTTTTGGATGAAAAAATCTCGAAACCATTGGTTAATAAATTAATCATAAACGAAACATTTCGCTTTACTTTATTGAAGTTTGCAGCCTTGTTTTTCACGCTTGGCTTCCTTATTCAGATAGCTTTGGTAATAATTGTATAATTTTTTTTAAAAATATTTATTTGATACTGAATAAACTATGTTTTTGTATTAAAAAAACTTTAAATTAAGGTTTGCAAATTCGAAAAAGCGTTCTATATTTGCACTCGCAATACCGCAATAAACTGCGTTATTGGAGAGTTGGCAGAGTGGTCGAATGCGGCAGTCTTGAAAACTGTTGAGGGTCACACCTCCGGGGGTTCGAATCCCTCACTCTCCGCTAAGAGCTTGAACATTTGTTCAAGCTTTTTTTGTTTTATAAAATTTTAATCAAAATAAAAGGCCAGACTAATCTGACCTCATCATTTATTTTTCTAAATCTTTATATACTTTTCGAATAATTCCGTCCGAAAGTCCAATTTTCGGAACATGAATTTTCTTTGCATGTGACCATTTTAGTACATTATTATAAATTTCTAATGCATAAACCACTACATCAGCGCGGTCGGGCTTCATGTTGAAATTCTGCATACGTTCTTCCGTAGTCATTGTTTGTAGAATTTGATAATGTTTTTTTACATAAATGCTACTCAAAGGCATTCCTAGTTTTACGCCAGAATATTTGTACACATGGTTGATATTTCCTCCAGAACCAATTAATTCGACTTCATCATGACCAATGTTTTCATGAATCCATTCTTTCATTTCGTTAAAAGTATTTGGCGAAACTTTATTTTCTAACAAACGTACAGTTCCTACTTCAAAAGATTTTGAAGTAAAAACCTTATTATCTTTTAATAACGTTAATTCGGTACTACCACCACCAACATCTACATACAAATAGATTTTTTCGTCTTGTATAAAATCACCTAATTCAGTATTAAAAAGTAATTCAGCTTCGGTTTTTCCATCAATAATTTCGATGTTAATTCCAGATTTTTTAATCACCTTTTTTACAACTTCTTTTCCATTTTTGGCTTCGCGCATGGCAGAAGTTGCATAAGCTTTATAGATTTCAATATCATAAACCTTCATCATCAATGCATAAGACAACATAGCATCACAAATACGATTTATATTTGTTTCGGAAATTTGTCCATCAATAAAAACGTCGTGTCCCAAACGAATAGGCATTCTCACAATACTGGTTTTATTAAAAATTGGTGCACGACCTTCTTCTTCGTAAACATAATTAATCAACAATCTCATGGCGTTGGATCCAATATCTATTGCTCCTAATTTTCTAATCTTCATTTTCTTGTTCGTTTAATTTTTTAAAATATTCGTAGGTCGTAAACTGAGAGCGGTTTGGTTTTTTATTGTTTCGTTTGTATTCTAAAGAAGATTCAGCCGTTATTTGGCGACCTTTTACATTATCTTCAAAACTCAAATTAAACGTATCCATAACGATTTTTTTGAATTTATGATCGTAAATTGGACACGCAACTTCCACACGATTATCCAAATTACGTTCCATCATATCTGCCGATGAAATATAAACTTTGTCATCGCCCGCATTCTTAAACCAATACACACGTGGATGTTCCAAAAATTTATCAATAACGCTGACACATTCAATATTTTCGGAAAGATTTTTAACTCCAGGAATCAAACAATTAATTCCACGCACAACCAAACGAACTTTTACTCCTTTTTGAGAAGCTTTGTACAATAAATCAATGATTTGTTTATCGCTTAAACTGTTCAGTTTCATGTTAATTTCCGCAGGTAAACCAGCTTGATGATTTTTGATTTCTCGTTTAATCATCTTGACAATTTTTTTACGCGTTCCATAAGGTGAAACCAATAAATGATTGTACGTTAAGTTCAAATAATTAGCTCCGAAAAATTTAAAAATCTGTTCAACATCCTTTGTTATTCCAGGATTGGTTGTGAAATATGTATAATCTGTATAAATTTTTGCTGTTCCTGCATGAAAATTTCCTGTACTGATAAACACATATTTCTGTGCCAACATTCCTTCTGGTTTACGTTCGATATAACCAATTTTCGAATGTACTTTCAGTCCCGGAACCCCAAAAATAACATTCACACCAGCTTCTTGCAATTTTTTCGACCACATCGCATTATTGGATTCATCAAATCGCGCGCGAAGTTCCAAAACAGCTGTTACTTCTTTTCCGTTCATCGCTGCGTTTATCAACGAATGCATCACTTGCGAATCTTTTGCAACACGATAAATAGTAATTTTTATTTTGGTTACTTTCGGATCAATTGCGGCTTCACGAAGAAATTTTAACAACAAAGAATAATCATGATAAGGCGCCATCATCATTTCCTCATTTTCAGTAAAAGCCTGAAAATAACTGTTATATTCAAAAGGTTTTTTCTGAATAATTGGTTTTATTTTTTCGTATGTTAAATTTGGAATATCAAAACTTGGAAAGCTCATCAAATCTCGTTTGTTGTGATATTTTCCACCCGGATTGATACTATCATATTCGTCTAATCTTAATTTTTTCAAGAAAAATTTCAACGTATCTGGTGCAATTTCAGCATCATAAACTAATCGGACAGGAACACCTTTTTTACGATTTTCTAAACTATTAATGACTTTTTCTAATAAACTATGTTCCAAATCATTATCAAAATCAAGTTCGCTATCTCGTGTAATTTTTATGGAATGTGCTTCAATTGTTTCAAAATCAAACATCTTGAAAATATCTTTCAAATGAAAACGAATAATATCTTCCAAATACATGACATAGGTATTTTGATCATACTTTGGAAGCACAATAAAACGCGAAAATAAATGCGTTGGAACAATCAAAAGTGCATATTGAACTTTGTCTTTTAATTGCATTTTTACTGCTAAATAGAACGATCCATCGCGTAAAGGTGGCGCTTTTTTGATGTCATCTAAAATAAAAACTCCAACTGTATGGATAAATTCGTTGTAAAAATATTCGGAAATAAATTCTAAATAATTCTCAGGAATTGATTTATCATCAATCACAAAAATATTGTGATTCTCTAATTCCTTGAATAATTGATTATGCAAATCATCGTACTGAACGCGCTGTTGACGCACAATTTCATTGATTTCATCGATCAATTCTTCGTCCGTTTGATCTGGCACAATATTTTGATAAACGATTTCTACATCTTTGAACTGTATCGAGCGTAAAATTGTAGAATATCGAACCGAATAAAATTCATCTAAATTGTTCGAATAAATTCCTAAAAAACGAATTCGTTCTAACAACGGAACTGTTTCATCAGAAGCCTCTTGCAACACACGCGCATTGAAAGAAAGCCAACTGATTTCGCGGTTTATATATTTTTTCATTTAATTTCTTTAGGTAAAATTATTTTTATAGTTTTTCCTTTTTGTATTGATCTCCAATCATCAGAATCAAACTGTATCCAGACAAATCCAGAAGTCGAAAGATTGTAAATCATTTCATTTCCTAACTGATTGGTAATATCTGTAAACGCAGGATTATGTCCAAAAATAAGAACATTTTGCAATTCATTATCCAAATTTCTAATCCATTTGTCTAATAAATAATGCGAAAAAGTATACAAATCATCTTCGATATGAATGGTTTGATTAGGAAATAAAATAGGTTTGACAAGTAGAGAAGTTTCTTTTGCTCGAACTGCTTTGCTCGAAAATATTTTATCAAATTTCAATTCAAAATTTTGATGAATATAATTTGCTACTTTCTTCGTTTTGAATTCACCAATCTCTGTGATAGAACGAAATTGATCTGAAACATTTTCGTTCCATTTACTTTTTGCATGACGCATTAAAAACAAATTTTTCATAACGCAACGAGTTTAAAAAGAAAAAGTAGTTAAATCTAATCATTATCTAACGAAAAGACTTAACTACTGTTGTATTTTTTTAGGATTATTTTCTAAAGATTACCTTCGTAATTCTTAAAATCATTTTTTACCCAATCTGGCAATTCCATTGATTTTTTCTCTTCCATATCGTACATTACTTGTGTACTTTTTCCGATACAATGAATAACATCTTCGCCATTTTCGCTTTTACTTGTGACAATATATTCAAAATCGAAACTCTTATTTCCTAATTTTGTCACTCGTACACCAATACGAGGCTCTATCGCATTTGGACGTAATTCTTTTTGGTAACTTGCTTCCATATGCGCAATAACAAACATGTGGCGCGTCCATTGCCATTTTTTGCTCGAAGCCATCATATAATAGGCTCTACCGATCTGGAAATACTCGAAATAAAACACATTATTTACATGACCAATTGGATCAAAATCGCTCCAACGTGGTTCTAAAGGCTTAAAGAATTTAAAGTTTTCTATACTCATTTTTAATTGGTTTTTAATAATAATTAATCTTCTGGATTTGGATCAATAAATTCGTATTTGTACAATTTGACTAACCAAAAGAATACTGAAAATAAGATTGGTCCGAAAATAATTCCAATAAATCCGAATAAATTTATTCCAACGATTACTCCAAAAATAGTAATTAATGGATGAACATCCGCCATTTTTTTCTGTAAAACTAAACGAATCAAATTGTCTGATAATCCAACAATAACAAAACAATATATCAATAATCCGATCGCTTGTCCTGTATCACCGCTTGCTAATAGAAATAATGCTAAAGGAACGTAAATTAAGGCTGCTCCAACAACTGGTAACATCGCCGCAAAAATGGTTAAAATAAACCATGTAAAAGCATCATCAACTCCAAAAATAAGATATCCAATGTAGGCAATAATTGCTTGTAGAAAGGCTGTTAACGGCATACCTACTGCATTAGAAATGACCAAATCTTTCAAATCTTTGTTCATCTTCACTAAATTACTTGTTTTAAGCGGAATAGTTCTGTAAAACCAATTTTCAAGTTTTTGATGATTCATCAACATAAAATACAAAATAAGGAAAGCAACACCCAACTGAACTGTCATATCCATTGAAGCATTCAGTGTTTTTTCTAATAACTTCCCTCCAACTTGAGTTATTTTTTCAATGTTTGTCGCACTAAAAACATCAATATGAAATTTGGTTTGCAACATTTCAATAATTTTATTGACATCTTTTTTAATTTGAGCTGTGTCATTTAATAGCACCATTACCTTATTCGTTAACATTTGAATTAATAAATAAAGAGGTCCTATAATTAGAATTGCACTACTAATCATTAAGACAATTACACTTCCTAATTTGTTCCATTTTTTTACTTTAACTAGCCATTGCAAAGGATTTAGGAGCAAAACGTACAAACATAAAGCGCCAAGAAAACCAGGGAAAAATGCTAAAAGATTTTTGGTAATTAATCCAAAAACTAAAAGTATTATTGCAATAAATGCTAACTGTAACAAGATATTGTTAGAAAGATAGTGTTTATTAGAGTTCATAGGTATTTATTTGTTTAATAACAGTTGTTGATATTTCGTTATCAAATTCAATGCTAAAAATAGTTAATTTCTATAAACTTTTCTATTTTTATACGTTGAATAAAATTTTACACATGAAAAAAATAGTTGGTTTAATCTTATCCGTTTTGACGTTGACGACATATGCACAAACAAAACAAGACAAAGTTGTTTTGGTAATTCATGGTGGTGCTGGTACAATTCTCAAAAAAAATATGACACCCGAAAAGGAAAAAGCGTACCGAGATGCTTTAGCTGAATCTTTGACAAAAGGTTATGAAGTCATCAAACAAGGTGGCGAAAGTGAAAATGCGGTGATAGAGGCCATAAAAGTAATGGAAAATTCGCCTTTGTTTAATGCTGGAAAAGGCGCGGTTTTTACACATGAAGGTAAAAATGAATTAGACGCTTCGTTGATGATTGGAAATACAATGCAAGCTGGAGCTGTGGCTGGAGTTACAACGATTAAAAACCCTATTTTAGCAGCAAAAGCTGTTTTACAAAATTCTGTTCATGTTATGATGGTTGGAAAAGGAGCAGAAGAATTTGCTCAAATTCAAGGTTTAGAAATTGTTGATCCAAGTTATTTCAAAACGGAAGAACGCTGGAATTCTCTTCAAAAAGTTTTGGAAAAAGACAAAGAAAAAATGGAATTAGACCACGATGCTAAAACACAAGCGTATGTTCCTTTCAATTTTGTTGACGAAAAATTTGGTACAGTTGGCGCAGTTGCTTTGGATAACAAAGGTCATATCTCGGCAGGAACTTCGACGGGCGGAATGACAAACAAACGTTTTGGGCGTGTTGGTGATTCGCCAATTATCGGAGCTGGAACCTATGCAAATAGCGAAGTTGGTGTTTCGAGTACAGGTTGGGGTGAATATTTTATAAAAGCAGTTGCGGCATATGATGTTGCAGCTTTGATGAATTACAAAAAACTTTCTTCGAAAAAAGCTGGTGAAGAAGTTATCAAGAAAATTGGTGATTTAGGTGGCGATGGCGGAATGATTATTTTAGATAAAAATGGTCAAGCAAGTTTTCCTTTTAACACTGCCGGAATGTATCGCGGAAGTATTACGCAATCAGGTAAGATAACTATCGAAATTTATCAATAAATTTGGAACACATTTTAAAATAAAGATATACAATACATGATAAAACAAATTTTACTTACAGCCACTGTTGTTCTTGCAAATTTTGCAACAGCGCAAGTAACCTCTATGATTAATGATAAAAATGTAGATGCTTCGACAAAAGTATATGGAATGGCTCCTTTAAGCGATGAAACAAAGGCTTATGAGAAGTTTAATTTTATGTTAGAAAATACTGCGGCTATACAATTAGGAAAACCAATTTTGGAGTATGGATATCAATCGTCTACTTTCCAAGCGCAAGAAAATGGAGTGATGATTTATATGGTAAAAGATAAAAAAATTGTCGATCAATGGTTGGTGAATCCTGCATTTTACAATGTTTTTCATGACGGAATTCCTTATTCTTATGATGCCGATAAATTAGCTGTTCTTGCTGATAAATATCCGTTGATTTATAAAGAAGAAAAACGTCAATATAAAACCGAAAAAGAATATCAAAAACAGCGTCCAGCCTTGTTTGCGGATCCTTATAATTTGATTATTACAGAACCAGATTTTACATACGAAGGATATTTTGATGTGCAATTTCCACAAAACGAACAATTCAAAAATTCTGAAGCTGCGATTGCTTATTTAAAACCAATTGTAGAGAAATTGACAAAAAAGAAATTTGATATAAATTATACAATTACTGAAAAAAATATTTTAGATCGTACACAATTTACAATAACAGTTGCAGGAGAAGAAAATATCTACAAAAAAATAAAATTAGATAATCTGCAAAAAGGAGATTGGCAATCATTAAGTTATGAAGCTTCGATTTTCCGAAAAGCAAATTAATAGAAAGAAAAGGTTTTTGAAATAATCAAGAACCTTTTTTTTATCCATAAAGATTCGTAATTTGACTTTTTAACTCAAAGAAATATGAATTCTAACTTCTATAAAATATTACAACACTCAAAAGAAAATCAATCAATTATTGCCGTTTACAATGATCCCGAAGGAGACAATTTTTGGGCTGGATATATTTTAGATTTTAATGACGAATTTTTTACAATGCAACACATTTCGAAATATGGTAAAAAAGATGGAATTTTAATCGAACCTTATTTCAAAATTAGTCGAATAGATGTTGATGATTACTGCAAATGTCTCAATTATTTGAAAGAACATCACACCGATTTGGATCAAGAAAATCCAATTACATTTAATGCAACAGCAGAAGAAAATTGGGTTCGTCAAATTTTAGACGAAATAAATGATAAAACCGAATATGTCACACGTATTCAATTAAATAACAATAGTCGTTTTGCAGGTTTTATCAGAAATTTAACTGAAGATGATTTTGAGTTGAAATGTATTGGTTCGGAAGGAACAGACGAAGGTTCTTTGTATTTTCAGGTTGATGATGTTTCGTCGATTCGTGTCAATGATTTAGAAGCTCGTCGAAGATTATTTTTTTATAATTATCGCCGTTCTATCGACTTTTTTGATGAATAATTTTTATCAAGAAAAACGCAAACTACAATTCCAATTATTAGGAATAAAATTTGATTAGATTTTGATGAAAAATATCGTTTTTTATAAAGCATCAAAGCCTTTATTTTGCACGATTATTAAAATCTACTTATGAAATATACTTCTGTAACAGAAGCTGTAAAAGAAATCAAATCTGGCGATCGTGTTTACGTTCATGCAGCTGCGGCTACGCCTACATTTTTGGTATCAGAATTATCGAAGAGAGCGCATGAATTGAGAGATGTAGAATTTTGTCATATTCATACAAGTGGAAATGCAGAATATGCAAATCCTGCTTATAAAGACTCATTTTTTGTCAATTCTTTTTTTTTAGGCGCTAATGTGCGTCACACGATAAAAGAAGGAAATGGTTCGTATTTACCGATTTTCTTTAGCGAAATGGGAAAAGTGATTCGAACTGAATTGAATGTTGATGTTGTTTTAATTCAGATTTCTGAGCCTGATTCGCATGGTTATTGTTCTTTAGGGACTTCTGTGGAGAATATTAGAGCGGCAATTGAGACTTCTCGTGTGGTTATTGCGCAAGTGAACAAATATATGCCACGCACATTTGGTGACGGAATTTTACATATTTCGACTATCACGCATTTAGTAGAACATCATCAACCGTTAGATATCTTGGATAATGGAAATATTACGGAGGAAGAAGCTAAAATTGGGAATTATATTGCTGAATTAATTGAAGATAAAAGTTGTTTACAATTAGGGATTGGTTCTATTCCAAATGCAGTTTTGAATAATTTGAAGAATCATAAAGGCTTAGGAATTCATACCGAATTATTTTCAGATGGAATTGTTCCATTGGTTAAATCTGGCGTGATTACAGGCGAACACAAAAAATTATTGAAAGGTAAAATTGTTTCGACTTTAGCGCATGGTTCACAATTGTTATATGATTTTATTGATGATAATCCTGGCGTAGAAATGCGCGACGCTTCTTTTACAAATGATCCTGCTAAGATTAGTCAGAACAATAGAATGGTTTCGATTAATTCGGCTATTGAGGTAGATGTTACGGGACAAGTAAGTGCAGATTCAATTGGTTCGCGAATATTTTCTGGTGTTGGAGGACAAGTTGATTTTATATACGGATCATCTTTAAGTAAAGGTGGAAAATCGATCATTGCATTAACGTCAACAACAGCAAAAGGTGCAAATAAAATAGTACCATTCCTAAAACAAGGTGCGGGAATTGTGACGACAAGAGCACATGTAAATTATATTGTAACGGAATATGGTGTTGCAAATTTATTTGGAAAAAATATTCGACAACGTGTAAAAGCAATGGCTGAAATTGCGCATCCAGATTTTAGAGAACAAATCGAAAAAGAATATTTTGAAGCGATTTCTTCTTAAAAATATGATATTGATAATTTAATGAAAATACAAAAGCCTTCTAAATCAGAAGGCTTTCTTTATTTTTAGATAAAAATATTTTTAATCTTATCCATTAACAGCTTCAACGTTGTCTACAACATCAGGCATCATTTGTTTTAAAATTCCTTCGATACCATTTTTAAGCGTTGCTGTAGAAGACGGACAACCAGAACAAGCACCTTGTAATAACATTTTAGCTGTACGTGTTTCTTCATCAAATTCAATTAATTCGATGTTTCCACCATCATTTGCAACTGCTGGCTGAACATATTCATCTAAAATAGCTTTGATTTGCTGCTCAACAGAAGAAAATTCTTCGGCAGATTTTACCACAACATGTTCAGGAGCTTCTGTTGTGAATTCATAAAATTCATCAAAAACAGGACCTCCAGCTTGTAAATAATTGGTAATAAAAGAACGAACATCCATCGCCCAAAGTGACCAATCTTCTGTTTCGTTTTTTGTTAAAGAAACATAATTATCAACAATAAAAACTTCCTCTACAAAAGGATATTCTTTGTAAATCGCAACTGCTAATGGAACTCCAGCAGCTTTTTCTCTCGATTTTATTTCGATGATTTCTGGCGCTAACATAGAATTTGAAACGAATTTCATCGCAGCAGGATTAGGCGTCATTTCTGCATAAATAGAAATAGGAGCTTTTTTCATTGGTGCTAAAATTGCGTTTTCTTCTAAATGTTCATTGATAATTTCTTTCAAATCTTCTGTCACATCAGCCCAATCAACAGCATCTATTTTTTCTATCGCAACAAAATTCGCTGTGATAAATATTTTTTGAATAAATGGTATAGTCAATAAAACTTGCGCTAAAGGAGATTCGGTAGCTGTAGATTCTTTATCGAATTCCACGCCACCTTGTGTTAAAGTCTCGTCACAAACGAACTTCATCACGTTATTATTTGGTGTAATTTCTTCGTATACTCTCATAGTTGTACAAAAATACGCTATAAAAATGTATCTTTATCATTAGAATTATAGATTTTGTTATGGCAATAATTAAAGAATTAAATGGGCACACACCAAAGTTCGGTGAAAACTGCTTTTTAGCGGATAATGCGGTAGTTGTAGGAGAGGTAGAAATGGGAAACGATTGCTCAATTTGGTTTTCTGCAGTTGTGCGTGGAGATGTACATTATATCAAAATGGGAAATAAAGTAAATATTCAGGATAATGCAACAATACATGCAACGTATCAAAAATCGCCAACAACAATTGGAAATAATGTTTCGATAGGGCATAATGCGATTGTACATGGTTGTACAATACACGATAATGTTTTGGTTGGAATGGGCGCAATTGTGATGGATGATTGTGTAATAGAATCTAATTCTTTGATTGCTGCTGGTGCGATTTTAACCAAAGGAACGCATGTAAAAGAAGGAGAATTATGGGCTGGAATTCCTGCGAAAAAAATTAAAGATGTTCCAAAAGAATTGAAAGAAGGCGAAATAGAAAGAATCGCCAATAATTATTTGATGTATAGTAGTTGGTATAAATAAAATAAAGCTCAGTATAACTGAGCTTTTATTTTCTACTTCCAAAAATTCCAAACTTTACCATCAAAAAAGGCAATTGTTTTGGATGTGATATCGTAACACATTAGTCCTGGATAAGGAGAAATAATATCATTTACAACATCGTTTACACGAGGTAAAACCATTGCTTTATCAGTAGATTCTAAAACTAAAATCCCTTTTGCATCAGTTTTTTCTGAACCAACTATTACACCCTCGCCATTATCTGTTGAAGAATTAGTAATGATTGAAGATTTATCTCCAGTATCTGATAAATCAATCCAACTATTGTTTTCGTACATTTTTACTTTAGCATCTGTTTGATCAAACATAAAAGTACCATTAGTAACTTCTGTAGGTATTGTTGTGTTTGCAGGTAAAATTATTCCTTTAGAATTATTGTCTTCGAATTGTAAAAGTGTTGATTCTGTAATATTTACACTTTTTTCATCCGTTGCTATAATTAACTGAGCTTTTGCTTCATTCATTACAAGTGCAACAAATAAAGATAGATATATTAAAAATTTCATGTTTATTGTTTAATTATTACAAGATTTTTTGATGCAGCTCCAAGTAGAGCCATTATAAAGTTTGACACATTTATCCGTAGTATCGTAAATAATCATTCCTTCAAGAGGTTTTAAAATCTGAGAAGAAGTAGTACGATTTATCACCAATCCTTTGTTACTAGATTGTAAAGCAATAAATCCGTTCGGAATATTAGTCGGAAAGTTTTCATTTTGACTATAAGAAGAAATTCCAACATTTGTATATCCTTTTGGAGTTCCAATTATAGGATTTTGAGTACAAGTTGTAGTATCAAAAGAGAATTTCAACGTTATAAGTGCCGTCGAACAAACTCCAAGTGTATTACATACTTGATAACGCAAAGGTTCTGTCGGAATAGTTGCACCTTCTGCTACTGTAATTTCTCCAGTTTCTGGATTTAACGTAATTCCATCAGGCCAACTATCAATTGTGGCAATTGTTGTGTTTTTATCAGTTCCAGATAATATTATTTTACCTAATTCTTCATCATATGTGTCATTTTCAATAATGCTAAATGTACGATCTGTAGAAGTTACAATAAAAGAATCGTTATTCGCTTTTATGACAGCATCAATTTCTGGGCTATCTGAACAATCAATTACACTTGCTTCTTCGGTAGTTTCTTCAAGCATAATGTCGTCTACATAAAAATCGTTTCCTCCATCTGCTATTACATTATTACGCAACGCAATTGCAATCGTAGAACAGGTTTTACTATCAGGTACTTTGAAACTCCAAGATTTTTGTTCCCATTTATTTGCGTTTGTTAATCTCATTACATTATTTGACCAATTTTCGAAATTTGTAATGCCTAAATCTTTGTTCGATGATCCTAAAATTTCTTCTGTAGTAATATTCTGCGCTTCGAAATTAACTCCAACATTATTATTTCCAGAACCATAAAACCAAGCTGAAATTTTATATGTTTTACCAGGTTCTAATACCACAACACGTCTATAATATTGATTCAAAACTTTACCTCCGTTTACAACCATTACAGCGCCATCATCAGAAGTGTCGGTATGGTTTTGAATTTTCTGCCACCAACTACCTTTCCAGAAATTATTTCCATCAGGAGCGTCAGTTGTAAAATCGTAAATATTTTTTGGTGCAATTACCGCATAATATCCGTTATCAATATTCCAAACATCTTGGTTTGATGTAGCTCGACTTGTTTTACTTGGATTTGGTGCTTCTTGGAAGTATTGATCTGCTAAATGATAAAAACTTGATCCGTGACTATCAAATTTCTCTAAATTGCTATCATTTCCAGATTGTGGCACATATTGTGAACCAATTCTTGTTGTAGATTTTCCAAAATCTTCATTAAATATTACCTTTGTTGTTTGAGATTTAACAAAACTTATACTAAGGAAAATAAAGACATTGAAAAAAAGTATATTTTTAATCATAATTTGTGTAGATTAATTACTTTCTAATAATTTCAATTTAGACAATAAATCTATATGGCTATTTTGAAATAATTTTATTAATTTTATTATTTTGAGACAACAAATTTAGAATGTACTTTTGTAACAAATCTTTATAAGAAACGTTAAAATATTTCTAATAATCAAATAGTTATGTTTTTAATTGCTTATTAAGTATTTATTAAGTAGATAAAATGTTATTAAACAGTATGATATGGTAAGGCAGTTAACTTATGATGATTTTGGACATACGCTTCATCATAATCAAATTCAATCGGTTGATGGCAATTATCTTGTTTTTGATACACGTAATGATGATACAAAAATTGGAGAAACTTCTTCCATCTGTTTGCTTCACACGAAAACCTACGAATCCGAAATTATTTATAGAACAAATAATCAAACAGAATTTGGTCCTGGTGTAGGCGCAGCCTCGTTTTCGCAAATTGAGAATAAAGTTATTTTTATTCACGGTATTCGAAATTCAAATCAAGCAAATCCATATTCGCCAACAAGAAGAACAGGTGTCGCAATTGATTTAGAATTTTCAAATCAGCCTATTTTTATGGATGCCCGAAATATAAATTTTCCCTTTACAAATGGTGCTTTGCGTGGAGGAACGCATTCACATTCGTGGCAAAAAGAGAAGAATTGGATTAGTTTTACTTATAACGATTATGTCTTAGAACAGGAATCCAAACACAATTCTACTATAAAAGATCAGCGAGTAGTTGGAATGATGTTTCCCAAAAAAGTTGAGGTTGAGTTGGATGAAACATTAGAAAATAATTCTGGTGAAATGTTCTCGATTATCGTTTCGAAAGTAGTAGTAAATCCTATAAATGGAAGTGATGAAATCGAAAAAGCTTTTGATGAATGTTGGATTAACTCAACAAACAATATTGCATTTCAGGGGCATGTGCGCAATGAAAAAGGGAATTTGAAAACAGAAATTTTTGTTGCTGAAATTCCAGATGAAATAAGTTTTGATGAAAATGATGATTTAAAAGGTAGTTTTAAAGCTTTGCCAGATGTGCCAAGTTGTATTTCGCAGAAACGAATCACTTTTACTCAAAATGGAATTAGTAATTTTAGACATTGGTTACGTTCTTCACCAGACGGAAAAATCATCTATTTTTTGATGGAAGATGAATTTGATAAAAGGCAATTATTTGGTGTAAATTTAGTTTCGAATGAAATTATTCAATATTCTTTTTTAGAGAATTCGATTACATCTCCATTCAATCTTTCACCAAATGGAAAATGCGCTATTTACTTTGTTGATGATAAAATATATCTAAATGATTTAACCGAAAAAAAATCTAAACAACTATATCAAGTTCAAAAAATCAATAATGAATTAACAGGAATACCACATTTTTCTAATGATGGAAAAAAAATCTATTTTAATCAATTTGTTTCAAATAATTTCAATAAAAAGTTTATTCAAATCTTCGAATTAGAGTTATAAAACAAAACTGAAATATGTTAAAATTATAAGTTTTCTAAAAAAATATTTGTCCCTCATAAAAAATATTTCTAAATTTAGTACAGATACTTAACCGAACCTAAGGTCTATGCTTTTAAAAAAAGTTAGATTGCATGCTCTTATTCGAGTCTAACCAACTAGAATAAGACCTAAAACAAAACCTCCAATTTGGAGGTTTTTTTTATGATTTTATTAGTTTTACTTCATACAAATCCTTGCGTCTATCTTTCATCGTTTTTACAGTTCCATACTCATGCAATTCTTTTAGAAGATAAAGATCAACGTCTGAAATCAGTACCATTTCAGTATTCGGAGTTGCTTCTGCTTTGACTCCATTGTTTGGAAAAGAAAAGTCTGAAGGAGTGAAAACTGCCGATTGCGAATATTGAATATCCATATTATTTACGCGTGGTAAATTCCCTACAGAGCCCGCAATGGCCACATAACACTCATTTTCTATTGCTCGCGCTTGCGCGCAACTACGTACTCGCGTATAACCATTTTGCGTATCAGTCATAAACGGAACAAATAAAATTTCCATTCCTTGATCAGCTAAAATACGGCTCAATTCAGGGAATTCGACATCATAACAAATCAGCAAACCTACTTTTCCGCAGTCAGTATCAAAAACTTTTATTTCGTCGCCACCATTCAATGCGTAATATTTGAACTCGTTTGGCGTAATGTGTATTTTACTATACGAATCTAATTTCCCCGAACGATGACATAAAAATGAAGTATTATACAGTTTTCCTTCCTTTAGATGCGGCATAGAACCTGATATAATATTGACATTATAGGTAATTGCAAATTCTTGAATTTTCTTCACAATATCGTCCGTCATCGTCGCTAATTGATGCATCGCTTCAATCTCTTTCAAGTGATTATACGGACTCATCAATGGCGAATTGAAAAACTCTGGAAACATGATAAAGTCAGAACCATAGTCGCTCACCGCACTTACGAAAAACTCAATTTGATCATAAAAATCTTGCAAACCATTAAACAAACGCATTTGCCATTGTACCAAACCAAGACGAATAGTACGTTTTGTTGGTGAATTAGATTTCAATTCAGGTTCGTAATAAATATTATTCCATTCTAATAAAGTGGCATATTCTAAGGATTCTTTATCATCTTTCAGATAATTTTTCAAGATTTTTTTGACATTGAAATCATTCGAAATCTGAAAAGCTAAAGTTGAATCATAAATTTCTTTACTTTTTACTTTTTCTATATATTGTCTAGGAGATAATTCTTGCGAATATTTATGATAATTTGGAATACGACCTCCTGCAACAATTGATTTTAGATTCATTTCTTCACAAAGCGCTTTACGTTCGTCATATAAACGTCTTCCTAAGCGCAATTGTCTATAATTTGGATGAACAAAAACTTCAATTCCATACATTACATCACCTTCTGGATCATGTTTTAAAAATTTACCATTAGATGTTATCGTATCATAATTGGATTCGATATTCGTTTTTTTCGAATTAACCACAATACTCAATGCCGAAGCAACAACTTTTCCATCCACTTCAACACAAAGTTGACCTTGCGGAAAAATAGCTAATAATTCTTTAATTTCGTCGACAGTCCAAGTTCCAAGCTGATTGTGATAGGCTTCTTTTGTAGATTCAGTCAAATCACTATAATCTTCAAGAGTCAAATTTCTGACCTGAATATTCATTTTATTTAGATTTAGATTATGCTTGAATTTAGCAAATATTAATCCAATAAACAATTTTAAAAAATAAATTTAGACCTATCTTCGTATAGACTAATAAGCATGAAATGAAAGATGTAAAAATAGAGTTTAGAAAGCCTATTTATCCTGTGAGTGACGAATTGAATCATTATTTAGAAAAATATCATCGCAAAACAAAAGCGAGTATAGAATATGATGATTTGATGCGTTTTTCGGGTTGTGTAGCGTTGGAAGATAAAGAAGGGAATGACACACATTGGTTGGGTGTTTATTATACTGACTCGGAACATCAGGAAATACAAGATAGTCTAAACAGAATTTATACTTACTTACATTCAGATGGAGATGAGGAGTCTTTGCCTTATCTTGTTGTTGATTCTATTGATTATTGTACGTTTGGAAATTCGAAACCTTTTCGTATTCGGGTTCGTAATATTTTGAATGATAATTATACTAATTTTTACATTAAAAAAGCAGATGCTTCGCGTATTTATGGTTTAGAATTAGAAGATATTTTATCGCCTCATCGAATCAATTTTTTGGTCTACAAAAATACATTGATTGAAGAGCATATTTTGGGAATTCCAGGAGATGTTTTTATCAAAAATTATTTGGATAAATGTAATGATTTAGAGAAAAATCAGATTGCAAAAGAATTTGTAAAGTTCAATGAACGATGTTTTATAGGTCTTTTGGGCGATATGCGTTCGTATAATTATGTGGTGATTCCAATTCACGATTTTGATCAAGTTATTTATAGAATTCGACCAATTGATTTCGATCAACAATGCTATGAAGGAAATTTAAAAATTTATCGACCACAGTATTTTAAAGAAAATAAAATTATGGTTGATTTGGTGAATAATCGTTTGAAACCAAATTCTGTCGATCAATATAGAAAAGAAGTAAAATCCTTGATTTCGAAAAGAATTTCGAATAGTTCGAAACGTTTTCGTGATTTAATGAAAATCATGAAAAATGATCATATTTCTAAACCAGAAAATATTGCACAATTACGAACTGGTTTTGCAAAGTTTTATAAAGATCAATCTTACGAAAATTGTGAAAGAATGGGGGAAGTCTTGTATAAAGCAATTGCGAATAGTTTGGAACAAATAAAATAAAAAAATCCACTAACTAAAAAGCTAGTGGATTAATTTTAAATAAAGGGAAAAAATACTATTAATAGTATGTATATCTTCTAACACCCGCAATATGTTTCGCTAAACGCATTACTTGGTGGCTATAACCATATTCGTTATCGTACCAAACGTACATCACAACATTTTTACCATCCGCAGAAACAATTGTTGCATTACTATCAAAGATAGATGGAGCAGTAGTTCCAACGATATCCGAAGAAACTAATTCGTTGTTCAACGAATATTTAATTTGCTCTACTAATTCTCCGTTCAATGCAGCATCTTTCATGATGTTGTTTACATTTTCAACAGATGTATCTTTACCAACTTCTAAATTTAATACAACCAAAGATCCATTTGGAACTGGAACACGAATTGCATTCGAAGTTAATTTACCTGCTAAACTTGGTAAAGCTTTTGCAACTGCGCTACCAGCACCAGTTTCAGTAATTACCATATTCAAAGCAGCAGCACGTCCACGACGGTATTTTTTGTGCATATTATCAACCAAATTTTGATCGTTTGTATACGCATGTATTGTTTCTAAATGTCCTTTTACAACACCTAAATTATCTTCAACAACTTTCAAAATAGGTGTAATTGCATTTGTTGTACAAGAAGCAGCTGAGAAAATATTTACATTTTCTGGGCTATATTCCTCGTGGTTAACACCATAAACAATATTCGGAACACCTTTTCCTGGCGCTGTTAATAAAACTTTATCAGCACCAACAGATTTTAAATGACGAGATAACGCTTCTTCATCTTTAAAAACACCTGTGTTATCAATAATTAAAGCATTATTAATTCCATAAGCAGTGTAATCAATATCTTCTGGCTGAGCTGCAGAAATCATGTAAACAGAAACTCCGTTGATGATTAAAGCATTATTTTCGTGATCAGCTACAACGTTTCCGTCAAAATCACCATGAACAGAATCATGACGTAACAAAGAAGCTCTTTTTTCTAATAAAACAGGATCGTTTTTATCACGTGTTACAACAGCGCGTAATCTTAATTGTTGACCTTTTCCCATTTGAGAAGCCAACTCACGAGCTAATAAACGTCCGATACGACCAAAACCGTATAAAACAACATCTTTTGGCTCAACACTTTTTACATTTTTGCTTGCACCTAATTTCTCTTCAACAAAAGCTTCTGCCGAAGCGTAATCTCCAGAAATATATTCTTTAGCTAATTTTCCAACATCAAGTCTAGAAGCTGGTAATTTAGCTTTAGAAATAGCTTTAGCAATCGCTAACGTATCGTCGATAGCAATCTTTTTTTCTACAAATTCCTCAGCATACTGATGTAGATTTACGATGTCACTAACGTTTTTATCAACTAATTGATTACGGAAAATTACCAATTCAACAGATTGATCATACCATAAATCTGAAACAATTTTAATGAATTCTACAACCTTTTTGCTCATTTCATTGAAAGATGCAAGTTGTTGATCATAAGAAGAGTGGTTCATTTAATAAATGTTTATTTGTGTTTATTTACTTAATTCTTGGCAAAAGTAATCAATTATAACGATTTCGTACATTTTTTTTACAAAAACTAATTATTGTCATAAAAAAGCAACTATTCCTACGAAAATACTAAAATATAGAAAAAAAAATAAATTTTTAATGAGAAATTTTAAATTTTAAGAATACTAATAAATAGCTATTAACCATGATTTTATTGTTTCATTTGAATTTAATTTTATTTTACGAAAACGTTTTCGTAAAATAATTGTTAAAAAGTTTTATTTGCAAATTCGAAAAAGCGTTCTATATTTGCACTCGCAATACCGCAATAAACTGCGTTATTGGAGAGTTGGCAGAGTGGTCGAATGCGGCAGTCTTGAAAACTGTTGAGGGTCACACCTCCGGGGGTTCGAATCCCTCACTCTCCGCTGAAAGGGATTCTATTGTTTAGAATCTCTTTTTTTGTATAAATAAGTAAGTTTTCTTCCTTCATTTTCAAATGGTTACTCGAAAATAAATCCATCATTGTAGGTGTTCGATAAATTCCATTTTCATAGTATAAATTGCTGTCGAACACTATGTTTACAAATTCTCTTTTCTGTAAAGTATTAGCTTTAGAATAAACAAACTTCATATCCGTTAATTGATTCAGATTCTTTTCTAAGATTTTAAAAGCAACTTGTTGATCAGTACTATATCGCTCTATTGCCCCTTTTAATGTTATAATTTCATCATTGTAACTAGAAAACCAACGTTGATACGTATCCTTGCTTACTTCGTTTTTAATCCATTTTTCTTCTACCGAAAATAACTTTTCTTGAACTGCTAATAATTGATTTTGTTTTTCAACAATCTTTTTTCTATTGTTTGATAGCTCAATTTCAAGTGATTTATTCGTTTCAGATTTAATTTTATTGAGTTGAACAGATGATAAGCTCATTAATTCACAAATTTGAAGAAGTTGATGATGAGCTTTTATAGCACTAATGTTGTTGTGTCGTGAATGTCGGCATTTATAATAGTAAAAATATTTTCCTGATTTCCCTCTCGATGGTGCTCCTGATAATGGTGTTCCACAATGGCATTTTAATATCCCTCGTAGAGGAAGTTCATCATCTATAACTACACGCTGTTTAATTGGGTTTTTAAATTTTTCTTGAACCATCATCCATGAAGTTTTATCGATGATTGGTTCATGTATCGCATCAAATAATCCCCCAGGATAATTTTTATACGCTTCTACTTTTAATAATCCTGCATAGACAGGATTTTTTAGAACACGTTCAATCGCCATATTTCCTTTGGTGGTGAAACCAAGATTTCTAGCTTCTTCTTTTATCAAATAAAGTGGTGTGTTTTTAAGAAAAGCGTCATAAATATGGCGGACAATTTTAGCTTCTCTTTCTTCTACAATTAGTTTTCGTTCTTTTCGTTCTCCAATTTTCCTGTATCCAAATGGAGCATTTTTAAAAACAAATCGTCCTTCTTTTGCTTTAGCAGTATAAATACCGCCTTTCACCTTTATACTTCGATTAATGTTGTCTTCTTCGGCTAGAAGTAATTGTAAACCTGCTCTGAAAAAACTACCAGGCGTGTCGTAATCGAAGATTATTCCCTCTGTAACGCTTACAACTTGAATGTTGTATTTTTTCTGAAGTAATTTTACCATACTCATCGCTTCACCTGCATCGCGACTAAAACGATCCAATTGGTCGACAAGAAGATAATCAACAACTTTGTAATGTTTCTTAATAAAATCTTTGAGTTTAATAAAATCTGGACGATCAAATGTGCGAGCACTTTTACCACGATCAATAAAAGTGTCGATTAATTTAACTTCATTAAATTCTAACCATTGATCAGTATAAAGTTCTTGTCGTTCTATTGAACCATTACTCTGTCCGAGCTGACTAAACCTAAGGTATCTTATTGCTCTTTTCATAGTATTCCTTTAAAGTGGTAGATAAAATGATCTCTATAATCAAATTTACAATTTTTTCTTCCTTCTTAGCTAGTCTTTTTTGATTTATATCGATATTATATTTTTGATTATCAGATATTTTTAAATATTCATCACCTTTCTTCATCATCTTACTCTTTAATATTCATAAAGTTTTTAAACATTTGAATCGTTAAATAAAAAGTAGTTTTAAATGATGAAGTAGCTATAAATAGGCATTTGTTGGAGCTATATGTCAGGTATTGGTTTTGATTAATTAAGGAATTAATCAAGAGGTTAGTTTTGTGATTTGTAGAGATCAAACGTTAAAAAAAAATACACCTGCAAAAACGTTCTTTTTACTTACTTTCTTCGACAATCCTTCGATTGTTGTTCGACAAAACAACCTTTTTCTCGAACCATTGTTGAAGAACACTCGAAAAAACTCAGAGGAAATGGACTATTTTATTACTAAAATAAATGACGACAAAATAAGAGGTATACCTTATTGCGTAAAACAAAAAACCTCCCTAAAATCGATTTTAAAGAGGTTGTTATTTATACTACTTTGTGTTTTGTCTCTAAAATTAGAGTTGTTAAACAATTATCTATATTAGTGGAAATATCAATTTGGAATAAATCCATCTCCAAAACCTTTAAATTTAATATGGTGAATTTTATCTAGAATATCAATTGGAGGCTCTTCGTTCTCAATAATAATAGTTTGTTTAATATTAGTTTTAGTCAAATATCTATAAAAGTTTAAAGCAAGATTAACTTCAATTCCTTCACCATCTGCTTTTGGACTTTTGTATGTAACTAAAGGAGAGTCTAGAACAGGAACACCAATTTTATAAGATTTATCCTCCATAATTTCGTGTAAAGCTATAATGTAAACGGCGTAATAAATCGCTCTATATCCTTTACCGTAACTACCTCTAAAAGAATCTCCTATTTCAAAATCAAATATCTCCTTGTTATATTTAACATCCTTATTTTCATTAATATCTTTTAAAATTTTAGACATTTTACTGCAAAGCTTTGTTAAATTGTTCGTTGTAAGAGATGGATAATTTGTTTTTCCGTTTGGTATTGATGATTTTAATTCTTTTATACTTTGTGAGAAGGACTCTTTCTTTTTAAGTATATCACGAATCCCAATTAATTGACTCTTTTTATTATTTAAAACTGATAAAGTTTCTAAAGTTTTATCAAGTTCACTACCTATCCCTTGTTCTAGTTTAATTCTTACATCTTCTATTTCTAACTTGATTTTAGAGATATTAATTTCCACTTCTTTATGTTCGGAAATAATTAATTCTTGCGATACTTTTAGTTCCTTTAATAGGGAATTAATTTTTTGAATTTCAGATTCACAAGAAGTAATAATTTGATTTACATCTAATTGTTTTACTTCAACTTCTTGCTTACACGTAGGACAAGAAGAAATATTTGTTTCAGACATAAAAAGTCCAGATTCGATAGTAGATTTTAATCGTGAAATATCACTTAAATACTGTCGTTCTAAAATGTAAGACCTTTTTTGCAATTCACTAAGTTCATCATATTTTTTTTGAAAGTCAAGAAAAGCTATATTTTTGACTTTGTATTCTTCTTCAAGTGATAAATACTCTTTTTTTATTCGATTAAAATTTTGAGTAAAATTATTCAAAGAATTTTCAACTTTCTTTAATTGTTCATCGACTTCTACAATATTTATATTAGAATCAAGTTGGGAATTATTAATAAAATCATTAAGTAAATCGATTTTCCCTTTTCTTTTTTGAATTTCCTGCGTAGAAATCTTCTTTTGAATATTACTATCATCAATACCAGTGAGGAAAAATCTTAATATGTTCGACTCTTCTGTACTTTTAGTATAGTGAGAAGTGATCGGAGATTCTTTTGTTATAATACGTTCTTCATTAATTAAAGCCAGTTTAACAACGTTTCTATATGATAGATTAACTAAATCTCCTTTTTCATTCTTTCGAATTTTCTTGTTACCAATATTATTTAGATTTAGGAGAAAACTACTTATATTATCATTAGAGTTAGCATCAGATTTTCGTTTTAAAATTTCAGGTTCAGTATTTAAATTACTAATTTTTGATCGATATAATTTATAAATATTATTATTGGCAATTTCACTTTCTAATGTATATGTTTGATTGTTAGATTCGATTTCTAAGAAAATATTTGTATATCCCTTTAATTGAGGGATGTTTCTTAATTTCACCGATGAACCTGACATATAGTCAATGCAATCAAATATAAAAGTCTTTCCTGTATTCGAAGGTCCAGATATAACATTCAAGCCAGAGTTAAACAAAATGACTGCATCTTTTTTATTAATTCCTGTTAAACGTAATTCTTTGTAAATATATCCCGTCATTATTTTAAGATTGCAAGGTTAAACTCTGAGTGTGTAAGATTTTTTTTATTGTCAAAAATAATTTTTAATATGGATTCATTTATAGATTCATATTTATGGAAAAACCAACTGACACGTTTAATTAATTCTAACGTGTAATTTTCAGATAAGTTCTCCAAAAAAGGTGTGGAATTTTCTGACGCTAAATACATTATGCCATTTGCATCATAGCTGATATCAATTAAACTTTTGTTTAATAAGAAATCTAAGCTACTTTTTATTAAATTTCTTCTGATATAAATTTCACTTTCTCTATATGGAACAGGTGCGTGAATACTTTCAATTTCACTATCGAAATCTCCAGAATGAATGATTATATAATCAACGTAAATTAAACTTTGTAAACTAATTTTCTTAGGATATGCTTCATTTAGAATACAAAGTAACCTTAATCCAACTTCTAATGGATTATTAAATGGGCTATTCTGACTCATTTTTCCAAACTATTTTTTTATCATTAACTAACTGATGGCATATTCCTTTTCTATCACTTACTATACTTACAGTAGTTAAAGGATTTGAAGATAATTGAAGGGTTGAAGCAAGTTTTTCAGCCTCTTTTACTTTTTTAAAAGCATTATCATGATAGTCCTCTACCGTATCAACAATACCATTATAAATTTCATCTTGAAAATCTTGAAAAGTATTGATGGGTAAACTATCTCTATAAAAATTTCTTAACTGTTCGGCGTAATGAAAATTTATTCTTGCTCTATTGAAATGATTTTGATAATTTATATGTGTAATCAAATCTTGTTTCTTTAGAAATTTATTTTTTGACTCGTCTTCGTATGAAAGAAATAGTTGCTTAACATATACTAATTCATTAGATTTCACTTCGTCTATTTCTTTTTCGTTTAGTTTTGGTCTAGCTGGAAGCCCTCCTCCAAATCTAGTAATATGATTGGGATGATTTTTGTGTTTTTCTAAAACAGTTTTAATATTAGTTTTCTTGAATATATTAAAATCAAATTCTTCTACATATTTTAAAAATTCTCCTTCTAATTTTATAGTTTCAATTTTTGTAATTTTATTTTCACAATTATTTTTCCATTTTCCCTTGATTTCTTTTTTTAATAATTCAGACTTTTGGAGCAATTTTGACAGTGAAGTACCACAGCCTTTAGGCGCAATTATAAAATAGTTTTGAGGAATTGGGTATTCTTTTTTGAATGTATAGTATAAAATTTTACCAATTTCGACATAAATGTCAGATGGATATAATGAATGGTCATAATGTTTGCATTGAAAACAATCCCATTTGTAATTTTCTTTATAAGGAGTTTCTATATAAGCAATAACATCTCGTCCATTGTCATTTGCGCCGCCAATTCTTTCGATTTCTATATAGTCATTTCGAAGTAATTCTAAATATTCTTCCGTAAATAGTTCCCATTCTTCAGGAGAAAATATTTCTATCCTTTTTATGGGAACTATATTAGCTCCATTTGTAACTTCAAAGCTTGACGTAAACTTTTCTACTGACATTTTTTTATAAGATTTTTTAAAATTCGTTATTAGATTTATAATTTAATGAATCTAATTAACAAATATTCTCAAATATCTAAAAAACTATCATAAATAAATTACGGTTTTACGTAAATACAAAAACCTCGCTTAAAAACAATTAGCGAGGTTAAATAATTTATTTTTATCAGAAATATTAAGTTGTGTAACACATAGCCATGTTAGCTGAGGTTTTTAACCAATCGTTTTCATTGATTTAATTAGAAATTGTATTTGAGCTTCGTGATTCAAAATGATATTTTTAATTAATTGTTGGTCTATTGGTTGTGGTTTTATTTGTTCGAATACAATTATTCCTAATGGCGGTCTAGAATCTTCATTATTAATTCTGTATATGAAAAACGATCTACTTTTCATTCTAATTTTTCTTAAAGCAGTATCTGAAATATTACAAACACTTTTCATAAAATCCTTGTATTCTTTACCTTTTCCTGTCCATTTCGGACAGGAATCAATTTTAAATGTTTCATTTTGCCAACCTTTAGCTATAAATCCCTCATTAGATGAGTAATTTCCCCTTCCAATTTTATTAAATTCAGGATTGTTAGAATATCTTCCTAAAAGTTTAAATTGATTATCATCAAATTTATAAATACTTACTCGGCCTTGGCCATCTGTTAATGAAAAGAAATTTTCAAAAATTACTCTTATATTATCAGAACATAATTTAAAGTATTCCTTCTCGATATTTTTAAACTTTTGTTGTGTGGTTTGCAATTCAGTTTGCATTTGTGTGTAAGATAAATTCTTATTCTTTTGAGAGAAATTTACAATAACTCCAATGATTATTAATAAAATTCCAATAAATACAAGAGAAGTATTTAATTCTGCCCATGATAAATCAAAAATAATTTTATTCTTTGATTCATTTTTAATGTCTGCTAATAGGAATAGATACCCTGATGAAATAGTAAAAAGTTCTGCAATATTTTTTTCAAAAATTCTTTTTGTGAAAGGAATTAAGAATAAAATTAATATAATGAAAATATAACCTATAAAAAAAAATATATCTGCTGTCATTTAGTTTTTTGTGAATGTGTGCAAATATAGTAAATCTTAAAGTTTATTTGAGAATATCAGCTAGCATCGTAATTTACTAAGTAAATGATAGAAAAGTTTCGTAAAAAACAGCTTTATCTGCATTTCGTTTTAAATAACAAATATATAAAATAACCTAATTTATAACCATTGTTGTTTATATAAATAGTTGAATAAAAAAAACTCCTTATTGGAGCCTTTATTCATTATTATATTTATTGACATCAAAATCGAAATCTAACAGAATTTTTGGATGAACATTTAAAGCTTTAGCTATTCGAATTAAATTACGTATAGTTAAGTTCGTTTTTCCTTTTTCATACTTATTAATATCGCTTGAATCAATTCCACTTAAGAATTCTAAATCATCTAAAGTTTGATTGTTTTTTTCTCTTAGATATGAAATTTGCTTTCCTATTTCAATTAAAAATTCATCTATTATATCCATTTCTAAAGTATTTCAAAGCAAATTGAGATTATTATTAAAAATTTCTTTAGGGATATATCCCTATAATTCAAAAATATTGTTATATTTGTATAAGCGAATTGATAATTAGACTTTTAATCGTCATAATTAAAACGATGTAATCTCGAACCGAAACGACCAATTTTCTATCGAGAGTATCGTGAAATCGCTCCATGTCTCAAAAGTTTTGTACTTTCGCATACGGCATGGGCGGTTTTCACATATGCTTTAGGTAGAAGCTTAAATTTATTTAAGTAGGGTTTGGTCGCCCTCGGTACTAAAGTGTGAAGCCGCCTTGCTTTTTTTGCAAGAATTTCTTCATACACGATAACCATCGTTCCATAAAACCCAACAAAAAATGAGAACGAAACAATTTCCATTCATCCGTAAAAAACCACCAGACAAAGTCTGTTTGTTTTATACATTCTTTTAAAGAACAATACTCCGTAT
The DNA here is from genome assembly GCF_002472945.1 of Empedobacter sp. UBA7248. NCBI lineage: Bacteria > Pseudomonadati > Bacteroidota > Flavobacteriia > Flavobacteriales > Weeksellaceae > Empedobacter > Empedobacter sp. UBA7248. The sequence continues at coordinate 12,830 of NZ_DKSU01000008.1, read as the reverse complement.
TTATAACATTTTTAAAACACGGAAGGTAAAGCAAAGAGGTATCCTTTCTTTACATGCTCTCTATCGGAGCCTCAGTATTGAGACTTTGACAGCATTTGTTTTATCTTTTTTATTCGCACATTAAAAGTAAAACCTTTATTGACATTTTTCCAAATTTATTGGGGCTACTACCTACTTTAAGTTGTAAGCAATAAGTATAGTTGAAATGACTAAGATTCATTTTAAGTTGTGAAAACCTATAAACTTACAATAAATCAAAACTATTATAGTAAAACCCATTATTATGCTAGAAAAAGAATTTGAATTATTAAAAAAAGGTAATTCTACTGCTTTGGAACGTATTTATATTAGATATAATAAACGAATATTTTGGTTTGGTAAACAATTAATTAAGGATGAATTTGTAGTGGAGTGTTTGTTACAAGATGTGTTTCTGAAACTTTGGGAATATCGAGAAAAGATAGAGTCCCCTGATCATATCTTTTTCTTTTTGAGATTTGTAATGAAATACAGTTGCTATTCTCATTATGCTAAACCGAAGAATAAGTTTTTTAGAAATGTGAATTCATTAGAGAACTATGAGAATTATCAAAGTTATTTAGCTGGATATGATCCCGCTGATGTAATAGAAAACCTGAACGAACAAGAAACGCAACAGCACTATTTTGATCAAATTATAAAAGTATTACCCTTACTAAGTACTGAAAGAAAACATTTGATAGAACTCTGTTTAAAACATGGATTTCAGTATAAAGCCATTGCTCATGCAATGGGAAGAGGAATCACCGAAACAAGTAATGAAATTAAAAGTGCTATAACAGACCTAAAGAAGATTTTAAATCAACAAGATAAGTTATTTATTAAAACCAAAACAGTCTCTACAGAAGAGAAGCTAGAAAAGATGACCAAAACACAATCATTGATTTTACAACTTCGATGCGAGCATAAACAATCTTTTGCAAACATCGCAGAAGAATTACAATTGTCACAGAAAGAAGTACACAATGAGTTTATAGTCGCCTATAAATTTACCCAACAAAATAAAGTTCAATCCCTAAACTATTGATGATGGAGAAATCTACTTTAATACTCACTCGAAAAATACAGTTAATTGTTGATTTACCTACTCAAGAAGAACGTCAAGAGGTTTTGGAAATACTTTATAAATGGAGAAACAGATGTTATAGAGCCGCTAATTTGATCGTTTCACATTTGTATATACAAGCGATGGTGAAAGAGTTCTTGTATCTTTCAGAAGGGGTTATACACAAGTTGGTTGATGAAAAGAAAGATGAAGCAGGAATCTTACAACGTTCGCGAATAAATACCACTTATCGTGTGATATCAGATCGTTTTAAGGGTGAAATTCCGATGAATATCTTATCGTGTTTAAATAGTAGACTACAGAGTACTTTTAACAAAGATTACCAAGAATATTGGAGAGGAGAAGCTTCTTTAAAAAACTTCAAACGGGATATGGCATTTCCTTTTGGATTGGAAGGTATTAGCAAATTATCTTATCATCCAGAGAAAAAAAGTTTTTGTTTTCGATTGTTTCAACTTCCATTCAAAACCTATTTAGGAAGAGATTTTACAGGTAACAAAAAACTATTGGAACAAGTAGTAAATGGTGAAGTTAAACTTTGTACGTCGCAAATAAAAATAGAAAAAGGTAAAATATTTTGGTTAGCTGTTGTAGAAATTGAAAAAGAAAACCATCAATTACAACCCGAAAGGATAGCAGAAGCTTCCTTATCATTAGAATATCCATTGGTTGTTAAAGTAGGTAAATCTAGACTTTCCATCGGAACCAAAGAAGAGTTTTTGTATAGAAGATTAGCGATACAAGCGTCCCGTAAACGAATGCAAGCAGGAGTAAGCTATGCTAAATCGGGCAAAGGAAGAACGAGAAAACTAAAAGCGCTAGAAAAAATGAGTGAATTAGAACGTAATTACGTACATAATCGATTACATGTTTACAGTAGAAGGTTAATTGATTTTTGTATCAATAATAAAGCAGGAACACTTATTTTATTGGATCAAGAAGAAAAGATGGAGCTAGCCAAAGAAGAAGAATTTGTACTGAGGAATTGGAGTTATTATGAACTGATGACTAAAATAAAATATAAAGCTGACAAAGCAGGAATTGAGCTTATTATAGCATAAATTATAATTTTTGAGGGCGATTGTACACCCGTAAGGTGAGGTTGATTACGAACACTCACTAAATGTAAACAACATATACAACGGCTTACTTATCGTTCTTTCACCAATAGATAATAGCAGGATACTCCCAACATGAAGGCAGGATGAAGGCAGGATAAAGGCAGGATAAAGGCAACATAGTGATAGTAGAATGTATGTTAAATATTTTGTAGTCGTGTGATCTAGAATTTTTTTATTTAAAAAGACAATTCGAAGATTTTTAAAAAAAACTCGAATACAACTCTTAAGTCAGTTTTGAAAATTTATTTAAGTAAATGAATTTGAAGATTATAAAAATTTTGTTTGTCTATGTTTAACCTTGATTGGGTAAATAATAGAAATTCAAATCTTAAAACACTATAATTTTGAGGGTGATTGTACACCCATAAGGTGAGGTTGATCACGAACACTCACTAAATGTAAATTACATATACAACGCGTGGGTTCACTTACTTTCATCAATAATTAATAGCAGATACTCTTTGATGTTAAAAGCAAGATAATGAGAACGTATATTTGTCTGAAATTCGTATTTCGGAATTGGAGTTCGTTTACAACAAAGTGAATTTATGGGAAAACATTTTTCATCTATCTATATTCAACTTAAAATAAAAAAATTAATAGAGATTCAATCCTCAAAACACTTTAATTTTCATCCGCTATTTTCTCAGCTTATTAAAGAGTTTTTATCGGATAGGTAAAAAGCATAACATTTGTTATCCTTTCAATGGCTGTGACAGCCAACTTTACTAAATATTATTGATTATTCACTTTCATAAGTGATTTGATTAAAAAGGATAGATTTTCAATCAAAAGAAATAAAAAGGCAGCTAAGTTTGAAAGGACTCCCACGCTATAGCCAGCCAAAAGCTTACGGCATAATGAAACAGAAAAACAAAAATAAAGTTATTTTTTCTGTTTCACCCTTTGGGACTTAATCCGTTTCCTTTTGTCTCTGCACTGTCCTTTCCGATTTACTGCTTTCTTTTTCTCCTTTTTCTTTTGAAAACTAAATCTAAATAAAGATTTAGTTATTTTCAATTTCTTGTATATACATATAGTAAAATGCTTTTACATAAAAGCGTACAATTGTAATTACGTATTGATGTAAATATGTACATATTTAAGTAAATATATATCCACTTGCTACTTTAAAAGCGTATTTAACTATCTATAAACATAATTCAATAGTGTTGTATTTCTTTTATACTATATATTCTGATTTTCTAACAGATTTGCAATCTTCATTTCTAAATGGTAGCATTTGGAATTTAGTGACATAATTTGTCTTATAATCAATTCCTCATAGATACCTTACTTTGTAAATAATCATATAAAGCTTAATGCAGTATCCAAAAACTTATTTTTTTTACAAAGTATTTTTTTTTAGAACGATTATTTTGGAGCGAATGGTCAAAGTAAAATGTATTCATTTATACAATTATTTGGAAACATATAAATGTTTTGGAAAAAGCAAGCGGGAGTTGGGCAGAGCCCTACTCGCTTGCCTCTTTACTGCGTTACAGAGGATTTTCGTATACCAGAGGTATACTTTTGACCATATAAGCTTTATATAATCACAAAAATAGTATACTACGAGGTATACATAAAGAAAAGATGTAGTTGATTTAGAAAATTAAGTAGATGAAGCAGAATAATACCAATAGTATTCGTTATCCAAAAGAAACAGATGAAAAATTAGAGAAGCTGTCTGAAAATTTAAGACGAAGTAAAAAAGAATTGTTTTGTCAGATGGTTGATTATTTTTATAGATGTAAAAAAGATCCTTCAGATGCAGGAGATGAAATCTTGAAGAAAGAACTTTCTTCAGGAATCAGTCGTATTATAGCTTTTATTAGACAACAAGAAAAAGATTTCTTATTGCCTTTGTTTTCTGATACTGCTATTCTAAAAAATGCTTCAAATAGTCAAAAAGAGTTGTTAGAAAAAATAGAACAATATTTAATAGAAGAAAATAAACAAACTTCAATACTTACGAAACAAAATCTACAGATCACAAATGCATTAAAATATTTATTATCCAAACAGAAAGAAAAAGAAGCTCTCAAAGAACAATTTATTAAATTATTAGATGATTATATCTACAAGCGTGAAGAAATGGGTTGGACAACTTCAGGATTAAAAAAAGAAGAGCTTGTCAATCGTATAAAACAATCACTTAAAAATCTATAAAGATGTTTATCCATATTACAGATTCTGAAACAGGTAATAACAAAGGGAGTTGTGGACAATTGGTTAAGTATTTAGAAAAAGAAAATCAACGACCAGAACAAAAGAAAGAATTTGAATATTGGTTTAATTATCAAAATAAAACAATTTCACCTCAAGAAGTTCGTGTAAATATAGACTATAATATTTCTAAATTAAGTCGAAATGATGCCAAGTTTTTTCTCATTAATATTTGCCCAAGCGAACAAGAAATTATGCATTTAAAGGAGTGTTTTGGAAATAAAGGTGCAGAAGAAAAGTTAAAAGAATATGCCAGTCATATAATGGAGGCTTACGCTCAAAACTTCAAACGCAATGGAATTGAAAATGCGAAAGATTTACTGTGGTATGGAAAATTAGAACATCATCGCTATTACCACCATACGGATGAAGAAGTAAAACAAGGACTTGCAAAAATAGGAGAAACTAAAACTGGAGAACAAATGCATATTCAGATTATTGTCAGTCGAAAGGATCGTACAAATAAAATCAAACTTAGTCCAATGAATACCTCACGAGGTAAAAATCAGAGTCATTCTGCTAAATTAGGACAGTTTGATCGAGTAGCTTTTAAAGAATCAGGCGAACTAATTTTTGATAAAATGTTTGAATTTAATCGCTCATTAGAAGACTCACTGCACTACAGACTCATTATGAAAAATGGTAATGCAGAAAAAAAAAACAATTCATTTACTCAATCAACTTGAAAACAACTTAAATGATTCAGATAGACAAACTATTTTCGATATCACAAAAGATATCTACAGAAATAAGTCGATTGATTTTGAGAAAGTAATAAATACTCTAGAAATTTCAACAGGATTTATTACCCCACTATTTACCAATAATCTTCAAGAAAATGAGGATATAGAAGAGCGATCAATTCAAAAGAAAAAGAAAAAGATAAGTTTTCCTCCATAGAATAATTTATTTTGTGTACATGCTAAAAGTAAACATATAAAAATTAGAAATATAAGAATTGATTGTTTTTAAGAAAAATAAAATTTATATGTTTTTGATTAATGTCTTACTTACATTTATTAATTATAAATTTCTCATCCATTTATTAATATCAATATTAGAATCAATATTATATTTTTTTCTTAATCTATTTTTCCTTATTTGTACAGCTCTTACTGTAACATATGTAATTTCTGCAATATCTTTTGTTGAATAATTTAGATAAAGCATTGCACAAAAAGATAATTCAGAACTTTTAATACTGGGATTCAAAGTTTTTATTTTTGTTACGAAATCTGGATATAATTCTTTAAATAGTATAAGAAATTCAGGGTTGTTACCTTTTAATAAATCTATTAATTTTTGAAATTTATCTTCGTTAATAGATGAATTATAATCATTTTCAATTTTAGAAATTCTATTTCTAATATCTGATCTTCTTAAAGTAGTGTTTTTTAAATATAAGTAAAATATAAAAACTAATGAAATGATTACAATAAGTATAATGATAAAAGTATGTCTCAATTTCTTAACTGAATCATTCTTTTCATTTTCAACAATATGATTAAAAACTTTATTAGTTAATAATTTATTTTGATTCTTTAATGAATCGTTTAATTTATTGTATTCATAGTAATATTCACTAGCATCAATTTTTAAATTTCTTTTGTTCACTAAATAATCCGCCAAATTTTTGTAACTCTCTTTTAAAGCATTCGGACTATTCAAAAATTTAGCATTAGAGATAGATTTTTTATAAAATTCAATTGCTTTAACAGAGTCACCTTTTAAATTGTATAAACGAGCTAAACTTGTGTAAGTATTATAAAGATAAGGAGAGTTATACTTTTGTAAAATATCTAATGACTTATAAAGATATAGTTCTCCTTCATCGTATTGATTGATACTAATTAAATAATCTGCAACCTGAGTATAAGCAGTAGAAAAGTTAATAAAGTCTTGTTTTTCATTAAATCCATTTAACATTTTTTTTTGTAAACTAATGTATTTATAGACAGAATCTTTTTCTCCGACTATATCGAATAAATGAACCATATTTTGATAAGCCCAAAATGTACCTAATTGTCTTTTTTTACTGTCTTTTAGTTTTTGTGAAAGTTTTAATTGATTTCTAAACTCATTAATAGCAATACCTTGATCCAGGTTTGTATAAATTATACCTCTAAGTCTATGTGATTCAACTTTCATTAAATCATCTAATTCTATATTAATTTCATCTGCCTTACTTAGATAATCTATAGCTTTTTCATAAGCTCCCAATTCCGTAAGTACTTTTGCCATATAAATATAACTTTTAATTTCTCCTATTTCATACTTTCTTTTTTGAGAGAGTTCTAAAGCTTTATTAGCTAATTTAAAGGATTGATAAGTATTTAACTCACTAAATTTTATAATTGACTCAGTTAGTATTTTATCAATATCCTTATTCGATGTTGTATTAAAGTTTGTATTAGAAAGTAATATTATCTGTATAATTAATAAAAATTTACTCATATTATAGTTTGAAATAGTTTTAACTTCAAAGCCAATCTTTATGCCATTTATATTAAAAAAATTACATGTTTTAAAGTGTGTTAGTTATGTGATATAACTAATAATTGGCAAATTTATATAAATAATTAAATATTAGCCTAATAACGAAATGTATTTATAATGAGTCCTAATAGAATACTAACAATAAAAATACTTTATAGCACTTTATATATTCTAATAATCAAAATGTGATATTTATGTAGTATTGATTTATTACAATTGAAGTAATTAAAAGATTTAATTTTACATCACTATTTTATTAATTAAACCTATGAAAGAGTATTAGTATTTAATAAATAGAAAATTCAGCAGAGTAAATTTATTTGCTCTGCTTTTTTTTTAATCAATTAATTCACTTAAATCTCTTTTAAAAAAAATACTATTTCGTGATCTTCATAATAACAATATAAGTTTTCGGATTTTTTCAAAAAAATCAATTACAATAATTTATTATTAAATAGTTTTAAAGAAAAATAACATTAATATAATATGCTATTAATTGAACTTTATATATGATTATCATTATTTTGAAACAAATACAAGATTTATACTTTATCTAAACTACATATAAAAATTTCTAATTCAAATATCTTGTAATTTATATAATACTTCTATTGAATTGAATAATTATTAGGATAATTCTATAAATGATATATAATAATTATAATCCTATCTAAAAGTGAGATAATTATAAAAATATGTATAAAATCATATGTGTTACTTATGTGATAGCTTATAATTCAATCAAACAATAATTTCTAATTTAATTTTGTTGCAACAAATTAATAAACTTAATGAAAACCTTAGAAAAATCATTAGCTTCTATTTTTTCTATAGAGCTAAAAAAATTATTCTTTTTATTTAGTCCTTTAACCATTTTTGGACAACTTGGTATAGGTACTGAAAATCCAAATGCATTATTAGATATTATTTCAGATGTATCTAAATCTAACAAGGCTATTAAAATTACAAACAATGAAAATAATAATATTTTCAATTTGTATAGTAATGGAAATTTTGAATTTTTTGGTGCTTTAATGACTAACAACAATGCAGGAAATAACGAAGAGTACTTTGTATCTAATGGAAATGATACACCTGTATGGAAATCAATTGTACCAAAAGACACAAAGCAACTTTTTGAAGTTTTTAATGCTAATTCAATTAAGAATTCTACTTTTCAACCTATAAACTATTGGAATAGGTATGTGTTTGAAAATACGAACTTAGTAGCAGATCCTGCAATAGGCATATGGAATTCGTCAACAAATGAATTTACTGTTTTAAAAAAAGGGATTTATTATGTGTATGCAGGAGTGCAAATTGAAATGGAACCTGGAATTGATCCTGATTCAACAAGTAAAATGAATTTATATCTTGGCTCTAAAACTTATCAAATTAATGCAGGAACCACATGGAATTCTAATGTATCAAATCCTATATATTATGATAATATGAATGCTGAAATTGTACAACTTTTAGATGTAAACGAAAAGATAAAAATTAACGTGGTAAATCAATACTATAAATGGAAAAGAACAGCAGGATCTATTCATATAAAATATGCCTCATTATGATAAAAAAAATATTATTTATTTTATATTGTTTGTTGCTATCAAATGCAGCTATTTCTCAGGTCGGAATTAATACTAATAATCCTTCAGCAACATTAGATATTGTAACAAAAGATCAGTTACAAAATGAAGCTTTAAAAATTATAAATTCAACCAATAATTTTTTTAAGATCTATAACAATGGCAATGTAAATTTCAATAATTTACTTTATTTAAATTCTGATAAAGGAAACATAGATTATGTACTAACTTCTCAAGGAGCTAATACTCCACCAATTTGGACAGATATTTTAAAAACTACTTTAGGAAGTTACGTTGTTATAGGTTATAATGGTAGTAAGGAATCTCAAACTACCAATGAAAACTTTAATGGACTACAAAGTAGTACTATTTCTTTTAAAGGTATAACAAATATAAATAGTTCAGAAGTTGGTGAATGGAATGCTAATTTTGATACTTATAAAGTAAATAAATCAGGTGTTTATGAAGTCATTGTACATCTTAAGTCACATACAACTGCTAGTCAACCAAATAGAAATGGAGTTTTAGGTATACATATGGGAGTCTATAATCAATATTTTAAAGGTTCAAATATTCTAGGAGATGGTTTTACTACAAATTTTACAGGAAAAGTTAGTCGGTATTTGGAAAAAGATACAGTGATTAAAATATCTTCATATTTATCTTATCAATGGAGATATGATTATGCATCAATAAATATTAATTATTCACCAAAAAGCAACAACTAATATGAAGTTTTTATTAAACGTCTTAATAATATTAATTCCTAACTTACTTATTTGTCAAGTTGGTATAAATGTAGAAAATCCTATAGCAACATTAGATATTCTTAACAAAGATTCAAATGTTATTTCCATAAATATAAATAATGTTTTATCAAAAAATTTATTTAAAGTAGATGATGCTTCTAACACTTATATTAATGGAGCATTAATGCCAGGTGGAGATTCAGGAGTTAAGGGTTTATTTTTAACATCAAAAGGAAAAAATACATCTCCTATTTGGACTGAAAAATTAAAATCATCTACTATTCAGATTTTTAGTGCTCAGCGAAATGATATTTCATCATTTAATGTAGATAATGGTGATTCAAGAATATTGAGCTTTCCTATCATAAACTCAAATATTTTGCCAGAATTTGGAGTATGGGATCAAAATTTAAATAGATTAACCATCAATAAAAAAGGAATATATCATATTACAATTGGAATGGACTTGGATAATTATCGTAGAAGCACAAATAATGTTCCTATATCTAATGGGCAAGTTGGTTTATTCATTGACACATCTAATGATTCTTATACTGGTGATTACACAGTATATAATGTTAGTGGGACTAGTAAATATAATATTTCTTGTATAACAACAACATCAATAATTTTATATCCTGGTAATATCATATATAGTTCAGCTAATACAGGAAACCCTATTAGTAGATGGAATCAAGGTCCCTCATTTATTAGTATATTGTATAGTGAATTGAATTAGAGATTGTTTTTAAAAATTATTATTATATAATATTTCAAATGTATACATTACTATTTAATTATTGTACATTTAATAACTTTACTCTATAATAAGATTTATTGTAAAATTTTCAGAAGCTTAAAATTAATTATTATAACAAATGAGTCCCAAATTTTATGGAACTCATTTGTTTAGTTTTAACTTTATTTTTTTGCTATTATAATAGTATAATATATACTATTTGATCTTCTTTTTGTGTCTTTGATTTATTTAAAATTATGTAAATAAAATATTTTTAAAAAAAACAAGAATAATTAAACAAAAATTTACACTGATAAACTCAATTCATATCGATTGATTATTCATTCTAAACTTCAGTCAACAAAGTTTCGTTTTACGAATCATTTAGATGAAATAACTTAATTTAAGAATTGACTTTTAACGTTAAGATTTCAATAAAATCAAATATATAATTATAAAGACTAGCCATTGAAATAAAAAGTGTCAGTTTCTGAATTTTTAAAATTACAACTTATCCAAAAATGTCAAAAAAGATATCAAACTTTCAACTGGACTCCCTTTCAGCCCGCAAAGACAAATGGTACCTTTGGAAGACAAAGAGTACCATTTTTTATTTATTCTTAAATCATATCATTTTCTTCATTATGTTTTTATAGAATTATTTTTTGAAAATCTGAAAATCAAAGTTTATTTAAAAATGTCAAAAATAAAATCAAAGGTTCGACTGAAGTACCTGTCAGCCCGCTAAGAAAACCCAATAGAGTAATCTGTTGGGTTTTTTGTTTTTCTGAAGTTGTTGAAAATTTCATTTTCATAAAACAGAAAGGAAAAACAAAAAATAATAGATACGAAGTATCTAGAGTTTTCTTAGAATTACTTTCTTTTCTAGGGAATATGAAATAATCCCTCACTCTCCGCTGAAAGGGATTCTATCATTTATAATCTCTTTTTTTGTATAAATAAGTAAGTAAGTTTTCTTCCTTTATTTTCAAATGATTAATTGAAAATAAATCCATCATTGTAGGTGATCGAGAAATCTCTTTCTTTTATTTTAAATACGTATCAAACCAATTTTTTATTTTATTGGATAAAAATTGTTGATTGGTTTTATTTTTTAAGGCATGCCCTTCATGATCAAATAAAAGTAATTCGGCTTTTTTTCCTAATCGTTTTATTCCCATAAAAAAATACACACTTTGGTACCAATTTACATTATAGTCTTCTTTGCCTGTCCATATTAAAACTGGTATTTGTAACTCTTCGACATGAAATAAAGGCGAGTTTTTGTAATATTTATCTTTTAAATTATATAAACTATCACCCATTCTTAATTGGTAATTTTCTAATCGCCATAATTGATTAGTGGAAAATGAAACACTAATATCATGGTAAAAACTAACTAAATCAGTCACAGCAGCCCCAGCAACGGCAGTTCTAAACAATTTTGACTGTGTAGCAATAAAGGCTGTTTCATATCCACCAAATGAATGTCCAATTAAACCAATTCTTTTATAATCAATTGTCGACAGTTCTATTGCTTTTTTAACCGCATTTTCTACACTTACCAAAGCAGAAATACCTGGGTTACCAATTTCATATTCTATATCAGGTAATAAAACAAAGTACCCTTTTGTAATGTAATTAAGAATATTAAATCCATCTTTGGAGTATAATGTAGGAATAACAAAATCATTTACTTTTTTCGATATATTTTCGTAGATGTACACAACCATAGGGTATGTTTTCGTAGAATCATACTGAGAAGGATATAAAAGAGCGCCATTCATCACGTTTCCATTTATAGATGTATAGTTTATATTTTTAGAAAAACCTAAGTCGTATTCACTTAGCTTAGAGTTGCTTTGGTAAATAAGACGCGTTGTATGATTAGTGGAAAGTTCATGAATAGAGGGTGATTCATTGTACTTTGCTTTTCTATAATACAATTTATTTTTGTTGCTATTGCTGTAGATTTGATTGATTTCGGCATTCGTACTAAATGAGTGTATGACCTTTCCCTTTTTTAAGAACGCTATTCCATGTGACTGATCATCTTTAAGGAGTTTAATAATCAGTGGTTTATTCATGTCAATACTACGATTTGATGAGTTCGTTAAATTGATAGATGCCAAACGATTGTGCTCTTCTTTTTGTTCTCCAAAGGTGATTTGCTTTACTTCATTTTTATCTATACTAAACTGCCACAAATCATAGGTTGACGTTAGTAGAATAGATTTTCCATCCTCTGACCAATAGGGCTGATCAAAAGGCGGTTTGTCAGTATCTGCTTTAGTTCTATCATAAAAAAATTGAGAAAGGCTTGTTGTTAGTTTCTTATGCGTTTGCTTTTTTACATCATACAAATTCCAATGGTTCGTTTTAAAATAAGCAATGTACTCTCCATTTGGTGAAACAGAAATAAAATTAGGATTGGTATACAAACTATCGATTATTTTATATGATTTTTTTGATTGATAATCATTTAAATAAACATCTGCAATCTCAAAATATCTATATTGTGGTTCATACTGTTTTCTATCAAATGTCAAAGCAAAAGGGACATGATTATCAAGAGAAAATTGTTTTCCTTTTATTTCCATAACAGTATTGTACTCACCTACAGACCAAATTAATCGTTTATACGCATCCTGTATTTTTATTCTTTTATCTTTGAGGTAATCCCACGTATCGTTGGTAGACCATTTTTCAATTCCTTTTAAAGAATCTTCGGTACTTTTTTCATTTAGTTGAAATTCAATATACTTTCCATCCGCTAATACACGAACAGATTCATCCATA
>NZ_DKSU01000006.1:202161-202939 GCF_002472945.1 Empedobacter sp. UBA7248 | reverse complement strand
CTGTCGTAGGATACGTCGTTACACCATCATTCGCAAAGGCTTTTTTCCTTATTTCTAGATATTGTTCTGTATTAAGTAGTTTAGGAAGCTTAGTAGGGTTAATAACAGTGGTAGAAGCATCTATAGAAATACTTGTTTTAGTCGCTTTTCCCTTCTTTGTAGTAATCAATAGTACACCATTGGCTCCCCGAGATCCATAAATAGCAGTAGCATCAGCATCTTTCAAAACTTCGATAGATTCGATAGATTGTGGATCGATATAATTTAAAGGATTTATAGTTGACCCATAAAAGATTTGTGCTGAGGTTGAAGTATCTCCTATCGAATTGGTATCAAATGGAACACCATCTACTATAAATAGAGGATTATTTCCCGCAGCAATACTATTTTGGCCTCTTATCCGAATGGTATAGCCACCTCCAGGAGTTCCAGAAGTTGGTGTAATCTCTAAACCGGGAACACGACCTTGCAAAGCATCTAAAACAGAATTCACGGGCTGAGTCTCTATTTCCTTAGCTGTTACACGAGCAATAGACCCCGTACGTTCTTTGTCTTTTACAGCATAGTACCCCGCATTTATCACCACATCTTTTAGCTGAATCCCGTCATCTTCTTTTATGAAACTTACATTTATCACACTTCTATTCAATACCTGTTCTTCTCGAATAGGGAAGTCCAATTGCTCAAAAATTAGTTTAGCATCATCATTTTGTAAAGTCAACGAATAATATCCATTTGCATCAGTTTGCACACTATTCTGTGTACCTTCTTCTGTTAC